>JAPLNL010000037.1 GCA_026692905.1 Planctomycetota bacterium
CGGGAGTGCGAGGCTCCTGCCGAGCTTTTTGCGTAAATGGCTCGGCAGGAGCCTCGCCCCACCCCTGTAAACATGTTTCCAAAGAGTTTACCTGAGTCATTCATTGCTCGGGAGGGTGAGGCTCCTGCCGAACCTTTGCACCGTTGGCTCGGCAGGAGCCTCGCCCTCCCATTTACCAAGGCGTTTTATCGACGTTCTTGATTATTCGAGTCCAACCATTCGTTTTCGGTATTCTTCGACGCGGATTGCTTTTGATAAGAATTGGTAAGTCAGCGCGTACTTTTGAATCCGTTTCGCATCGTCTGCTTCGTGACCGGAGCGATATGCGACCCTGCCGATTCGATAGTTGTCTTCTAGATCTGCCATCTTGACTTGAACCGCGATCGGGTCTGAGCTGAGGCTGATAATGTATTCGCAATAGCTCACGTGATCCGGTTTACTGAGCCGTGCAATGGCTTGAATGGCTGGCTCGCTAATTTCATGGCGAGTCAATTCCGCAACGGTTCCACCAACGTCTTCGATGTAATCGTGGAGAACCGCCGCTTGCTTTGCGATCGGATCACTGACCGCGTGCATGACTCTCAGAACGTGCAAGATATAAGGTTGTCCAGCCTTGTCACGTTGGCCGTGGTGCGATTTAACGGCCAACACGATCGCGCGTTCTAAGGCATCCGATGGATTGATAGTCATGAAATTTCCTTACGATAAAAATGAAAGCGATGTCGGTTCTTGGTGTCGGATTCGTGAATCGATGTGTTGATTGGCGGGAATACGTAGGGAGCAAATGCATTGAGCCCCGTTAGTTCTTCGAATCGGTATGGTGCCGTCTCTGGTGTGTCATTCCAACCGAACACAAACAAGGCATGATCGCGAAGCGATTGATGGATAGCCGCAAGTGTCTTGTTGATAGCCTCGAGTTCGTTTAAACCGAAGCCATAGACGCCGTTGAATACCACCGCGTCCAATGTGTTGGGTTGGAAGTGGTTGGCTATGTTTTCGCAACTATCGATAATATGGTTCGCAGCTCCATATTCCGCTTCATCAGGATGAATCTCCATCGTGACGAAATCGCGACCATGGAAAAGTTGGGGATAGTGAAGCGTGTACCAAGCGCACCCTACGAAAAGAATGTGCTGGTATTGGGGCGTACGCAAAATTTCGGGAAAGACAACCTGTTCAAGTAGTTTCCGATCGGGGCGAGTTTTTCGGACGTCGATTCCAAATCGAATCAAGTTTCGATGCAAACCGATCCGCAGTCGCTTTATCAAGCTACCCATGGACCGGTACCTTGAGAAGATTGTTTTCACGCAGCCATGCAACTGCATCCCGAATGGAATCGATGGCTGGCCGCGGCTTATAACCAAGTTCGGTGATCGCTCGCTGGCTGCTGAACCACTGAATCTGAGACGAGATGCGAATGGCAGCGGAGTTGATATCCAGTTCTTGCTTGGTAAACCGGCTGATGACATCACCAATCGTTCCGGCAAGTATTCTCCCTGGAGATCGCATGTAGGTCAGAGGTCCTTTTTTGCCGAGGGCTTCGCAAATCCGACGCCAAAGGTCTAGGTACATCATATTTTCACCGCCGAGAATGTAATGACGACCTGATACCCCTCGGTCGATAGCGTTGAGAATTGCTTCGGCGACGTCGCGAGGGTCGCAAACGGTGCATCCACCGGAGGGGGAAACGGGCGCGAAGCCTTGCAGAGCTTGGAGCATGCGACCGCTACTGGGCTTCCAGTCCCAGGGGCCGACCATAAAACCTGGGTGTACGATGACGACATCTTGCCCAGCCGCAGCCGCTGCCACCGCCAAGCGTTCGGCAGCCATTTTGGTAACGACGTAGTTGCACAAAATTTGGCCGCCGCCTTTGGTTTCTTCGTCGACAATCAAGTCCCTGGTCCCAACCGGTAGAGTGTTCACCGTGGAGACATGAATGAACTTGATCCCTCGTTTCCCGGCCTCCTCCAGGAGATATTGGGTGCCATCGCGGTTCACCTGCATTCCCTGTTCAACAAATTTCCAACCGATGTGAATGCTGGCGGCGCAATGAATCACGACGTCAAATTGGTTTTCAAATACTGTCGCCAATCTCCTTCGGTCAACGAGATTGACCGGGAAAACTTCAATATCCATTCCTCTAAACGCCCGGTTAGCCCCATCTGACCTAGAGATGCTAGCGATGCTCAAACCTCTATCTTGCGCAAGACGAGCGATGTTGTTACCCAACAGGCCATTTGCGCCCGTGATTAAAATTCGCACGCTTTTCACTCCTCCTTGTAGAAAACGTTAACAATCCATCCACCAAGTGGGGGTAGGGCTGCCTGCTATGGATGCTTGGTTTATAATCCAGCCCTCTCGTCCCAAGATCATTTTATCGAAAATCCCTAATGCCGATTATTACGACTCGCAAACTATTCAAGCAGTTCGGTACCGGCGACGTGGCCATCGAAGTCTTGCGTGGGGTGGATCTAACCATTGAAAGCGGCGAATTCGTTGCGGTAATGGGGCCATCAGGCTCTGGCAAAAGTACTCTCATGAGTATCATCGGGGGAATTGAACCCCCTACAAGTGGTCAGGTGATTTTGGATGGGGTAGACATTGCCAATCTGAGCGATGACCAACGTACCATCCTTAGACGGCAAAAAATTGGGTTTGTTTTCCAAGCCTTCAATCTGATTCCGACCTTAACAGCAGTCGAAAACGTCGCCCTCCCGCTCGAATTAGATGGGATCGATCGAAAAACCGCCAAAAAACGAGCACTGGAAGCTTTGGAGCGAGTCGAACTGCTTCACCGAGCCGATCACATTCCAGCCAAGCTTTCCGGAGGCGAACAGCAACGGGTTGCCGTGGCTCGCGCGATTGCGATTAAGCCGGCGATCTTATTGGCCGATGAGCCAACTGGAAATTTGGACTCGCGGCAAAGTGGTCGTGTGACTCAACTCCTTCGCGATCTCGCTTCGGAATCGAAGCAGACCATCATCATGGTGACGCACGACGCCAACGTTGCTAAATCGGCCTTTCGACTGCTGATGTTTCGAGATGGAAACATTGAGCGAGACATTCCTCAAGCCGAATTTGAAACGAATTCGCAAGCATTCAATATGGGTTCAGGAACGTTTCCCAAAATCGATACGCCCCTTGCAAGCGATTCCGCGATTCTCTCGGAGGGGAATCGCTAATGCCACTTCGAAGACTCTCGATTCGGGAAATCCGAAGTAGGCCGGCGCGCAGTTTTCTGACGTTGCTAAGCATTGTTGGAGGAGTTGCTGCAATTGTGGCAACCTACTTGGCCTCTGAATCCGCACAGCTTGCTCAAATCGCTTTGGTGCGCGCGGTGTCTGGAAATGCTGCGTTGGAAATCGAAGGGGCGGGTGGAGCGTCCTTTGATGGCAAGCCACTTGAACCAATAGCGAAATTGTCGGGTGTTGCGGTCGCTTCGCCTGTTCTGCGACGCTATTCCAATATGACATTAGGGGCTGAACCTGAGCCAGATCCCAACAAAGCGCCAGTAGGCTCTGAGTCCGAGATCAAAAAACCTGTTCGATACCGAGTTCAGTTACTGGGAGTTGTGCCGGAATTAGATCAACAAGTTCGAGGCTACAAATTGGTTTCGGGAGAGAATCTGGACCATTCTGATTCGGATTCAAACGCAGTGCTGATGGATGAGGGGTTCGCTCGCTCAGCGCACGTCACGCTTGGAAGCGAAGTGCGCTTTTTGACACGAAGTTACGTTCAGACAGGAAAGGTGGTCGGACTAATCAAGCCGAGCAATGCGAGTGCGGGGATCCAATCCGGCTTGATCGTCGCTCACCTTGCAACAGTACAGCGTTGGTCTCGCGCAAATGGCAAGCTGGATGCCATCCAAATTGTCCTCGATAAGAATGCCAATTTGGAGAAAATGACGGAGACCATCAGAGAGATGCTGTCCGAAGAATTGCGAGTTGCGCAGCCTCAATTGCGTAGCCAGGTAACCAAGGAAAGTCTTGCTGGTCCGCAGTTAGGATTGCTTGTTGCCATGGTCTTTGTTTTGATCCTTTCCGTCTTGATCATCTACAACACGTTTCAGATGAATGTTGGTGAGAGGCGTAGGACCATCGGCATACTGCGAGCAATGGGCACCACTCGCAGGCAGGTGCTGTTGATGATCGTTCGCGAGGGGATGTGGCTCGGAGTGGTCGGGACATTATTGGGCTGCATCATTGGCCCTTTTGGTGCGACCGCATTCCGGATGTCGTACGCCAAGTTCTTGCAGATCGAAATCCCTGCAAGTCCATTTTCCATTTGGCCTTATTTGCTCGCGGGCACCTGCGGAGTTACTGTTTCGCTCGTTGGTGCCTTTCTTCCTGCTCTATTTGCCTCTCGGCTGTCTCCGTCGGAAGCGATGCGTGTGGTTGCAAAAGGTGAGTTTGCTACCAATCGAACGATTTTCCTGCAATTGGGCAGCCTGCTACTCTTGGTCGGATTGTCAATTCAAACTCTAGCCTTGATCGGCGTAATTCACATCAAGCATTCGGTTCCAGCCCTGATTCCCCTGACTTTCGGTGCAATCTTTCTGATACCCGCTGTGATTGGTGATTTGACACTTTTCGTGGAAAGACTCTTCCGCTTCTTCTTTAAAACCGAGGGCATGCTTGCTCGTCGTCAAATCCTGCGACATCGTGGACGTTCTTCGCTTACCATCGGCATCATCTTTATCGCCATGGGAGGTGGGCTGGGATTGGCGAGCACGATTTTGGACAACGTTCGGAACATCGAGGGTTGGTACTCGCGTGCCGTGAAGGGCGACTTCTTTATTCGGGCTGCGATGCCGGATATGAATAGCGGTCAGGCTGCCGACATGCCAGACGGATTGACAGAGAAAGTGGCAGCCATGCAAGGAGTGGAGCTCGTTGACTCGCTTCGTTTTGTGCGTGCACGCAGCGATGAAAACTCAGTGGTCGTTGTGGTTCGCAAGTTTAATTCGAAATCGCAAGAGTACTTCGACCTCATTGAGGGACATGAAATTGAAGTGATGGCAGGAATCCATCGTGGCGAAGTGGTTCTGGGATCTGTCCTCTCACAACGCCTGAATATCCATGTTGGTGACACGTTGCCTCTCGAAACCAAGGAAGGGGCTACTACGCTTCGTGTGGTTGGTGTCACGAACGAGTATATTGCCGGAGGTTTAACGATCTACCTCGAGGCTTCGATCGCGAAAAAGCTTTTGGATGTTGATGGTACCGATGTAATCGTTATTAAAGCAAAAATAAAAGAACAGGCTGTCGTCGAACAACAACTTCACAAGTTGTGTGATGAGACCGGCATGATGTTTCAATCCAACCTCGACCTGCTCGGTTTCGTAAGAGAAACCACCAATGGAATGGTAGGAGGACTGTGGGTCGTTTTGGCTATCGGATCCGTTGTTGCTGCATTTGGATTGATCAATACTTTAGCCATGAATATTTTGGAGCAAACTCGCGAAATCGGAATGCTGCGAGTCGTAGCGATGACTCGACGACAAGTCCGAAAAATGATTTTAGCTCAAGCGTTCTTTATGGGAGTGATTGGCGTAGTCCCAGGCGTATTGATCGGCTTGTGGATTGCGCTCATCCTCAACCTGTCAACTCAGCAGGCTACCGGTCGAGCTATCGAATTCGGGCTCTATCCCTGGTTGATCGTGTGTTCACCATTGCTCGAATTGCTCGTCGTCGTTGTCGCTGCATTGATCCCCGCCGAGCGGGCTGCTCGCGTCAACATCTCAAGTGCCTTGCAGTACGAGTGATCCAGCAAAGTAGCAGGCAAGCTCCGTCGTGCCGTCCGCCGAAGTGAATTGACAATAATTCCTGGTGAACGGCAAATGGAATGCACTTCGGCATGAGTCTGCAATTGAAACAAACCTTTAGCCGTTGGGCGCTAGCCCCGGTTTTCCACTCGACATTCGTCGAGAACCGGGGCTAGCTTCCACGCCCAATGCTTTGAAGAATGCGCAGGACCGGATTCGTGGTGTGTTTTTGCCTGCCGCCCGCCATAGCGAGAATCTACCAAACGATTTGTTCCGAATCGAAAACAGGCCCTTCGATGCAGGTGCGTTGGTAGTCCCACTCGCCATCTGCTTGCTTGATTTTGGCGACGCAGGTAAAGCAAATGCCGATGCCACATGCCATCGGTGTTTCCAATGACAGTTCGCATGGAATGGAATGTTCCAACGCGATCTTGCTGACCGCTTCCATCATGGGCTCAGGCCCGCAGCAAGCGATGCGAACAGACAATCCAGAGCTCATGTTATGGTCCGATTTTTCTGTATCCAAAAGCGATCGCAGCAGATCCGTGACACGGCCATGATGGCCTTGCGAACCATCATCGGTGGCGATTCGCACTTCTGTGCATGTCTTCTCGAAGTCAGGAACACCTGCCAAATACTCTTTCGTTCTTGCTCCGTAGCAAAGCGTTACCTTCTTGGCATAACCGTTCGGTTTGACTGGAGAACCGTAGGTCGACTTGCCCAATGCCGCGGAAGCCAAAGTCAACATCGGGGTTTGTCCAACTCCGCCGGCGACTAAGATGAGGTGGTCCGTTGGTTTGGTCGAAAAACCGTTTCCTAGCGGCCCCCAAAGCTCGACTTGGTCGCCAGCCACGCATTTCGACAAGGCTTGAGTGAATTTTCCTTTGACGGTGTAGACCACGCTGACTGCCTCGGGCTGCCCGTTCTGGTCCAAATGCCGATCGTACATGGCGAGCGCACGTCCGATCAACGGATCGGTGCGCCCCGCGATACGTATCATGAAAAATTGGCCCGGTACTGTTTTGCGTGCCAGTTCGGGTGCCTCGACCGTCAGCTGCCAAGTGTCCTTGGCAATGCGATTATGCCTAGCGATTCGAGTCGACAGAAAATCAAATGTGGACTCACAGCCTGGGGCGTTGGATAGAACTGTGCTCATATTTATTCGAGATCAACCTGGGGTCTGTTCCCGCGGAAAAAGACCAAACCAATCCCAACAAGGATGACGATGGCTTGGCTCAACGCGAAGAAAGCCAAGTAGTAAAACGTGGTGGCATTGAATCCGTACGAATGGAGGCCCACTCCGAGCAGATTGGTCCCGAACATGGACCAAGCGGTGATAATGTTTCCGAAGATGGCCAAGATGCCGAAGCCGAGCGCTTTGACCATCTTGTCCCACTTGGCATGCAGTAGGAGCGCGTTCCAAAGAACGATCATCATGGCCCCGTTTTCCTTGGGATCCCAGCCCCAGAATCGGCCCCAACTGTCGTCGCCCCAAAGACCGCCAAGAACGGTACCAACGAAACTAAAGAACAGACCAAAGCAAACAACGCCATAGCATATGCGGTAGAGCGTCGGGATAACTTCGACTCCCAGTGCAAACTCCCAACGGTCGCCAGACTTGGGTGCTACTGCAGCCAGGAAGGACGAACGATTCAGGTTTGGTTTTGGAGCGATACGTTCAAGCAAAGTAAAGATGACAATACCTATCCCAAGGAGACCGGCAGCAAACGTAGCGCTATACCCGAGTGACACGCTAACCACATGCGTCGAAAGCCAAAACTGGGTATCAAGAACCGCTTCGAGAACCGGCATGGAATCGCCGACATTCAGAACGTGAGCAACTTGAAGTGTTAGGTATCCGGCAACCGAAGCCACTAAGACGGAAATAGAAACGGGGAAGAGCAATTCGGTGACGGTACAGAATAAAACGATTGCCCAGCCGATGAACACCGCCGCAGAATAGAGCGTTGCCACCGGAGGTCTTTCGGAAATGTAGATTCGGCATACGATCGCTGTGGTATGAACGAGCAGCGTAATCACGCACAGCGAAAAGGCAGTTCGTCGCAGCGAGTCTCGGGCAACGATGAAACTAGCAAATGCTAGAACTCCGCAGATCACATAGAGTGTTTTGGAGATAGCGATTGGGGAGAAGTTCTCGTACCAAGCTTCAAATGGAACCTTACCGACGCGAATCGTTGAACCAAATTCCTTGATCACGCTAGCTTTGAAATCTGCGGTTTTCTCATTGATCGTCGATGGTTTTTTCTCATCCGCCGAAACACTCTCCATGAGCGCCATAAGACTCAGTACCGATTCGGTTTTGGATTCTACTCCGGCGGTTTTGTTCTTGACTGTTTCAAAAAGTGCAGGACCGAAAGCGTCCCACTTTGCTGGCGGTGCTTTTTCTCCGCTTTGGGGAGCATTGCTGACCAGCGGTGGAAGAATCGCAATGGGGCCGCGAGACCGAATGCGTTCCACCTCCGGTTGCAGACTTCGAAGAGCGGCAATAACTTGAGATGAATCGCCGAAATTGCGAGGCGTTATTGGGGTGTAGGCTGCGAACAAATTATCCAATGTCGAAACTTTGTCGACCGCCTCAGCGAGTTTCGATTGCTCAAAGCTCCAGTCTTCTCTTTTGGTTTTGAAAAGACTTTCTAACTGGTCCGGAATCTTAGATAACCCTTCTCGAATTTGGTTGTAGGAATAGCGATTGGAAGTGTGTCGCTGGAGCCCAAGTGCATTGGTCGTTTCCACCGCATCGATTCGAATGAGGGGACTATCCAGAACCCATTCTTCTCGTGCAAAAACCGACAGGATCCACTGAGCGGCTCCAATTTTTGCGCCGGTCTTGAAGTCAGGTTCGTAGGTATGGCCATCTTTGCTCAAGGCAAACTTTTTATTCGACAGAACCTCGAGCACCTCGCCAGCAGCAGAAGCAAGAGGTTTGATTCGGCCACCGTATTGAACCGGGATTTCACCGATGGCATACCAGTTGATTTGCTCTGCGGAGACTTTCGGAATGCTCGCGCTTCGCGCGATCCATAAACCAATCAGACTGCAGGCGACAATCGGCAAAACGATTGCGGTAATGTCCCTTTTGCCAAGTCCAGCTAAGCCCTTGTTCGGCATTAACTTGGCCGACAACTCACCCGTGGCCAATCTCAAACGATCGTAGCGAGAGGCGAAACGGGCAAAGGTTCCTCCAAAGTGAACTAACATCCCAAGTCCGCACAGAACGCAAGCCACATAGGGGATCAACCAGCCTGCATTGGTTACCACTTGGAGTGTCGTTTGCTCGACACCATATGGGTTCATGCTGCCGTTCATATAGCCCGACTGATAAAAAGTCTCTCCGCGAAACCGCATTGGATTGTTCATCCAAATCCGCCCTTGTTGTAGGGTGTCTCCCTGCGAATCCTTGATCTTTACGTAGGAGGAATAGTCTTTTGGTTTGGATGTACCGGTGTATTCCTCCATGACGACATCGTCCAAGATGATCGAATAGGGTTTGTAGTTCCTGCGAAATCGCAGACCGAAATCCCAAGTCTTGCCAGCCGCCTCCGCTTGCTCATATTCCGACTTGTACATAATGGCATCGTCGTTAAAGAGTTGGCTTACAGCGAACTTTCCGATGACCCGTTTGTCCTCTTTGTTGCGAAGGGTAACATAAGCCGTCGCGTAATTGGTCTGACTCTTGGCTCCGCCAGACTTGGGAAGTTCTTTGAATTCGAACTCGCGAATGCCAACCCCCATGACTTCGTAGTCTTCGTCTGAAGAATCTGGCAACCGTTTGCGTTCTTCGCGAGTCGAGTTGGTCATCCAACGATCGACTCGAATCTCAAAAGGGATTTTTTCGGCCGTAATGAATTTTTTGTTGGCCAAGGATTGCTGGAGCATCGGATGTTCAAATGCGACGACATGGTTCTTGTCCTGGTCGCTCTTGTCCACGAATGCCAATTCAACCGTATCCAACTCGTACGCCACTTGCGTTTTTTGGCCTTCGAAAATTGCGACACGTTCTTCGTGCTGTGCATCGCCGAAAATGAATTGACCCAACATGAGAAGTCCGACTCCCAAGTGAATCAGAACATTGCCGCCTCGATTACCAAACAACAGCAGTAAACCGACCAAGAGCACCACACTGACGACCAAGCTTTTGGTCAATTGCCATACGATGCGAAGACCGGGATCGGGAATACGAAAAGCATCGTTGGTTGCAATCAAGAAGTAGCTGATTCCTAAAAGAATGGCGGTCACAGTCCAAATGGTCCATCGAACAACCCGTGTTTTCGGATTCCATCCAATGCACCAAACCAATGCCCCAGCCGCGAGGCCCCAGACGCTTGCCTTCACGCCGCTCCAAAGCCAATCGTAGCTAAAGGGCGGTTCACCTTGCAGACCATCCCCCAAGTGTGCGCTCAGCACGATTAAGCCGACCAAGATAAAGCCGATGACCGTAAAGAACATGCCGGCAACAAAGCGGCCACCTTTCGCGTTCATCGCAAAGCGAGTTAGTTTGGCAGCGATCAGGTTGACCAGCAAAATTAAGCCAATAGCCGCCCCGCCTGGGATTGCAAATGCGCCCCGAACGGTTTCCTTGTGCGGCCAAATCGTTTGAGGCATGAACACATCGAATGGAACCGATGCGACCCAGCTATTGAAGTATTGTTTCTTGACATCGACGATGGTCTCTTCGTCTTGAGCCAATGTCCCAACGAACAGGATCAACGTTCCCAATGCAAACATGGTGACCGTGATCTTGAGCGAGCCCATCGCGCGGAGAGCGAGCCAAACGACCCTACCCAAATCAAGTGGGGCGGCGGTCGTCGATACAGCACCACTACTAAATGTTCCAGTTGCCACGCGGAGTTACTCCCAACGCAATGTGTTGACAAAGCTCAAAAAGGTTGACTTCTCTTCTTCCATCATCCGCAATTCGCAGTTTAGTTTCACGAACATGCTCATTCCTCCCTCGCCCATCGGGATGGCTACCACTAACAGTGAACGGGCATCGGGTTGATCCGAAGCGCGAATCGAATAGAGTTTCGCGGTCTTCGTTCCAACTTGGAGCGTTTCCGCTTGTTCGACCGTTTTCAACGCCAGTGATTCCAAGGTCGCTTGGTCGTTGACAGAGATGGTTTGGCTGAGCCACATACCTGCATTTTGCACAGGTATGTCTCTTGCTGTGCTAACGGTGATCTCAGCTTCTTTCCCCTCTTTGGTGACTTTGAAGGTCGCTTCTCGGTAGGGTTTCGGAGGCTGCAGTTCCCAAGCATCCGGTTTGTCATAAGTCAATTTCAACGCAGGGCGTGCACTCGGTGGGGCGGCTATCGCTGGTTCCGCGGATACAGGTGGTGTCGAAACGGCAGGAGTTGCCGTTGAGCCTGATGCTCCATCTCCATTGGCATCAAACAAGTAGGCTGGCATAGCAGCTCCGTCGCGAGGTATCGTCGGAAGCTCACGTTGCAAATCGGACACGGTGGTCGGCGGTAGCTCTAGTTGTCCTCGCCAACGATTGATTTGACTGAGCAAGTAGTTTTCCCAAGCGGCGGTCTCGGCAGGCTTATCGTATTTCGAAACCGTAAATCGAATGCGTCCCGCAGGAGCTTCGTAGTTGATCTCTGCGATCATCTCCGCAAGGCCGATCCCGGCGTTCGCATTGTCCAGCAGATTGAGCGTCCAGCCTGGAGGTAGTTCGAACTTGGGGGAACCCGACGCGGGATCGACCGCGAACGCCTCAACGACAGTGCGGAAGGCGGATTCCGCGGATGCCAATTGGGTGGCGCGATCCGTTGCCTTGACGAAGTAGACGTGGTTGTTGTCTGGGATGACGGCGCCCAGGATTCGACGTTCGGGCAAGGGGATGCGACTGCCACCCATCATGGGCGGTAACGCTTGGCGAGGCTTGGGCTCCCGTCCTTTGACAAACTCGCTTTCGACTTTAGGTGCGTCATAAGACCGCGCATGATATTCTCGTGAGCAGCCTAAAAACGCAGCGAAAGCCGCAATGATCAAGGTCGAACGGAGGGGACGTGAATGGGGATCTTGCGACAAAATAAGCGTGAACTCTCACGTTTTGGGGAATGAAAACACAGGTGGGTGGGTATTAAAGGCTGCGGAATAGAAAGCCTGGCTGGTTGATATTGTCAATGGTCGAGTGGGGCTCCAATCTTTAGTACGCATCAACTCCAGTATAGGAGCGGAACCGAGGGGAGTCATGTCGAAATCCAAAGGTCTCGGTGCGACGTTTCATTTGGTTTTTCGATATTTGAACCATTTTGTTAGCCGGAACTGCAATCTTTGCGAAAATTTCAGTCCTCACGAATCGAAACCTACGAAAAATCGAGGAAAATACCGGCGAAAAGCCTTAGTCTTTCAAAATGCAAGCAATATTTCGACGCGTTGCAGGTATTTGCACCGCTTTCGCTAGACCTGCAATGCTAGCCCCAAGCACTTATTAAGGATACTTTTTGGATGGGCAAAACCACGGATTTTCAAGAAACCTGGGTTATCGAGACCGCCGATTTGGTGATCGGATCGACGTTAAGCTTCGATCTCAACGACGCGAAGGGTGCCGTTCTTCATAAATCGGGCGCTCCTATTTCCAGACGGCTGCTCGATCTCCTGGAAAAAAAAGGCATTCGTTCCGTCACAGTCAAGGGGCACCAACCTGTTTCGGATGACTTCCAATCCGTTCTTTTGTCGCACTATGATTCGGCAAAAATGGATCGGTTGGATCAAGTCTTCGCCGAATGCGAAGCGTCACTCAGGCGGTTTCTCCAATGCCTACAACAAAAAAGAATGGGAGATACGGCTGATTTGGTTTTGCAAGTTGACCAGTTTATGGCTCAAGCGAAGAAAGATTCGTCTGCAGCATTCGCCATGCTTTCCAGTCGCATTCAAGCATCGCCACCCGAGATCATCGATAGGATCACTTCTCGGTCCACCACTTTAGCGTTGATGGGTGTT
Organism: Planctomycetota bacterium; assembly: GCA_026692905.1. GTDB lineage: Bacteria > Planctomycetota > Planctomycetia > Pirellulales > Pirellulaceae > JBKCUI01. Next base: position 12,734 of record JAPLNL010000037.1, read on the forward strand.
ACGACCGGTGTCCTGATGGGGCTTTCCCGAGAGGATTGCGGCTTGGTTGGAATTACGGGGCTGTTGCATGATTGTTCTCTCTTGTTGCATCCCGAATGGTTTCGTAATGGTGCGATTATCGCCAATCCAAAGGTTATCGAAAAGTTTCGAAATCATCCGATCGAGAGTATGGAGTTGCTAAAAGAGATAGATGGATTCGACGCCGAAGTCTTAACAGCGATTGCTCAGGTACACGAACAGTTTGATGGCTCGGGATTTCCTCATGGCCTTTCAAGCGGGGTTCCGATTGCGGCTCGCGTTTTAAATGCGGCGGACGCATACCTAAACTTGGTGCTTCCCTTATTTCCAACGAAGCGCATTGTGCCGGCTGATGCACTGGCAGTACTTTGCCACAACGCTGCTAAACGAAGGTTTGATCCAAAGGTGGTGCGAAGCCTCATCAGGGGAATGTCCATCTATCCAATCGGTTCGATCGTAGAACTCGATGATCAATCGGAAGCGATCGTCGTAAGTAGCAATTCGACGAATGCGATGGAACCGACCGTTCGTCACTTGAATGCGGAAAACGGCGCAATGGATCTAAGCAAGTCCCCGCGAATCATTGTCGGTCCAAGTACCCGCGGCGATGCTTCCGTAGTTCGCGTCGCGAGGTCGAGTTTGAACGAATCGCTTTGGCGCTACGATCTCGAAACGGACGCAATATCCTCTCTCCGGGAGGGTCGGCCAGAGGCCGGGGAGGTTGAACTGGCTTGTACAATTGCCGCTAGCAGTTAACCCTACCCTCGCTTCGGCTGACTGTTAAACGAGTGAATCAGCTAGCCCCCCAGTCTCGTCAGAACCTAAGGGTTCGCAGCTGGCGGCGAATCCGAAAACGAATCATTTTCAGCGTTGACACGGGAATCTCGTCGGCTAGACTCATGCCTAAGTGTGGTGGCGAGGGAGTCTTGACTCCTATTCGCAAACAGGGAACTTCGGTGAAATTCCGAGACGGTCCGGCCGCTGTAAGTTATCCGCGATGCATTTGTGTGTCGCAACCAGAGCTTCCTTCTAACGGGAAGTGCCATTGCTCGAATTCGAGTGAGAAGGCAACGAAGCTTGGGTGATGACGAAGTCAGAAGACCTACCATGCTTGTGGCATGTTATCGTCCTCCGGGTTTGGGACGCGTGCTGGTTTTTTCGTGAATTTCACGGCCGATGTTGCCCTTCCCTTCAGGACCGACCATGCTCCAGCGCGTAATGGCTCTTTCGTTTTTCGTTTTCATGTTCAATTCCCCGGCACTCGGGGACATGATTACGTTCGAAGACAAGACGACGTACACGGCAACGGGTGCCAATGGAAGCTACTACAACGGAAATTCAGGCACCAACGTTTCGAACTCGGCAGGATGGAGTTCTGGAGGCGTTCAATTCAACAATGCTTATGATGGTACCTTTAATGTTTGGTCCGGATTTGCCTACTCAAGCGTTGCGAACTCAACCACCGCTGGGTTTACCAACCAATACGCAGCATTTCCAGGCGGCGGTTCTTCTTCGTCGCAATACGCAGTTGCCTTTAACTTTGGTCAAGGAGACGCAGTTGTCTCTTTTGCAGCACCCGTCACTGTAAACAGTGCGGACTTTGCGAATACAACATACACGGCGCTCTCCATGCGAGATGGCGATGCGTTTTCGAAAAAATTTGGAGGCGATTTAGGAAACGACCTCGATTTCCTGCGACTCGATGTTTACGGGTATTTAGGAGGCGTCAATACAGGTACGACCAGTCTGTACTTGGCGGACTATCGGTTTAGCAACAACAGCTTGGACTTTATACTCAATGGATGGTCCACGCAAAATCTTACAGGGCTGGGCGTGGTGGACTCGTTGCAATTCGATTTGATTTCCAGCGACGTCGGCGTATTTGGAACGAACACGCCAACGTATTTTGCCTTGGACAACTTGAGCATTACAGCAGTACCCGAACCGACAACCGTTGCGATGATTTCTTTGGCTTCGGTTGTCGTGTCGTTTTGTCGTAGAAAAAAGCGTTTGCCAAGTCACCAGAACGAAAAAGCTCCGTCATAAAGGATTGTGCCATGGAACGAAGAATCGTCTTTCGAGCCGCATCGATCGCCGAAGCACCGGGGTCTTGGAAGCGGACTGGTGTGACCATGGTAGAGCTATTGGTCGTGTTTGCGATTATTGGCGTCTTGGCCTCTGTGCTATTGCCCGCGGTTCAATTTGCGAGGGAAGCAGCAAGGGGATTTTCTTGTAAGAACAATTTGAAGCAAATTGGGCTCGCACTGCACAATTATCACGATGTGAATCGCGTGCTACCTGTTGGATGCCTCGAATGGCGTGGGTTTCGAACCCCACCTGCGAACCGGCAATTGGCGTGGTCCTCGTTCCTGTTACCCTTTTTGGAGCAACAGACACTCCATTCCCAGATCGACTTTGGTAAAGCCTTCGATCATGCGATCAATGCCAAACCCGCTGCCCAGCGTCTAAGTGTGTTTGAATGTCCAACGGCGCAGAATCGAACTTTGATACGAGCCCAAACCGATTACGGCGGATTGTTCGGAGAGATCATCCTGGATCGCGAACAAGATGATGGAGTTTTCTTGTACGATCGGACCATTGCTCTACGCGATATTCTCGATGGAACGACAAACACCATCGCCGTGTCAGAGGACATTGGCGGTCCAGACAGCGAATGGATCAACGGACGAAATGTCTTCGTGCAAAGCGGGGGCATCAACGACCGGACGGTTTGGATCGGTGACAATGAAATTCGCAGCAAACACCCAGGCGGCGCGATGGTCTTGTTCGTCGATGCACGCGTTGTCCTGCTGGGGGACTCGACAGACAAACGCGTGCTTGGCCAATCCATTACGAGAGCGAAACAGGAGGCTAATTCCTTGGAGTAAGCACCATTGCTTTGGAGATACCCAGTTTAATCACCCTCCCTCTGGAAGGGTCGAGCGAAGCGAGGGGAGGGTGAAGTCACCGCTGTAAACATGTTTCCAACGAGTTTACCTAAGTCATTCATTGCTCGGGAGGGTGAGGCTCCTGCCGAACCTTTGTACCGTTGGCTCGGCAGGAGCCTCTCCCTCCCGAGTAAAAAGGTGCCCAGTTGAAGTCGGCGCGAAGTGACTTTGAACTGCTAAAACTCTTGCCAAACCCTACCGCAAGAACGCCTCGTAAAGACCGCCGTCGACCGAGATGATCTGGCCTGTTGTCTTGCTAAGGCGTTGGCCGACCAAAAGGAAATAGGCTTCGGCTTGATCCGCCGGGGTGATGGGCGATTTGGTCAGCGTGCGGTCCGCATAAAACTGAGCGAGTTTTTGCACCAGCGACTCGGTCGATTCATTTTCGGTGTAATCGATACGGTATTTGGACAACGAGCCGATAACGCGATCGCGAGGAAACATAGCGCTTCCCTGTACCACGGTCGCGGGAGCGACACCGTTCACTCGAACGAGCGGTGCCAATTCGATCGCAAGTTCGCGGACCAAGTGATTAGCTGCTGCCTTACTCGTATCGTATGCCACGCTTCCCTTCTTGGCGACCGCCGCATTCGCACTTGTCGTAAGAACCAAATTTCCATGTAGACCTTGCTCCAGCCAGTTCTTGCCCGCTTCGTCTGCGACCAAGTAGCTACCGGTCACGTTGATCGCAAAGGTCAAAGCCCATTTTTCATCCGGAATATGGCCTGTGGTATCGGAGGCGACAAAGATACCTGCGGTGACGCATATCGAATCGAAACCGCCGTACGCCAAGCTCACCTGATCCAACATCGCACGCACGCTTACTCGCTTCGTGATGTCGCAACCCAAGCCAACCGATGGTCCACATCCCGAAATACCACTGCCGGCGACCCCGATCCCGAGTCCATGCTTGTTGGTTATTTCGGTAGCGGTGGCGACTGCCGTTTCCTCGTTCAAGTCGACGCATACGATGTGTGCTCCTTCACGAACGAGCCGATGCGCTGTCTCTTTGCCAATGCCGGAGCCTGCTCCAATCACCACAATGACTTGCCTGGCCAATTCTTTTTCTGCTGGCATGCGTTTTAGTTTTGCTTCTTCAAGCAACCAATACTCAATGTCGAATGCCTCTTGAAGCGGCAACGCAATGTAGCGATCGATAGCTTCGGCCCCTCGCATCACCTCGACAGCACAGTTGTAGAACTCGGCTGTCACACGCGACTCGGATTTGTCTTTGCCCCATGCGATCATGCCTAAGCCTGGTATCAACATGACCGTAGGATTCGGATCTCGCATCGCGGGCGAGTTAGGTCGCTTGCAGGTCTCATAATACGACGCGTAGTCCTGCCGGTATTGTTCTAGTCCAAGCGTCAACTTGGCTTTGAGCGATGCAACAGTCTCTGTTTGAGGGTTCCAGTCGACGTACAGGGGCTTGATTTTGGTTCGAAGGAAGTGATCGGGGCAGCTTGTGCCAAGTTCCGCAAGTCGAGGTGCATCATGCGAGTTCACGAATCGCATGATGGTGGAGTCATCTTGAATAGTACCGACGAATCGGCGTTTCGCGCTCACTTGGCCTCTGAGCCACGGCAAGATAGCAGCCAGAGTTGCATGTCTGGCAGGTTGATCTAACGTTTGATACTTCAAGCCACCGAAGGCGGTTTTATCACCTCCCTTGGCTTGGTATCTCGAGTCAATATGAGCAGCAGCGGCCTCGATCATGTCCAACGTCAGCGTGTAACATTCCTTTTCGTCATCTGCCCACGAAATGAACCCATGCTGGCCCATCATGATGGCTTGCAGTTTCGAATTCTTTTTGGAAATTTCTTGCATGGCCAACCCCAACTCAAAGCCGGGTCGCATCCAAGGGACATAAGCCATTGCGCCTCCAAAGATCTCGTGAGTCAGTTCCTGGCAGCGATGGCTGGCAGCGATCGAGATGATCGCGTTGGGGTGCATGTGGTCGACATGTTTGCCCGGCAAGAAACTATGCAGTGGCGTATCGATAGAAGATGCTCGCGGGTTTAAATTGAAAGTCGTGTGGGTATACATCCCAACCATGTCGTCTTCGGCTTGTCCTTTGTAGCCTTTGTCGGGCCGACCCGAATAGAGTTGCTGTAGCTCGAGAAGCTTATTCTGGTAAAGGGATGAAAAGTTCTCGCGAGTTGACGTTCTGAGATCGCCACCAGAACCCTTGACCCAAAGCACTTCGGTTGGGCAACCTGTAAGTGGATCCTTTTCCGTGAGCTTCGCGGATGTATTGCCGCCACCTGTGTTGGTGATACGCTGGTCTGAGCCAAGAAGATTGGAGCGGTAGATCAGTCTGCCGACCGGATCAAAGCTGGCTGCTTTTTCATCGTTCCAGGCGTAGCAGACAAATTTATACGACTTCATGGATTCAGCCTTGTTCGTGTGGATTTGGACAATCAACGATACGTTGGTGAGCGGGAGGTTCAAATCAAACGGACCGCTCATGGCTCTATCTTAGCCGCAATCGAGAAAACGAGTTAGCTGCGGCCGCGGCTCAGAAAACACCCGCGATCGGTTCACCGTGATAGATTTGGTGCGGTCTGTTTGTCGCATCATGCCAAACAGCTGTTGGTGGGATTCCGAGCGAGTGATAGATCGTGGCTGCAAAGTTCTCTGGCTTGACTGGCTGTTCTGCTGGATATGCGCCTTGAGCGTCTGATTTGCCAATCACATTGCCGCCTCGAACGCCTCCCCCAGCAAAGAAAACCGATTGGACAGCTCCCCAGTGGTCGCGTCCAGGCAATTTGTAGTGGGCAGGCAGCAGCGAAATTTGGGGTGTTCGGCCGAACTCACCCGCCATCACGATGAGCGTTTCATCCAATTCTCCCGTCGAATGCAAATCATCTATCAATGCCGACAGAGCCTTGTCGGTCGGGGGAAGAAGCGAGTTCTTTAGGTGCGGAAATGCGTTGCCATGGGTATCCCAAGTTTCATCGTTACCCAGATTGACTTGAACCAAGTTGACGCCGGCGGTCACCAGTCTTCGCGCCATCAAAAGGGACCAACCAAAGGAGTTTCGTCCATACCGATCCAGGGTTGCCTCTTCCGCTCGCGTCACATCGAGTGCGCGTTGAATTGAGTTTTCAGTGAGAAGCGAAACCGCGCTTTGGCGAAACCGATCAAAGGACTGGGTTTCGGCATAGTGGGCCAAGGTAGACTGCTGCTTCTTAAGAGTATCAAGCAATTGAAGCCGGCCATTGATGTCTTTCATCCCTAAGCCCTCGGGCAGGGTTATCTGGGGCGCTTGGAACAATCGATTGTCGACATTACCTCGATCTTGATGATCGAACCCATATTCAGGAAACGCACCGTAGGAGGAGTTGTGAAATGGGGAGGCTTCGATCATCCAAGGATCATGTTGCGCTCCCATTTCGCCAGCGTGTTGGCCAGGTATCATTCTGCCGGTTGAGTGAACCAGTCGTTCAGGCAACGCCACAGCCGTAGGAAGGTTGTTCCGGGCTCTCGTCGTATAACCAGCCACAGAAGCAATCGAAGGTCGGTCGGTGCGGTTCGATCCATTCGGATTGAATCCAGTCGGCAACTGCGATTGCCCTGTCAGCATGATATGGTGAGCCGCTGAATGGTCATTAGAACTATGCGTTAGAGAACGACACAGCGCCCAGCGATCGCTTCGCTCAGACAGGAGCGGGAGATGTTCGCAAATTTGAACGCCCGGTGTTCGCGTCGAAATTGGCCTAAATTCGCCCCGAACATTTTCAGGCGCGTTTGGCTTCATATCAAAACTCTCATGTTGAGCGAGCCCGCCTGAGAGGAATATAAAGATACAGGACTTGGCTTTCCCAAACCCCTGATTTGTGTGAGCCTGATTTCCAAAAGGAGATAACGCATTGGCTTGCCGAAGTCCCGACAGGTGGTTTGACCCGAGCCCGAAAATTCCAATGGCTCCAGCTTGGATCGCTGTCCGCCTGGAAATGGCAGGATGTCTCCATCGGCAGTCTGAGTTCACGGCAATCGCCTCCACTGGAATTCTACGAAAAAACCCAGGTGTATTGTACACCATGCAAAGATGACCTGCGCTGCGGCAGCATAAAAAGCAGCTTTGCACGACGCGCAAGCTAGTGAGTTGGTTAGCAAATTCACTAGCTTGCGCGTCGTGCTAGAGCCAGAAAGGCTGCTGGACCGTTAAGTTAGAATGTCCTTGATAACATGACCGTAGACATCGGTCAGCCGTTCGTCACGCCCCTGATGAAAGTAAGTTAGGCGGGTGTGGTCCATTCCCATCAGGTGCAAAATGGTAGCGTGCAAGTCGTGTACATGCACTTTGTTCGTTTCCGCGGCGAAGCCAAGTTCATCCGTCTCGCCATAAGTTATACCACCTTTGACACCGCCACCTGCAAGCCACATAGAAAACCCGTAGGGGTTGTGATTTCGACCAGGTTTGTCTACCCCCTCCGTGAACGGCATGCGTCCAAACTCGCCTCCCCACACGATCAACGTAGAATCGAGGAGACCCCGCTGTTGCAGGTCGGCTAACAGCGCTGCAATCGGTTGGTCCGTTTCGCCAGCGTGCCTTCCGTGATTTTTTTCAACGCTTTCATGCGCATCCCACGTCTCTTCCAAATGCCCGCCACCTGAATACAACTGGATGAATCTTACGCCACGTTCAACGAGTCGCCTCGCAATCAAACAATTGCGTCCAAACTCAGAGGTTTGGGGGGCGTCCAAACCGTATGCCGCAAGGGTGCTTGCCGTTTCACCACTCACGTCAACCGCGTCTGGCGTCTCCGCTTGCATGCGAAATGCAAGTTCGTAACTAGCAGCTCGCGAGGCTAGCTCTGTTCCTCCCGGCCGCATTTCCAAATGCTCCTGATTGAACTTGGCCAGCAGATCGAGTTGTTCGCGTTGTTGTGTTCGCGAAATAGAACCCGGCGAGGTGAGGTCCAAGATTGGATTCCCTTGTGGACGGAAAAGAGTACCTTGGAACGAAGCCGGTGCAAATCCGCTCGACCAGTTGGGTTGCCCTCCGATTGGACCTCCTCGCTTGTCGAGCATGACGACATAGCCAGGCAAATTCTGATTTTCCGACCCTAGCCCATACGTGACCCAACTACCCAATGATGGCCGGCCAATGATCGGCTTGCCTGTATTCATCTGCACCGAAGCGGAGCCGTGCGCGTGCGTGTCGGTGAAACAGGACCGAATGACCGCCAACTTGTCCACGTGTTCGCGGATACGCGGGAAGAAATCCGATACCATGGTTCCACTCTCGCCACCTGGCCTAAAGGGCCGTACCGCCGGAGAGAGCATACCTACAGCTCGACCTCCTGAATTAATGAACTTTTTGTCGGTGGGCATGGCTTTGCCCGCGTGTTTCTGCAACTCGGGCTTGTAATCCCAAGTATCCACGTGGCTTGGTCCACCGTTCATCATCAGGAAGATGCAACTCTTGGCTTTGCACGGAAAGTGGGCAGGTTTGGGAGACAACGGATTCGTTGAATCCGATCCGGCTGCTTGCTTTGCAAAGAATCCATCTTGGTCCAGTAAAGAGGCTAGCGCCAATCCAGCAAATCCTCCACCCATTTGCCAGAGGGCTTGGCGGCGGGTTTGACCACAAGGAAAAAGTTGTTCGTTCATGATCAGTCCAGGTAGATAAATTCGTTGGTGTTGACGATCGTGTGGCAGAGAGCTGCGAAAGCAAGCAAATCAGCATTGTCCCCAGCAATTCCACTCGTTTGCAACCGAGTAATAAAGTCCATGGAAGCGAGTCTTTCGCGATCGGTTGGCTCACGCGAAAGTACGATTCGCCAAGCAGCGGAAATCCGCTGCTCGCGATCCAAACAGGATGCTAATACGCGCGCTGCCATAGCTTGACTTTCGCCGTGCACCCATTCGTTATTGAGCAGCGTGAGCGCTTGTGGTGCGACTGTCGAGACATCCCGCCTACCAGTAGGTGCAGTGGTGTCACAGCTATCAAACACTGCCATCATCGGTACGGCCAGCGAACGCTTGGAAAACATGTAGACGCCCCGACGCCTACTTTCATCGGCTGGCGAAGCTTTGTAAGCATCCCCTTTTCTGGACAATCCTTCCAAGGCTTCATCGCTGATCGGAGCCTTGAAACTGGGGCCACCCATGCTTCGATCGAGCCGTCCACTGCACGTCAACAGGGAATCCCGAAGCTGTTCAGCGTCCAGTCTTCGTCGCTCCGCCCGCCACCAATAGCGATTCGCGGCATCGAGATCGGAATAGGACTTGGCGGATGGATGGATTGAGCTTTGGCAATAGGTTTTGGACATCACGATCATCTTATGGATTCTCTTGAGCCGCCATTCGCCCGCCATCAGCTCCGAGGCCAATAGATCGAGCAGCTCAGGGTGCGTGGGTGGACTTCCGAGGAACCCGAAATTGTCAGGCGTTCGAACGAGTCCTTCACCAAAATGGTGCTGCCATAGCCGATTGGCAACGACGCGGGCTGTCAAAGGATTCCGTTTGTCGACAATCCAACGTGCCAATTGGAGTCTTCTGGTCGACGTTTTCGAATCAGGCAGCGGGGATTCGAACGTACAAGCGATTTCTCGTGAACCAGTGAGCGACCCCGGCGCAACCACTTGCAATGGCCGATGGACATCACCTTTTGCGAGCAGCCTTAATTCGGGCGGGTTGTTGGTCAGGTCCGTCCATCCGAGAACGTCAAAGCCAAGCTCTTCCTTGGAAGGGCCTCCATTCCATTCGCGATTCCGCTGGGCGACCGGTCCGCCCCAGAAACTCGATGCGATGCGGTAATAGTCGGTTTGCGGAATCGCGTCGAACTTGTGATCATGGCAACGTGCGCATTTAACTGTCATCGCCAAGAACGCAGTCGTCGTGGTATGCACCATGTCCTCCAAGCGATCGTATTGATACTCTCTGGGATCGTTGGGTTCGTCGTCCCATGTTCCCAGCCTCAGAAATCCCGTCGCGATCACGCTCGACTGAGATCGGTTGGGGATTTCGTCTCCAGCCAATTGCTCGGTCACAAATTGATCGTAGGGCATGTCCGCATTCATCGCTTCGATAACCCAATCTCGATAACGCCACGCATAGGGCTTCACTTCGTCTCGCTCGTAACCGTTCGTCTCTGCGAATCTCGCCAGATCTAGCCAGTGCCGTGCCCAACGCTCGCCGAAATGCTTCGAAGCCAGCAGCTGATCCACGATTCTTTCGTATGCGTTCGGTGCAGCGTCTTGTTCGAAGGCAGCGATGTCCTCGGGCGTTGGCGGCAGTCCAATCAAATCAAAGCTCAATCGGCGAAGTAAGGTGCGGCGATCGGCGGGCGGCGCTGGCGACAGGTTTTGAGCCTTTAGCGAATCACGAATAATCGAGTCGATCGCGTCCGATGTGGTTGCGGCCTTAGCAACTGGCGGAGCAATGGGTTGCCAAGCCCACCAATCGCGGCCTCCTCGTTTGACCGTCGTTCGTTCGTAAGGATCGAGCTCACGACCATTGGGCCAACTCGCGCCCGCTTTAATCCATTCTCGCAGTATCGATTGCTCTTCGTCCGAAAGTGCTTGCGATTTGCCGTTCTTTTCCGGAGGCATTTCGGCATGCATCACTCGTTGGAGCAACAAACTCGACTCGAACTCCACCGCGATAGGCGAGCCACTTTCGCCACCCCGAACCATACTGGTGTGATTGGAAAGGTCCAAGCCGCCGCTTGGGTCAACCGGGTTATGGCACTCTAGGCATCTCAAAACGAGCAGCGGAGCAACCTCGCGTTCAAAGTCGCTCGCACTCGCAAGAATTGTTTGAGCCAGTGCGAAGATACTACAGCAGAGGAGTCGTTCGATCTGCAGTTTAATTTGGCGTTGTGGAGGGATCATGAGCCGGAGTGACCACAAGGGAGGATTCGATACACTACGACGCGCGTCGAAGGCGGATTGGCCCATCTTAAACTAAATTCAATCGTTCCGCAGCTGAATCCTCGGATTGAAGTTGAATTGCACTTCGTTTAACAGTCAGCCGTAGGCGTACTGTCAAATAAGCGAAGTAAGTCTTCGGCTGACTGTTTGGCGAATACCTCTACAAGCCGGTGATCGAGAAAGTTGACTATACCTCGCTCACGCTTCGGGTTACCATCGCTTGCTTAGGACCTTTTGTTTACTCTTTCCCTAGAAGATGCCGAACAAAGAACTCGTTCATCTTACGCTGACCATATGCCCCGCCCATCCCGTGACCCGCGTTGGGAACGACTAGCAAATCAAAATCCTTGTCCGCTTTGATCAGCTTATCCGCAAACCGCAGCGTCGATTCCGGAGGGACATTCGTATCCATCTCGCCAACAATCAACAGCAACTTCCCGCCCAAGCGATGAGCGTGATCGATGTTTGAGGACTCGCTGTAATGTGGGCCAACAGGGTAGCCCATCCATTGCTCGTTCCAAGATGCTTTGTCCATCCGGTTGTCATGACATCCACAAGCGGCCACTGCAGCCCTGTAGAAATCCGAATGGTGCAACATAGCTGCCGCAGCATTTTGGCCGCCTGCTGACGTGCCATAAATCCCAACCCTAGAGAGGTCCATCTGGGGGGTCTGGGTGGCAGCCGCTTTGATCCAAAGTATCCGATCTTCGAACCCTGCATCCTTGATATTATGCCAACAAACATCGTGAAAGGCTTTCGATCGGTTGGCCGTCCCCATGCCATCCATCTTGACAACGATGAACCCTAGCTCGGTCAGCGATTCAAATCGTTGACCTGGGCTAAATGACTTGGGAACATGCGAACCATGCGGTCCGGCATAGATGTCTTCGATGACCGGATATTTCTTGCTCGGATCGAAATTCCGAGGCAGCGAGACAAAGCCCCAAATGTCTGTTTTCCCATCGCGTCCTTTGGCCGACAGAACTTTTGGCGGCGTCCACCCGCTGGCGACCAAGGCACTAATGTCGGACTGCTCGAGAGAACAAATGAGTTTCCCGTCAGCCACTCGACGCAGTTGAGTTTCCGGAGCCAAGTCGACGCGCGAGTAGCTATCGATCAAGTACTTGCGATCAGGGGAGTACTGAATCGAATGATTTCCGTCTGCTTCCGTCAGCCAAACCATTCCACTACCGTCGAAATTGACTCGGCCATAGTGAATCAAGTACGGGTCTTGACCCGCAAAGCAACCACTCGCCCGGAACCAGAGTTGCCGGTTTGCTTCATCCACCTCTTCAATACCTCGAAACACCCACTCACCGGTCGTGATCGGATTGATAACAGTGCCTGTCGCGACATCGACCAAGTAGATGTGTCGCCAGCCACTTTGTTCCGAAACAAAAAGCAATTGCTCTCCGGACTCAAGCCATGTCACTTGACTGACGTTGTCAGTGTGTGCGGTCCAGATAAAGGTCGAGCTCTTTTCATCGATGATATTTCGGAACTTACCACTCATTGCATCGACTTCGATCAAACGGAATCGTTGATGGCCGCGGTCGGTTTGTTGGTAGGTGAAGTGCGAACCGGCTTTATTCCAGCGAAGATTCGGTCTGGCGAATTCACTTTCGAATCGATCGACCTGCGGCTTGGTTTGTGTGCGGGTCTCGAGTTGAAAGAGATTCAATTCGTAGGAGGGAAACTTGTCGCCGGGTAGAGCGTATGGCCGGGACTGCAAGACTGCTCGACCTCCATTTTCGGGCGAGGACTGGACCAAGTGAACTTCTTTGGCATCCCCTGGCTCAATACGAAACGCGATGACTGTTTTGGAATCGGGCGACCAAGAGACTTGTCCATAGGAGTTCCCATCGTTTCCGTCTTGGCTCACGACGATCTCTAATTCGTCCTCGCCCTTTACTACTACATTGTGATCCTGGATGAATGCAGTCCACTTGCCATCCGGTGAACGTCCTGAGTCGGCTCCGTTCGCTCTCGCTCGATTCCGGCGGCCAGATGGAATTGGCATGGCTCGTTTGGTGCCATCGATAGTGAAAACTGAGGGGCGGTCAGTGGCTTCGTAGATACCAAGCTCCTCTCCTTTGTCGTTAACAACGGACCAGCGATGCCCGCCAAATGTATGTTGGTCTTTTCTCGATCCAGGGCCGATTTTTCCGTACGAAGTTCTTGGGCCGTCGCCTGCGATCCAAAAGATTTCGATACTGGCAGCGGTTTTGTTCTCAAACGAAATCTCGGTATCTGCGCCCGTTGCGGGAGCGCGCGATCGCGTCGGCGCTGAATTCGTCTCTGCCGGTTTCGTCGACGATGGTTCCTTGGACTCGACAAGCGACTTCGTCTCGGTATTCCATTCCCAACGCTTGTCTCCGATCAAAAAGAGTCTCGAGCCGTCTTCGCTGAATTCGATTTCTCGAATGGGCAAACGACGTGAATCTGTCCCGTTTCCGAATGCGACAGCAACGGCCTCGTGATCAAAGGCAAACGAGCGTGTTCCTTTCTCTGCATCGACCAGGATAAATTCTTTTACTTCTTCTACTAGGTTGTTGCGGTACCAAAACTTGGCACCATTCGCAAACCAATGTGGATCGACACGATCGCGATAGATTCGCCGGCTTCCGCGTTCGGCACGAACCGTTCTTTGTTGAGAAGCCTCAGGCTGACCGTCCAATTCCTCCAGCGATTCGTATTGAGCCGACGCTTGGCTGGAGATCAAAAGTATGCAAATGACACTAGCGATCAGGTGCGTAACGGCATTTCGCCAGGAAATAGTAATCGACATCGGTCTCGCTTCGGTGATAAACAAACGTTGGTTGAATCGACGTTAGAGTGAGTCACCAATATTGTTTGCGATGTGAGGATTTGCAAGGAGAGATTTTTTGTTGATGGTCGATAGAAAAGGCCCCAGCGGCCTTGGTGGCCGTCTCACGTTCACCGCACTTTACGGGCCCCCCGACGAGAAAACGGGAGGGTGACGAACCGTAAAAAGATTTTGGATCTCAGATCTCAGATAGCAGATAGCAGATAGCAGATAGCAGATAGCAGATAGCAGATAGCAGGTTTCGGAGTTTCGGAGTTTCGGAGTTTCGGAGTTTCGGAGTTTCGGAGTTTCGGAGTTTCGGAGTTTCGGAGTTTCGGATGGCAGAATTCATGTTTTCGATCTTGGATAGCAGGCTGAGAGTGCGCGGATGCGTTAAAATCGAAATGCTAAAAATGAGTAGGCTCTCCTTCCGGTTCCGCCAGGGTTTTGCGTTGTAAATTCGAAATCTGCGATCTGATATTTGAAATTCGAAATTGGAACACGCCATGAAGTACAACCGCTTTGAAGACTTGCCCGTCTGGAAACTTGCCGCCGATTTGGCGGCTGCGATGTTCGAGTGGACTGCTCATTCCTCTTTTCGCGGCAAGGGCGATCTTGCAAACCAGATCCAACGAGCCACCCTTTCCATCTCCAACAACATCGCCGAAGGTTTCGAACGAGGTACAACCAATGAACTGATTGCATACCTATACATCGCTCGAGGCTCTGCAGGCGAAGTGCGATCGATGCTTGCGGTCATGAAACGGATGACTAACTTTACGATGTTGGCTCCAGAGATCGATCGCTATCAGGCTGAATGCGAACAGATCTCGCGTCAGCTCGGTGGTTGGCTCCAGAGTTTGCAAAATTCGAACATACAAGGCCAAAGGTATTTGAATGAAGAATCGAAAAGAAGATACGATGGCGAGCAGAGGCGGAAGGCGTTTTTGGATTTGAATGCGGAACGGATGAAAGAGATCGAAGCAAAGATTTTGGAAGACCAAAGAAAACGCAACCTGGCAAAAGAAGGTTAGTAGATTCGGGATTCGATGCTTCAGATTTCAGATTTCAGATTTCAGATTTCGGATTTCAGATTTCGGATTTCAGATTTGAGATTTGAGATTTGAGATTTGAGATTTGAGATGCGAAGCCCCAAGATCCAACACAGCTTGTGGTTGCCGTGGTTTTTGGTTCAAGGCAGTCGCTTATTGCAAGCGGCTAGAATGCCCTAAAAGCTAGAAGTGAACTATTGCGTTCCTGCCTTAATCGCAAGTGGCATTTATCGCTGGTAGATCGGTAGGTAATGGTACTTCACTGAGAGACTAAGAATTGCTAGAGCTGTGCAATAGACTTTGCCTGCGTTCTGCTCTTCGCCGCTGGATGAAGACCAGGAACCGTTCGCGTCTTGATGGGAAAGCAGCTCCGCAGAAACGAGCTTCGATGCCGTCTCGGCGATTTCGCCTCCTCGTTGATGCATTCCTTGAGCGTAGTAATAGGTGCCATAAAGAATAAAACGCTCGCCCCATTTGGGCGGGTGTTCTTTTAGCCAGTCGGTAGCGCCAATCACCAGAGGCGATTCATATTGACCGCAGACTTGCATGGCCAACAATCCTGCGGCGGACATCGTGAACGTTGGACTATCATTGTTGGCTTCATAGGAAAAGCCATTCTTGGCTTGCCTGGGTTGGCCATTTGTATCGACAGGAGATGTAAACGAGCGGACCAAATAACTGATCGCATCATCGATGGTACTCGATGGTACGTCCATGCCATCGTTTTTGGCGCTGCGAAGAGCCATGAGTTGCCACACCGAAACAGACAAGTCACTATCGGCAGCGTCTGGAGTATAACGCCAACCACCTTTAGCAAACGCGGGCTTCTTGGTCCTCTGGCTACGAACGATCAAGTCGATAGCTTTTTGGCACGCTTGATGAATCGCTTCATCGGTTTGGTCGTCGCCTCCCATGCCGATCATTTCGGTTAGCATGAGAGTGACGATACCGTGTCCATACATGCGAGACCCATCGCTTGCTCCGAAGTATCCTGCTTTGTCTTGTCGTTTTGCGCCGAGAACAAATCCAAGCCCTTTCTTCATGACGACTCCCTCGGGGGTTGAGTCTGTCGGTTGATGACCGACAGAGGCCATTGCCATGATTGCAAGGGATGTCATCGCATTCTCGTGTCCACGGTCGGAAATCGAGCCATCATTTTGCTGCTGCGAGAGCAGAAAAGCGACTGCGCGGTTGATCGCCGAGTCGACTTCAGGTGACTTGGCCGCTTCCTGCGATTGAGATTCGGCTGCGGACAAAAGGCAGCTCCCAATCAAAAGCAGGCGGAATATGGTTGAGAATGTCGACGAAATCAAGGTACGGGTGCTTTTCTTCATTCGGAGGTTTTTCGAGGACTTGTTCATTTGCCCCAAAGACTTGCGACTACGGGTTTCGGCGTGCTGTCAAAGACAACAAATTACGCCTTCGGCAGACTGTTATACGACAAAATCAACAAGCGCTGTTGCGTCGCGTTCGCATCTATGTGTGAACAGATCAGCGAGCCGATCTTCGCTCTTCCCTTCTCCGGAATTTCAGTGACAATAGGCGACTCCACTCTCAAAAAGGTACGTTGATGTTAGTCTTAGAACCCTATTCCATCGGTGTTGGCGATCGCTTTGCCCACCAGGCTAAATCGCAACTCCGCGCGTTCATGACGCTGTCAGAGCAAATGAAACCGCAAAAAGGCTTCGATGTTGTTCCGGTTTGGAACAAATCGAATCGCGAACATACTTTTATCGGCTCCGAGCCTCAAAGCGTATACGATGCCGCGGCCGCCGCTGTTGCTGAACTTGGCTGGACGCATCCTTGGTATGTCGATGCCGATCATATCCAGCTCAAGACCGTTGATCGCTTTTTGGATTGTTCTAATTTTTTCACTATCGACGTGGCTGATTCTATCGGCAAACCCGCAAGCGACGCCGAAGTAACACAGTTTGTTCAACTTCATCCAGAATTGCTGAGCCCAATCACGGTACCAGGGATTGATAGACCGTTGGTGATAGGTCGCGATGAAGTCGAACGGGTTGCTCGCAAGTACTTGTTAGCAACTCGCCAAGCCGGTGATATCTATCGCTACATTGAAACAAAAAAAGGACATGGAAACTTCGTCCCTGAGGTATCGATGGATGAAACGGACTCACCGCAAACACCACCCGAGTTGCTTATTATTTTGGCTGCGCTGGCCGACGAAAAGTGCCCTATTCAAACGGTCGCTCCGAAGTTCACGGGCCGATTCAACAAAGGTGTCGACTATGTTGGCGATCTAAAGCAATTCGAACGCGAGTTCTTCGACGACCTAGCCGTCATTCGATTCGCTGTCGGACAGTATGGCTTGCCAAGCAACCTAAAGCTCAGCGTTCATAGCGGTAGCGATAAATTTGGCCTCTATCCGATCATTCGAAAGGCGATGAACCAGACCGGTGCCGGGATCCACCTCAAGACCGCCGGTACAACTTGGCTCGAAGAGTTGATCGGCCTCTGTGAGGCAGGTGGAGATGGCCTCCTGCTTGCCAAAGAAATCTACGCCTATGCCTTGGAACACATCGATGAATTCTGTGCTCCCTATGCAAGCGTCATCGATATCGATCGCGCTCGATTGCCGTCCGCTTCGGAGGTCACTACGTGGGATGGTGGTCATTTTGCAAGTACGATTCGACACATTCCAGGCGAGGCTCGATTCAATGCGAGCGTTCGGCAGTTGTTGCATGTATCGTTCAAGGTCGCGGCAAGGTCAGGAAACCGATTCACGGATTTGCTCAAATCGAACGCAAAAATCGTAGGCGAACAGGTGACTACGAATATCTTTGATCGGCACCTGAAGCCATTGTTTCTGAGTTAGATTGCGACGAAGTACCCTCTAAGTTTCCAAGGCAATAAAAAAACGTTCTAGCTGTTTCAATAAAACAGCTAGAACGTCGTCGATTTTCAAGGATGCGATTTTCGACAATGCGCTGGGATGTGTCACCATCAGAGGGCGGAGCGGCATGAATAATCAGCCGGCAAAGAGCTCGTGGATTGGCGAAGTCAGGGTTGCGAGAACCGCGTCTGTAAATTCAACGGTTTACTTGGCTACAATGGTTACTTGGCTGCAATGGTACCTGTAACAGTGGTGAGATAATCACCAGCCGCAAATTCACCGAATTCTCCGCCAATAAAGCTGACGGTCAAATTCATGCTCGCTCGGCCTACACCGTTCGAGGATGCAGTGACTTGCGCAATGCCATCGTCGCCAGCGTAATTCGTTGTGTCTGTTGCGACGCCAACAGTCCATGCTGCTGGACCAGCTGTGGAACCGACTGCAAGGTCCAGTTTCGCGTTTCGCTTGAATGTATTGTCGGTAGAATTAACAAAGGGGGTGGTCGTCGCGAAACTCACATTAACGCCATTGACGGAATTCCCTTTAACAGTCCAAGCTTGAGCGGGGAACGCCTGAGGGTCATTCGTTTCGTTGTGGGTGATGGTTACGGCTGAGGGAGCTACGATCGAAACCGACGTAGGGACAATGACTTTATAAGTTTGAGTGCTTTGAGCCATGACGGATTCGGTTACGAATCCAAACAAGGCGACCGAAGCGACTAACGAAAGTACAAATTTCTTGAACATGGGGCAAACTCCAAACAGTAACAAAAGGGGGCAAACAGTAACAAAAGGGGAAATGTTCCGAAAGCGGTTAGCAATGTCGCTCTCAAGACAGAGAAAGTTAGCTTCTGATTTGCGCCAGCAACCTATTTCTAAAAAAGTTTTTTGTTTATAATTTGAACATTGTGTGGTGACTCGCAACCGCCTGTTGGGTTGTCAAAACGGCTTCGCTGCGGTAGGCTCAGTCACGTTGTGAAAAGGCTCTCTCAATGGTCATGGAAGATAAACAATGTATTATTCAAGCCTAGGTTCGGTGGCCTTCCTCGGACTACTCTTTTTTGATGTTTGTTTTTCAGTGGCACCTGCAACCGCTGGATTGATATTAAACCCAGCAGGAACCGTAGTTATAGAAGCTTCACCAATTCCACTCGAAGCCCGAGTCAAGCTGACCTCAGGATTGGTTAGTGGTGTTGAGGGTTTCGCGGGAAGATACTTTGGCGAAACCAAGGGGGATATCTACGTTTCGGAAAATGGCCATTTGGTTTTTGCGGCTGGTGAAGCTGATTTTCCAGTACCACTGGGCAGTTCGCAAGCAAGTATTGCTCCGCTTTGGGACGATTACCTGTTGATCCAGTCTACCGTATCACAACCCGTCAACAATGCGGTTTTAGCAGATTATTCGTCTGGCCATTACCTAGCTGTTACTTGGCAAAATGTACGATTGGAAGTGGAGACGGTTGCTGGCGAGGAATTTCCTGACACCAATCGCTCCACACAGGTTGTATGGTTTGAGGGTGATACCATGATTCGAGGTTTCGAATTTAAGAAGGATGATATCGCGTTTGGCTATGTTCCTCATACAAGCGGCGCGGACTTTGGTGACATTGCTGCAGTTGCAGGCCTCGATAAGGGAGATGGTACCTTTTCGGCAATCCAGGGTACTACCGATGGCTCTTTATCTGCTTCACAAGGTAACCTTTTGGCGCCAGGCGAAAACAACTTTTTGCTTTTCCGACCAGGAGTTGCAGGGTCTGTTCCCAATAATTTCACCGCAGACAGTTTTCAAGGCGGTTATTATCGAGGGGCTTTTTCATTAACCGCTGTTCCCGAACCTTCGTCGCTCGGGTTGTGCTTCGTATCAGTCGCAATCGCAGTTGGTTTCGCGATTCGGCGCAAGATCAGTTCATTTTCATGCTCTTGATGGAGTCGTTTCCTGAACCCTCTGCCGAAACCGACTTGATCGGTTTCGCATTATCGAGGTCAGACACTTCGAAAACCTGTTCCTTCACGATGGAGCCGTCTCCGTGTTGCAATTCGCATTTGAGCTTATATTTACCTGGACTGAGTACGTGTTCGGAGCGGAACTCAAGCTTCGAAATTTGTCCGGGCATTAGCCATTTGCCGAAGCCTGCAGGAATCAGAATGCGGTTCCCGCTTTCATCAAAGATACTAAGTCTTGCCTCTAAGGGGTGATGGGTTTCTCCCGAGTTTGAAACAGTACAACGGAAGCATGGATACTTTCCTGTAGCAATCCATTGGACAGGAGTCATGTCTATCTCTGGTAGCGGGGATTTCTTCAAAGCGATCGCCATCGGAATGTCTCGATATTCATTGAAGTCCTTGCGATCCGAACGACATTGCACGTGGAGCGCGCCGTATAACGTTGCATTCGTTGCGTCGTCCTGACTCTTCAATGTAACAGAGATTTTTCGGCTCCCATTGGGTGGGAGTGTGAAATTTGGCGGTTGGATCATAACCGCTTCCATCGTTAGTCCAGTTGAATTAAGAGCTGTAACCTCGACCGTCTTCGAGTCTTTTCCGTTGTTTTTTACTAGCATAGTCATTCGCCGATTTCCGCCGCGAAGTTGCGAAAGCTCCATTTGGGCCGGCGATACTTGAACATCTTCACCCAACTGAGCGATAAGCACTTCCTGAGCAGGGAAATCCTCTGCATTGACTTCAACGGAAAGGGTTTTTTTAGCGACCACCTTTCCCGCTTCCTTTTTCTCCTTCGAGACTTCCAAGATCTCAAGATCCGTTTCATAGGCCCCGCTCGCAATCGCCTCTGGAAGTAGCTCGACCATGCGAATGCGGCTCTTTGGAAGAATTCGACCTACAAATCGACCTTCATTCTGGATGGACTCTCGGGAAGGCATAACCAACCGAATTGCGCGAGCCGTTCGATCGCTCGGTGATGACCTCAATTTAGCGCGGACCTCGAATTCAAAGGTGGAGTCCGATGGATTGATTATCTGTGCCATCAACTTTGGGCGGCCATCGAATGGGGCTAGTTCGATTTTTTCAATTGCGAGTACATTGGCGTTTTCACCCCGTACGTTGTCTACTTCGAGGTCGATTCGCAAAACATACTGGGTAATGAACCTAATGGCCGCTTGGGTCTTGGGCTTGCTTGGGTCGGTGTTCGCGGTCAACTTGGCCGCTGCCCCGACATCCTTGACGAGGATCCCAACGGAATGGAACTTTGCATCACCTCGTGGAAATTGAACGAGCCCTTGTATTTTGGCTGGTGTATTCGACGTTAACGTCATCTTTGAGGGGGACGTAAGTCTAAGAAGGTCTGCTTGAGGCGCCTGCGAATCATGCAGAATCATGCCGGAGATTTCTTGACGCAAGCCAATCGGCAATACCTCGATTTCAGCATTGCGATTGGCCGCCTCGAGAGTGAATTCGAAAGGAACAATTGCTCCGGTGCGACCCGTCAAACTTTGCGTAAGAGGTTCGATGCGAAAAGTGGGTTCAAAAGACTCGGTTACAGATATCTCTTTCCCTGAATTTCCCTTCTTTCCAATTTCTCTCTCTGTTTGGCCTAGAGCAAGGTTGGTCTGCGTCAGTGTAGCGAAACCTATTGCAGCAACTACAGCGAGTAAGGAAAGCGATTTCATGGTCATCTTGAATTAGGGGGCTTGCGAATTCGGCTCGGAATGGAGGCCATTAAACGAATGCGTTTCTTTACAAGCGTGGCTGTCTAAAACCAGCTTCGGAGAAATGAAGATGGCAACTTCCGCATCTTGTTCCTGCTTTTCAATAGTTTGAAAAAGCTTTCCGGCAAGTGGAATCCGACTCAAAATGGGGATTCGATTGACACGCTCAACGGTCTGGCGCTGGACTAAGCCACCTATAACGATTGTATGTCCTTCTGGAACATTGACGTTTGTCGATACATTCCGACGGTTGATGCTAGGGTATTGGTTGGAATTGGGAACCGCTTCGCTACTAGGGAGATATTCACTCACCTCTGCCTTCGTGATCGAGACGGAAATCATGTCGCCATGCAATCTGGGTGTAATATCGAGGCTGATTCCGGCCTCGACTTTCTGGATCGTGGGTGAAAAAAAAGCGTTTGCGGCCGAGCCTTGTAGGCTAAAGTACGTTTCACGATTGATCGAAATATTTGCTTTTTCCCCATCCTTGGTTGTCACTCGAGGTTGTGCCCGAATCGTGATATACCCTTCCTGAGCTAGCAGTCGGACGAAAGCCGACGTCACGGCGAAATCAGAGAATGCGTTCCGAGTGCCTGAGGAGCCTGAAAAACTCAATCCGGTCATACCTGCCTTGAGTGAGTCAACTCCATTTATACCCACCACGTGATTCCAGTCTAAACCGAAGCGAAAGCCACTATCTGGTGCGACAACGCAAACAATCGCTTCAAGCTCGATCTGAGCGACGGGAGTATCTATCTCGCGGATTCTTGACAAGATATCTTGCCCTAATTCCGGCGGAGCATCGATCAAGATAAGGTTTCTATTTTCGGAACTGTTGACGAATTTTTTGTATCTAACTGGCAGCAGTAACAGGATACCTTTGACATCGTGATGCAGCGGCTCGTACTGATATCGCTTCGAAATCTTCGAATACAAAGGTGAATCGGGGTCCGGTGGAGCCACATAATAAGTTCCCTGCTCAAGCGAAAAACAAAGTCCGAGTGGAGCTAACACCTGTGCCAAAGCTTCATCAAATGTAGCGGCTTGAATTTCGGCGCTGGTAACACCGCCCACCGTATCGTCAACAATAACCCTTTGATTGCTATTTGTTGCAAGAACTTGGATTGCTTCACGCACATCGGTCTGGTTGAATGTGTCTGTGATATTGCCCTTGGCTACTCCAAGCGGCGTTGCCTCCTGAACGGTATTGGCAGAAATGGGGCGGAGCGAACTGGCCAAAACCACAGAATCGCTTGGCTGTTGAAGTAGGTTCGTCCATGGCCCAGAATAGAGCCCAGAATAGAATTGCGGCTCCGAAGCAAAAACCAAGGCGTCTTGAACAGGGTTGGACGCAATCGCCGAATCGACCTTCGGCAGGAGTTTTGGCAAATCCATGGATGGCCTGGCTTGGGCGTAATTAGATTGAATAGCAGGATGGTTTGGCTGAATGACCGAAGGCCTCCTGTCTGCGTCTCGCAAGGCTTCGTTGTACAGGTCTCCAATTGACTTACGGTTTATCTTGTTCATTCCCAGGCAGCCACATACACTCAAGCAGCAAATGAAAGCGCATACTCCTATGGCACCCTTAATTGGGTTTCTCGAAATGGAGAGCGTGGAAGCATTTTTCATTCTAGGTGGCATACTCATTTTTCATTCTAGGTGGCATACTCTTGATGCAAATCCAGTACTTGATGAACTAGCTTCTAGGAGGCTTGCTCAAGGTATCTGTGAATAATGCACTCGATGGAAAACGGTGACGGGATGGACTCCTGCACTACTGTTGTGGTGGAAGAGGTTGAGGTGCCTGTGGAACTTGACCGCCACCAAAGAGTGAACCGTTTCCTAGGCCGGGAATCTGAAAATTTTGCAAGTTCGGTAGTTGAGGCATATTCTGTTGAACGCCTTGTTGCATCTGCTGCATACCTTGTTGCAATGGACTTAGCTGCTGCGAGAGTGGGCCGAGAAGTTTGCCTATTCCTTTGTCGATCTCTTTCTTCGCGACCCCTTGTAGTGCCGATGTTGCCAACTGCTGACCGATCGATGCAAAACTGCTTAAATCCAATTGCGGTCGCTGAATCGTACCACGAACTGGAATTTGAATTTGTTGGCCAGCCAACGATTGCAATAGTGGAGTCTTATCGACCCAGTCCTTCAAGATAGGAACGGCCGCGATCATCTCAAGCTGGCCATCAATTCCGACGGAGCCTGAGGTGTTAATGACAACGTCGCCCGCTTGGATTTGCATGTTCTTGTGTGCCACGCGTCCTTGCTGGACATCAAAGCCAATTTGTTGTTCCGGCAATTGCAGCCAGGTCGTTTGCTGGCCACCGCCATCCGTTGCTCCAGCACCTTTACGCAAAGCTCGAACCTGTTGGACCAACCCCAGCAACTGATCCGCTAAAGGACCGGGCCCCACATTGGCGCCATGCACTTGCAACTGGCCGCGGATGGTTTGTCGCTTCAAATCGGTTGGGACGATCGAAGCTTCGTCGATTTGCAAACTCAAGTTACCTTGAACACTTGCCACGTCGGCCAGAATTGGCGCGACGTACTTGAGCCAACCTTGGCACATTTGCCGAGTGATGGCAACATTTTCGATGACCTTTTCAGGGCTCTGCACGATCACAATCGGAGTGCCAGCAACGTCACCATCGAGATTCCATCGCAAGGTTCCCTGTGAGACCGGTATTTCGGCTCGCGATAGGAATCGGCCATTTTCGATTTTCAGTGGGAAGTCAGCTTTTCCAATATCGATCCCGATGACATTCGCTTGGTCCCAACCGATCTGCGATTTGGCTTGCAACGATTCAGCCCAATTACCGCTCTCGCTCGAGGTCCAAGTGACTTCGACGGGTTGTGTGCGCTGTCCTTGTACGGCTAAGTAGTCACCGGTCCATGGCCGAAGTCGTTCTGCGACTCGAGCTGCATCGTAGGTCATATTGCCAGTGGATACCAACTTACTGGACTTGCCCTGCTTCGTCATGCTCGTCTTCCCTTCGTAAGCGACCCATTCGGTCATGAGTGCAGCTCTGGGAACCTCTAAATTGCCGGTGCTCACTTCGTATCGGCCATCGACGATCAACTTGGCTTGTGGTTCTTCCCATAGTATTGACGGTGCGATCGATCGATTGGAGACTGTGTTGACAAGCTGACCGGACGACGGTGATGGTGCTGGTGCTGGGGTTCTTTGTATGGCACGAATGTTCTTCGCGTCCGAAATCAATTGCCAAGCTAGCAGTTTCGGGTCCACTTGCCACAAGATCTGCCCGGTAACATCACCTTCGACGGAGATATCGCTCGATGAACTCGCTGATGGGCTCTCGGAGTGGATGGCAGACATGAGAAGACTCGGATTAATACGAAAGCCGGCTTGCCCTTGGCGAGCCAACTCGCGATTGGGTACCGCTTCATCTTTGGCTTGCAATGCAAAGGATTCCGATTGGATCAGCAAGTTGTCAACTTGCAGTCGTGCAATGTTCTGTGTGTCGATTCGGCCATCAAATTTGCCTAACATGCGAGCTTCGCTAAATACGGTTTCACCGCTTTGGACCGTAAAGGGTTCGGTCTTCAAGTTGGCTTGGGTCACTTCCAAGTGATTCATGTCCAATGCACCATTCGCGTCCAGTTCGCATCGACCGCCAAGCTTGACACCAGGATCAACACCAGCAAACAACTGACCGCGGCGTTGCCAGCCTCCGAGGTCCCCTACTAATTTGAGCTGAATGCCAGCGGGCGGTAGCTGTGCTATTCCGGGCGTTGATCCCACGAGTGAAATGGGCTCCAGTATGTTTGCAGAGAGCAATTCACCTGTTGCTTGTAGCGATGCTTGTCCGCGATCGATCTGAATGATTCGACCCTGGTCGACCCGTGCAACGACTTCAAAGTCACCCGTCCACGCTGGTTCATCGAGCTCGCCATACTTGTTAACGATCTTAACTTGTGTGGTTTGAAGCTTTCCGTTAGCGGTCAAACGATTGCTACCATCCTGCTTCCAAACAGCGCGACAAGCTGCTGAGCCGCTGAGGCTTTCAACGGGAAGTGCGAACCATTGCGAAAGACGCTGTTGCATCTTTGCGAGATCGAATTGTCCATCAAGTTGGCCTTCTTGCAGATCGCCCGCTCCCTCAATCTTGCAAAACTCAGAGGTGCAATCCGCCTTGAAACTAGGATGACCTTGGGCATTCGGGATAACATCGACCGAAGCTTGGAGCGCCTGGTCCCATCGCATCGTCGTTCCCTGCACATTCGCTTGCAGTCCTCCCAATTGCATCCGATAGCTGCTGGTTGGTGGCGCAGCGAGGGTGGCCCCAGCAACGGCAACCGATTTTCTTTGGCTCGCGCTAAGTTCTGCATTGCCCGCGAGCAATTGCACTTGGTCCTGCATTTGAATCAAGTCCGGTGCCACTTGAATCAAACGAGCTAAGTCCACTTTGCCCTTAAGCTCCAGATCCGTGTCTTGCAACCATGGTTGAGTGACTGTCGGAATGACCGGTGGCCATGGCATGTCGGCATTGGCTGCCAATGAACCAATATCGCATTGAAGAGTCGCATTCTGTGTCGTAAGTCGACTTCCGACGAGTTGGACGTTACCGCTGAGCTTGATTTGCTGAAGCCCTGCCCCTCGTTTGCCCACCAGAGCCGGAGCGATGATCCTTAGCGAGTCGATCTGAGCTGTTTGGATTTGAGCCTCAATGTTGTTGTTGCTCAAAGCGATGTCTGCTTGAACTGTTGCCAGTCCCAGAATCCGCTCGATCGGAATTTCAGGCATTCGACGCTTAACCAAACTAAACCACTGCATCGGTAACCCGTTCGTCGATATGTTCATCTTCATGGGGGCCAAACCACCAGCGGTCACATTCGCTGCCGCTGTCATGGGCTGAGTCCGAATCGTAAATTGACCTCCCATCAACGTCTCACCCGGTAAAGCGTTCGTTTGTTGAACCAAGCCGACCAGAGTCATTGGAGGGATCGGTTGCTCTTTGCTTGGGAACGGAATGTCCGCTTCGCTCACTTTGAAGTCCCAGGCGGTCAGGTCTACGCTATCTCGAGCATGCACGAAAGCGTCTGCAATCCGAATTCTTCCGGTTGGGAAACTAGATGGAGAGGAGGTTGATGACGAGTTAGGCTTACTCGAGTTCATTGAGCCCAAAAGCGGCTTAATCGCCTCCTCGATGTTGGTTGTGCCAGGTTGAACGTCGACAACAGCTTCTGCACCACGAATCGTGATGGTGCCAAGATTCTTGTAGTTCGTTGCAAGTCGAATCAAATTGAGTTCGGTCTCGACTTCTGCAACCTTGACCAATTCGGCCCCTTTATCGTCGATCAAACGCAGACCGCGCACCTTGATCGATCGCAACCAGCCACCCTCGATGCTTGCCAAGTCAATACGCATCGGGGCGAGACCCGCATTGCGATTGATGGTCGAAACAACCAGCTCTCGATTTTGCAATGCAATCGGCACTCCCACAATGATGGCAACTAAGCCCAAAAGCAGCCCACCGAGGAGAATGTGTCGCTTCTTAAATCGTCTTCGCCTGGCGGGTTTCGCGTAGGCAAGTTCGGCGTTGGTTTGCGGATTCATTTCCGAGTCGTCCTTCCGTGGAGATTTCGGTTTCGCTATCGAAAGCTATCAAAACACAAGTAACTGGAGCTATCGTCCCGGAGTTTAGAGAAAGGGACACGTGTAGGTCGAGAGCGAAATCCATGGAAAGAAACGTGGTTTGTCACGTTGAGGACACTCAGTCGCTTCAAACGCCCGAACAAGCCCCTGGAACAAACGATTGCCAAGACACACCGTCTGAGTGCAAATGGGATACAACGGAACCCACGATCAACCTTTACCAAACCTACCGTACACCTCAGGGGAAATCGCTTCCTCTGCTTGATCGGACTCAAAGACGGGCTTGGTCGGAACCGGGTGAAAGCGAGGCCACGGTGGTGCGTTGGCTGCTGCTTTCTTTTCGTTTACCCAACCGCAAACCGAGGCCTTCATCGCTCCGCAGCGTTGAACGGGCCAAGCTGCAATGGGCCGAAATCCGCTCAGCCACCTTTTCGAAATATCACCAGTATCGCAAAGCCCACAACATTCGACGGATGGGAGCGGTTCACAGCCGTTCGCTGGATGACCACCATTCGACAGTATTAGAGAATCATTGAGAGCAGCATGTCTGTAAGAGACACAACCAGTTGCCTGAAATGCAAGCATAAATACAACGCAAAGCCATATCAGCTTCGTTAATGCGTTCCATGCTTTCATGCTGAATCCCTCGTCAAAATACAATCAATTGGCAATCACAATCAGCTATCGTCACGGAAGACGGCGAGGATTGAGGCGAATTTAACGATTGCGAAAGAAGAGGCGAGAGTGCCGAACAATTGCCCCAATTGTTCATGAGAGCTCAGCCGACTCCGAATAAATCACATTGCCATGTGTAGCACTGTTCAACCAGACATTGTGCATTGGCCAAATGGTTTCCTTTGCAAACACGGTGGTCGCGGCTCGTGTTAGCGGAACGACGCAAGCGGTCCGGTCAGGGCAAAAAAAAACCGCCGAGCGGAATGTACCCCTCGGCGGTCTTGAGTTTGTTGCTGAGGGCAGATCATCGGCAAGATACCGAACGCCCTAGCAGAGCAACGGTATTACGAAGGAGACTTTGTGGAAGTCTTCTTAGCAGCCTTCTTCTTGGCTACTTTCTTCTTGGTTGCAGCCTTCTTAGGTGCTGCTGTCTTCTTGGCAGCTTTCTTAGCTACCTTCTTCTTCGTTGCCCCAGCTTTTTTCTTGGCCACTGATAAATCCTCCGAAAAGCGAAATTCTTAGTTGCCGCACCGATCGAACATCAGAAGCAGTAGATGAACGATCCATGTCTAACAACCAGTACAAAAAACCCTCTGTCGAAATGGTTTGACTGATGACGTCGTGTCGTATGCTCGACGAATCGAGCATCCATTCAAGCCAATCTCTTCAAAGGAACAACATCCACTTCGACTATTTGTATAAAAGTCGAAAGTTAATGCAACATCTTTTCGACAATTTTTCCACATAAATGAAACCAATTTTCCACAGCGACATCTGACGATGCTGTTCGAAGGATGCTGCCACATCGATCGATGGACGTCCCAATTTGCGATCCAAAACATCGCGTTGATGATCTTCGATCGAAGGCGATTTTTGGTCGCTACTTCGAGCTCATGAAACATCCCTTCGATCGATCTTTTGTGATCCATCCGAGTGCGTAGCGAGTCTCAATGATGTCGCCTCGATTCGATCGCAAACTCAAAAAACCCAATAAATTTATTGCCATCTTGCAATCACGCATTGTCTGATGCATCGATGGATCGCGCTGGTCACGAACATGCTCAACATGGCAAGGTGACCTAACCAATAGCGCTCGATCGATTGCGTTAGCAGCATGCGCAAGGACTCAAAAAACGAGTTGCATCGATTCAAAAAAACGTCTGCGAAGATCACGCAACGATGCACATGGCTACGATCAAAAATCGATCAATCATCGTCGAAAAAATATTTCAATTTTTTTTGCGAGATCACCAATTTCGAGGTCCATAGCCGCCTCGAAGGGCCTGAATGTTGTTCATCACCATCGATGCGACGAAGATCGCGTTCAACTCCATCCGATGCGTGATGCACCAATATGCGATCACGACGCCGACGACCGCGCTGAGTGTATGTGCCTCCATGAGTCCACTCGTGCGTCGAACGATCCCGAGTATGTGCTGAGCGATCTGACCGCCATCGAGTGGATAGATCGGAAGCAGATTGATCAGCGCCCACCAGATACTGGATGTGATCGTGAAGTGAACTACCGCATAGAGATGCGGATTGCGTGGGTCGCTTACTACCAAACGAAAATAATCCGACATCCATTTGAATTCGTAAACAAAAACGCCGCAAAACACGGCTGCAATTCCTACGACGGCAGCTAATAACAACTGGAATGCGGGGCCCGCTGCTGAAATGAGGATCTGATTCATTTGGCTTAATTGGGCCCGACGACCATTGCGTCCCCAAATCAATCCGGCACCCGGTATGGCGAGTCCGCCCATCTGGTACAGCACAATTTCGCATCGAATTCCGAAATAACGGAACGCGCAGGCATGACCAAGCTCATGAACAAGAATCGACACAAAAGTGACAGCGACCCAGATCATGAGCAACCCACCCAAATTCACTGAGACGCCATCCAAAGCATAGCCTCTTTGCACAGACATCGCAGAGCTATAACCGAGCGCTGCGCTGACGGCCCAAAAGAGCCATGTCACTCGCACTGGGAAATCGAATATCTGAAATCGCCAGTCGTATTGGCTCGATTGCGGTTCGCCCAACAACATTTCGTCTGTTCCTATCTAGTTTTCCAAGACTCTCTCAAGCGGTTACCCAAGTTCGGTGTCGTTTGGGAACAGGGTCAATGTACCAGCGTCTCAAGCAATCGTAACTGGCAAACTATCTATTCCGATAATGCCTGATGCTGTATCGACCTGACTTTTTCCATCAACGTAGGAATAATCTCGCTCGGTACGAAACGATCCAAGGATCGTCCGTGCCCCAGACTTGCAATCTGCTTGATCAACGTGCTGGAGACGTGCGCGTAGACTTCGTCGGCCATGAGGAAAACCGTTTCTATGTCGCTATCGAGTTGCCGATTCGCCATCATCATGGTGAACTCCGCAGCGATGTCCGTCAGCGGCCTTACGCCCCGCACCATCACTCTTGCACCGATGTTTCGCACAAAGTCGACGGCCAATCCATCGAATCTTTCAATTGAAACATGCGGCAAATGCCGGGTGACACGCTGCAACAAATCGATTCGTTCATCTGTCGAGAACAAGGATTGCTTTGCGGAGTTAACACCGACACCGATAACAAGTGAGTCGTACAGCCTCGCACTTCGCTCGATTATGTCCAAATGCCCCAGCGTGACTGGGTCGAACGAACCGGTGTAAACTGCTTTGTACGGGCTGAGCTGGATAGTCATCTTCGATTCACCTCGTGCGGGAGTGTCTTACGAAAATTGGGAAAGCGTTTTTTGCTTGCTGAACGTCAAAAACGAAAATAGGTAAAACACGAACATGACTATCGCAATGAAAATCGCGAATGCAATGCCAGCGAACATCATCCCCTGAATGACCATACCCATATCCGGCCCATTCGCTTGTTGAGGGGGCAAGTTCTTCATGGTTTGTTCGATCGTCGGGCCAATCGCAAGATAATTGAGAATCGCAACGAACGTGGTCTCCGCAACCTTTAAGACCAACATGAAGCCTGAAATGAAGCGAATCAGGTTCGCACCGGCCCGCTTCTGTTTGAGACCGAGGATGCCACCCACAATCTCGAGAACCGATACGACACCGTTGATTGCGGCGACCCCGATGCTCACTGCCATTGCACCCGGAAAGAGTTTCATCGGATTGAATTGCTTTTCATCCATAAAGAGTACTAATACCAGCGAGGCAATGGCTTGCAGCGTTCCAAGCAATCCGAGAGCGCCAAGAACGATAAATAGGATACAGACAATTTTTACGAAGCCTTTGATTTGCGGTTTGCCAGCGGTTTCCGGTTGGCTTGGAGTCGAAGACGAGGTGTAGGGATTGTAACTTGAGTCGACGTTCATGAATGGAAACCTGCTTTAGATGGTTTTGTTCTCTCGTAAGGTCCAAACCAAACGATCAATATCTTCTTGATTATTGTATGCGTGCGTTGCCACTCGCAGACGCCCGTGCCTAACGCTAAGCACAATTTCTTCCTTGAGCAAGCGACTTCGAAGTTCGTTTGGGTCGATGCCTAGCAGTTCAAACGTCATGATCCCACTCAATTCTTCGGGACTGCTGTGGTCGCTTCTCGCGCGATAGCAACGGGCGCCGACTGATTTTAACCCATCTTCGATTTTGGCCGCATTTTCTAAAACAGCCGCCGCGATCGGGTTGCTGGGCTGGTTACATCCTTGGTTCAACAAAACCGCAAGACTTTCGTTGAGCCCAATCAGGCCAACATGGTTAGCCGATCCGCCCTCGTATCGTGATGCATTGTCTTTCAGTACCATGTTCGCCGTTTGAAACTTGCCCGCCATTTGGAGAGACCCCCATCCCTGCATCAATGGCTCTAGACGCTCCAGGTTTTTTTGCCTTATGAAAAGCAACCCGGCTCCTTCAGGGCCCAGCATCCATTTGTGCCCGTCCGCGGCCAAATAGTCGATTGGAATCTGCTGTGTATCGAGAGAAAAGACTCCTAGCCCTTGAATCGCATCAACGAATAGTTGAGCGCCCGCTTGGTGCACCATTTCACACAGCTTGGCTAGATCGATTCGAAAACCGCTGAAGTACCCGACCCAACTGACAGCCACCAATCGCGTTGTCGAATCCATGGCTTTCCGGATAGCTTCCAACGAAACGACGCCAGATTCCGGCACAGGAACCCTGCGTACTTCGACACCGCGCCGCTCCAATGCCAACCAAGGAAGCAGGTTACTAGAAAATTCGTTGTCCAAAACGACGACGCTGTCGAGCCCTTTCTCGCCGGACCATCGATAGCCTTGCGAGACAATGTTGATACCAAAGGTTGTATTGGGGATGAGAGCAATCTCGCCAGGCTGGCAATGGATCAGTTTCGAGGCCGAGGATCGCAATCGACTAGCCGCCGCAGACCACTCTGGCCAGCACACATCCCCTTGGAAAAGCGACTGGTCGACCCAGGTTCGGATGGCATTTGCGGCAGGAGACGGGAGGGGGCCCACTGCGGCGTGATCGAAGTAGGCGTACCTCTGAGAAACAGGCATGAGCTCTCGAAGAGACTCGCTGACCGAGGTTTTTGGTTCGTTTTTGTTAACAAATCCGCTCATTCGGTCCTCGTCGGGAGGCTTTTTGGATAAAAACAAAACGTCTGGAACTTGCCCGATGACAGTCCCAAAAGTTCAACTATACTAGCCGTCTGACACCTGAGTTGTTTTGACGACTGAGAATGGTCATTTCCGGTGAAGATTCCGGCTCTTTCCTAGAGCTCAATTCCTTGCCCGGATCACAATGCGTCTTAATTCCAGCAAGATTACCCTTTCCATCAGCCACCCAGACACTGGGAGCATCCCTGAAAAGCACCGAGGAACTTGATGCCCAGAATGTTGTGTTTAGGCGGTCTAGTGGTCGCTGGTTTAGTATTGCTACTCTTTCTTCTCGACTTGATCATGAGTTTGGCAGGAATGGGTTCGTTATTTCGTTACCCAAGCCTCTTAATGGATCTCACGTTCATGCTATGCTCTGGCATATTAGGGTATCTATCGTGGATGTCCTTAAAAGAATTGAAATAACACGACGACTCTAACTTCGTCGTGCAACTCGCTGAGCCCCCTCCCCAATCGGGGCCGCCGCGAGAACATCTCCGTCAAAACCATTATGCGATTCGACCCCGAAGCTTGGTCTCTTGATCGACCATCCCTTGGTTCTTTGGACTCTATTCTCGTAAGGCCAGCCAAATCGCTCCCGTCCTGTTTGGTCGTGATGTGCCACGGATTCGGTGCACCTGGCTCCGACCTAGTCGGATTGTTCGAAGACATCCTCTATTATCTTCCAGAGGATGCCTCAAAACCTGCGTTCTTATTTCCGGAAGCTCCAATCGACTTGGAAGACGAGGGAATGTTCGGGGCTCGCGCATGGTGGCGAATCAACATGGCAAAGCTGATGCAAATGTCAGCCACAAACTCCTTTGAGGAAGTACGCAATTCGGTGCCCGATGGGATCGATGAAGCGAGAGAGAAACTTTGTAACTGCATCGACGCCTGCCGCGAACAACAAAAATGGGGTGATCTGCCGATCGTACTGGGAGGATTCTCACAGGGGGCCATGTTGACGGTCGATACCGCGCTGAGAGGAACCGTCAGCCCGGTCATCGGGTTGCTGGTCTTCTCGGGTGCCCTCATCTGCGAATCCCTTTGGCGCAATGCAGCTGCTGAGCGACCACTCCATGTTCCGGTTGTGCAAAGCCATGGAACGGTGGACCAAGTTCTCCCCATCGCAACCGGCCGCTGGCTCCACTCGCTCTTAAACGAGATTGGATGCGCGGGGGAATTGGCCGAGTTTCATGGCCCACACACGATCCCAACCGACGCTTTGGAAGCTGCGGCCAAACTCTTAAACAAACTTTTGCCGCCCACTTAACAATAAGCGATAGGCGGGTTCCGATTTACCTAGCACGACGCGCAAGCTAGTGACTCTTTTGGCCAATTCACTAGCTTGCGCTTCGTGCTACGGTAGATTTAGGCCTGCCACTCGCCTTCGGCACACAAGACAATGCAATTTGAGTTAAACTAGGCATCAAATCTTCAAGACCGTCTCTAGCTAAGTAGTGGACTTATTTTAGAGCGCCCTTTTGAAATCCACCTTTGCCGCTGAACTCTTACCACGCAAGGGAAAAAATGTCGTTCGATCAAAACCCGTATGCTTCTTTCAGCCCCGCTGGCCCCGTTCTCGAACCAAAAAATCTCCGAACTGCCGATCTGGGAAAGCGATTTTTAGGAGCATTGGTTGATGGCTTAATCGGAATTGTTTTTGTTGGCCCCGGATATGGACTCATGATTGCCGGCTCAGCCATGTCTGAACAGCCAGACCAACCAGGCCCGCTCTTCTTCGTTGGGCTTGCCTTCATCCTTTTGGGAGGAATTGCGTTGCTCGGAACCCAAATTTACTTGGCCGCGACCCGAGGGCAAACCATCGGCAAGTATTTCCTCAAGACCCAAATCGTGGATTTCGAAACAGGTGTGCGTGCCAATTTCGTTCAATGTTTTTTACTTCGGTCCGTTGTTAACGCACTCATTGGAGCAGTCCCATGCGTTGGGGGGATCTATTCGCTTGTCGACATCTGTTTTGTTTTCCGCGAAGATAGACGGTGCATTCACGATCTACTTGCGAAGACCTGCGTCATCGATATATCGTGAGCCGAATAAGGACGCGGGAGGTAAACTCCGGTACCATAGAGCAAAGCTTCGAGACTGCTTAGTCGCGATCTCGAAATGATATCCTCCCGCCATTGTCCCTTGCAAAAGGCTCCTCGATGCACTCCGTTGCCACTCCTCAGCCATTCGTTCCGCTTCCTATTGCGAATCAAATCGCATCGGTCCTTCTTCTGTGTCTGTTTCATGTTGCCGTTGCTCAAGCGAACGAGTCGCCAACACCCAAAAAACACCCCAACATCGTCTATCTGTTGTGCGATGATCTTGGCGTAGGTGACCTCAAAGTATTTAACGCCAATAGCAAAATCCCTACACCCGCGTTGGATCGATTGGCGGCTCAGGGAATGCGATTCACCGATGCGCATTCCGGCTCCGCAGTATGCACACCCACTCGCTACGGAATCCTCTGTGGACGTTATGCATGGCGAACCAAATTGCAAAGTGGAGTCCTTGGCGGACTTAGTCCAAGCCTAATCTCCCCCAATCAATCGACTGTTCCCAAATTCCTTAAGTCCAACGGCTACCACTCGGCATGCATCGGAAAGTGGCATCTAGGTCTCGACTGGAAGAAGCTCGAAGGAAAAAGTGTTTCGGAGCTTAACATCGAATCGTTGGAGCAAAACCGAAACGTTGACTATGGCCAGCCTTACCAAGCAGGACCACTTCAAGCAGGATTCGACGAATACTTCGGAATTAGTGCTTCGCTCGACATGGTCCCCTACGTTTACTTAAAGGACCATGCGGTCACGGAATTGCCAACGGTCGACAAATCCTTCGGCATGCGATCCGCCACACACAAAAGCCATACACGTCTCGGACCTGCTGCGCCCGATTTCACGGCCGACGATGTGTTGCCTCGACTGACTAGTGAAGCAATTGCTTATCTAGAACGTCGTTCGAAAAACCACCGCGACCAACCTTTCTTTCTTTACGTCCCATTTGCTTCACCCCACACACCCATCGCCCCCAGCAAAGATTGGCTCGGAAAAAGTGGCCTGAATCCGTACGCCGATTTCGTAAGGCAACAAGACGATTGCGTCGGAAAAATCCTCGCGGCGCTCGAGGAGTACAAGCTCGATCAAGATACCATCGTGTTCTTTACCAGCGACAACGGTTGCTCGCCAGAAGCAGACATCCCCAAACTTCGCGAGATGGGACACGATCCATGCCATCCCTTCCGTGGACACAAAGCAGATATTTACGAAGGAGGCCATCGCGTCCCGATGATCGTGCGTTGGCCCGGTGTTATTGCGCCTAACACAACAGCGACGCAAACAGTCTGTTTAACCGACCTCTTTGCTACTGTTGCTGATACGATAGGAGTCCCGCTGACTGCAGAGTCCGGACCTGATAGCTTCAGTTGGCTCTCTCTCTTCGAAAATCCGAACGGCCCGCAAGTAAGAACGTCGACCATTCACCACTCAATCAATGGTTCCTTCGCCATTCGCAAAGGGAACCACAAACTATGCTTCTGCTCAGACTCTGGCGGCTGGAGCGACCCCAGGCCTAAATCCAAACCAGATTTGGAAGCGGGGCTTCAACTGTTTGACTTGGAAAATGATCTCCAAGAGACAAAGAACATTGCAAAGGATCGACCAGAGATCGTCAAAGAACTTGCGATCGAAATGGAACGATGCATTGAACAGGGCAGGAGTACGCCCGGAGAGAAACTGTCGAACGATGTCCAAGTCCAACTTTGGAAACGTAGCAACCGACCAGTGTCTCTCTCGAACGTCACTTCTAAGATCGAATTTCAAAGCCCCAAAAACAATCAGGTCTTTCAGAGACAATCAAACGTCCCACAACTTTCTCACTCGCATCATGGAGGCAAACCCGCTCGCGGATTCGCCGAAGTGCCTATCCGTTGGAGCAAAGGCGATGAGAATTGGTCACGCTTCGAATATCGACTTCGAACCAACGGCGACGAAACCTCGATTCCAAAGTGGACGGCCATTGAAAGGCCGAACGCGAGCCATCTGGACAATCTCACGATTCCGGTCTCTGCAGGAGGTTGGTATCGCATCGAAGTTCGACTACTCGCTCAGGAACAAGTCATAGCGCAGGGGGAAAGCGGGCAATTTGGAGTTGGCGAACTATTCCTTGTTGCCGGCCAATCGTACGCAACCAATTGCAATGATGTGAAGCTCACGGTTGCCGATCCGCAAAAACGCGTGGTGGCATTCGACATGAGCCGATCCTCGTGGCAAGTGGCCGACGACCCACAACCTGTATTTGATGGTAGCGACGGCGGTTCGATTTGGCCCGCAGTAGGCGATTCGCTGACTTCGATCTTGCAAGTTCCCGTCGGGTTTGCAAACGTTGCCATCGGCGGAACTTCCTCAACGCAATGGTTACCAGAGGGGGCATTGCATCCTAGATTGATTCAGGCGGGCAAGGAGTTGGGAGCGTTTCGCGCAGTTCTCTGGCAACAAGGAGAGTCCGACGTGATCGAAAAAGCAACCTCAGATGCATACATTCAGCGGCTTCTGAAAATTCGCGAATCGGCCGAGTTGGGCTGGGGTGCCAAAGACAAGCCATGGTTTCTGGCTAAGTCCACGCTGCATCCTACGGTATACAACGATCCACTCGCAGAACATCGTATTCGATCCGCCATCGACAGTTTGATCGAGCGACATGGATTTGAACGAGGACCGGATACCGATATGCTCGCCGGTGAAAATCGCGGGCCCGTCGATTCGCGGAGACATTTTAGCGGAATAGGACAGCGCAACGCGGCAGCCATGTGGTTTGCAACCTTGCTCAACTTTCTTCAACAACCCAAGGCTCCCCACGAGGCCGCAATCGAAGCCCTGCCTGGGATGCATTTGCTCGAACCCGCTTGGAACTCAAGCGTAGTTCATCGCGAAAGCAGCGTCCTTCTTCAGCTTGAAAAGGACGGGCCGATCACGGCTCGCCTTGCCTACCCAGCGAGCGAAATCCTCTCCATCGAAAGCGCTTCGCAAGCCAAAACGTTTGAACTCGGAAAAGACTTCCAATTGGGCGATGACAAACGGACCCTCATATGGCTCGGTGCGCCATCGAATGAGCTTATCACTGCCGAACAGATGTTTCCTCCAAAAGATGCACCTAATAGTTATCGACATCGCATCGGAAATCCAGACCAGCATTTGATGTATTTCCCAGGTCGGTGGTTTCACGATCGAGATTTTGAGGTGACTTATGTTCGGGAGGGATTCAAGTCACCAAGCGAGGAAACTCCGCTTTCAACAGGTCCATTGCTTCCATTGACCATGCAGAAGCTCAAGTCGGGTAAGCCACTTCGTATCGCTGTCAGCGGCGATAGCATCTCGACAGGGCTGGACGCCTCGGGTACGACGCAAGCACCACCCAATCAGCCTGGCTATCCGGATCTGGTCGCTGCACAACTGAGAAAAAGTTATGGCAGTGAAGTTTCGCTGACCAATCGAGCGGTTAGTGGTTGGAGCATTGCCAACGGAGTTCAAGACTTGGATGTTTTGCTTGAGTCCTCACCCGACTTGTTGATCGTCGCGTATGGAATGAACGACGTTGGCCGCCGTGATCCCAATTGGTTCGGTCAACAAGCGGTAATGATTCACGAACGAGCCAAGGCGAAGCTTCCTAACATTGAAATCATTTGGGTTTCAACCATGTTGGGAAACAAAGAGTGGATCCACACGCCTCGCGATATGTTTTCTAGTTACCGGGATGAGCTTGCAAAGCGAACAGGTCCCGACGCAGTCTTAGCCGATTTGACAGCGGTGTGGGAGGAACTGCTGGAACACAAGCACGACTTGGACTTAACCGGCAATGGCTTAAACCACCCCAACGACTTTGGTCATCGTTTGTACGCGCAAGCGATCTTGCAAAAGCTTAGCGATAAATAGACCGTGGGTCACTTCATCACCCGCGAGGGTGAAACTTCTGGTGGATCTTCTTCAACTTGCTATTCTCGACGTGCGTATAGATCTGAGTCGTTTGGATACTGGCATGTCCGAGCATTTCCTGAATCAGCCTGAGATCAGCACCACCAGCGAGCAAGTGAGTTGCGAACGAGTGCCTCAGCGTGTGAGGGCTAACTTCGGCATCGATCCCAGCCCGAATTGCAAAGCGTTTGATTAACTCCCATATCGCCTCGCGGCGCATTCGTTGCCCGGTTCTCGAAAGAATGAGCCAAGGTGAAACCGCCAATTCTCGTTGAGCGGCCAGAAGCGGTCTGTACTCCGCCAGATAAAACTCGATGGCTTCGATGGCTCGTTCGCCGAGCGGTACCATCCGTTGCTTGCTCCCCTTGCCCTCCGCCAAACAATAGCCGTCCTTCAAGTTGACGTTGGCGACGAGCAAGTTGCTGGTTTCGGAAACGCGACAGCCGGTCGCATACATCAATTCCAAAATGGCTCGATCTCGAATCCAGTGTTGGTCAAATTTTTGAGGAGCAGCCAGGAAGCGATCGACTTGTGCGATACTTAGAACCTTGGGGACCCGCTGCCAAACTTTGGGAGTCGTCAATAGTTCTGCAGGATTGTCTGCGATCGCGCTTTCCAGCTGCAAAAATTTGTAAAACATGCGAATGGCCACGATATGCCTGGAAATCGACGTGGCGGCCAAGTGTTTGTTTTTGAGAAACGCAGCAAATTCGGTTAAATCGGAAATGCCGAGCACCGTTGGGGAGCGACCGTCGAGCCATTCTTTCATATGCTCTAGATCACGACGGTAAGCTTGTACGGTGTTTTCGGCCAAATGGCATTCGCTACGCAGGTAAACCGTGTACCGTTCGATCCAACCAGCCATCGTTTCAAACGGTTTAGGTGACTCGGCGACCGCTTGTTTGAGTTTTTTTAACTTGCTAACAGCCATAATTCAAATATCCGGTCGCCATAGTCGATCAAACGAAATACGATTGTATGCTCTGAAACGAGCCGTAAGCGTTAACGCATTGTAGTTTTCAAAGGGAAGACGGGTATGAAGATACTGGTTGTCGGTGGAGCAGGATACGTCGGTTCGCACTCGGTCAAGCTGCTGACGTCACTCGGGCATACGGTTTGGGTCTACGACAATCTTTCCCGCGGCCACCGCGAAAGCGTCCCAAAAGAGATACTCATTGAGGGCAATCTGACCGATCGTGCGTTGCTGATGCGAGTCATGCAAGAAAAAGAGATCGACGCGGTTATGCACTTTGCGGCCTATGCTCTGGTAGGGGAGTCTGTGCAGCATCCCGCCATGTATTACCAAAACAATGTGACTGCCACGTTTGAATTGCTTGAAGCCATGCGGGCAGCTGGGGTTTGGCGATTTGTGTTCTCAAGCACCACCGCCACCTACGGGCAACCCGACAAGATGCCTATCTCGGAAGACACGCCCCAAAATCCAATCAACCCCTACGGCTTCACGAAGCTAGTCGTAGAACGCGCTCTCGCAGATTACGCCCACGCCTATGGCTTTGGAGTCGCCGCCCTGCGTTACTTCAACGCGTCAGGCGCATCCGCCGATGGCTCGATTGGCGAAGACCACGATCCAGAAAGCCATCTCATTCCGATCGTCCTGCAAGTTGCCTTGGGACAGCGAGAGAGTATCTCTATCTTTGGCAAAGACTACCCAACTCCCGACGGAACTTGCATCCGCGATTACATTCACGTCGAGGATTTGGCCACCGCCCACGTTTCGGCCCTACTGAAGCTAAAGCCGGGTGCCGTCATGCAAATGAACTTGGGCACCGGCGTCGGGCATAGCGTCTTAGAAGTTATCGAAGCGTGTCGCAAGGTCACCGGCCATCCCATTCCGATCGTCTATTCCGATCGTCGTCCTGGCGACCCAGCTTGCTTGATCGCGAACAGCAACTTGGCGCAAACGACACTCGACTGGAAACCCAGGTACATCGAAATCGAAGGCATCGTCGAAACGGCTTGGCGATGGCATCAATCACACCCGAAAGGCTACGCAACAACGTAAAGCGATTGTCCTAAATCGCTTGTGCCAAAAAGTGTAAAGCGATTGTCCTAAATCGCTTGTGCCAAAAAGTGTAAAGCGATTGTCCTCAATCGCTTATGCCAAAAAGTGTGGCGAGATTGTCCTCAATCGCTTCGAGCGGGCTCTGTTCTGTGTGGGCTCCACTTGCCGAGTGGATCGGTCCATCCAAGACATGCTGTTCGGTCACTTACGTTTGTCAAACCGCAACCCATGAATCCCTAAGCCTAACAGAGCCATGCAAGATATCATCATAGAAAAACCATATCAGTTTGTTCCACCGCACCGTGGAAACTTCCTGCCCAAGGCGATTCTCAAACTCGGCTTAGTCCCTTGGTATCTAAGGAAGTATGAAGGAGTCGTCTCACATCAATTGCGGGGCGTTGACCATTTGCGTGAGTCGATGCGACAGGGGCATGGAGTTTTGCTTGCTCCGAACCATTGCCGCTATGCCGACCCGTTGGTCATGGCCTTCCTGGCACAGGAAGCGCAGGTACCCATGTTTGCGATGGCGAGTTGGCATTTGTTTGAACAGAGCCGGTTGCAACGCTGGGCCTTGAGTACGATGGGCGCCTTTAGCGTCTACCGAGAAGGGCTCGACAGACAGTCCCTCGATACGGCAATTGATATGCTAACCGATCCCAAGCGGCCGTTAGTCGTTTTTCCTGAGGGGACCGTTTTCCGTACCAACGATCGTTTGCAGCCGTTATTGGATGGCGTAGCTTTCATGGCCAGGACTGCGGCCAAGCGTAGAGCGAAAGACGGAGGGACGGGCAAGGTTGTGATCCATCCCGTCGCGATCAAGTACATATTTCATGGTGATCTAGAAAAAGCGGTCGACCCGACTTTAGATGCGTTGGAAAAGCGGCTGACGTGGACCTTGCTCAAAGAGACCACAACCACACAACGCATCCATCGCATCACTTTGGCCATGTTGAGCCTCAAGGAGATTGAGTATCTTGGTGCCGCACAACAGGGCAACATCGAGGAACGCCAGCAACGCTTAGTGGATCATTTGCTCTGTCCGCTGGAACAGGAGTGGTTGGGCAAGACGACTGCGGACACGATTATTCCGCGGATCAAAGCGCTGCGAATGAAAATTGTTCCTGAGCTAACGACCGGCGAATTGGACGGGGCCGAGCGAGAGCGGCGATGGACACAATTATCGCAAATCTACTTGTCCCAGCAGATCGCCTCCTACCCGCCCGATTACGTCGTATTCCCGACCACGGACACTCGAATTTTGGAAACGGTTGAGAGACTCGAAGAGGACATAACAGACCGAGTCGGCGTTCACGGTCCATTAGAAGTGATCATCCAGGTAGATGAAGCCATCGAGGTACCGACCGATCGAACGCCAAGAGGAGAAGAGGACCCGATCATGAAACGATTGCGAGAGCGAATGCAAGCTATGTTGGATCAACTATCAACGGAAGCCAACATGGTTCAATAGTCGAGTCCGTTCAATAGGCGACACGGTCCGATAGTTGAAAAAGACATGAGCCAACACATTGAAGGAGGCAATTCACTATGTGAATTGTTGAAACGGAAAAAAACGACCTTTAGGGCTGGACTTAGCAAAGGTAAAGCGTATCATAACCACGCGGGATGGAGCAGCCCGGTAGCTCGCGAGGCTCATAACCTCGAGGTCGTCAGTTCAAATCTGGCTCCCGCAACTCTACCAACCCTGTCAAACTTTGTTTGACCTCCGGGTTAAGTATTTAAGCCGGTGATGGTGTAATGCACTGTCGCCGGCTTTTTTCGTTTTTCCGCGAGGTTTTTACAAGGGAAAACGCACTTTGGCCCACTCTCTCGCGGATCTCTGGCTCTCCAACTAGAGACTCTCTATCCGACGACTCCACCCACCGCGGCGAGAGCGCGTACCCCCGAATCTCACGACTCTCTTGTCTCTCTGACCTTCGGCTTATGTGATTTTCCCAGGCCGAGAGACTCTCCAGAGACCACCCAAAAAATGCCGCTTTGGCCTGCAAAAAATCATTCTGTGGGACGTCGTCGGGACAAATTGCATAGTTATTCCTGAGAAGCGGTTTGGTTCGGTTCGGTAGGTTGAATGTGCTTAAGCATGCATCAGGAGGTTATATGTCTGAGATGGTCTCGCCGGCGGAGCAAGTAACGCGGGTGGCAACACTGTTGGGACGAGCGGTGCTGCGGTGGAAACGCGAGAAAGAACAATCGTCAGAAATCTCGGAAATCGTCTCGGACTCTCTACCCAAACGGCTTGAGTTTAGTCCGGTTTCCTCGCTCTCTGTGACTGGTCAAAACGACGAGGCGACGGGCCTCGAAGAGACCAGTTCAGACTCCGAGATAAATCCAAACAACCATGTGCGAGGAGCAACAAACAAAGATCGCGACCTTGATCGTCGAAGCGATTTGGCGAAACGCGAACAAGATGGTCGAGCAGCTGGCCGTCGCATCGAAAGAGCCGACCACGCCACCAAGCGACGCAACGATGTTCAGCGACAAGGAGGCCGACGATGAGTCCTGATACGAAAGTAAAATTGGCAGAGTTGTCCGAGTTAACCATTGGCCAGCTCGCTGCCAAATACGAAAAGCTGTTCGGCGAGAAGTGCCGCTCGAGGAACCGACGCTATGTCTACCGCCGAGTCGCTTGGAAGA
>JAPLNL010000038.1 GCA_026692905.1 Planctomycetota bacterium
AGGACGAAGCTATCCGCGCGAAGCATACACGCGACGAGCAAAATCCACGCACTTTCAAAAACGAAAAAAACCAGAAAAGACCAATGATTCAGATCCAAAAGCAGCAAAGTGAGTGCCATTGGGCGCTAGCCCCGGTTTTCAATTGCTCGACATTCGTCGAGAACCGGGACTAGCGCCCATCGGCTAATTGATACGAAAAACAAATGCGGATGTGCTTAGGATGACGTTCGGTTGCCTATGAGCCTTGCAAAGTAACTTACAGAACTCATTTCAAAACACTATTCAGTACACCCTGATGCCAACGAAATAACGCAACATCGATCGGCAGTACGAAAGAATTCGTAGACGGGACATTTCCCCGTCCGTCGATGCTTTCAAGTCAAAGGTTCTAAGCTACTTGTCATGCAACCGAATATCTTTACTTTGCTATACCTATATGTAATCGCTTTCGGTGGAATGATCTGTGCTGTTATCGGCTTCCAGTTGTTTGGTCTCCCTGGCGGAGCGATCGGTGCGCTCGTCGGTGCAGCGTCTAGTCAAATCTTAGGATGCTGGGCGAGTTCGGCCATGAACCGTTTGACAGAACGACACTACAGGCGAATGTCGACGAGCATGCTGCGAACTCGATTGGATGAAGGCGTCACGGCCGCAAGTTACATTTCTTGCTTGATCATTTCCATTCTCCTGGAACGTGGCGATTCAGTGGATGGTTTTCGAAAGTACATTTTCCGGCAGCTTCATTCCGGTAGCACCTGCGAGCGGCGGGCTGGGTTGGCAAATTTGTGGCTCTGCAATTCAATCCTGGCGGCAAAATTAGTCGGTTTCAATGTGTTTGGTCCGACAACAGCGGATTTAGAACGTTTGAACGGAATCGAAATGGAGTGGTCGGAGCAGCCGCAGCGAGACTTGCCCCCCCTGCAAACCTAGCGGTGCCTAAAAGGGGCGAGAGGAGCAAAGTCAAAAAGATATGGCTAACGCAGTTAGCCGAGCGATTAAGGCAGGACCAAATCGCCGAGCTGGGCTGCATTCGCGAAAACTTGGATAGGTACTGTCATTCCATAGCGACGATAGATCTTGTTCAGCCGTTCACCGTCCAATGGGTTCGCATCGATTTGTCGAATGCATATGCGTGAAACTTGCGATGGAAACTTGGAGGCAAGCTTAGCATAAATCTCAGGGTCTCGTTCTCCGCTATCGCCCACCAAGAGAAACGTTCGGCCGGGCAAGCGTTTGATCAAATTGCGAATGACTCCTCCTTTGCTTTTGCGTCTTGAGATTTGCCATCGCTTGAATATCTCGTCACGCAATCGAAACCATTTCAAATGCATACTGCCAGCAGGGAATTTTTCATCGACCAAGAACTGATTGATCGAATCAAAAATTTGCCAAGGGCTACTGCTGACATAATGAAACAATGCACCTTGGTCAGCCCAACGTTGGTACGCGGGTGCCATACCGTCGATCGCCTCAAAAGGCTCGGCGAAGGTCCTATGAAGCATGCGTCGGCGACTGTTGACTTCGGTCAGCTTGATCGTATCGTCGATATCGGTAACCACGCTGATGCCTCTTCGTTCGGCCAAGAAGACCGGGCTGCTGATCTGCCCGAAACCGATATCCCATTTTTGGAGGCAGTCTTGGTTTGCGGCGGTGTTCGCCTCACAGGTTGGTCCGTAAGTGCGAAAATGTTGCAGTTGCTTGGCGGGAATGTCCAGACGGCAATTGAATAGTCCGCTCGTTTTCGACTTGCGTCGCAAAACATAGTGTTGGCCCGCCAGCTCGACTTGGATGCGAGTTCCTGAAACGGGAGCATCGATAAACCCGCGCACCCGATTGCGAAACAAGTCCCCTTCGGCAACCTCGGTCGATACGTTGAGCGCACGAATGAGACCACGCAGCATTAGCCGTTTGCCAAACGTGGTCGGTCCATTTCGGGAGATTCGACCTTGGATTTGCACACGCCAAAGCGAGCCTTCGGCGATGGAATAGCCAATGGTTGGATAGAGCCTTACCTCAGGATCG
This sequence comes from Planctomycetota bacterium, assembly GCA_026692905.1. Lineage (GTDB taxonomy): Bacteria > Planctomycetota > Planctomycetia > Pirellulales > Pirellulaceae > JBKCUI01. The sequence continues at coordinate 2,020 of JAPLNL010000038.1, forward strand.
CATTCGGTTCGAATCGCGGGGTCAGGGCTCATCCTGAGCGGATCCATTGGTTTTTGTTTCGATCCGTCAACAGCATCGTTGGAGTCGCGAATCGGCATCGTCATTGGCTCGCGGTCTTGGGGAAGGAAATAGCCAAGGTTACGCGACGACCTTTACCGAAGCACGGGTCTCGATCGATTGGTAAATGGCTTCGATGGCCAGCATATCTTTGAGCCCTTCTTCGCCTGAAACTTTGGATGGCTTATCTTCTAAAATGCATTTTGCAAAGGCATCCATTTCAGTAGCGAATTGGTCCGGCACATCGAGCGCGACTTTGCCCTTGGATGTTTCCAAAGAATTGCCAACGTAGCTAAAGGCTGGATCCATGCGAACGAATCCGTTCTCGGTATAGGCGTTGAGGCGATTCAATCCGTTAAAGTTGTAGCTGGTGCTGCAGTAGGCCAGCACACCCGAAGGGAATTGCATGAGCCAAGTAATCGATTCGTCAACTTGTGCAAACTTCGCGGCATCGGTCTTGGTTTCTTGTGCAGTGATGATAGTCGGCTCTTCGCCCGTCAAGTAACGGCAAGCTTGGAGAGCATAGATCCCAACGTCCATGAGGGCTCCGCCGCCAGCGAGTTTCTTGTTGAGCCTCCACTGTTTGGGATCGCCAATCTTGAATGCGAATCCTGCATCGATCATCTTGATGGCACCGAGCTCTTTGTTACGAGCCAGCTCAACGCACTTTAAGTGGTGAGGTTCATATTGGCATCGGTAGCCGATGGCGAGCTTACGGTTGGCAGACTTGCAAGCATGGATCATATCGCGGCAGTCTGCGACAGAATTGGCCATCGGTTTTTCGCATAGAACGTGCTTGCCTGCTTCGGCCGCTCGAATCGTGTATTCGGCGTGCATGCTGTTCGGCAAAACGATGTAGACCAAATCTACCGTTTCGTCGGACGCCAGTTTCTCGAAGCTGTTGTAGTTGTAGATATGGTCTCGACCGATACCGTATTTTTCAGACCACATGTTTCCTTTGTCTGGAGTGCCGGTCACGATGGCTGTCAGTTTGCAGTTGGCCGATTTTTGAAAGGCCGGTGCGATTTGGTTTGTGCTTAGGCTGCCAAGCCCTACCAAAGCAACGCCTAGTTTTTTGTTTTCGCTGGCGTGGGTTGGGGCCGAAAAAAAGCCCCCTTGTGCCAACCCCGCTGCGAGGCCAGCTGAAACGGAAGTATTCAGGAAATCCCGGCGATTGAAATTCGGTAGATTCATATTTTTGGAGTGGTTGGCGAGGTGGATTGGGTCGGATTCTCAAGCAAAGACGTTGCGAGCAGGTCCAGTGGAGACTCCGTCATTCTAGCCGAAACTTTAGCCCTTTTGCCATAGAAACGGCCCCAACATCGGAACCAACCGATCCGTATCGGCAAGCAAACCTGGAATACGCAAGGAAAACGCTTGAAGACTTCTCGAATCCAATTAGCGTGGATTGGGTTGGGGGACCTGTCATAACGAGGAAAAACATGGTTAAAAAGTTGATTTTGTCGATTGCTGCCGTTCTTGCTTTGGGTGTTTTTGCCCCATCGGTGCGAGCCCAGGGGCCGTATGGATTCCAGTTTGGGTATGCACAAGGCTACCAACATAGCTTCCGAAATCGGCTCCCTACACCACCTTATTTTGCGATTTATCCACCCGTCTATTACGGCAAGCGTTACGAACGACCTTACGGCGACAGCCCATATGCTGCCTTTCCGCAATTGCAAGCGACTCCGGATTATCATCCAGTACCGAAGGAAACTCCGTTGCGATCGACTACGGTCATGAATCCGCACGTCCAGCATGCAGCAGGTTCGACGAGCGAGCCAGTTGCAATCGTACCGCCTCGAGTTGGCCGAACCGTCGAAATCATCAATCCATATGCTATGGAGCAAGAGCAAATCGCGAGTCGTGGCCGTTAGGACTCGCAGCCATGGTTCAGGAATATGGAATGTGTAGCGAAAGTCATCAAGACTTTCGGCGGCGTCCCCTAAACGATCGAAACTCTTGACGAGTTTCGCTACCAATTGTCTAAATCCTGTCCCATCGAAGGACAGCATACATGATGATTCCGATGTAATGACAAATGCTTGCGGCAATGACCATTAAATGCCAAATCGCATGGTAGTAAAAGCTGCGATGATCGTTCTGCAAAAAGACGACTCCCACTGTGTACAGCATCCCACCAAGTACCATCATGCCAAAGCATTCCAGCGAGACATAGCCAAACAATACCATCGCTGGGACCCAGCCCAACAAGAGGTAGGATAGCGAGGCCATGTTGTTGATTCGGTGCTTGGAGAATACCTTGGAGTAAAACCCCGTTGCCGCCGCAATCCAAACAAACGACATCAAAAGGATGCGAGGCCAACCCGCCAGGTACGACCAAATAAAGGGTGTAAAGGTACCAGCGATCAAGCCATACACAAAACCTTGATCAAGCGACCGAATAACGTGACGTTGGTTAGGCTCCCGTACGACGTGGGACAACGTGGAGAATAGATACAAGGCGGTCAAGCTCGCTCCATAGACGAGGCAAGGCAACACTTGGTCTTGGCGATATTCGAGCGCAAGGCGAATTAAGAAGAAACTTGCGGGCAAGCTCAGCATCACACCGAAACCATGAGTCCATGCGTTGAGGGCTTCCTGGGATGCGTTTTCGTCAGACCAATGAATTGCCATGAAGCTTGTTTCTCGGCGAAATCTGCCTACGCGTTGATCGGGCCAGTCGGTCGAAGCACCCACTGGTGAAATCCACCACCTGCAATTGCACCGAAGATCGGAGCGACAATATACACGGTAATCCAGCTTGGGTCCGACAAGCCAGGAATTGCAACTTGCCCCCAGCCCGCCAAATAAGCGAATAACCTTGGCCCAAAATCGCGTGCGGGATTGAATCCAGCCTGCGTTAATGGTGCCAAGACCGAGATCAACGCAGATACCGTCAAGCCGATAAAAACCGGTGCAAGATTGCTTTGAGGGCGACCGCTGTTGCGACCATCGGTGAGCGAAAAGACAACAATTGCCAGAATAGCCGTGCCCACGAATTCGGCAAACCATGCTTGCGAATGAGAAAATCGCATGCGAATTTTCTCGTGCTGCATTGGATCATAAGGAGAATCTCCCGAAGCGAGGCCACCTGGATTCGGAAAATACTCGCCATAACACATGGCGGTCACAATACTCCCTGGCTCGCCCCGGACTACTTGTTTTTCAGCCTCCTTGGCCGACAAAAATCCCGAAAAAAGGCAGTACAAAATGAGGGCACCGGTAAACGCGCCAACGGTTTGTGCTGCAATGTAAGGCAAGACGAGCCGCCAAGGATGCCGCCCCCAAACAGCAAACGCAACTGTCATCGCTGGATTGATATGGGCTCCGCTAATGGAGTCGACGGCAAATATGGCGAGCATGATAGCCACGCCCCACACGACAGCTACCTGCCAAACCCCGCTCTGGGCGTTGAGCAAGACCGAAGCGTGAACGGCTCCACAACCAATGAAAACGAGAAGCAACGTCCCAAACCATTCCGCGACCATGAGCCTCATCAGTGTCGGAGTCGGATTTTGCATAGGGAAGCAGATTGATCGTGTCGGTGAAAAAAATCGTTGTTTGAGCACGATTCTACACTAACTTGCTAGATCGTCTTTACCTATTTGGAGAAACGGACAGGGGCTGCCTAAACGCGAACTGAAATTGGTGTGCTCCCAGCCCTGCTTGATTGTGTTTGCAGCAAAATTTCATCGGCCATTTTCGGAAGCGGCAAAATTTTATGCGCTAGGCCAGCATTGGCAACAGTTCCTGGCATTCCCCATACCACGGAAGTCTCTTCGTCCTGAACGATGACGCGTCCACCTGCCTGGCGAATGGCATCGCAGCCCCGCTGGCCATCTTGCCCCATTCCCGTCAACACCACCGCAAGAACGTTGGCTCCAAATAGTCCTGAAGCTGAGCGAAAGAGGACATCCACCGCAGGTCGACAAGAGTTCTCTGGCTGCTCTTGGTTGAGGACGACTTTGAGCTGCGGCCCCTGACGGCGTAGTGTCATGTGAAAATTGCCCGGAGCAAGCCACACCCCGCCTGCTACCAATAGCTCTCCGTCGACGGCTTCATGAACATGTAATTTGCAAAGCTGGTTCAAGCGGTCTGCGAGATGCTTCGTGAAGACCGGTGGCATATGTTGCACAATCAAAATCGGAACGGGAAAGTTCTCGGGGAGCTTCGGCAGCATTGCTGTTAACGCATTCGGGCCGCCAGTCGACACTCCAATCACAACGATTTCGATACGACTGGGTTTGACAGAGACAAGTGGCTTGGCTTGCGTTGCGGGTCGATTGCTTTGCCCCCACACTTCGGAACGAGCAATTGGACTGGACTTGCTATTCCAATTGCAAAACTGCTTGATCTTTGGCACCAGTTCATTGACAACCGTTTCGATCGCAGCTGTTACGCTCCCGACGTTGGATGGTTTCGTCGCAAAATCGTTGGCTCCTTTGCTCAGAGCTTCCATCGTGGCTTCGGCGCCGCTTTGGGTCAAAGTGCTGAACATGATGACGGGTAGCTTCGGGTAAAGCTTGCGAATCTCCACTAGCGTAGTCAACCCGTCCATCTCGGGCATTTCCATATCCAACGTAATGATGTCCGGTGCAACCTGCGGAATTTTCGCAAGCGCAATCTTACCGTTTGCGGCTACACCCGCGATCTCAATGGCTGGATCCGAGGTCAACGCATTGGTCAACAATCGGCGTATGACCGTAGAGTCGTCGACAATGAGAACCCGAATTTTACGCATTGCGCGTATTAAACTCCGATTCCAAGCAGTTGCAATTTTTCGATGATCATGCTCTTGTCGAATGGCTTCATGACGTATTCGTTCACCCCAGCCATAAAGGCTTGCCCAATGTTCTCCATTTCCGTTTCGGTGGTAACCATCATCATGGGCATATCGCGGTACTCCGGATGCTTGCGCACAGCCCGAATGAACTCGAGGCCATTCATCTCTGGCATGTTCCAGTCAACCAGTGCAATGTCCATTACGCCATGTGTATCAAGTTGAGCAAGGCCTTGGAGACCATCGCCGGCCTCAAAGGTTTCGTAGTCCATCTCTCGCATCATGTTGCATATGACTCGGCGAATGGATCGAGAATCGTCAATGACTAGAGCTCGCATAGGATTTTCTCCTTGTTTTGGGAGTGAGGGTGCGTGTTACAGGTCCGGAATCAGGAGCGTTTCAAGCTGATGTGTGTTCGTAAGCGATAGGGTTTTGAATATCATGCAACGGGACGGTAACAAACTGCGGTGCCAATTTGCTCCCGTTCAAAGCGAACATTGAGATTCATGGTCGTCTCAGAGCCGCCGAGGAAAAGGTAACTATCCTTATGCATTACGGCATGAACCTTTTTGAGAATTTCGGTTTTTGTCTCGGGTGAAAAATAGATAAGTACGTTTCGAAGAAAAACGATATCCATCTTCGTAAGCAAATTCGGAAAAGGTTCGACCAAGTTTAGCTCACGAAACTCAATCATCTTGCGAATATCTTCTCGAATGGTCCATTGGCCTCCCTCCTTGGTAAAGTACTTCAAAAGATAATTCATCGGCAACCCGCGATTGATTTCCGTTTGATTGAACACACCTAACCGAGCTTTGTCCAATATGCGATTGGAAAGATCGCTGCTAATGAGGCGGATCTTCCAGTTCTTGAGCATCGGAAAGTGTTCCGCTAGAACCATCGCAATGGTATACGGCTCTTGACCGCTTGAACACGCGTTGGACCAAATCGTAATCGATTTCTCCTTGGCCCGTCTCTGAATCAGACCGGGCAAGATTTTGTCCTTGAGGGCAGTGAAAGGATGGATGTCACGAAAGAAACTGGTTTCATTCGTTGTCATGGCCTCCACCACTCGCTGGTTTAGATTTTGCGACCCAGGTTTCTGTAATTCCGTTACCAGCTCAGAAATGTTGAGCAGCCCCAATTCGCGAACCACTGGCGTTAGCCGTGACTCTATCAGATAGGCTTTCTCACTCTCCAAAACGATGGCCGACTTGCGGCGCACCAAGTTGCTGATGAACGTAAACGCTTGAGGATCTAAAGAAGAGGCAAGGGTACTCATGGAAGGATTTTATTCCCTGAAGGTTTGATTCGGATGATCCCTCCCCTGGTGGAGAGTTAGATGGGGAAGGAGCGAAAAACTTGGTAGCTACAATGCAACAACACCAACCATTTTAAGTTTCTCTTGGATCATGATGGGCTCAAACGGCTTCATGATGTATTCCGAGACGCCCGCATCGAACGTCAACGCCAACTGCGACATTTCCAATTCGGTCGTAACCATAATGATCGGCAACCCGTCGAACATCGGTTTTTTCCGGACGAACTTGACGAACTCTAGACCATTCATGACTGGCATGATCCAGTCAACTAGAATGACGTCTGGAGGGCCGAATTCGGTTAGGCGATCCAGCCCTTCTTGGCCATCACTGGCCGTAATCACTTCGTAACCAAATCTGGTCAGGATCGACGAGATGATCAAAAGTATCTCTGGGTCGTCATCAATTACTAAAGCGCGCATAAGTCATTATCCTTTTGCAGTTTCCAGTAAACAAAATCAACACCAGGCGTCACGAAGGGTGGGAGCATTTTCCCGTTTGCCTCGTTTGCCTCGTTCCAGGGCTTCGCCTTGGAACTCCCTGCTTTCGAGGCTCTGCCTCGCGTTAGTCATGGATTCGCGAACTAAGGAGGCAGGAGCCTGCGTTGCATCGCGCACCCTGGCGGAGCCAGGGGACGAGTTCCAGTCGTATCGCGGCTACCGCCCGCGGCTGAGTTTGAAAAATCCGGCTTAGAACTTAAATTCCAAGACGAGCTGCTGGAGTTCTGCAGCCATTCTGGCGATTTCGATCGCCGCTTGCTGCGTATTGTTCGCCCCCTCAGTCGTGCTCTGTGCAGCGGTCGCAACAGCAGTGATGTTTTCCGAGATTTCATTGGAGCCCTTAGAAGCCTCGGAAACATTCCTACCCATTTCGTTTGCAGTAGCGGTCTGTTCCTCAACGGCACAGGCGATCGAAGTTGAGATCTCATTGATCTGATTGATGACATCGCTGATCTGGCGAATCGCTTCGACCGCCCCTCGGGTGTCGGTCTGGATCGTTTCAATCTTTTGACTGATGTCCTCAGTAGCCTTCGCGGTCTCTTTTGCCAACTCTTTGACTTCGTTCGCAACCACGGCAAAGCCTTTTCCTGCTTCGCCAGCTCGAGCCGCTTCGATCGTAGCATTGAGAGCCAAAAGGTTGGTTTGCTCAGCAATCGAAGTGATTACCTTAACAACTTTGCCGATCTCGCAGCTGCTTTCGCCCAGCTTAGCGATGGTTCCATTGGTCTTGTTCGCGACGTTGACCGCCTGCTGCGAAACCTTGGCAGATTCCGACGCGCTCTTGGCAATCTCCTTGATGGCAGCGTTCAATTCGTCTACGCCGCAAGCTACGGTTTGAACGTTCTTACTGACCTCTTCCGATGCTGCCGAAACCACATTTGCCTGGACCGAAGTTTCCTCAGCTGTAGCGCTCATCGTGGTGCTAACCGAGGACAGCTCTTCCGATGCTCCGGCCAAAGCGGTTGCGTTGTCGGATACCGTTGCGAGTAGGTTCTTCAAGGCTTCGCGAGTGTTGGCCTGGGCTGTCACATCCGTCGCGTACTTGACCACTTTGAACGGCTTGCCATTGAGATCCAGGATTGGATTGTAGGATGCTTGAATCCATACGATCTTTCCCCCTCTGCCAACTCTTTTGTATTCGGCTGTTTGGTACTCGCCCCGATTGAGTTTGGCCCAGAACTCTTTGTATTCGGCCGAGTGGCGGAAAGATTCTTCGACAAACATGCCATGGTGACGCCCCTTGACTTCATCGAGAGAATATCCCATCGTCGACAAGAAGTTCTCATTGGCGGTTTGGATGGTACCGTCCATGCCGAACTCGATCGTTGCTTGCGACTTACTGATCGCTGCCAACTGGCCTTCGAAATCTGCCCCGCGAACTTTCTCGGCAGTCACGTCGGTCGCGATTTTTACGACCTTGAAGACTCGTCCCATCTCGTCCTTGACAGGTGCATAAACGGCCTGGATCCAAACCTCCTTGCCCTCTTTGTTGATTCTTTTGAACACGCCCGACTGGCAATTGCCCGCGTTGAGTTCATCCCAAAACTGGCTGTAGGAATTGGAATTAGCGAAACTATTCTCCACAAAGGTTCGGTGATGCCTCCCAACGATCTCGTCGAGGCGATAGCCAAGTGTCTTTAAAAAGTTGGCGTTCGCCTTGAGGACAGTCCCCTTGGTGTCAAATTCGATGTAAGCGAAGCTCACGTCGATGGCAGCGAGTATGCCGTTGGCGTTTTGGCGTTCGATTTCAGAGGCGGTAATATCGTATCGCACGCCGATGTATTTCTGAGGTTTTCCGTTGGGGCCCATCACAGGTGCGATTACGGCATCGACGTAGTACGGTGTGCCATCCTTGGCTCGGTTCTTGATGATGCCGCGAAACGGCTTGCCGCGACCAATCGTTGACCACATTTCTTTGAAGACCTCTTTCGGCATATCCGGGTGCCTAGTCGTATTATGGGGGAAACCGATCAACTCCTCTCGACGGTACTTGGATATCTCTATGAACTTTTCATTGATCGTCAGGATATCCCCTTTGAGGTCTGACTCCGAGACAATACTGGTCATGTTCATGATGTCGACACGAACATTGAGCTCATTGATCTGCGAGGCGAGCGCATCCTTTTCGGCGAGCAGCAAAGCTTTCTCGGCTGCAAGCAATGACATTTCTGTATTGAGCGTATCCACCTGCTCTTTGTAATGAGCAAGCCCTAAGGTGCTCGTCTTTTTGCTAGCAGGCTTGCTTGCCGTGGTTTTTTTGGCGGAAGGCTTTGTGGTTCGTGTGACGGTGGACATAATTTCCTCTGGTTTTTGATTGAATTGAGTCTGGTTTAATAACTATTGGACAGTTTTCGGGACGGGTTCGGCTGGCTAATCGACGTTGGAAGTAACGTCGATCACTCTCTCAGTATCAAGGACAAGAAGTAAGCGATCTTTCATCTTGTAGGCACCTCGTATGAGCTGGCGTGTTGGTCCACGAAGTGTTTCTGGTGGCGGCTCAAAGTTCTCTTCGTCGCTCTCTTGCACGTCGCCAATTTGGTCGACGAGCAAACTAACGGCGCCATCATCGCTTCGGACAACGACATTCATTGGCAATTGGCCTTCAGGACGATCGGGTAGCCCCAATCGCCTTCGCAATTCGATGGCTGTGACGATTTGGCCTCGTAGGTTAATGAGCCCACAAACCGAATCCGGAGCCAAGGGGATATCCGTCATCTGCTGGTACCGTATTACCTCTTGAACCGATTGGACGTCGATCCCGAACATCTGGTTCTCGAGGTAAAAGGTGCACAACTGACTTGCTGGCGATTGACTTGTCGTGGACATGATTTCGTTCCCTAAACGAGAGATGTAAGTTGGCTTAGTGAAGGGCAATCGATCATTCGAATGACTGCCGGTAAATCCACGAGGTCGGTCACGCGGTCGTGAATCACGACAGAACCTAAAAGTCCTTCGCGAGCTGACGGGTGATTGAGTTGCAAACTGGTCTCGACGATATCGATGATCTTGTCGATAACGAGTCCAAAGCTGCGTTCGTTTTCGTTGTAGACGACAACGTTCAACAAGTCATCTTCCGAGGTGTCATTCGATTCCAGCCCCAGGAAGCTTGCGAGCCGAATCAGCGGTAGAATCTTTCCGCGATACTGGACGACCTCTTGGTGGTCGGCATATTCAATAGCTTCTTTTGAAATCTTCTCCAATCGAGCTACCTGCGAGATCGGAAGTGCGAGGCGACGGCTGGTACCCGTACCGAGAATGATGAGCGTCTGAGGTTCTCCGTCGGCGTCCTTGGCTCGACCGTTCGGATCCACCAAGGCGCCATCGCGCATTTTGGAAATGACTTGTGAAGCATAAGCAAGACCGAGAACGTCCAAAATCAATGCGACTTTGCCATCCCCCATAATAGTCGTGCCGGAATACACCGCGACTCCCTTGAGCTGTTTGCTAAGTGGTTTGACCACAATCTCTTCGGTGTCGTTAATGCGATCCACGACCAGACCGAACTGGCGGTCATCCGCGCGAAGGATGACAATGTTGATCACGTCCTGAGGAGTCTCGCTCGCGACATTGGTCTTTAGAACATTGCGAAGATAAACCAGTGGCAGCAATCGGCCTCGCAAACGGTAGACCGGTGCTCCCTGGATCCATTCGATGCTCTTTGTGGTTTGTTCGCCTTCGAGTCTAACCAATTCCAAGAGGTTGACTTGTGGGATCGCAAATCGATTGCCCGCACAGGACACGATCAATGCAGGAATAATCGCTAAAGTCAAAGGGATCTTGATCTTAACGGTCGTGCCGTGCCCCGGCCGCGTTTGCAAATCCACCGAGCCGCCGATCTTTTCGATGTTCGTTTTCACCACATCCATTCCGACACCACGGCCAGACACATTGGAAACCTTTTCCGCCGTAGAAAAACCGGGCAAGAAAATGAGTTGCGCAATCTCCTGCTCCTGCATTCGAGCGACTTGCTCTTGGCTTATGAGACCTTTTTCAATCGCCTTGGTTTTGATGCGTTCGAGATTGAGGCCAGCCCCGTCGTCCGATATATCGATAATCACTTGCCCCCCCTCGTGGAAGGCGCGGAGCGTGAGACAACCCTCTACCGGTTTGCCGGTGGAGCGGCGAACCTCGGGCTTTTCGATGCCGTGGTCGACAGTGTTTCGAACGAGGTGGGTCAAAGGATCTTTGATGGCTTCGATGATGGTTTTGTCCAGTTCCGTGGCTTTCCCCTCCATTTCAATACGCACCTCCTTGCCGCAAATGGCGGCCAAGTCACGAACCAGTCGAGGAAACTTGCTCCAGACATTTCCGATCGGTTGCATTCGGGTTTTCATAACCCCCTCTTGCAACTCGGTCGTAATGAGGTTTAAGCGTTGCGTCGTTCTAAGGAGATCGGTGTTTCCGAGTTCGCCTGTGAATTGCATGATTTGATTTCGAGCGAGCACAAGCTCACCGACTCGAGTCATAAGTGTGTCGAGAAGAGACACATCAACTCGAATGGTGCTATCAACTGCCGATACAATCGCCGCATCGTGAATTACCGAACTGATCGATTCGGTAGGCTTGCGTTGCGCCGCAGAGTCACAGACTCTTTCTGGCACGGTCTCCAAAGTTGCTTCCTCGATTGACTCGTCGTCTGGGATTTCAACAATACCAGAGTCGGGACCAGAGTCGGGACCAGAGTCGGGATTGAGCAGCCGCTCAAGTGCAACAATATGTTCGGTCACATCTTGTTCGTTCGATGTTTCGAGTGAATCTAGTAGTCCCTTAAGTCGATCGGTTGCTTTTAAGAGAGTGTTGACTACTAGATTGGTTGGTCGCATTTCGTTGTTGCGAAGCCGATTGAGCACCTCTTCGCCGCGATGAGCAAGGCTCTCTAGAACTTCAAATCCCAAGAAACCGGCAGCACCTTTGATGGAATGCACGGCGCGAAAAACCTTGTTGACCAATGCAATATCGATCCCATCCTGCTGAGATTCGAGAGTCAAAAGTTGGCTTTCCACATCGGAAAGGTGTTCTTGCGACTCAACGATAAAGTCTTTAATCAGCTCGTCGTCTTCGATTGTCATTCAACTCGCCCCACGTTTGGTTATTCGGAGCTTGGTCCGATACGCACGATTCCATTAAGCAATCCAAACCGCCAAGATTGCCCAATCTATATGCATCGCATAACCTGACTGCACAAATGAAATTGGGAGCAAAAGAATTGCTCGGTGGGTTTGAATGGACACGGGTGCGGTCTTGCGTGGAAAATGGTCACTTTGATTTAATCAGCCAAATGCGAAATCGTTCAAACTGATCAGAAGGAAATCCCCCGGCTTCGTATCGCCTTTGACGATGCTACATGGCAACTACAGGTTTTCCTTAGTCTATTTGCGGCTTAGCCAAACTAAACCCGCTGTTTGCTACTCGTCAATCCGACCGAAAATGAAGGCGTGGTTAGTGCGTCGAGTGTCAACCATCGATCGCGACAATTGCCCCGCCCACAATTGCGAATGAAACAGGCAAACGATAGCGGGAAAGCTTTCAGGTGGAGCTAGTCAATGAACCAAATGATCTCGGTTAAAGATGCGTCAAGTTATCTGGGCGTAAGCGCGTCAACCTTCAAAAGGCTCTGCGAAAGGTATGCTATCCCGTTACATAGAACAACCGGGGGACATAGGCGAATCGATCGGGCAGATTTGGATCAAGCGTATCGATTCTTTTGGAATAGCTCGCGAAAAAAATGCGTCTCGGTGGATGCCTCCGATCCCGATGGCATACGACAGATCGTCAAGCATTTGCTGGACCGCAATATCGACACGGTCATAGAGACAATTTGGGAACGATTGGAAACGGAAGACCAGTTGTCACAGGTACTAGAAAACACACTCATACCAGCTCTATGGAACATCGGTGAACTCTGGCGAACACAAGAAATGGATGTTTATCAAGAACATATCTGCAGCAACACCGTTTGCACGGTCCTCGATCTTTTGCTGTGTCGATTACCCAAGGTCGAGTCGACGGCGAGCTTAGCGATTGGCGGAACGTTTGAATCGAACTTGGATTCAATTGCCTCTAAAGTTGCATGCTTGGTACTGCGGTCTATCGGGATGAGCTCCGTCGATCTCGGTTGCAATCTGCCAGCGACATCCATCGCCAAGGCTGCTTCGGACTTGCAACCCTCGATCGTGTGGATTTGCCATACTCACGTTGAGAACCCTGAAAGCATCGTTGAAAACCATCGAATCCTTCGACAATCGCTCGCCAGTTCTGTACGGGTTATTATCGGCGGCGGGGGATTGTCACCTGCATTGAGGAGATCGCTGTATCATTGCACTTACTTTGAATCGATGACCATGATGGTGGACGCGTTGAAGGCGGAACCGATCGAAGCCAGTTGAGCACAACGCGGTGCTCCATTTTGTAGCGAAACACCGTCAAGAGTTTCGGTCGTTGGGGCGACGCAGCCGAAAGTCTTGACGACTTTCGCTACGCAAAGGCCTTTTGAACGGATTGTCTTTGGGTCGCGAAGCGACGGCATTTCCGCTAGTTCTGTTTTCCTTCGCTTTTGCGTTTAGGAGCCATTTTTGCTAGATCAACTTCAGTTGGACTGCCACCAAATTGTTGGTAAAAGATTTCCTGATACGGATTGATGGATGGTCCCTCGACCATTTCGTTGGTCATCATCGGTAGAGCCTCGGACCAAAATTGATCGAAGGCTTGAGAGAGCTCTTGAACTACTTTTGGATGGTCTGTAGCAACGTCATTTTTCTCACTTGGGTCATTGGCCAAGTCGAACAATTCCCATCTCGGGGTCGCTGCTCCCTTTTCCGAGACGAGTTGCCAACGCGAATTTCGGACGCTGCACGATTTATATTTCCACTCGTTTGGATCCGTAAACTTTGGCCAACGGCCAACGTGAGTGATTAGCGTTCGATCAGCCCATGGTGCAGATGGACTCTCGAGCAATGGCACGAGGCTTCGTCCCTCAACCTGGGGCTTAACCGAATCGGAGACCTTTGCTCCTGCGATTTCAGCCAACGTAGGAAAGAAATCGATGTGAGCCGTCAGCGCGGAGCAGTCAGCGGGCTTGATGGAACCAGGCCATCTCCAAAAGGAGTTTGCACGCGTTCCCCCGATCCATGGCGTGACTTTGGCACCTCGCATTTCCGCATTAAACACCTTCACGCCCGCCGTCCCCCCGTTGTCGTTCATAAAGATGACGAGCGTGTCTTTGGCTATTCCCCATTCATCCAGTTTGGCGAGGATCTTGCCCACGTTTTGGTCGATGTTATGGAGCATTCCGAAAAAGCTTTCGGTCTCTTCCGTCAGGCCCTTGCCCTCATAACGCGCTTTGTCTTCTGGACGAGCGATATACGGCGCGTGTGGGGTATTGGATGCGATGTACGCGAAGAACGGCTTTTTGGTTTTGTGTTGCGAGTCGATCCACTTGGTGGCTTGTTCGAAGTAAAGGTCAGCACAGTAGCCTTTTGTTTTTTCGAAATTGCCGTTGTGCAAGATAGCCGGGTCGAAGTACTTGTTGCCAGGAGCATCTCCGCAAGAGCCCGGGAAGACCTGCCCGATACCTCCGCCGCCATGAATAAAGACTTCGTCGAATCCGCGTCGGTTGGGCTGGTATTCCGCTTCGTCCCCTAAATGCCATTTGCCAAAGATGCCGGTAGAGTAACCGCTGGTCTGCAGGACTTGTGCGATGGTCGTCGCCGAGAGAGTGAGACGCTCGCGCTCGAGAATCGTGTGAGTCACACCATTCTTGAACTCATGCCTGCCCGTCATCAATGCGCTTCGTGTTGGCGAGCAAGTTGGGCTGACATGAAAGTCGGTGAACCGGACCCCTTCGCTACGAAGCTTGTCGAGATTGGGAGTCCTCAGGACAGGGTTGCCGTGAGCGGAGATGTCGCCATAACCTTGGTCGTCCGTGAAAAGGAAGAGGATGTTGGGGCGTTTCCCGGCGATGCCGTCGGCAAAGGCAATGGTGTTCGAGCTCCAAAGACTGGCAAAGGCAAAAATCAAGACAACGAGTTTCATAGTAGATTTCGAAACAGAAGGTTTTGGGGGTATGCACCTTATTCCGGGAGCGGCTTGCCTTTCGTTTCTGGCAAGAACCAAACAGCTACCAGTCCGAGCAAGAAGACAACGCTCATGTACGTGCAAGCATCTCGAAACGCATCCAGTTTCATTTCATTGCCAATCGCCTGTTGAGCGAGAGCGGCTGCTTTGTCCGCCAAGGCAGCTGTCTTATCGGCTAGCGTTGCAGCGTTCTCGGCTTGCAGTGTTGCCTGCTTAATTGCTTCGGAGGCCTTCGAGGCAATCGAATTCCCTTCTGCGGCGAGTGATTCTTGTAGCTTTCCAAGTGTGATTGGTCCGGTCGCTGCGATAAAACGCCCAGCGTTGTAACAGAAACTCGTGCCGGTGCTTCGCAAACTAATGGGAAACAGCTCGGGCAGGTAGATAGCAAACCCCGCAAAGAGTGCCAAGTGAAAGAAGCCCATCACGGAGCTCATCCAAATGTGACCGATGCCATTGAAAAGCTGGAAGTAGCCAATCGTTGCCAGCATCGCCGCGATGAAGGCAACAGTAAATGAAATTCTGCGTCCTAAACCTTGTGCGAAATAAGAGAAGGTCAACATTCCAAAGAATGCGCCGGCATTTTGGCAAATCATGTTAATCGACACCCAAAACTTGGCGTATCCATCGATCTGGCTTGGGTCAACACCGTCTGCGGCAAGGTTTCGCTTGATGACGTCGCGAACGAGTTCAGGGCTGAAGAAGCCGATGCCCCAGATACCGATCACTCCAGCCACACACAGCATCATTCCGAAAATGGAATGACGCAACCAGCGAGGATCGCTGAACAGACTTTTGTACGAGCCAAACTTGACTCCAGTTACTTTCCCCTCTTGTCTTGCTTTCGTCCAAGCCTCGGGTTCTTTCAGCTTAATTTGAAGAAACACACATAGGAATGCAGGGAGAGCGCCAACAACAAACATAACCTTCCAAAAATTCGAACCATCAAGATACTTCCAGGCAATCAATTGCCCGAGCAGCATACCGACCAATCCAGCGGTGATGTTTCCAACGGCGGATAAAGCTTGAAGCATCCCCAAGGCCCCCGCTCGGCTTCGAGCCGGCAAACTATCTGCGACCAACGCCACCGCCAGTCCGAATACACCGCCGACACCGAGTCCCGTCAAGAAACGAAAGATCGCAAAGTCGATCCAACCCCGAGACAACGCAGAGAGACCAGTGCAAATGGAGTAAATGAGGACCGTCAGCGTCAACGTCTTCGCGCGACCGATTCGATCCCCAACCGAACCAAAGATGAGTCCGCCAGTTGCCCAACCGATCATGAAGATGGAGGTCGCAAATCCGCCATACTTCTTGACAACTGTGGTGGCGACTGCCAAGCCATCCGCATCTTTAGGAAGCAAATTGGAAAGGGCGTTTTCTCGCGAAAGAATAAATATCTGTTGATCTAAGCAATCGAACAGCCAAGCAAGCGAGGCGGCAATAAAAACAAACCAATGATATCGGGTTAGCCCATGCCACCACATTTTGTTGGATTCGTTATCGGACATCGCTGACACTCTAAATTCGGAGGGATGAAAAGGGAACTGGCGGGTTTCTCGAACTGTCGCTCAAAGAAGCAAAGCTTTGGATGAAAATTCGTTTAATAGTCAGCCGAAGACATACTTCCAACCGTGCCGAGTGCGCGTTCGGCTGACTGTGAAACATCACTGCCTTGAATCATGATTGCATTGAGGCTCCACATCATAACCAAAAAAAGTCACCGGATGAGTCGCACAAGACCACGAAAAGCCAAAACCGGCCCCTTCCGCCTGATTCGTCGGAATCGGTCACATCGCAATGGAGGAAGTGGCCTCTGGAGAGTATGATGATGGGTACTGTCCGATTGCACTTCGTACTTTTTTCCACCAGCAAACCTCTAGAGTCGCAATCGCTTCGCGTGTCGCCGCTTTGGGCAAGCCCAACGTCAATGGCCCTCGGACCGCGAATACCAACGATTTTGAACGGGGCCGCTGTCCATGAATGTGCGATCCCTGATGGAATCCCAATCTACTATCCCGTCTTCTTCCCAGTTCGCTCCATTGCTAATCCATGAGCACAAGATACCAACCCGAACTCATCGCCGACGATTGCTTCATTGCAAAAAACGCAACCTTGCGGGGGCAAATCACGATCGGCTCCGAGTCATGTGTCCTGTTTGGCGCGGTGATACGAGGCGATTGCGTTGGGGTGCAAATCGGGTCACAGTCCAATATTCAAGACCTTTGCTGTTTGCATGGCGATCCTGGGTTTCCATGCAACATTGGCGATCGTGTGACCGTGGGGCATGGCGCAGTCATCCATGGAGCAACGGTCGAGAATGATTGTTTGATCGGAATTAGAGCTGTCATCCTCAACGGTGCCGTCATCGGGACCGGGTCCATTATTGCTGCCGGCGCACTCGTTCCGGAGGGCAAGGTGATTCCGCCCAATTCGTTGGTCATGGGAGTACCAGGAAAAGTGGTTCGTGAAACCAACGCTGTCGATGCGGAGATGATCCAGCATGGATGGAAACACTACGTCGAAACAAGTCAACAATACAAAGCAACTGAGTCATGAGCAAACGACACGAAAACAATTCTGCACCCACCGAGCTGATCGCGGGTGATATCGAGTACGAAATGGGAATCCCTATCCCAGGCGTTATTCTCGAAAAAGACAAATGGGTCCAAACAGCAATCAAAAAACTTCCCGAGAATTCGGCTCTCGATTTCAAAGCGATCTTTGGGAGAACGGCGCCCGTAGCGATCGATATCGGATGCGGCAACGGTCGCTTTGCGATTTCATCGGCCGTTAGGCGCCCGGATTGGGATCACGTTGCTTTTGATATTTTGCCTGCAGTGATTCGTTATGGAACTCGGCGCGGTAATCAGCGTGGCCTCAGCAATTTGCGTTTTGCCGTTTGCGATGGATGGCGATTTCTCGAGTCGTATTTGACTCCGGAATCGGTCCAAGAAATTCACATTTATCATCCGCAGCCGTTCGCTGATCGGACGCAATCGAGCCGACGCATGTTGACACCAGACTTCCTTGGCCTCATGCATCGTTGCTTGAAGCCGGAGGGACAAGTGTTCTTGCAATCGGATCAACGAGACTACTGGGACTATATATGTGGAATTATGGGCCGAGTCTTTGAGTGGGAAGAAGTGAAAGGGCGTTGGCCGGAAGACGAACATGGCCGATCGCGACGCGAAGTGCTGTCGATCGAACAGGGCTTGCCAATTTTCCGCGGCATGGGCAAAAAAAAGGCCGATTTGACCGACGAAGATCTGAACACGTTGCTTGCTGATCTGCCTCAGCCCAAGTTTCGAGTCGAGGGCGCCGGGGACTCCGGGGGTCACAAGCGATCTCCGTGGAAGCCCATGCGCAGAGATCGCAATCGTCGCTAAAATGACGAAGTTGTCATAGACCTTTCCTCCAACAAGAGAACTCTCCCATGCGAATCTATTTTCTTCTGGCCTGTTTGGCGTGCGTTTTTTCCATGCAATCAAAATGCTTGGGGCAAGAGAAACAGGCACCCGCAAAGACAGAGAAATCGCCGCTTGATCTACCGACAGCAGACGGTCAACCTGGCGTTGGACCGCTTCGTCAAGCCGATTGGTTTCGCATCCTGTGGAACTCCAAGCGTAAGGAATGGTCCACTGCGACCGAAAAGGACCAAGGGGCATTGGTTTTTCTAGGAGACTCGATCACGCAGGGATGGCCTAAACTGGAAAACTATTTTCCGGGTGTCAAGGTTGCGAATCGAGGCATCAGCGGTGATACGACACGAGGGATGTTGATTCGCCTGAAGGAAGATGTCTTGGCCCTAAAGCCAGCCGGGGTCGTCATGTTGATGGGAACGAATGACCTGGAGGAATTGGCCGAGCCTGCAACGATCGCTGCCAATGTTGCATCGATCATTCGTGCCCTGAAATCGCACAACAGCAAGATGCCAATTATCCTTTGTCAGATTTTCCCAAGCTCGGAATCAAAAACCCGTCCGACAGCTAAGATTCAAGCGACGAACAAGTTGCTGCTGGAATCCGTGAAAGGGGATTCTCAGATCACAGTCTTGGACACCTTCAAACTCTATGCCAACGAAGCTGGCGACGCAAAGCTTGAGGAGTTTCCAGACCTGCTCCATCTGAATCAAATTGGATACGACAAGTGGGCTGCATCGCTTCGACCTGTACTTGCTACGCTCGGATTCGTGGAAACGCAAGACGACATGTTTGAGGTCGAAGCTGGCTTCACCAGCCTGTTTAACGGAAGAGACTTAACCGGATGGAGCTTTCGTTCAAAGGACATGAAGCCTATGCCAGGCTCGTTGGATGGGAAGGCAAAGTCGGAGGACGGCCGCTATGTCGCTCTTCATGGAAGATTGGTTGTCACCACACCCGCCGAGGGTAGCCGAATTCAGCAGCTATGGACAACGAACGAGTTTCCGTCGAACTTCGTGTTGAAGCTAGAGTTTCGGGCGACGCCGAATGCCGACAGCGGAGTCTTTATTCGAACGCCTCAGCTTCAATGCCGCGACTATCCGCTGGCCGGGCCATACAAAAGCCTCAAGAGCTACCGCCCCCAAGATTGGAACGAATTGGTGGTGAAAGTCGAAGGGGGAAAAGCACTTTGCACCTGCAACGGTGAAATCCTGGAGGCGGAAATGAGCGTGCCAGCGACTGGACCGATCGGACTGGAGGGGGATCGCGGTCAAATGGAGTACCGTCGAATCCGATTGCAAGAACTAAAACCATAGGGACATTGCTCTCCCCCTTTGGACATTGGCTGTTGCGTCTGTATCCCGAGGATCGCAGCAAGAGTTTTTTGAGACGACGATCAAGTTTAAGACTACGCATCATTAAGTTGCAATAAACTTACTTTTATGGGCCCTTTCGTACCGCTTCCTTTAAAATGAGAAGTGAATAGAGTTTCAGGAGCTAGTACCCCACCCGTTTGGATGGTTAAAAAATCACGCTTTTTTGGCGATTTATCACGCAAAGCTCAACTTTTTCCACTTGGATTCCATCTGAGCTGTAGTACTATTCAACTTGAGGGAGAGTCTAGCCAGCTTTTTCGGTTTTCATTGGTATGAAAACACTTGACCTAGTATTTCATGTTTAAGGTATGCGTACAGGAGATTCGAGCAAATGACCGCCCCTACCGTTTTTGTTATCGATGATGATGAAGGATCTCGAAATTCCATCGAATGTCTATTCAATGTGCATGGAATTAGTTGCACGACGTTTGAATCGGCCCAAAAGTTTCTAGAGGGAAGAACCGAACAGCCCCTTGGCTGCATCGTAACCGACTTGAATATGCCCGGGATGACAGGTTTGGAGCTCTATCAAAAGACCCGCGAATTGGGTTGGACAGTTCCGACGATCATTGTAACCGCATTTGGTGAAGTGGGCTCCTGTGTGCGAGCCCTTAAGTCAGGCATTCTCGACTATCTTGAGAAACCCGTTCCAACTGAGGCTTTGATTACTCGCGTCAAAGAATGTTTGGCGGCGAGCCAGCAGGCTTATGAGTTGGAGTTGGCCAGCCAGGAAGCCAAAAAGAAGCTTAAGAAACTTACCAACAAAGAGAACGAAGTCCTTGAACTGTTGGTTGCTGGAAACTCGATGAAAAACATCGCTGCGGAGTTTGGGACTAGTTTTCAAGCTGTATCCCGTCACAGACAGCGAATCCTTGAAAAGATCGGTGTCGAGGGTGATGTATCGCTAGCTCGTTGGGTCTTGGATCATCGTCGTCTCTCTGTCGCGAAGTAGTTTGAATCAAAGTCAAGGCTTGAGAGAGTCTTGAGCCAAGCGAGAATGGTCTCCGATAGCAGGCTAAAGCCGGTACACCCGAGCATGCCCCAATCCACCCTCCTCACGGAGGGTGATTTTCTTTACTCCCTGCGTTCCTCGAAATGTCAGCATTCAAACTGGGCTTGGCGTTCAGCGTGAATTTTCGTATTGACCAAGGTCGGTTTTTTGATGCAGGGTCGCTTTCTAGAACGAATTGAGCCATGAACTCAAACGCTATTCGCCAATTCTCCCTCTCGGTGGTTTGCGGGCTCATCGCGGGCCAAATTGTGATGGCCCAAGCACCCACTGGGCCTGTGCCAGTGGCTCAGAATGGAGCTGTACCCGGTGCTTCGGGGCCGAGTGCCTCTGGAGGTCCACCTTCGGTTCCGTCGATCGAAAGTATGGCGGCCCAAGCTGCAAGCAGCGGACGGAACAACGCCCCCCGTTCCATCGGTCGAATGGATTTGCCAACCGCAAATGGTCAGCAATGGGTTGAATACGATATTCGGCCCTACACCCAGAACATGAAAAATGTCGAGCGGCCGCAGCAAGTCATCATTGACTGGATCATCCGAGAGACCGGTTCGGACGTTTGGTTCAATGAACCGATGGGAATCCTGAACGCGGATCGAAACACGCTACGGGTCTACCATAACGAAGCCATGCAGAAAAAGGTCTCGCAGATTTACGAGAAATTCGTGAATGGCCTAACAGAGCCGCAAGTCTATGGCATCCGCCTAATTACCGTGGGCAATCCAAATTGGCGAACGAAGTCCACGGGATTGATGCGCTCAGTCGCTGTGGAAACACCAGGCGTACAAGCTTGGCTGATGCCAAAAGAAAATTCGGCCATCTTGATGGCTCATCTCCGAACTCGCAACGATGTCCGTGAAGTGCAAGCTGTCGACATCTCGATGGTCAACGGTCAGTCGCAAAAGCTAGAGCAGCTCCGCTCACGAAACTACCTTCGGGAATATCAGCAAAACAAGACGGCAACTTGGCCACCCTACACGCCGGTCTCCGATGAAATTCTGGAAGGCTACAAGCTGCAAGTCAGCCCACTCATGAGCCTAGACGGTAGAACTGTTGACTTGATGCTCAAGTGCGAGATAGATCAAGTCGAGAGGCTCAACAACGTGCCGATCGAATTGCAAATGCCCCTGAGCCAACCTCAATCGGTTCAAATCGACGTCCCACAGGTTGTTTCGTGGCGTCTTCATGAGAGATTTCAGTGGCCCTCGGACCAAGTCCTTCTGCTTTCTTGTGGCGTCGTCGCGGCCCCGGTCGGCCAAGTGAACAATACTTTGCTTAGCGGCAATCCTCCAACCTTGTTCGGATTAAGCAAAATCTTGCCCTCGCCAACTGGACAGCGAACAGATGCATTATTTTTGATTGAGTACCGCGGGCCTGCGTCCACTCAGTTAGGCCAGCCCATGGTCGCACCGACAGGACCCAATACGCCGACGACTAGCAGTGCAGCCGCCAACGTCTCCCGCGGCAGATACTAAACACTTGCCGCGTATCTTACCGGTTAATTAGCCGGTGGGCGTTAGCACCGGTTTCCAAGATCGCTCGACATTCGTCGAGAACCGCGGCTAGCGTCGTGCGGCTACTTTGTTCATTTCACTCAAAGATTCGAACCGACGAGCTTAGTACTAATCTCTTCAAATCATGTTACAATACCCTCTTCCTGGAGATGACATGCGATTCCGCGCAAAGGAAAAAGCTTGACAACTTTTTGCCCCAAAATAGGGTTTCGACAACATCCAAATTGGGCTTAGCGCTAAAACGCTCAACTTCCACTCAATATGCCCATCAACCAACTTCTGCCAGCTATTTCGGCGACGCGAGAAATCGAGTCTCTCAAATTGGATTTGGCTGCAGAGCTTGCACCTAATAGTTGGCATCGCCAATTGCGACGATTCTCAAAATTAATCCTTTCGGGCAAGGCATGGGACGATGCGGTACAAAACGCAACATCATCGCGGCAATTGCAGGGCATGTTGAGGGCCGTAAGACTTTGTCCGGATCCTATTGAGACGCTTTGCGAACTCTTGAGGGCGAAACGAAGAAGTACGACAGTCTCGCAAGCAGTGAAGCCTCTGAGCTATCCGGCGATGTTGCTCATTGCAACGTTCGTCATTACAAGCGGAATGTCCTGGGTCGGCGTTTGGTCAACACGAGGGCTAGAGTGGATAGATTGGCGAAGCGGTAGAAAGGAAGACTTGATCAGTCGACTATTTTTGTCTCAGTGGCTTCGGTCAATAGGGATGGTGTCCTTGGTTGGATGGTTCACTTTAGTTGCCGCAATTATACTCTTGTTGGGCGCACCCCTGACAAAGCTTAACATCAGTATCAAGCTTCCGGTCTTCGGAAAGCTAATGCGTTTTTCTATGTTTCGTGACTTGCTTCAATCGTTCGCTGCGTTTTTAGCAAGCGGTGTTAGCACCGAGAAAGCTTTGACTGCGTTAGAGGAATGCTATCGGGGTACATTGTTGGGGATTCCGGCACGGGGACTGGGACGCCGCATTCGATCGGGGGTGCCCATGGATCAAGCGATTCACGATTCAGTCCTTTGCGATTCTACTCTTAGGCCGGCCGCAAGAAGTCTCATGCGTGCTGAGGATAAGACAAGCCTCGGCTTGCAAAGCCTTGCCGCCCTTGCCAACCATTTATTCGAACAACGGCGATCCACCTTGTATCAAGTCGGCCGTCGCGTTGGGTTCCTGCTTGTCGTGTGCATGTTCGTACGCATCGGCGTGGACGTTGCTTTGGAAATGCAAGCGATCGACTGGACCACAAAAGAGTTTGAATTCTATGGATTCAGCGAAAACTGGATGTTGCTCTTTCCTTTGGCCGTCGTCAACTTTGTCTTCTTGAACTCGATGTTTCCTAGCAACCGAAATGAGACGCAAGGAATAAAGTCCTTCATAAAGCTGCTGAGCGCGATTTTTCTGATGGTCGCTTTGGCTGGGATGACTGTCCGGTTGACATTCGCCGATCTGCTCTACTTGGTTCCGCTCACGATGGCTGTCATGGCCTTGCGAGCCAACCATAAAGCGATGAATCGTTACGCTGCGACTTCGTCACTTATGTTTGGAGCAAACAGACACTTGATGCCCGAACGCATTGCCGACGATCTTGTGGTGGACAACACAGGTCAAGTTCGTCGCCGCGTCAAAAAGTTTTCAGACCTCTTAAAAAAAGGAGCCTCCTTTGGGGCGGCCATCTCGCGCAGCCGACTTGTAACCGACGATCACGAACGTTGGCTGGTCGCGTTGGTGACAGGATTTGGGAATATGAGCGAATCGCAATCCATTTTATCTCAGCGTTCGCCATGGTCCCAACTAAGCATTGGGCTTCGTCAGCGATTGAATGCGATCAAGTGGACGAGCATTGTGTTTTCGATTTGCCTTTGGTTTTTCGTCATTTTCGAGTTCTTTTTCATTTGGCAGGTTACTAGTGGCGTGCTCAAGGAGTTCGGGATATCCGACGAGTTTACGCAAAACGTTTTTCCAATAGACTCAATCGTGAACAAAGAACTTCAGACATTTGTACTACAAGAATTGAGGGGGCCATCCTCCATTCTGTTCGTTTTCATTTTGTTTGGCCCTGTTGTTCTGCTTCTGATCGTCAATCAACTCACCTTCTTGAAACGCTGGATTGTCGACTTCTGGATGAGTCCGATTTATCGAGCCTGGACGTTGCGAGGCATCAGTGAAGTCTTACAGTCCGACGAAAGACTTGTATCTGTCCTGCGTGAATCCAGTAAAATCCATCCGCTAAATGGGCTCCGGAAAAGGATTTCGAGGCTGGTTGGGAACATCGAATCGGGAATGGCTGTCCAAGATGCATTTCACCGAAGTGGGCTGATTTCTCGCTCGCAGCGTGAATTGATTGCACTAGCCAAAAAACCAAGCCAATTGGCATGGACGCTTCGCCAAATCGCAGATCGAAACTTTTTCCGATGGATTGAATGGTACTCGATGTGCATGGATGTCTTTGCCTTGCTGATGGTTCTAGTTACCGCAGTGGTGGTCGGTTTTTTTGCGTACATTCAGTTTCAGTTGTTTGCCTACGTCATCACATGGGGAGCACGATGAAAGATAGTCGCAATCCGCGTTTGAGAAGAAACTCGGGACATACGATCGCAGAGTGTCTGATGGCTTTTGCGATGTTGGTGCCTATCGCCATTTTGGTAACGAAGGTTGCACTTCAAACGGAGCAGGCAAGCCGGGATTCGGCACTTGCCTCCCACGGGCTTCGTGAGCTCATGAATGCCAGAGAAGAAATTGGATCATGGGAATACTCGCGTGTTTCCTTCGAGAGCATTCAATCGATTCCTATTTTAGAGAGCCCAGAGTTTGGCCCGCTTTCACGATCGCTACAAGCCGTCATCGAAGAGGTCGAAGCCCCTATCGCGTCCAAACGGGTCAGCCTGTCGCTTCATTGGTCAAACAACGGCCAAGACAACACCATGGAAGTGGGCCCTATTACCTTTTGGATTATTAAGCCATGAAGATACGAATGGGGCACACGCTTATTGAATTGGCAGCAGTTCTTGTTCTGCTTTCGACCTTGACTGGTATCGTAGGCGCATTGTTGCGACGATCGTTCGTTGGGTATTCGCAAACGGTCGATCGTGCGTTCGAAATGCGATTAACGGATGCCTGGATGGAGCGACTTCGCAGTGAAATCAACGAAGCCAGCGACGCAAATATCGATGCGGACGGCTCAGTCCTTGTCTTGAAAGTTGCAGACCGCGAGACCCTTCAGTACGGACACGATGAGAGTGGAACAACACGACAAAGGACTGTTGACGATCGAACATTGGTCATCGAGCGAATCCATTGGCCCACGCCAAGATTTGCAAAGAAGGATTCTGACACCTGTTCGATAATCGACGTCGACATTGCACCGGGATTATCTCTGCGTGCACGCGCGGGTATCTCCCGTCCAAACGCAAGTGAGCCGATGGAGTCGCTGAAATGATCGGCGACCAATTCGGATCACGAAATAGACCACGCCGTTCCGGTGTGATCGTCATTATGATGGTGTTGGTTTTGTGTGGCATGTCGATTGCACTATTGGTCCTGGCTGGGCAAACTTGTGTCCAATTGAAATCAGCCCGGAATAGATCTCTAGACCAAATGCAATGCAATGAGCTGATCGCGTTAGGCGAGAGAATTCTCATGGAACGCAATGTGTCCGATTCGGAGGTTAACCACGAGACCATCCGAATCAATTTGCCATATTCCGTTCAAGCGGCAAACGCGCAGCTTACTCAAGTCGGAGTGATCAAGTTGACCAAAATCGGGGATTCTGATTCGGAGACTGTCCAACGATGGCGAATTGACGTCTCCGTAGGACTAAATGAAAGTGCGTCGGTCATGGGATCGAAAATAGTTGATTTAGGAGAAAAAGCAAAATGAAAGCTCGAAAAATGAAACAGCGATTTCGTGGTTTTACTTTAGTCGAACTGCTGGTGGTGATCGCAATCATCGGCATACTTGTCGGAATGTTATTGCCGGCGATTCAAGCTGCCCGTGAAGGGGCTCGACGAGCCCAATGCGCAAACCACCTATCACAGCTTGCGATTGCAGTTCATCAATACGAGCAGTCCTTCCGAGTGTTCCCGGCAGGTGTCATCGATTCCAAAGGGCCGATCGCGAATACACCGATCGGGTACCATCACAGTTGGGTTTGTGCGATCTTGCCCAACATCGAGCAAAACAATGCTTACAAAATTCTGGATCGCAAACAGTCGATTTACGCCGCTGCGAATATCCCCGTCCGAATGCACGAGATCGCCATTTTGAAGTGCCCTTCCAACTTCACGCCGGGAGCATACACAAACTATGCAGGTATCCACCACGATCGTGAAGCACCGATCGCCACAGACAACAACGGTATGTTTTTCCTTAATAGCTTTATCCCAGCCAAAGACGTTGAGGATGGACTTTCGCACACAGCGATGATTTCAGAAATGCTGAATGACCAATCGGACTTAGGCTGGAGCAGTGGTACTAGATCGAGTCTCCGAAATTTAAGCGGATTTGTCCACTGGAAGAGTGGTTGGATTTTGCCAAGTGAAAATCCTCCCGGAATTGTTACATCCTACGATCAAAACGACGAATTACCCGCTATGGAAATGGACCAGGACCCCGCTATGGACTTGAACGAGGACGTTGCTGCAACCTCCAACGGACCGGATTTTGTTTTATCGGAGATTCCACCCGAGTTGTGGATCGATTTGAGTCAGCTGTCGGTTCCGAACGGCGTTTCACCCGCATCATTTGTAGGCGGCGTTGGCGCTACGCATAATGCAGGAGTCCATTTCGCTTTTGGCGACGGTGCGGTGAGATTCATGAGCGAGTCGACCGATTCCAAAGTCCTGATGAAAATCGCCCACCGAAAGGATGGCGAGCTACCCCCAAATCTTAGTCTCAGGTAACCATGCTAGAACCACTTCCCAATGTTGACTCGACGCAACGCGAACCTTCGCAGCTTTCTTTGAGGTCCTTGTTTTTCTTACAGGCCGAAGCAGCTGCCATCATGCTATTTATTACGCTGGCTTGGACCTATAAATCGATTCCAATTCCAGTCGTCGTCGCAACCTTCATCAGCGTGAGCATCTTTTGCTGCATCATTGGCACTGCTGTCGGGCTCCACTTCTCCAATCGATGGTGGAATCTATCAGGCCCCTTGGTTGGATTATTGGTCGGCCTCATTGCGTCCACGTTAACGCTCTCTTCCGCAAGCAATTATTATCGACTCTTATGGGATTCTATCCTAACCTCCACCGTATTAATCGTACTTAGCTGCTGGCTTGGCCGCTCTCTGCCGCAAGAAGAAATCTAATTCCGTTGAAATGAAACGAAAACAAGGCGATTTTCTCCCCCTCGCCCCGTTTCGGCGAGAGGGGGCGGGGGTGAAGGGTAGAATTGTCAGTAACAGTGGCATAGCGTTTAGACATCTTTGCCTTACCAGCTCCCTTCAAACTCGTGGGAGGGCGAGGCTCCTGCCGAGCCAACGGTGCAAAGGTTCGGCAGGAGCCTCACCCTCCCGAGCAATGAATGACTTAGGTAAACTCGTTGGAAACATGTTTAC
Organism: Planctomycetota bacterium; assembly: GCA_026692905.1. Lineage (GTDB taxonomy): Bacteria > Planctomycetota > Planctomycetia > Pirellulales > Pirellulaceae > JBKCUI01. The sequence goes on from JAPLNL010000038.1 coordinate 29,627, forward strand.
AGCAGTGGCCTCGCCCTCCCGAATAAAAAGTCTCCGGTGCAATGACTTGTTTAGAACGTATAAGACAAGACACCGCATTGCGACCAAAGCCAAAATTCCAATCAAAACACAATGCAAAACCCCTCACCCCCAGCCCCTCTCCCTTAAAAGGGGCGAGGGGAGCAAAGTCAAAAGATGTGTGTGTACTTTCAACTATCGAATTGGCTGAACCTGCTTGAGCTGATCCAACAGATATAACCACGGCAGATAGACAACGAGCACGTAGGTCAGGCCGACAAAAATGGCAACAGCGATCGAAACCGAATAGCCAATCCATCGAGCTTGAGCCTCCGTTTGTACCACAGCTTGGTTCAACGAAAAGCGAGAGATCTCCTGCTGCATAGCGATTGCCTTGGCGGAATCGAGCCCTCCGTTTTCCGAGAGTGTAAAAACCGTTAGGCTCGCAGGGGAGAGACAATGGGCTTGCCTTGGTATCACCCCCAACGATCTTGATGCGAGTTCTTTTGTGATGTCGATCGGAATATTGGATTGGATGAGCTTGGCTGCTAGCGAGGCGGAATGCGCACGAAGCCTAGACCGATAAGCAGGATCCCTAGGCCATCCGAATGGATCGAATGAGCATCGCCGCCATGCAAACCAGAGAATTGGACTGATGCTGAGGCATGCGGCAGCAACTCCCCAAGCAACGATGTTTCGATGAAGGAACTCGATGTATCCAAACCAATTCGGAACGGCAGTTCGCAGACTCAAGAGATTTGCACGATACTGTGGGACCAACGCATGAATCGTGAATCCAATCGCAAGAACTGCGACCAAAATCGAAAAAACGGGATAGACCAGTTTGATTCGAAACCGCTTTTTCGCAATTGCGAGGGCTGTGTGCATGGACGCCCAGCCTTCGAGAAGAGTGCCTAGTTCACCGGATATCTCACCTGCCTCGATCGTAGCGGAAAGGCTACGAGATTCAGGACGCGTTCCGCTGGCGAGAGCATCTTGCAACGACTCTCCGTTCTCCAGCCGCGTTTGTATCGCATGGGTCACTTTCTGTAATCGTTTCGGCAAATCCGAAACAATCGCCTTGAGTCCTCGGTCAATAGGCAATCCCGATAGTATCAAGGGCGCAATGTGGCCACACAATTCAATGCGTTGCGCTGCGGTCCATTCGTTTTTTTTCATAGGTTCTTTCAGCTCGATTGAAACTGCCGACGAAACGACTTATCATCGATTTCACCTCGTTCAAGGCATTCGCGTGCCATGGTCCGCATGGGTTTCATGCCTTGCAAGATGGCGGCCTTTTCGATTTGTTCGGGGCCCTCCTCCGAGAGAATGGCTTCTCTCAGTTCGGTTTGCAATTTCGGCAGTTCTTCCACTAACAGAATGCGATCTCGCCGAGAACTCGCGTTGGTGCTGATGAGCCGCTGTGTCAGCAGCAACAGGAGGGAAGCTAGAATTTGATGCTTAGGAATTTCCATATCAAGTAAACGTCCGACGGCATCAGCAGCGCTTCGGGCATGCATTGTCGAAACGACAAGTTGCCCTGTCGTCGCAGCCTGAAACACAATCTTTGCTGTCGCCGCATCTCGAATCTCGCCGATTAACATCACTTCTGGATCTTGCCTCAGAATGGCTTTAAGACCGGAAGACCAATCGAAGCCCACACTGGGTTGGATTTGCGATTGCGCCACACCGTTGATTACTTGCTCAATTGGGTCTTCCAATGAAAGGAGACACCGGCGATCCGCTGCGGCAGCTTGGGCGAGTTTCTGAAGAGCCGCATAGGCAGTCGTCGTCTTACCTGACCCGGCCGGGCCGGTGATCAGCACAACTCCGGTCGCCACATTGAGAGCTTGCGTCAATCGCTCCAAAACAGTTGCCGGCAAACCGAGATCTTCGAGCAGCCATTGTTCGGTTTGTGATACAGAGAATCGGATAACAAGCCTTTCGCCAAACAGCGTTGGTAATGTACAGACCCTAGCATCGCCGCCGCTGGCCAGCGCAATACGCCCTTCCTGGGGAACATCGCAGCGATAGGTTAGCAAACCAGCGAGCGATTTGATTCGTGCGATGACTTGCGAATTTTGAGCAGCAGGGATTTCAGCGAGCAAAGATAACTTGCCCTTGGTTCTGATTCGAACCACACACCCATCCGCGAGAGAATCTAAGTGCAGATCGCTGGCGCCTTGCTCTGCAGCAACCGACAACAAACGATCTGTGACTTTAATGCCATAGTCATCTAACTTGGGATTCAGATCGCTGATCCTAAGGAGCGGGGGTGAGTCGACAGCCGGGGGTGGATTCTGCATTAAGTTTATATCGGACTGTCGTTCCTGGTGCTGGCGGATAGAGAGCCAAGCCGCCGTATCTAAAAAATCAGTATATCCCATTTGGAAGCCGTTCTACACCAGGATATGCAACCTGGGCTGTTAGGCGTACGGCAGCACGGAAACTATCCTAGCACGACGCGCGAGCTAGTGAATTGGATCTTCGATTCACTAGCTTGCGCGTCGTGCTAGGTAGATTGGAACCCGTCGAAAGCGATCGAGGCAAAAAAAAACGGCCAGCTATGGCTGGCCGTCTTTTTCGACAGATTCGATTCTTGGCTATAAAAAAATCTTAGAAGGGCTTTTCGAAACGACTGTCCTTTGCCATTTTGGTGTGTCAAGCATTCGTCAATCAAGTCGAAGACTTTGCACGTTGATCGGGTTTTCGCCAATCCGACCTTGTTGGTCAGGTGGGCGACGACTGCCAAAGTTGGGCCAACCGCCGATTTCGGTTAGCTCAGGCATCAGCTCAATCAATTGCTCCCGTAGCATCGTCGTTAAACGCGATACTCTAGGTGAGGCTGCAACCTCCGTTAACGCGACGACTGTCTTCATCACTTTCACCAAAGCCGCTCTGGATTGGACGGGATCCGAAAGTTCGCTATCGTTATCTACGATGAGATTTTCAACAGGGACTTCCAGGGCCTTCGCCCAACGAATCAAGTCGATCAAAGTCAAATTCGAATCCGGCAACTCCTGTTGCTTTAATTCGTGAATATCGACTCCAGATCTTCGAGAAATAGCTCGCAAGGACATGCCTTGTTGAGCCCGAACCTCGGCAATGCGATGTAATGGGATAGCATCTCGCACTTTGTTGGCCTCACGAACCGTCGGCAAACACCCCAAAGGGGATTGAGTGCACATCGGGATCGTAGCCATAAGGAAAAACCTCCTTCTGACGATAGAAACCAGAACACGTAAAGGCACATCGCGAACGCAATGTTTTCCACTCAATCAATCAAACAAGGTTGCGAGTGCAAAAACAAGCCCCCTAAGGCGGAATTAGAGAGAAAAACCGGAATGGAGGTCCCATATTGGAGGCGGTGATTGCCAAAGCCACCTACCCTTAATTTGGTGGTTGAGATACATTCTTGTTTCGCGATGTCGCTGTGGCGAAATGGCAGACGCAGCAGATTTAAAATCTGCTGGGGGAAACCCCGTGCGGGTTCGAGTCCCGCCAGCGGCACTTCGCTTTTGGAAAGTTGGTCCTTGAAGTCTTTTTCATTCCTTCGGCTACGCCCCTTCTAACTGCGTACTTGCTATTTTTTCATACTCGTGTTGCATGGTCGCTCCTAACTGTTGGAAGGGATCGATTACGAAAGGCATTTCGCGGTGTAGAATGTGGTTTCGACGGTTCTGGTCATTGTTGGCTAGAGAATTTTACGCGATAACTCTACACGCCGGTTCTTCCGGCGAACCGTCTGTCTTGGTCTCGAATGCAACCTTTTGAAAAGTTACGGAATGAACTCGTCGATACATACCGTCCTAAAACGACTTGAAACCAATATGGAAGCGGTCGTACTAGGGAAAATAGAAGTGGTTCGGAAAACGATCATTGCCCTTCTAGCTGGTGAACACATCCTCCTCGAAGATGTGCCTGGTGTTGGTAAGACTCTGGTGGCCAAATCACTGGCCAAGAGCATTGACGGTGTTTTTACTCGCGTTCAATTTACGCCCGACCTGTTACCCACCGATATTATCGGCAGCAGCATCTATCACGATGGCGAATTCAAGTTCAGCCAAGGACCGATCTTTGCCAACGTCGTTCTTGGAGATGAAATCAATCGAGCGCCACCACGAACACAAAGCGCCATGCTTGAGGCGATGAGTGAACGCCAAGCCAGCGTCGATGGCAAGTCACACCCGATGCCCGACCCCTTTCTCGTCATCGCAACTCAGAATCCATTCGAGTTCGAAGGAACGTATGTTCTGCCTGAAAGTCAATTGGATCGTTTCATTATGCGAATCGATGTTGGCTATCCAGGACGCAATGCGGAACGCGATGTTCTGCGATCTCATCGCGCTGGCGAGCCTGTTGATAAGATGAAACCCGTTGTGTCGTTAGCCGAAATCCGAGAAGCCCAAGCTGTTGCTCGCACAGTACAAGTCGAGGACTCGGTTCTCGACTATCTGCAAGATATCGTGGAGCAGACGCGAACGAGTCACGAATTGCAAGTAGGAACAAGTACGCGTGGAGCCTTGGCTTTCTATCGCGCATCGCAAGCAGCTGCGTTGCTCGCTGGCAGAGCCTTTGTGGTTCCAGACGACGTCAAGAAGATGGCGATTCCTGTTTTGGCTCACCGAGTGATGCCTCGAGGGTTTGCGGCGGGCAGCGAGCGTACCGCCGCCGAAGCCATTATTCAAAAGTGTCTTGAGTCGGTTCGAGTGCCATCGTAATTGAGTTCCCCCATGGCATCCAACGCCCGCGAAACAATTTCCTCTAAATCTCGTTGGGAGCCGTTGCGAAAAACGCTACGGCTACCGATGGGGCTTTTTAGAAAAGCCAAAAGAACAGCTCCGCCTGTTTCGACTCGTTTCACACGAGAGGGGATGCAGGTCCTGTTTATGGCAATTTTCGTTTTGTTGGGAGCGATCATTCGAGACGTCAACCTGCTGATCGTCTTGGCAGGAACGCTCTTGGCAACTCTTTTGATCCAATGGCGTATTTGCGCAAAGACGCTCATCGGTTTAACAACCTATCGCCGGCTTCCTCGGTCGATGCACGCTCGCAAGGCCTTCGAAATCGATCTCGTTATCACCAATCCAAAACGATGGCTTGGGGCATGGCTCATTTTGGCTCATGATCGATTGAATTATGTGTCCCACGACACTTCGACCCAACCTATTTCGCAAGCGATTGGTCTGCTTTATTCCTCGATCGCTCCAAACACGACGCGTATTCAGCGATACCGTTGCGTGATGGAACGATGCGGCCAGTATCAATTTCTTGGTACAGAGCTAACAACTCGATTTCCATTCGGTCTGCTGCGAGGGATACTAACTTACCAGGGGGGCGATAACTTTATTGTCCAACCGGCTATCGGTCGGCTTCTACCCGCTTGGACTGGATTGTTCGGTCTTCGAACCTCAGGCATTAAGCAGCGACAAGCTCGTTCGCTTTCCGATGAAGGTGACTTTTTCGGTCTGCGCGCCTATCGTCCAGGCGATAGTCCGCGTTGGATCCACTGGCGATCGTCGGCTCGTCGTGACGAACTCGTAGTAAAACAATTTCAGCAGGCAGACAGTCGGGAGCTTGTGATACTCCTCGATCTTCATGCCGAGCAGACCAATGATCCTGTCCATCGTGAAACGCAACGAAAAAGAATAGATCTGGCGGTCGAATTTGTGGCCACGTTAGTCAATCACATTGCTTCTACGAATTTTGGGGTAGTCACCGTTGCGATTGCAGATGCAGAGCCAACGGTGGCAAGTCGCATCCAATCGCGTTCACAATGCTCCGGACTTCTCGATCGACTTGCTGTAGCGCACAGCGGCGAGGAGGACAAAATAAGTTCGGCGTTAAGCTTGCTCGAGCTAGAATTTAGAAGGATCGAGAATCTCTTGGTTGTTAGTACTCGCCCAAGAAGCTCCTTTCATTCCGCCAACCATTCCAAATCCAATATCGTATTCTGGAAGTCCATGAATTGGCTCGACGTTAGCCAAGCAGGCGATTTGAGCCATTACTTCGTGCCCGCTGAATAACGTGCTCACCAACGTTTCCAATCGATAGGTTTCCCCATGTTGTCACTGGTCTTTAGGACTTTGATTCATTTTCGTGGACTGCTGTTTCCGGTCGCTTTGGGAGTCGCGGTGGCAACCGCAGTCATTCTCGGAGCACTTGTCGTGGGCGATAGCATGCGAGGCTCATTGCGGTTTATCGCCATGGATAGGATCGGCGCGATCGAGTCGGTGGTGGTAGCTCCGCGGTGGTTTGATGAAGAGTTATCTAAAAATCTAACTCGAGACGATCCGTCTCTTGGCTCTGTTCATGGTTTGATTTTGGTGCAACAGTCGATCGCAGAAAACGGGGCTCATCGAGCTAGCGAAATGTCTTTGTTCGGAGTTGACCAAGAGTTCTGGACTCTAGGGGACATTCAGCCAAGTCATACCCCTGGAGACGAAGAGGTGATTCTGAATCAAACTTTAGCGGACAAATTGCATGCACAACTTGGTGATTTGATTACCTTGCGAGTTGCAAGCCAATCGGTCGTTCCTGCCGACAGTCCGCTTGGCAAGCGAGAGCAGGACAGCATCGTATTGCCACGTTGGAAAGTGATCGAAATTCTCCCCGATCGAAGTCTTTCGCGATTCTCACTTCGATCGGACCAACGGCCAATCATGAACGCATTCGTGGGGAAACGATGGTTGCAAAAAGGATTGGAGGTCGATTCGAAAGTCAATGCAGTAATCGTCTCACATTTTGGTAAAGGAATTGGAAACAGTTCAGTAGGTCACAATGGTTTGCTCGAGAAGCTCGCTCCCAACTTAGCCGATCTAGGATTAAGTTGGCAGCATGTGCAACGAACTTATTCGGATGAGCCCACTGCAAGTTCCAGGGACAAAAGTGTGCGTCCGCTTGATTATCACCAACTCACAACGGACCAAATGCTAATGACTTCTGGGCTGTCCGAAGCCATCCTCGGTCAAACCAAGGTTCAAGGTCCGAGGAGCGTGTTGACTTATTTAGCAAACGGTGTCCAGCATGCTCAAGATGGGCAACTAGTCGGCAGAAACGTTCCTTACTCAACCGTTAGTGCAGTCGATTGGTCCGTCGTGGCCAGGATGCTAGAGGATTCAGTACCAGAATCGGATCGAATCTATCCCGCAAAACCAACGCAAGACAATTGGGTCGTTATAACAAGTTGGCTGGCTGAGGAACTCTCCGTCGCGGTGGGCGACAAGATCAAGATCGAATACTTTTTGCCTGAAACCGTCGATGGCGAAGAAGTTGAAAAAAGTTTTGAAGCTGTCGTTGTTGCCATTGCCCCGCTCACACAACCCATAGAGAACAACAACCCAAAGCGTGCGGCGCAGTACGATCGGACTCCGAGTCAATTCAACGACTCAGCTTGGACTCCCAATGTGCCTGGTATCACCGACCAAGAGTCGATAAGCAAGTGGGACACGCCCTTTCCGCTAACGCGAAAGGTCAGTAAAGCCGACGATCAATATTGGACCGATCACCGCTTGACTCCCAAACTCTATATCTCCAGCAAACTCGGAATCAAACATTTCGGTTCCCGTTTCGGAAAAGCGAGCAGTATCCGGTTCGATGATTTGAAACTCGATGATGCCGGCGAATTAGAAAAGCAGATCACCAAGATCGCTAGGACAGCGATGTCCGATCTAGGATGGCGAGAAATTTCGCTTCGCCAGCAACAGTTGCAGGCCTCAAGTGGTACGACTCCGTTTGACGCACTGTTTTTGTCGCTTAGTTTTTTCGTGATCGTTGCTGCATTGCTGCTGGTCGCGTTGCTCTTTCGTCTTGCGATCGAACAACGTGCGGATCACTGGGGACTTCTTATGGCCTCGGGTTGGACCAGATCGGGAGTCCGGAGGTTGCTGCTCTTAGAGGGGGCCGTGGTTTGCACCATCGGGGCAACACTCGGGATCGTGCTTGGCTTAGGTTATGCATACGCAATGATCGCCGGCCTTCATACATGGTGGGTTGGAGCCATTACGGTTTCGTTCCTAGAGTATCATGCAAGTCCTCTTAGTATCGTGCTTGGCTGGAGCATCAGTTGGCTTGCGGCCTTGGTAACGATATTGATGTCAACACGGCAGTTGAAATCGATTCCTATCGCCAAACTTCTGCGGAACCAAATGGAAGCTGGCGTGACCGGGAAACGCAGGGGCAGCAAGAAACCCTATCTTTCAATCGGGTGCGTGGTTGCTGCCATTGGCACACTATTGCTTGGGCAGTTTTTGCAGGGACAAGCCCAGGCGGGAGCCTTCGTTGGAGGTGGTATGTTGTTTTTGATCGGCGGGCTGTCTTGGACGCTTGGCAGGCTAAAGAATGTTTCCTCCAACGACGCATCTACAACCAAAAATGTCGCGTCGATGATGAGTGCATCGTCGCTGGCCAGCAGCAATGCCAAGCGAGCGCCAATGCGAAGCATTTTGGCTATCGGCCTGGTTTCGATCGCATCCTTTTTGATTTTGTCCATGAGTTTGTTTCAAGCGTCACCGGATGAAGCGGGAACGGGACGCTTCGACTTCATTGGGAAGAGTTCGCAAGCGATCCACGTTGACTTGGCCAACCCAGCAAAGCAGAAAGCGGCTTTGGGGCCAAAGATGTCAGCCTTGAGTGGGCTCGAGTTTGTACCCCTTCGTGTTCGCGGGGGCGACGATGCAAGTTGCAACAATCTGTACCAAGCCAGCCAACCGCAGGTCTTGGGAATCTCCGACCGCATGGCGACCATCGACCAAAAATCCGATGGTCGGTCGGCGTTTGCATGGTTTGCGACAGAGAACTCGAAAGGTGCTACACCTTGGAACAGATTGCAGAGTGCGGCGGACGGCACAGTTGACTCTCCCGTCCCAGTCGTGTTGGATCAGAACACGGCGCTTTGGGCTTTGCACTTGGGGGGGTATGTTGGAGAGAGGTTCTCGTACACCTTTGACGATCGAAAAGTATACTTTCAAACCGTCGGTGTCTCACAGAATACCATTCTCCAAGGCAGCCTCATCATCGGTGAATCCAATTTCGAAAAATTGTTTCCAAGCATCACCGGCCATCGATTGTTTCTTATTAAATCCACAGACGATTCGGTGGGTTCAGACCGAATGGCCAAATTGGAAACGGCTCGGATGGTCCTCGAAGATGGCTGGTCCGAATCGGGCTTGAGCTTGGCCTCAAGCGATTCCGTTTTGAAGCAATTGTTGGCGGTTCAGAATACGTACTTGGGGGCGTTTCAAGTCTTAGGGGCATTGGGCCTGTTGCTAGGAACCATTGGGCTTGGAGTCTCGCAATTGCGAAGCGCGATGGAGCGCCGCGGTGAATTGGCAGCGATGCGCGCCATTGGATTTACTAAGTCGCGATTGGTATGGTTGTTGACGTTAGAAAATGGCTGGCAGCTAATCCGAGGGATAGGAATTGGCGTGGGAGCGGCTGCACTTGCAACGTTGCCATCGATACTCGGTGGCCAACCTTACAGTGGTCTGGCGTGGCCGGGGCTGATGATGACAATGGTTCTCCTGTCGGGCTTGTCGTGCAGTATTCTTGCAGCCTGGGTCGCAATGCAATGGCCGTTGCTCAAAGCGCTTCGCTCTGACAAATGAAAAATGTGCTAGTCGCACGCAGCCCTAGGTCGTTCGCCGAACTAAGTGAAAACCAAATGCCAAAACGGGTGCAAAATATTGGCTTTATTATTCATCAACAACGCCGGCCGTAAAATCAGGGGTATACTTCCGTTAACTTTTGGCTTCTACGCTAAATGGCGATATTGGTCGAATCGTTTTCAATTGCTGGAGCATTTATAAGACTAGGGCATTTGGCATGCTATGTAAGGATTTATCAAATAGCGAGCCAATCGTCATTCCGCATATATTAGTCATTGACGACTGCACGAGTCTGCAGCGATTCATCCATGCAGTACTTTCACCGACATGTGTACGGATGTCCTTTGCGGATGGAGGGGAGGAAGGTCTGCGGCTGGCTTCCGAACTTCATCCAAATTTGATTTTGCTCGACTATGAAATGCCTGATTGCGATGGCTTTCAAGTCTTACGTCGGCTTGGGGCGAACGAGCAACTGCGCCACATTCCAGTCGTCATGATCACAGGAAACAACGATCAGTCACTGATCGAATCTGCTTTTGAGCTAGGTGTTTGCGACTATCTCAATAAACCCTTCCTTCCCGTCGAGCTAAGAGCTCGCGTTCGATCGGCTCTGAAGACGAGTGCCTTGGTCGAGGATCTTCGTAAGCAACTGAAGTTTGATGCGTTAACCGGATTACCCAGCAAAGCCAACTTGATCGAGAGACTACGTGATTCGATCGCGAGAAGTCTCATTAATCAAAATTGCTCTGCCATCATGTTTATCGATTTGGACCGATTCAAATGGATCAACGATAGCCTCGGCCATGACTGCGGCGACGATGCTTTGAAGGAAGCCGCTAAGCGACTGCGAGCAAGTGTGCGTAGCAGCGATCTTGTCGAAAATCGCAAGTCCATTGGGACGGTATCTCGATTCGGAGGAGACGAATTTGTAGTACTATTGGAGTCGATTCCGACAGCCAGGGAAGCTGAGTTGGTGGCATCTCGAATTCTCAAAGTCATGCGCGAGCCATTTCAAATCGCAGGATGCATGCTCTACCTCAGCGCCAGCATAGGCATCGTTACTTGTAACGGACAGTATCAATCGCCTGACGACATTATTCGCGACGCAGACATCGCAATGTACGAAGCAAAGGACGCTGGCAAAGGTTGCTTCCGATTTTTTGAGCCCGGAATGCGAAATCGGGCGATGAAACGCTGGCAAGTCGATACCGACCTTCGGCAAGCAATCGAACACAATCACTTGCGCCTTCAGTATCAACCTATTGTCAATCTGAAGACCGGCTTGGTTGAAAGTGTCGAAGCTCTTGTACGATGGAATCACCCCGATCGCGGAACGATACCCCCCAACGACTTCATTCCTATGGCCGAAGAAACGGGCCTGATTGTGGCAATCGGTGAATGGGTAATGCGAACTGCGTGTACACAGTTTGCAGAATGGCAAAAACTGGATCCAAACGGAACTCCCAATCACATCAGCATCAACTTGTCTCGCCAGCAATTGCTTCAACCAGAATTTAGCGAGCTGTTTCGCTCAGCAATCCTTCAGAGTGGCATCTCGCCTTCTTGCGTTCATTTCGAAATCACCGAAAGCGAGATGATGCATGACCTTGAGACATGCGTTCAAGAAATCCACGCTCTTCGTTCCATGGGAGCGAAGATAGACCTAGACGATTTTGGGACTGGATATTCATCTCTGGCCTGCTTGCACCAGTTGCCTATCGATGTACTGAAAATCGACCGATCGCTTATCTCAAACATGGCCAGTGGAGGCCAGTATTCCAAATTAGTCGATCTGGTCTTGAAGCTACTATCAGAGACCCAAATCCAGGTTGTTGCGGAAGGAATTGAAACGTTGGACCAACTCCAAAAACTGCGGCAACTTCATTGCGATTTTGGTCAGGGTTACTACTTTTCAAAACCGATCGACGCGAACAAAATCCCAGAGTTTGTCAATAGTCGGCGCATGGCACATTCTCATGTTACAGAAATCGGAGTGCTCGAGATTCCAATCACAATACCGAGTTTGTTTTCGATTCCGAGAATGCAAACGCGATGACCGGAGTTTTGATGGATAGTCAGCCGTAGGCGTCTCGGGAATGTTGGCAGTACGCCTTCGTCTGGCCCAGATGCAAACGGGCAGATGTTATGCGTCGCAATTGCGCATTCACAGGACTAGAACAATTGAGGACAATTGTTCGACACTTTGTTAAACTGTTGATCGCCCCAGCGTTCGCGATCAGCGTAGAATCTCAACCGCCGCTGCGGCCATTGTCAAAATAGACGTTGGCAGTGTAACATCGATATCTGGATAGTATTCTGGCGCATGGAGGCTAATGGTCTGGCCTCGCTTTTGCATCGCCTGATATCGACTCGCTTCGATTGTTCCAATCCGATACATGACACTTGGCACGCCAGCGATTCCGTATTGACTGAAGTCTTCACCACCCATTACTTGATCTGCTTCCCCAACCCGATCCTTGCCGATCGTATCTTCTAGCGTTTTCCGAAGACGACGCGTCAGGTCCAAATTGTTGAAGAGTGCAGGTGTACCGTCGGAAAGAGTGACCACAGGCTCATCAGCCCCATAAGCGGCCGCGATCGCTTTTGCTTTGCGTCGAATCGAATCGATCAGCAGCTTGCGTACTTCTGGTGTATAGCTTCGTACGGTCAATTGCAAATCGCATCGATCGCCGATGATATTATGCTTGGTCCCCGCATGAATGGCTCCAACGGTAATGACTGCGGGTTCGGTGGGTTTGACTTCGCGGCTGACAATGGTCTGCAAACTCATCACGAGCTCCGCCGCTTGAACGATCGGGTCGATGGTCGTATTCGGCGCGGCGCCGTGGCCACCTCTTCCCTTGACGACAATGTCGACGCTATCCACGTTTGCCATCATGTAGCCTTAACGCAGTGCGACCGTCGTTGCCTTGGTGGCCTCGCAGTGAAGGGCGATTGCAAAATCAGGCTTAATGAATTTGGAGAACAGCCCATCGTCCAACATTTTCTGTGCGCCGCCACCTCGTTCCTCAGCTGGTTGTCCAATCAGCATTAATGTCCCTCGCCATTTCTCTTTGTTTGCAGCCATCAGTCTGGCAATTGCAATGAGGTTGGTCATGTGTACATCGTGGCCACAGGCGTGCATAATGCCCGCCGTCGCCCCGGATGGCAGAGTAGTCTTCTTGGTGGATGCACGCGGCAAGCCCGTGGCTTCAGTCACCGGGAGTGCGTCCAAATCCGTTCTTAGCATTAACCCTGGCCCCGTGCCATTTTTGAGTACAGCCACGACACCGTGCCCGCCCACCCCCGTTGTCACTTCGAAACCCGCCTTTGTCCAAGCTGCGGCCACATATTTTGCCGTCTCAGCTTCCTCGTAAGAAAGCTCGGGATGTTGGTGAAGCCACCAGTAATCTTCCACAGAGGCAGAAAGATTTTGATCGATCCAACTTTGGATCCATTCCGTTGATTTGGATGTTGGGCTCGGGAGCTTGGCATCTTGGCCAAAGCAAATCTCGCTGCTAAGAAAAAAGGAAACGCAAAGACCAAGCGAGACCGCAATTCGATTGAAACACATAAGTATTTTTCCTAGTGGATTTGTTGTTGCGAAGGGAGGCAAAAGGTATAGGGTGGTATAGACCACGCGTGAGGATCAAATGACCAATTCACTAGCTTGCGCGTTTTGCTAGTAAATCTACGGTCCAATTCACTAGCTTGCGCGTCGTGCTAAGGTAGGATCAAATGACCAATTCACTAGCTTGCGCGTCGTGCTAAACGGTGCCTGACTCGATCATTCGTTGGCAAGTTTCTTGGACTTGTTTGGGATCCACGTTCTTGTTTTTCTTTTTCGCAGGGCCAACCAGTGAGATTAGCGCCTTGTGATTGCCTGCGCGAAACTTTCCGATAACGTCTGGATTTTCCGCCAGCAGTTGTTTGCAAAGCGTTTCTAGTTCACTTGAGTCAACTTGGGTGATACCGAGCGATTCGATGGCTTTTTCCGCAGAGGTACCAGGGGCGTCGATCATCTTTGCCAACGCTTCCTTGCCACGCGTTGTGTCCAATTTCCCAGTCTCGATGGCAACCAGCAATTTCGCGAGCGAAAGCGAGTGTACGGGGTACGCATCGATTTCGATATTTTTATCATTCAGATATCGCAGCACATCCTGCAGCATCCAGGATGCTGCTCGCTTTGGAGCAGCCCCTTGTTCGACTAACGCGTCAAAAAACTCAACAACGCCGCGACCTTGTTGTACCAACGTTTCAGCTTCGCTGGCTTTCAGGCCATGCAATTCCACCAATGACTTGCGCACGGTGTCAGGTGTCTTGGCTGCTGCCGATTTGCCGATGAAGATTTCTTTTTCCGTTAGAACGACTGGTACCAAATCGGGGCACGGGAAGTAGCGATAGTCGGCGGAATCCTCTTTCTCTCTCTGCAACTCGGTTTCTCCCTTTGTGTCGTTCCAGCCCCAAGTTTGCTTTGGAGCGTCATGGATCGTCAGACCCGTTTCTTGAAACACTTGGAATTGGCGTTTCGATTCGTAGAGAATGGCTCGTTCGACCGCTCGAAAGCTATTAAGGTTTTTGATTTCAACAATGGGGGTGGCAACCGTCTTTCCGTCCCGCTGCAAATGCAAATTGACGTTGGCGTCAGCCCGTAGCGAGCCTTCCTGCATGTTGCCATCGGTGATGCCAAGAAACATCATCAGAAGCCGCATTTCGGTTAAGTAGTTTTTGGCTTCTTCGGCGCTAGAGAGTTCCGGTTCGGAAACGATTTCCAGCAGCGGAGTGCCCGCGCGGTTGAGATCGATTCGAGTGTCTGCACGACCGGCCACCTCGTCATGCATGCTCTTGCCCGCGTCCTCTTCCAGGTGAGCTCGCACCAAGGTTATTTTTTTGCGAATCGTTTCACCACTTAATTGGTCCTTGGTATCGATTTCCAGAAAACCACCGCCGCAGATCGGCAAGTCGAACTGGCTCGTTTGATATCCCTTTGGAAGGTCTGGGTAGAAGTAGTTTTTTCGATCCCACTTGGTGAATGGAGCAATAGTCGAGTGGAGTGCAGCTCCAGCACGAACTGCTAATTCAATTGCTTTGGCGTTGAGAACCGGCAATGCACCTGGGAGTCCCAAGCATACTGGGCATACTTGGGTATTGGGAGGAGCTCCGAATTGCGTACTGCAGCGACAAAATAGTTTCGTATCGGTCTTGAGTTGCACGTGCACCTCGAGCCCAATTACGGTTTTGTAAGTTGTGGGTGCGTTCATGAAGGGCATTTTGGTGGAAGCGGATTCGTCAATCAGTTGAATATTCTACCTAACTCAGAGCCTTTGTGGCAGTCAGGTAGCGTCCCATGTACATTAGGCGTGCGAGTGCGTTGTTCCTGCCGTGTTTCCAGTTGCAAACACTGGCCGTATAATTGAAAGTTCTCAAAACAGGAGAGTAGTCGGGGGCTTTTTGCCCAACCCGATTACCTCACTGTTTTGGCTGTGGTGAATGCCCACCAATTCAATTCATCCCATAACCCCGTCGCCAGACATTCATGAGTCTCAACGAGCTTGAAGATCATTCCGTCACAAACTCGGCTTCGTCCGAGTCCACGGTAGCAACCGGCGTTAGCGTTCGTAGGATTGACCCTGCAAGTCTTTCACATTCCGAAATGTGCAAATTGATTCATGAGTTGCAAACGGAACAGATCAAACTTGAATCGCAGGTCGAAGCGCTTTCGAAGACAATTCAAAATCTGACGGCATCGCAGAGTCCCGTTTTCTCAACCGAAGAAGATGCAGGAACGCATTCTGCGCTCAAGGATAGAGACTCAATTGAAGAGAATGAGCGACGACTTCGGGAGTCCCAATCTATCGCGAGGCTTGGTAGTTTTCACTGGAATGCGGTCACCAATCAAGTGATTTGGTCGGACCAACTCTTTCGAATCTATGGCAGAGACCCAGAAAGTTTTGAGCCAAGTTTTGAAAACTACATCGCATGCGTGCATCCCAACGATCGCCCCCATGTGCTTCAGACACTACAAACCGCGATGGCTACACTTGGAGAATTCGAGCATGAGTATCTGGCGTTCAGGCCAGACGGAAGGTATTGCTGGATTCATGCACGAGGACGAGCTATTGTGAACGAGGGGGGGCAATTCGTGGGTATGGAGGGTACTTGCCAGGATACAACCGACCGGAAGACGGCGGAATCAGGGATGATCGAGGCATTGAATCGCCTGGAAAAAATTGCGAGTCGTGTGCCTGGAATGGTTTATGAGTTTCGGTTGCGACCCGACGGTACGATGTGCTTTCCATATGCCAGCGAGGGTATGCGTACGATTTTCCAAGTTGGTCCAGAAGAAGTCAACGTAGACGGCGCCAAGGTTTTTTCGCGGGTTCATCCAGAAGACATCGCGTCCGTCCATTTATCAACGCAGAATTCCGCACAGGACCTTTCACTCTGGATTCATGAATTTCGACTCCAGTTTAGTGACGGTACAGAACGCTGGATAGCAGGAACCGCTGCGCCGACACGCGAGCCAGATGGTTCGACGTTATGGCATGGTTACGTCGCGGACATTACCGATCGCAAGCAAGCAGAACAGAACTTGATTGAGGCGCATGCCGCTGCAGAGGAAGCCAATAGAGCCAAAAGCGCTTTTCTTGCTAATATGAGCCATGAAATTCGCACTCCGCTCACCGCGATGCTCGGCTTTGCTGAGATCTTGGGAGAGGAAGACACTTCTTCGCAAAAGCTGGAGAACCGAAAGAACATCACCGAAACGATCAAAAAGTCGGGCAATCATCTGCTGACCATCATCAACGATATTCTCGACCTATCCAAGATCGAGGCAAACAAAATGACCGTCGAAAAGGTCGAGACCTCGCTACTGCGTTTGCTTTGCGAGGTCGAAACGCTCATGTTGCCGAGCGCGACCGGAAAGGGACTGGTTCTCGATGTGTGCCTGAACGCCCCGATACCCGATCGAATCCAATGCGACCCAACGCGACTAAGGCAGGTTCTGTTAAATCTCGTTGGCAACAGTATAAAATTCACCGAGGCAGGACGCATCCAAATTAAAGCATCGTCGATTTGTGAAGACAACCGTAACTTCTTCGTTGTCGACATTGAAGATACCGGAATGGGTATGTCGGTTGAGCAAACAGAACGGGTTTTTTTACCCTTCGGACAAGGAGACAACTCCATGACCCGAATTCATGGAGGCACGGGTCTTGGGCTAAGTCTTAGCCGACGCTTTGCCCGGATGATGGGAGGCGATGTTCAATTGCTGCATACGGAAGTCGGACGAGGCTCTTGCTTTCGCATGCAAGTACCTCTTGAGCCCGTTGCCGATGCAAAGTGGTTCGTTAGCCTGGAGCAGTACAAGATCAGCTTGAAAAACGCTACAGTAGCCGAACCACCAGCAAAAACCAAGATTAAACTTTTGGGACGCATTTTGTTGGCCGAGGACGGAATTGATAATCAGCGACTCATCGCCTTCCTTTTACGTTCTGCCGGTGCAACGGTTGAAACCGCAGACAACGGTCGCATCGCACTGGAAATGATCGAATACCAAGAAGCTGCCGGAATGCCTTTCGATTTACTGGTCAGCGACATGCAAATGCCGGAAATGGACGGCTATTCGCTTGCTCGCAGTCTAAGGGAAAGCGGCTCAAAACTTCCCATTCTCGCGCTGACCGCAAATGCAATGTCGGACGATGAGTGGAAATGCATCGAAGCAGGTTGCGATGACTACACAATAAAACCTATCAGCAAATCCGTCCTACTGTCCAAATGCGATGCATGGCTCGGGAAACGCAAGTAGAATCTTGTTTCATCGTTTAACGATCAAGGACAACCGATACCTGTCGATGCTCGCAAGCTTTTCGGAGTGAATAAAGGTGATATCGTCGTGGTCAAGGGAAAGAGTTCGTACGAGGAATCGATGAAGATATTGACGATCAAGGCGACAGGGTTGCACGTCGTTCGTGATTAGTCGCACCGGCCTGGTCGGAATGCCTCTGCTACTTTGACACAGCCAACAAAAGTAGCAGGCACGCTCCGTCGTGCCGTCCGCTGGAGCGAATGAACAACGATTCCATGTGAACGGTACCTGGGGAACGGTTCCATGTAAACAGCACATGGAAGATGCCTACTCCTTTGACTTTTGTAGGCTGTGTCTACTTTTGAGCCGACACGAACGGTTGCCACCAGGCTTGGTTCTCTAGATACCACATGACCGTTTTCCGAAATCCGGCCTCATCGTCATTTTTGGGTTTCCAGCCTAGCTGCTCGGAAACTTTTGTTGCATCGATGGCATATCGCCAATCGTGACCTGGCCGGTCGGGCACGAACATGATCTGCTCACTATAGCACTTCCCGTCGGGACGCGGCTTGAGTTCGTCGAGGATGCTGCAAATCAATCGTACCAGATCGATGTTTCTCTTTTCGTTGTTGCCACCAACATTGTACGTTTCCCCTGGAGTACCTTTTTCCAAGATGAGTGAAAGCGCCTCGCAATGGTCCTCGACGTAAAGCCAATCGCGGACGTTCTCCCCCTTTCCATAGACTGGAATCTTTTCAGACCGTAAGCACTTCATAATCACGACCGGTATCAGCTTTTCTGGAAACTGGTATGGACCATAGTTATTCGAGCAATTGCTTACGATGACAGGCAAGCCATAGGTATCCTGCCAAGCCCTCGCAAGATGATCTGAGGCCGCTTTGGTCGCAGCGTAGGGCGAGTGTGGCATATATCGCGAGTCTTCGGTAAACAATCCGGTTGCTCCGAGTGAACCGTACACTTCGTCCGTCGAAACGTGCAAGAAACGAAACGCGGATTGGGATGGATTCGATTTGCTGCGGAAGTACTGCAGCGATACCTGCAAGAGATTAAACGTACCTAAAACGTTGGTTTCAACAAACTGTCGCGGGCCGTCAATCGAGCGATCGACGTGACTCTCTGCAGCCAAGTGCATTACCCAATCGGGAGCAAAGCCCGATACAACTTTATGCAAGGCTTCGCTATGTCGAATGTCCACTCGCGAAAATGCGTAGTTTGCAGAACTCTCTACATCCTTTAAAGAATTGAGATTCCCAGCATATGTCAGGCAATCAACGTTCAGGACTTCATGGCCTCTGCTAACCATGTGTCGGACTAAATTCGTTCCGATAAATCCTGCGCCACCGGTGATGAGAACTCTCTGCTTCATTTCGCAAGCTACTCTTCCGATTTCGATTGAATGGCCAGCACCAACCTTTGGCTAAGTGTCATGCGACGGTATTCTTCCAGGTCTCTTTGGACAACATAGGGCAAAGCTCTTGAGCTGGGGAAATTGGAAGTTTTTGATTTCAAACACAACAGCTAAAATTGTATCGATTCGGCAACCGTAGTGCGAGTCAGATAAGCTGCAAGCGTCGCTGGAGTATTGCCTTTTGTCGATTCTTGATTGCTAACAATGAACTTGGTCTCGCTGACTCCTGGCTTACGTAGCGAAACTCGTCAAGAGTTTCGGCGGCGTTGAAGAAGGAGCCGAAACTCTTGACGAGTTTCGCTACATTTTGGTCAGCTACATTTTGGTCCGCTACATTTCCTTTTGATTCATCTCGTTTCGCAATATTTTACGGACGTTTCTTTTTGCCTTTGACTTCGTCGTTGAAGGTGCTCTTTTGCCTCAGCAAATGATGGTAGTGCTGCGCAAATCGGTGAGCTTCGTCGCGAACGTATTGCAACAGTCGCAACGCAAACGACTCGCGTCCTAATCGTATCGGTTCACTCACTCCCGGACGGTAGATCTCCTCCTCTTTCTTCGCAAGCGAAATGATCACAGGCGGCTCGATGTCTTGATCTCGAAACGCGGCCAAAGCAGCGCTCAATTGCCCTTTGCCACCATCGATCATGAGCAAATCGGGAAACGCTTCTTGCTCGTCGCTCAGTTTTCGAAAACGACGCGAGATGACTTCATGGATGCTTCGAAAATCGTCGATGCCTTTGACTTCCTGAATGCGATAGCGGCGATATCCTGGTTTGAATGGCAAGCCATCCAAGAACTGGACGAGTGACGCGACGGTATTGCTTCCTCCCAAATGAGCAATATCGACCCCTTCGATCACTCGCGGCTCTTTGTCCATGCCGAGCACTTTCTTCAACGCTCGCATCCCCTTCTTTGGGTCGATATAAAAGACCTCAGGTTGAGCGTGGATGTCGATCTCACCTCGATCACCGAGGTTTTCAAGCAGTTGGATTTCGTCTCGTAGTCTCGCAGCTTTTTCGAAATCGAGTTTCGTCGATGCCTCAAGCATCTCTTCTCGCATCTGCTTGACCAATCGATCGCTGCCTCCTTCGAGGAAGGTTTGAAGTCTGCGAATGTCGCGTCGATAGTCGCTCTTGTTAATTCGTTTATTGCAAGGAGCCGTACACTGTCTGATCGAAGCCAGCAGGCAAGGCCGAAACCACTCCCAACGTGGATCGTTTTCTTCGATGTCGAGCGAACACGTTCGGAATTGAAAGATACGCTGCAAGACTTGGAGGGCACCTCGCAACTGTCCGGCGCTGGTGAAAGGTCCGTAGAGCTTCGCCCCCTTGGCCTTCGGGGTGCGAGTCACTTCAACACGGGGAAAGTCTTCGTGCGTGGTGATCATCAAGTACGGAAAAGTCTT
The DNA here is from genome assembly GCA_026692905.1 of Planctomycetota bacterium. GTDB lineage: Bacteria > Planctomycetota > Planctomycetia > Pirellulales > Pirellulaceae > JBKCUI01. Next base: position 49,873 of record JAPLNL010000038.1, read on the forward strand.
GTCATCTTTCAGGTCCTTGTTGTACCTCGGCTGAATATCCTTGATCAGGCGACTTTCGGTCAGCAGCGCGTCCACTTCGCTGCTGCACAGCATATAGTCGATATCGGCGATCTCATGGATCCATTCCGCTGTCCGAAGCTCTTGAGCAGCTGCAGCCAAGAAATAGCTGCCAGCACGCGAGCGAAGGTTTTTGGCTTTGCCAACGTAGATGACCACTCCTGAAGCGTCCTTCATGAGGTAGACGCCTGGGGAATGAGGAAACTCTCGGACTTTCTCAGCGGACTTGCGAAACCCTAGGTTGCCGCTGAGTAAAGAATCGATCCGCTGCTGGATTTCAGGAGTCGGATCGGTAAGATGTTCGTCCGGTTCAGCAACCGTGACTTCTAATTCGAGTTCGTCTTCTTCGTCGGTTTCAGTCCGGTCGAACTCGTTCATGATGACCCCTCCATGGCGCAGGATGCTTTCACTTCCAAGGCACACACGGCAGGTGTGCCACACAGTGGTTCACTCTTGCCGAGAGTGACTTCCCCGATGTTGGCGTATCGGCCTTAGCCGTCCAAAACCGGTACACCAACTGTCCTAAGCCAGTACCCAACTGCTAAGGCGAACGGCAGACCGAAAACTACCCTAGCACGACGCGCAAGCTGGTGAATGTAGTGATTAATTCACTAGCTTGCGCGTCGTGCTGGGGATAAGAGCTAAGGTTGAAAACCAGGGAAAGCACCGCCCCCAGGAAAGCCGCCTTGCGGTGCACCCGCACCTGCACCGGGCCCACTCGCCGACTTGGGTTGTACCAGTTCAGGCAGCACAATTCTCAGTTTCTTGTAGTCTGCTTCGCTTACGACATAATACCAATCGGCAAAGCGACCGTTGAGTTCCGCCACTTTGTTCTTGGCTACCTTCAACTTTTCGTCGCGAAGATCAAGTTTGCGTTTGTTCTCCTTGGTGATACGGTCACGCGTTGCTTCCAAACGCTCCTTCCATTCTTCTTCGGTCGGCTCTTGTGCGACTGCAGGTGCGTCTGATTTCACTGCCGCATCGGCCTTAGCCGGCGCATCTGGCTTTTTTGCCTCTTCCTGTGGCTCCTGGAAACCAACGAAGCGCCCGGTTGGCACGCCAAGTTGCAACGAGAGAGAGGCTGGCTTTTCAGGAGCAGGAGCTTCCGCAGCAGGAGTAGCTGGTTCTGCCGGTTTTTCCGCAGTTGGCTTATCGCCTTCGGCGGTCGTCTCTTCGGTCGTCTTATCTGTACCCTTTTCTTCGCCAGGCTTGGCCTCTGTTGTTGCCGGAACAGCAGGCTCGACTGACGTTGCTTGCGGCGCTGGCACAACTGCCGGCATGTCAGCAGGTTTCTGTTTCATTCGCTCCATTTCCTTAAGCTCTTCCACCGTTTCGGGCAAACGCTCCAATTCAGGCATCGGAAACTTGGATTCATCTACGCGAGCCGTAACCAACATAAATCGATTGATCGAGAACTCTTCTTTTGCTTTCTCGCCTTCTTTTCCCGCCTCGGGTTCAACTGCGTTGATCTCAGCACCGGCTGAAGCTCCGAATCGCAACAGGTATTGAACACCATCTTTTAGCGTTACAATCAGTTCGCCACTCTTCGCATAGAACTCGATGCCTTCGTCCCCTTTTTGATTTGGATTCGGGAAGAATCCACGGCGCTGTAACGAAGAAAGCGATTCGGTATTCTTAAGAAGGTTGCTATCTGCTCTCAAGTCGGCTGCAAGTCCAGCTGGCTTTTTCACAACGTCAGCAATCTTCAGATTATCAAGCGTGTTCTTGATTTCATTTAGCTTCGTTGCATTCAATTGCTCATCGGGAGTCAGCGGTCGTTCCGTTGGCGGATCGGATTCAAAGCTCGTAATGCGACTAGCTTGCCATTGGCCATTTGAAGTCGCAAAGGTCAAATCGGCTTCGTACTTGCGATCCAACGCAAGCCCCTGTTGCACTTGAACAATCTGGTAATCTCGCACGCCTAAGGTCTCAATGTCGTTGCTGCTCAACTTGAGAAGGTCTGGCTCGATCCATTTTTTGAAGTCGGTACTAAGGGAGGTCGTTTCCAAGTCGACAACGTAAACGACATCTTCCGACGGAACTCGAACGTACCTCTTGTTTTTGTCTTCCTTGCCGATGATCAAGTCAGCAAGCATGTTCCCCTTTTCATCCCGTAATTGGACCAACATCCCTACGCCTTCTCCACCCTTGTCTGCGTTTTGCTTGTTGGGCTCAACGACGCCAAAAAGAGCCTGCTCCGCCTTCTTTTGCGTTGCAATACCAACAACCTTTAGGCCCACGAACAAATTAGCGGCGTCGCTCATCTGCTTTCCCGCGTCGGCTGGGTAGCTTTCGTGCGATGGGATAGTCCAAAGGCCAACTTTTCGGTCTCTAGCGACTTCAAAATCGACATAGTTCTCCGTAGGAGTATCGTATCTCAAGATTTTGAGCGAGGCGGCCGTGGTTGGGTCTGTAAACTTCTCGAAAAGCGGCTTACCAATCATGCCTTGAATAACGGGCGTGTTAACGCGTGTGCTGTTGGAAGTAGCCCACGCCAAGAGTACAACGATGCCGACCACGGCTGCCAATGACCCGGTTTTGGTTCCCTCTGTCACTTTTGAATCTCCCCGATATCTACGCTTGTTTTGATTTTGAATTTGTTTTGAATGGACGCATCGGTTTTCATGAAACCGGCACTGCAATCCGAAGCAAACGCGACGGATTATTGGTTTGGCTTAAGTCATTGGTTATCGAAGTCGCGACTTTGAAATCCCCTCGCGTTCACGCAATCTGCGCGAGACCATGACTATGATTCCAACCAAAAGGGGTGGAATGGGAGGAATAAAGACAGCGAGCAATTTGTAGTAGTTTTGAATCTTGTTGATCGCATCGTCCGATTGGCGACGGGCTTCGCGGATACCTTGATCTCGTGTTCGTTCTAAGCGATCTTTTTCCACTTTGAACTTCTTGGTCATCTGCATCTTTTTGAGTTGCTCATACTGCACTTTTTCTTGAAGCTTTTTGAAGCTCTCCTGATCGATGCTGCCGATCGCCTGCAGTTTTTCGATTTCATCCTTAAGCACTCGTTCGGACTTTGCATTTTCTTCTTCGACGGCCGCAACTGCTTTGTTGTACTCGTTCTGGAATTCCGTTTGTTTCTCTGCTTCTTCCCTTCGAGCTTCTTCCGCTTTTACTTCCACCAGCTTGAGCGTGCTGTAGGTTGGAACGTGACGTCGAACTTGTGGGTAGCGTGTCTCATCCACCAAGACGTCAACCGTATTAAGAATGAAGGTGATGTTTTGGAACTGGAAATTAATCTCCTCCATCATCGACTTCTTATTTCGAATATTGACGAAAACTTCCGACATGCAATCGATGTCGGTAACGTAGACTGCCTTGATCGGACGTTTGCCAGCGGTCGCACCTTCCTTGGGTGTTTCCCCCTCCAACAAAGCAGCCAGTACTTGTTCACCTTGCTCTTTTCCGCGACGAATTTGCAATTCCGTGGCACGGCTAAGCCCTGAGCGCTGAATGCTGTCAATCTCGGATTTCGGCATGTTGCCTGCTGCTCGACCTGTTTTGATTAGCGGCGTAAACTTCGTTTCCGCATCTTTTGCGGGCAAGAGCACACCTGCATATAAAAACATGACTTCCTTTAGTCCCTTGGTGATTTCGCTATTCTCACTCAGCGCATCTTCAGCGTATGGAGCCGACTCACTTGCAAAAATCCAAAGGTCGGTGGCTTGCGAGGTCTGAGCCAAAATCGGATAGGGATTGTATTCTTGCCAGCATAGGTCAGGCGAAAAGCCCCCCTGCATTCCAGGCCGTCCAGGGATTTCAAGCCCCAACGCTCTCCACAGTGGTCGAATGTCTCCCTTGGGTTGCGGACCACCGCCACCCATCATGCCCATCATCCCCCCGGGCGCTTGCTTAGGATCGCCAGTACCAGGGATCGTATCGAAAGCGACTACCACCGGGTCTTCAAAAATGGCTGTCGGCACACCAGCAGTTACCGCACTGGTAAAATTGATCATCTCCTCTGGACCGAGCGACGATGGCTGTACAGCCAGCAAAACATCGTACTTTTCGGTGTCAATCGGCGACGACGCATTGACGTCGATGACTTCGTATTGTTTAGCAAGCTCCTCAACAATAGGATGCTGTGGCTGCGATTGGAACGTTCGTTGATCGAAGCCTCCCATTAGTTTGGCGTCGGTCTTGACAATCCCAAGCTTCTTTCGGGCTGGCTTCGCGACGGTCGTCAGGGAGCGTACCAGTTCGTATTCCACAGGGACTCCTGGCTCAAAGAACGGAATCACTACTTTTTGAAGGCCACTGCGGAACGCAGCACCCAACAGAACCGGTTGATCGGAGTAAGCACCTCGTTCGCGAACACTGATCATTTGAGGCAAGATACCGTATTGCTGTTCCGCCAACTTTTCCTCTTCGCTCGAGGGGCGGATGTTATCGTAAATGCGAACCTGCATCGCCACCCCGGACGCTTTGGCTGTCGATTCAAATTCCTTGAGCAAGGAAACGATCTGGTACTTGATCCGAGCGTATTGCTCAGGCACTTCGTCGGACAAGTAAGCGTCGACAACGATGTCACGATCCCGTCCGAGAGTCTGAATCATCTCAACAGTGACGGGCGATAGTGAACTAACTTTGTTTTCTGTAACGTCGCTTCGGATCAGGTCTTTGTTTCGGAACAGGATGCTTCCACCAATCGCTAGCACGAAAAGCAAAGCGATCCGAAGCAGGAAGTGAGCAAGCTTGACATTGCCGTCGCGACCACCGCTCCAGTGCCTCTTTCCAATCAAAACCATGCACAGGTAGACGCCAAATGCTGCTACCAACAAAAAGTAGGACATGCCGGACAAACTCAGAACCCCTCGCCCAAAATCGTCAAATCGCTCTTGGATCCCCAAGTTCTTGATTTCGCGAGTCACGCTACGGTTCGAGCCAGCACCAAAGAAAAACGCAAAGACATTGTCGAAAATAAAGGCAAACGCTAAAGGTGCGTTGAACAGAGCCCCAAGGATAAACCCAACTGTCAAATTGCTCGTCAAGAACGATGCAACCATCCCGATCGAGATCATCGCCAAGCCGATAAACCAATAACCAAGGTAATTAGTAAAGAAGAGCCCGGTGTCGATCTCACCTTGGGTCAGCAACGCCAACACCATGAATGTCGAAAGCTGCGAAAACAGCAAGGAAACGGTGTAAATCGCAGTGGCCGCCACGTACTTGCCAGCAACAATATCAAAGTCATCCGCTGGCAAAGTCAGCAGCAACTCGTCCGTCCCTTGTCGTTTCTCTTCCGCCCAGATGCTCATCGTGATAGCAGGGATGAAGAACATCATAATGTAAGTAAACCATTTATTGAGCTGCCCGAGCGTTCCAAGGTTGGAGCTAAAAAACTCATCGGGCCAGAACGCCGCCATGCTCGTCAGCAAAACGAACAAGCACAAAAACACGTAGCCTGTTGGATTTGAGAAGTAACCGTAGAAGTTTCGCTTGAGCACGGCATATGCAACCCGTCGGCCGCTGGCAAGCAAAACGACAAGCGCGAGCATCACAAACAAGAAAACGAGGTCGAGCACTAACAGCTTAACCAACGCGGTGAGAACGAGAGTCACTTGCAGTATTCCTTAATCACAAAGTCGTTGTTTGATTGCGTTTCAGTCTCGCGTCAACAAGTGTCTTGTTAACGCTTTCTTCGTTTCAAATTGCCTATGGACAAACCATGCATACGGCAGCTTAAGGTGCAGCACCGGTCAGCTTGTGGAACGCGGCTGAGAGGTCACCCTTGACTAATTTGAGTTCGTCGACAGTCCCTTCGAAAACCTTGCGGCCTTCATTGATCATGATCACACGCGATGCCATCGCCTCAACTTCTTGCAGGATGTGAGTCGAGAGCAAAATCGTCTTGGTCTCGCCCAACTTGCGCATCGTGTTTCGAACTTCGCGAATCTGATTCGGATCCAACCCCGCCGTGGGTTCGTCCAGGATGAGCACTTCCGGTTCATGCAGGAGCGCCTGAGCCATACCAACTCTCTGACGAAACCCTTTGGATAGCTTGCTGATGGCTTTATGAAGCACCGATTTCAAGTCACACAACTCAATGACAGCTTCTATTCGCGTCTTTTTGTAGTCGCTTGCCATCCCGCGAGCGTCGGCAAAAAAACTCAGCAAACTATGAGGAGTCATGTCAGGATAAAGCGGACCATTTTCCGGCAGATATCCTAGCCGTACCGATCCGGCGATTCGATCCGAAAACATGTCATGGCCAGCGATACGAGCCACCCCTTCACTCGGGGCAAGATAACCCGTCAACATCTTCATCGTCGTGCTCTTGCCCGCACCGTTTGGTCCCAAAAAGGCAACCAACTCGCCTTTGTTTACTTGGAACGAGATTCCTCGGGCAGCCGCGAAAGGACCGTAAAATTTGGACAGCCCATCAGCCTCAATCATCACTGTAGAGTTAGCGCTCGGTTCAGCCATATTTAAGTCAACTGTTGTATCTTTGAGGGAACATACCCTGTGCCGAAGTCAATGCTTCGTTCCAGGCCAGATTGCGAGTATACCGCGATTCGACTGTCCAACAACGCATCTTTGACGATCAGGTCAACGAAAACGGTCAGACAAGCTGTGGCTACGTTGTAGAAAGACTCGCAGTTCACCAGAAAGAAGAGACTTTTGCCGTTCTCTTGGGCCATTTTTTGCCATAACGCCGTTCCCTGGCCTTCGACCGCGGCAGAGGGTTTGCCAGCCCTTCGGGCTTGGTGGCTATAACTCAATGAGCAAGCTAGTAAACAGCTATCCGCGATTCACTAGCTTGCGCGTCGTGCTAGGAATGAACAACCGGGGCTAACGCCCAACGGCTAATTTACGGGTAAAACACATGGTTTGTTTCTAGTCGCCACGTAGTTTCAGATTCATGATCTCTAGCTTCTCGCGCACTTCGGTCAAGCTGGTTACACCGAAGTTCTTGCACTCCAGCAAATCGTCGCCCGTCTTGCGAATCAGCTCGCCGATCGTATTGAGCTGCAATCGAACCATGCACTTGCGTGCTCGAACCGACAGATTGAGCTCAGAGATCGGCCGATCCAGCAACATTTGCTGGTCTGGCGTCATGCCGCTGACATCCAACGGCGGATCCGCTTCGCGTTTTTCGTGCGAAAACTGGCCAAGACCAAGGCCGCGGGCGGTTAGCATCTCACGGATTTCAACCAGCGATGTTTCGCCAAAGTTCTTGCTCGAAAGCAAGGTCTGCTCAGAAACGCGAGTCAAATCGCCGAGAGTGCGAATACCCATCTTTTGCAAACAGTTTCGGGATCGAACAGAGAGCTCGAAATCGGTGACCGGTACATTGAGCAACTGAGCCAATCGCTCGTTCTTCTTTTGCGAATCCTCGTCGTATAGAATGTTTCCGCCAGCGGCTGCGTCTTTGAGATAGAGCAGTGCCAATTTATGATCCGGCTGTGTTTCTAAGATGCGGCGATAGCAAGCTTGAGCGCGAGCGTAGTCGTTGCGATCTTCGTACATGATGCCCAGATTGAGCAGTGTGCCGATGTGCGACGGTATAACGCCAGCACCACGCTGATATAGCTCAAACGCATGCTGATCATTGCCAACACGATCGTTTTCCAATGCTAAACCGAACAACGCACCGGCATGTCGAGGATTGACTTGCAGTGCTCTTTGGTACAGTGCAATCACCTCGGTGAGGTTTCCGCCGATCGAAGCCAACGTCGCAGCCCGCTGGAACGGATACTCTGCATGCTGCTCAACAGCGCCAAAAATATTGTCCAAGAGTTTGAGCGCTTCCTCTTTTCGGCCAACGTAGCGAAGGACTTCGGCGCGAGACAGTTGACACCATTCCGGTGTGTACCCAGCTTTCTCGGCTGCATCGTAATATCCTAAAGCTCGCTCATATTGCTCAAGCTGAAAGCAACTCTTGCCCAGATAGAACTGAGCCAATGCTCCGCCGTCAGCTTGCTTCAGAGTCGCTTCTGCGTCCTCAAATTTCCCGATCAAGTACATGCAAACGCCCAATCGAGTCAGCGTTGCGGGGGACGGGTTAGGAGTTTGTTGGAGCTCATGAACGGCATCGCGAAGCAACGCGCATTGCGTCAGATCATCCTCAATGCTTCGCACCAAACGATCGATGTCCTGTGGACCAAAAGTCTGGTTGGAAAGAACGATCTCTCGGATGTCTACTGTCATTTGAACCATTTGCTCTTTAGGACCCCAATAAATTTTTTGTCGACTGGTTTTTCTACTGGCTTTTTCGTCCTCGAATTTTTCTAGGATTCGAAGGCCGCAGCCGCGAAATAACTTTGGAAGCCGATGGTGGGAGTCGAACCCGCAACCCCCGCATTACGAATGCGGTGCTCTACCAATTGAAGCTACATCGGCGCGTTTTACTTGGGCGGTCACCGAGTGCAAACACTAGGCCACCAACAGGTATATTCGTACCCTTTTCCAAGAATCCCATAAAATAAGGCCTTTGGGTGGTCATCGTCAAGGGCAACCGCAGGCCCCCCGTTGGCTTAATCTTGTCCAGAACCGCAATCGAGGGGGCCGTGCCCATCGCTTACGCTGGGGGTTGTAGTGAATCCAGCTACGATTCGTGGCGTGTCGCTAGCCGATCTAAAAAAACAATATCAATCTACCGACCGCTCTCCTAGTAGCAGCCCTAATTCCGATTGGGTATTAAACGTTTTCGGCAGCAAATCCGGCCGAAGCGGGCACTTTTCAACTTCTCCATGGCTCTCTATTCGCCGATGAAATTCCCGCATTGAACGCACGCCTTCCGACCAAAGTTCCTCTGCCAACCCAAGGAGCATTGAGTGATACAACCCAGGAAAAGGGCTGAAATCCTGCGGCTCCTGGCCTAAAAAAATTGCTGTCCGAGCTCCGGCTTTCGATTCGACCGCCGCTTTCAGCACCGGAAACCATTCCTTTCGCCAGTCCAAAATGTCGCAACTACTAATCAAACACCACTTGTCGCCGCAACCGCTCGACGCGCGCAAGGCAGCCAGCACCCCCGCAAGCGGTCCCGCGTGATCTACCCCATCCTCGATCAAGGGAATGCCATAGGCCGAATAGTCGGTCGCTTTTTGTACAACCAATGTCACCTCGTGACCTTCGCTGGCAAGTTGGCTGGCCAGGCGTACAATCAGCGGTTCGCCTGAGATGGACACGAGGGCTTTGTTCTTGCCAAATCGGCGACTCTGCCCTCCGGCCAAGATGTAGGCAGATTCGAATTGTTTCATGCTCAATTTATCTCGTTCCATGTCATTTCAAGCTAGTGAATCGACTACCCGGTTCACTAGCTTGCGCGTCGTGCTAGGTATAGTCGTGCTAGGTATAGCGGTTCACTAGCTTGCGCGTCGTGCTAGGCGCGTTGTGCTAGGCGCGTTGTGCTAGGCGCGTTGTGCTAGGCGCGTTGTGCTAGGTATATTGGAACCCGCCTTTCGCCCTTAACAACTTTCAACGCAAGAAAACATCATGCCCTCAACCGTCAGATCTGCGTCGATCGAGAACCCCACACCCATCATACCCGATCGATTCTATTCCCTGCTTCGAGAGGTCTGGGGCTTCGATAGCCTCAGACCTTCACAGCATGCTGCGATCGCATCCATTCTTGAGGGTCGAGACACGTTGGTGGTCATGCCGACAGGTGGCGGGAAATCGCTTTGTTACCAAGCTCCCGCGATTTATCGTGAAGGCATGACGATCGTTGTGTCACCGCTGATCGCGCTCATGAAAGATCAAGTTGACTCGCTTAAGCAAGTCGGAGTCAACGCGGTTCGTATCGACAGCACACTGACCGCACCCGAAAAACGCGATGCCGCTCAAAACATTCGTTCCGGTAAAGTGCGAATGCTCTTCGTGTCCCCCGAGCGATTGGCCAATCCAGATTTCGTTCGGTTCCTCGACGGAAACGAGGTTCATACGATTGCCATCGATGAAGCGCATTGTGTGTCGCAATGGGGCCACGACTTCCGACCTGAATATCGCCAGTTAAGCAGCTTGCGAGCTTTCTTCCCTAAAGCGGCCATGCATGGTTTCACCGCAACGGCGACGGAAAAGGTGCGGCTCGACATCATCGATCAGCTTGGGTTAAAGAGCCCTCGAGTCCTCGTCAGTTCTTTCGATCGCCCGAACTTGACCTATCGCGTTCTACCTCAGCTAGACATCGAAGAACAAATCCGTGGTGTCTGCGATCACCACCGTGGATCGGGGGGGATCGTCTATTGCTTACGACGCAAGGATGTCGAGTCGGTGACCGATTATCTTCAGCGAAAAGGCATCTCGGCCGTAGGCTATCACGCAGGCATGTCGCACGAGGAACGCAAGCTTGCTCAAGAAGCGTTCTTGACCGAAGCGGTCGATGTGGCTGTTGCGACCGTGGCATTCGGGATGGGTATCGATCGCTCCAATGTACGGTTTGTGGTTCACGCTTCGATTCCGAAATCGATTGAACATTATCAACAAGAAACCGGACGAGCAGGCCGAGATGGGCTGCCTGCAGAGTGCGTTCTGTTTCACAGTGTGGCCGACGAAATCACCCTCAAAAAGATAACCGAATCGAGCTTGATCGAAGCAGGAGCTCGGTCGGAAATCATCTCTGCCTCGCGTATTCAAATAGAGGAGATGTCTCGCTACTGCCGAACACCTGTTTGTCGCCATCGAGCCTTGGTTGAATACTTCGGTCAGTGCTACGAAAACAAATCTTGCGGTGCTTGCGACATATGCTTAGGCGATACCGATGATGTTCCTGATGCCAAAATCATTGCTCAAAAAATCTTGTCCTGTGTCTTTCGAGTGCAGGAGCGATTCGGTGTCAATTACGTGGTCGAGATTCTGTTGGGCGCCAAGACACAAATTGTTTTGCAAAGAGGGCATGACAAGCTTAGCACGTATGGCTTGCTCAAAGAAATTCCAAAAGCTCAGTTGCGAGATTGGGTCTATCAGCTCGTCGGCCAGGGTGCGTTGGAACTGGAAGGGACTGAGTATCCAATCCTCAAGCTCAACGCTGATTCGAAGGCGATTTTATTCGGCGATGCCGAGCCGAGATTGATTCGCAACGCGACCAATAGCACAGCCAAGGAGCGACGTCCTGCTGCGTCTCCGAGCGAAGCTTTGGCGCATGCGGACGCTGCGTTGTTCGAAAAAATGAAAGTTGTTCGACGCAACCTGGCAAGCGAACAAAAGGTACCTCCGTTCGTTATTTTCTCTGACAATGTGCTCCTCGAAATGAGTGCCACCAGGCCGTCGACACTTGAGGGAATGTTAAACGTTGCGGGGATCGGAAACGTAAAACTGAACGCCTACGGCCGGACGTTTTTGGAGGTGATCCAGGAGCACTGCAAAGCGACGTCGGTCGAAATGGATATCGACTGGAAGCAGGGGCAGGAACTCCAATCAGCAAAGCCCCGACCGATTCGAGTAGGGGGCGGGACGGGCACGAAATCGATCACCTATCCAATGCTTCGAGAGGGCAAGGCACTGGAGGAGATCGCAGAGCGGGCCGAAGTAACCGTCGGCACTGTTGTATCCCATTTGCTCGACTTGATGCAAGAAGAGCCGATTCCGTCGATTGATAACTGGCTGCCGATAGAACAGCAAAAAATTATTCTTGCGGCCGCGGATGCCGTCGGCCGGGAAAAGCTCAAGCCGATTTTCGAACATTTGGAACAAGCCGTGCCATACGAGCAGATTCGGCTAATGCTGAGTTTCGAACGGCAGCAGGTATAGCTTCCAGACGTATTTTTGCCTTTCACGCCGTTGCGGGGAGCAAGGGTTCCGGGGGGGATGGGTGGATTTTGCATTGCGGCCCTGCCCGCCCAAGGGTCAAAATTGAGCTAGGATTCAGTGCAAACTTGTTTAGTTTGTCGCAAACCAACTTAACTAGGATTTGTGGCCATTCGGGGAAAGAGTTACAATCCCGCCGGATCTACCATTCCAAGTTCCGCATAAACGGATAGGTTTTGTAGTTTGCATTTCAACTTCTCACCCTCCTCATGGAGTTCCTCCGTGCAAGTTAACGTTTCAGCTCGACATGGCCACTTAAAGCCCGAAGACCAAGCGATCATCCTGGAAAAGGCTGGAAAAGTGCGGCGATTGTTCGATCGAATCAACGCGATCGAAGTGACTGTAGACATGGAACACTCGGACAAACCCACCGTTGAAATGAACGTATCCGCCGAGCATTCACCCGATTTTGTTGCTACCGCTCAAGCATCGTCCATCCTCGCTGCGTTGGATTTGTCGATTGGCAAAGTGGAACAGCAAATTCGAAAACACAAAGAAAAAGTAACCGATCACAAGGCTACTCCTGTAAAACACACCGGCAACAACGAAGTCTAGGCTCCGTTCGATTGTCTTTTTGTCCTTTTTATCCATTCCAGAATGCGATTCCCGACGGTTGTTTCCGACGAAACACTCTGGGAATCGTTGGTTAGTTGTAAGGGTCCTTAAGTAATGAAGTTCTCCGTATTTATATCCCGGAAGGCAATTTGCGCAGAACTTACTGCGACGACTAAAGAAGGTGTCATTACGGAATTGGTCCAGTCGCTCGTCAACGCGGGCGACATCAAGGAAGCGGACCAAGCTGACATCATCAAGGCGATTATGAAGCGTGAGGAGCTTGGCAGCACCGGCATCGGCCGTGGAGTAGCTGTCCCTCATACGAAGCACGCCAGCGTCGAAAAGCTTATCGGTACGGTCGGCGTTAGTCCTGCCGGCCTGGATTTCGAATCGCTCGATGGCCAAGTAGCCTCGCTATTCTTTTTGCTCGTCTCCCCTCCAGACCGACCTGGCGATCACTTGCGCGCGTTAGAAAACATTTCGCGACAACTGCGGGACGACATGTTTTGCCGTTTGTTGCGACAATCCAAAACCATCGAAGACATTGCTCAGTTGCTTGACGAAGCTGACGGCAATCAGTTCGGCAGCTAAAACCTCCCCTCAAAACCAATCGTATGTCGGCTATCCAACACTGCACGGTAAAGGTCAACAATCCAGAGGGATTGCACATGCGCCCGGCAGACAAACTCGTTCGCGCTGCCGCTGGCTTTCAGTGCCAGATCGAGCTGGAACGAGCTGGACAGATAGCCGATTGCCGAAGCATTTTAAGCTTGCTGACCCTCGGAGCAACCCAAGGCTCCGAGTTGGTTCTTCGAGCGCAAGGGCCTGACGCGGACGAGGCGATTCGCGTTATCCGATTGATGTTCGACCAACAATTCGACGAACTCAACGTCGAGCAGTCGACGTAACTGGCTCAGTAATCTCGTGGATTCTTGAGCTTGCAGAATTGCAAATTCGGTTGCCGCCAAAGCAACCAACTAACCAGATTGATCATTTCAGCATGCTGGAATTGCAAGGCATTGCGGTTTCGCCCGGTGTCGCGATTGGGCGAGCACTCGTGTTTGATCGCGAGGGCTACCGGATTACTCGTTGCTTGGTCGCCGTCGGTGAAGACGAACGCGAATGGGAGCGGCTCGTCGATGCTGTAAAACAAGCCTACGACAAACTGGAAAGCAGCCGCCAATCCACCACCGCTCAACTCGGTGAACGACTAGGCAATATCTTTTCGGCTCAGCAGCAAATCCTGCACGACCCCCATTTGCAGTCGGAACTCGAGAGCCTTATTCGCACCAAGACGTATTCGGCGGAATATGCGGTCAGCGAAGTCTTTACCAAATACGCATCGGCCTTTCGCAAAGCCACGAGCACATTCCTGTCCGAGCGCGCCGCCGATATTCGCGACGTCGAACGACTGCTTCTTGAGGGACTGACAGGTCAGCCGACAGCGACGCTCAAGCAGTTGCCTCACGAAGCGATCGTCGTCAGCCATGATCTAACGCCCGGCGAAACTGCGGCTTTCGATCGAGAAAAAGTGCTTGGCATCTGCACTGAAGCTGGTGGCCCCGGCGGACACACGGCGATAGTCGCTCGCGGGATGGAGATCCCAGCCGTCGTCGGCGTCGGAAATTTTTTGCACAATATTCGAAGCGGCGATGAGGTCATCGTGGACGGCCACCTGGGCCGCATCATCGTTTCGCCAGACGAAGCAACTCGCGATCACTACATGCAGCGCCGTCGATTTCGACAATCGATCGCCACGCAATTGGAAGAGATTCGCGACTTACCCGCGTGCACCAGCGACGGTGTCCGCATTGAGTTGATGGCCAATGTTGAGTTCCCGAACGAAGCGCTCTCGTGCATCGCTCGCGGGGCAGATGGTGTTGGCCTCTACCGAACTGAGTTTCTCTATCTGGGGCGCGACCAAGAGCCTACAGAGGAGGAACACTACCAAGCATACGCGCAAGTTGTGCGCGATATGCAGAACCGGCCTGTTGTCATTCGCACACTCGACCTCGGTGCGGACAAAATGGGCATGACGATGCTGGCAGAACCCGAAAACAATCCGTTTCTCGGCCTGCGAAGTATCCGTTTGAGCCTTCGAAACCCAGCGCTCTTCCGCATTCAAGTTCGCGCAATCCTACGCGCTGCTTGTCTTGGGGATGTGCGCATTATGTTTCCAATGATCACCACACTGGATGAACTGCGAAGCGCTCGCTTCCTGCTCCGCTCCGTGTCGGAGGATCTAGCGTCGGAAGGCAAACACATTCAATGCGCAGTTCAAGTCGGGATGATGGTCGAAGTCCCTGCTGCAGTTCTTATGCTCGATCGGTTTATCGACGAAATCGATTTTGTGAGCATCGGTACCAATGACTTGACGCAATATACGCTTGCCGTGGATCGCAGCAATGACTCAGTTGCTGACCTCTATCAAGCGTGCGATCCAGCTGTTCTTCGGCTCATCCAAAGAACACAACAGATCGCATCGGAAAAAAAGAAATCGACCAGCGTTTGTGGCGAAATGAGCAATAACCCTGCTTACGCCCTCTTGCTGGCCGGAATGGGGATTCGAACATTAAGCTTAGCCCCAGCCGCCATTCCCATCCTAAAGAAAGCAATTCGCTCGGTCACCATTGGCCAATGCGAAGCCATGGCTTGGCGAGCACTACGTCTTTCGACGGCTCGCGAAGTCGACGCTTTTGTGATGAACCAACTAGCCGGGCTCGTGCCCGAAATAGTACTACAAGCATAAATACAAACAAACGCCACCCAACAGGTTGCTCGATCGCCTGAGTCCGATCGCAGTTCAACCAAACTGGATAGCGATAATCGAAAGGAACAAACCAGTCCGATGAAGAAGGAAATGCTCATCAATGTCTCCCAATCCGAGGAATGCCGAATCGCATTGCTGGAAGACGGTGTTCTCGAAGAACTCTACACGGAACGTACCAGCCAAAACAATTGGGTTGGCAATATCTACAAAGGCAAAATCGTCAATATCGAACCCAGCATCCAAGCGGCGTTCGTCGACTTCGGTGTAGGTCGAAATGGCTTCCTCCACATCAGCGACGTCGAAGCTCAATATTTCCGACAAGCGGGCTATGATCCCGAAGAAATCATGGACGGACATTATCCCGGCTCCGACGATGACCACGGCGGCGACCATGACGACGAGGACCACGATAACGAAGACAACGACGAAGAGGATGACGATTCGGACGAAGATGGTGGCTCCCGTGGCAGCAGCCGTGGTCGACCGCGTCGCAGCAACAAGCTTCGCAGCGGACGCCCTCGCTTTAAGCCACCCATTCAAGAAATCTTCCGCCGCGGTGATGAAGTTCTCGTTCAAGTGATCAAAGAAGGCATCGGCACAAAAGGACCAACCCTTTCGACCTACATCAGCATTCCTGGCCGCTACTTGGTCTTGATGCCTGCTTTGGGACGCGTAGGCGTCAGCCGAAAGATCGAGGACGACGACGAACGCCGCAAGCTGCGTGGCTACATGCTCGACATGAAGCTGCCTAAGGGGGTTGGCTTTATCGTGCGAACGGCCGGCTGCGAACGAACTCGCAAAGAACTTTCTCGCGACGTTGCGTACTTGTTACGACTTTGGAAAGTCATCGTCAAACGTGTTCAGACGGCACCTGCACCCTGCGATGTGTACGAAGAAAGCGACATTCTCATTCGAACCATCCGCGATACGTTTACCGAAGACATCGATTCGGTCGTCATCGATCACCCAGAAGCGTTCCAGCGAGCCAAAGAGTTTGTCGAACTTGTTATGCCTCGCGTCGCCGATCGACTGCATATGTACGAAGGGAGAGAGCCTCTGTTTTACAAGTACAAACTGGAGCAGGAGATCGGACGCATTCATCAACGCGTGGTTCCGCTCAAAGGAGGCGGATCGATCGTCATCGATCAGACCGAGGCGTTGGTCGCGATCGACGTCAACAGCGGTAACTTCCGCGGTGGTGACAAGAATGCGGAGGACAATGCGTTCCACCTCAATATGAACGCAGCCAAAGAAATCGCAAGGCAATTGCGGCTGCGCGATTTGGGGGGCGTGATCGTCAACGACTTCATCGACATGCGGAAAGACTCCCATCGCCGCAAGGTCGAGAAGACGCTTCGCGATGCCATGGATCGCGATCGAGCACGAACCAAGATCTTGCGAACGAGTCCATTCGGATTGGTGGAAATGACCCGTCAGCGGATTCGACCAAGCTTCAAGCGGAGCGTCTACGAGGATTGCCCTTGTTGCCGAGGACGCAGTTTGGTCAAGACAGCCGAAAGCATGTCCATTGAAGTCGAACGACTGCTGATGATGGCGTGTCAAATGCCCAATGCGGCGAAGGTTGTGGTTCGCGTCAACGAGAACGTAGCTGGTTACTTGAACAACCGAAAACGTCGCGAAATGATCCATTTGGAGGAATCCGCGGGAGTAAGCGTCCAGATTTTGGGCAGCGACACGCTGTTCCCAGAGCATCTGGAAATGGACTGTCGCGATAAAGACGGAACGCTCATCCCTCTCCATTTTTTGAGCGAACGCGGCTAAAGTGTAGAACGATTGCCTCAATCGTTCAGTATCAGTGAAAGTGTAGAACGATTGTCCTCAATCGTTCAGCATCAGTGAAAGAGTAGAACGATTGTCCTCAATCGTTCAGCATCAGTGAAAGAGTAGAACGTTTGTCCTCAATCGTTCAGCATGAGTGAGAGAGTAGAAAGATTGTTCTTCATCGTTCTACTCTGCGGTAGCGAAACTCGCCAAGAGTTTCGGCTACTCACAGTCCCGAAAGTCTTGACGACTTTCGCTGCAGCGAAGAAAACCAAAAGTAAATTCCTCTCCGCAAACCACCTACAAAAACATTGGACCCCAACTGGAATCGAGTTGAATGAACACAGCACTTCTTGTTCTTGTCATCATTTACTTGTTAGGTACTTTGGCGGTTGGCGCTTGGGCTGGTTCCAAGATCAAGAACACAGCAGACTTCGCGGTTGCGGGCCACAGTTTGCCATTGATCATGGTCATCACAACCAGTTTTGCGACTTGGTTTGGTGCGGAAACGGTACTTGGCATCCCGGCCACCTTCGTTAATGGCGGGCTCAAGGAAGTAGTCGAGGATCCCTTCGGCGCATCGATGTGTTTGGTTTTTGTGGGGCTCTTCTTCGCCCAACGGCTCTACAAGATGAATCTCTTGTCGATCGGTGACTATTTCCGAAATCGATACGGTGTCGTGGTTGAAATGCTGTGCTCGACGTTGATCATATTGAGTTATTTAGGTTGGGTAGCTGCCCAAATCACCGCGTTGGGCCTGGTGTTTTCGGTGTTGTCGGGCGGAGCGATTGACCCTCGTGTGGGTATGGTGATAGGGACCGTGTTGGTGCTCATTTACGTGATCATGGGTGGGATGCTCGCGGTCGTTTACACCGACTTCATTCAAATGATTGTCCTCGTGATTGGATTGTCCTACATCGCATGGATTGCTGCAGATCAAGCGGGAGGAGCCGGCAAAGTCATCTCGCTTGCGAGCGAGAAGGATTTGTTTACTGTTTTTCCAGAACCAACCTTTAAGAATTGGCTGTTCTTTGTCGGGTCTGCGATCACGATGATGCTGGGTTCGATTCCGCAGCAAGACGTTTTTCAGCGAGTCATGTCGGCCAAAGACGCGCCAACCGCGAGAAATGGGGCCGTCATCGGTGGTCTCTGCTATCTGATGTTTGCCTTTGTGCCAATGTTTATCGTGGTTTCGTCGTTGATTATCATGCCCGAGACCGCCGAGACACTGCTAAAGGAAGACAAGCAAAAGGTTTTGCCGACGTTGATTTTGAATCACATGCCTTTCTTTGCACAAGTGTTGTTTTTTGGAGCCCTGGTTTCTGCGATCAAGTCGACGTCGTCGGCCACGTTGCTCGCCCCCTCGACGAGTTTCGTGGAGAATATCCTACGACATTTGTGGCCAACTCTCGATGACCGACATTTGTTGAGAGCGATGCGAATCAGTATTTTTGTGTTCGCCACCTCGGTTCTATGTTATGCGATATCTGTGCATGGAAAACCAATCTACGACATGGTTTCATCTGCGTATCAAGTTACGCTCGTCGGAGCGTTTGTGCCCTTAACTTTCGGTCTTTATTGGCGAGCCGCAACTACCCAGGGCGCGTTATCCAGCGTCGCGTGCGGTTTGAGTACATGGCTTGTTGTGAAATTGATGCCGGGGTGGGGCGATGCATTTCCAAGCCAGCTCGCAGGCTTGTTGGCAAGCATCGCAGGCATGTTAGCCGGCTCAATGTTGCCACAGTTCATAACGAATACTAAGGCGAGCGAGGAAGCCACCTACAGCGTACACCCCGAAGGTGTAATGTAGCGTGAAAGACCGGCATTGTCGCACACACCCGTGAGATAGTTGAAGTTCCACCGAGACTTGCTATATTCATGGCGTGGAGGACGAGCTTTCAGAATTTGGACGGCATTTTTGCCGTTGGGAAAGCTAAGTTGCATTGATCGGTTTTGTCGGTACTAATAACTTCAATTCGTTGTTGCGTAAGGCGGTTGCGTGTTCGCTTCTGTTTTCTTTTTGCGCTTCCATCCTGCCAATTCCAGTCCCGACATTTCACGTTTCCGAGTCCATTTCGTCGGAACAATATCCGTGTAAGGGTGGTTCTTGTGGTTGCAAGTCGGCAGAGCAGTGCTGGACCAGTTGCTGTTGCAATTCCCCCGCCCAGCGTCTTGCCTGGGCCAAGAAAAACCAGGTAACGCCGCCGGAGTACGCCGTCTTGGAGGACACTCCACCAAAGAAAACAGTTCAAGCCGTTTGCTTGGAAGAAAAGGGCGATGCAACCAAGGTCGGAAATTCGTGTTGCAGCAAGGTTAGCAAAGAATCGACAGGGGAACGCTGTTGTGCGGGGCGTCACAATCTGAAAACCAAGGAGATCAGCAAGTGCTGCGAGACCAAGACAACCGCTCAAAAGTCAACTGCCCATAAGACCATGACGCCAGAACAGGCGTTGGGCAAAAGGGAACGATCGGTAGTTGTGAGCATGCTTGCTTTGAAATGCCAAGGTGCAGATTCGGTATTCACGCAGCTTCCATGGATGATACCTTCGGTCGGTCCTGAACCCGTTAGTGTTGACCATTTAGACACGGATCATTGGCCGTTTGCCAATTCGCTTCGATCTGTCGATTGTGAACCGGATACTCCGCCACCCAAGCGACAATTCTCCTAGGTCGTAGATTCGTCTCGCAGCGCACAGGCATTCGTGCCGGTGCTAGCTGAAATCTCGCCCTATCTCTTTGCAATGGAAAAAAACAGGAACTCGCGATCAATGCGTGAGATCCACAATCCATTGCAGTAACTTTGCGAGAACGCACCGCCTGACACAAAACGGTCCGGTATGGCGTGCTTGCTCGGAGTTTCACTCGTCCTCCACAAGCGGGTTTTTCTTCCGTACCAAGCGCGCCGTTCCGAATCGTAAACGGTGGCGGTGGCGACGCCAGCACTCTCACTCGCACTAACCCAAACTACATAAAAATCCATAGTCATGAAAATCCAATTCCCATTCTCGCGTAAGCTTCGGAAACACCATGCGTTTACGTTGGTCGAACTACTCGTGGTCATCGCAATCATCGGAATTCTGATCGGGCTTTTGTTGCCAGCGGTTCAATCTGCCCGCGAAGCAGCAAGGCGAATGCAGTGCAGCAATAACATTCGTCAATTCGCGCTCGCGATGCACAGCTATGAATCGGCCTATCGAAAATTCCCGATGCAAGGAACTGTCGATGTTGATTTTTCGGTCCAAGCTAGATTGCTTCCGTTCGTCGAGCAATCCAACATTCACAATATGCTCGACTACACCAAGCCAGCCTTTACTGGGCCTTTCAATGCCAAGGTTCCCAACCCTCTTTTTGTAAATGCATTCGCTCAGTCCATTCCCTTTTTCCTATGCCCAAGTGATCCGGCTCCTGGCGTGTCAATTGTGCCCGTAAATGGAACCAACTATTCCTACGGCGCTATCAATTACATGGTCAGCTATGGCAGCGGGACCAGCACCAACTATGATTTGCGGTGGACAACCGACGGAGTCGTTTTCCAAAACTCTAGGCAAGGCTTTCATAGTATCACCGACGGAGCATCGAATACGATCGTCTTGAGTGAAACGGTTCGAAGCGTGGGCGAGGATGTCACGCTTCCTTTGGGACAGATCCCGAAGTTCCCTTATCAGCTAACGTTGAACGGTTCCAGTGGTGTAAGCTCCGCTCTCAACTCGATTCCTGGGCTCAAAGCTACCGGTGGTGGCTGGTCCGGGTATGTGAACACAAATGGGATGATCGCGAATCCTGATTTGAGCATTTTTTGGAAATCGTTTAACACTTGGCGAGGAGGGACAAGCACGGCATTGCGAGGGCGAGGAATCTCTTGGGCGTTCAATGGCTCGATCAATTCGTTGACCAATGGTTATCAGCCTCCTAACAGCCGCATTCCTGATTTGGTAACGCACCATACTGGGTTTTTCGGCCCTCGAAGTTTCCACACAGGCGGAGCGAACGTAGCCAAGGCGGATGGCTCCGTCGAACTGCTTGCCAATGGAGTCGATGCTGGTATCTGCCAAGCGCTGCACAGCTGCAACGGAGGCGAGGTTGTTAATAGCTATTAAGCGATTCTAAGCAAATCGCCGCCCCCGATTCGCCCGATTCGGGAACCCTGTGAAGCGTTACGTAGCGAAACTCGTCAAGAGTTTCGGTGGTTTGGAAATGCAGCCGAAAGTCTTGACGACTTTCGCTACATAAAAGGCTGTTTTTCCAATGAAAAATGCTTCACAGAGTTACCTAAAAGGGGCGAGTGGAGCTAAGTCAAAAAGAACTGGGTAATGACAAGGCAAACGCCGAACGCCCAATCTGTTGTCCAATCACCTTTTTTCAAAGCAACGTTTATCAATGCACTCGTTACGTTTTACGACTCACTCGGTCATCTTGATGTTTTTTTGCCAATTGGCTTGTGCCGACACGCCGGCCGAAATTTACCAGCGGCGAGTACTTCCGTTGCTTCAGTCATCGAAGGCAAGTAGCTGCTCTGAATGCCATCTTCAAGGAGTCAAGCTGGATGACTTCCTCACCTCCGATCCTAAGAAGTCGTTTGCTTCGTTGCGGTCGCTTGGCTGGATTGATGTCGAGCATCCTTTGGAGTCCCAGTTGTTGAAGTTCATTGCGAAGAAGCCTGACCAATCAAGCGACTTGATGGATCAGGTGCGCAAGTCGGAACTGGAGGCCATTGGTCAGTGGATTGATGCTGCTGTCCGAGATCCTGACTCGTTGAACGTTCCGCTCCCAAAGCTCAACGACCTCAAACTGGACGAAACGTTGATCCGACATGCGAGAAAAGACCGCGTTCTTTCGCGTTTCGTCGATGTCGTTTGGTCGCAATTGGAGCGTTGCGCCAATTGTCACTCACCAGAACGCAATGCGAAGCAAGTTGAAAAGAACGGATTAAAAATGAGTTGGATTGTTCCCAATTCTCCGGGCGAGACACTGCAATTGCTTGAGGAACGAAAGCTGATCGATATCGAAAACCCCAAAGCAAGCTTGCTCAAGACGAAGGCGTTAGGGCAGAACGATCATGGCGGTGGAGTCAAGTTTCCCGCTGAGGGGCACACGGATCGAGAGTGGGGGCGTTTTCTGGAGGACTATGCCGCAATCAAACGTGCTCGCTATAAGTCTTCGAGTGACTTACCGAAACTTGATTCCATGCGAACTTGGAGGACGGGCCTCCATCTTCGGATCAAGGAGCTGCCGCTGCTACCGCCAGGACAATACGCGGTCATTCTGATGCATCGTATCAAGGCGACGGGCATGGTTGACGAGGAACCGATTGCGATCGGCGAGGGGAGCGTCTCGAAGGACGGAACAAGCTGGAGTTCTTCGCTCATGATTCTCGAGCCTTCGCAGCAACGGCAATCGCAGGAAAATCCAGATTGGGTTTCTTTGTTACCAGAAGACAACCGGTACCAGCTGCGGTGGATTGTCGTTGACGACTCGACTTCTACGCTCGAAGAAATCATCTCAACGCGATCTGCCTCGCGAATCGAAATCGACTCGCTTTGGAAAACTGGGCACAGTTCTGCCAAAATCATCTCGTTCGAGAACTTCGAACCGATTGAGTCGCAGAAGTGAATGGCCGAATCGCTTTCGACTGGTACTAAAAACAGACTTTTCTGTACCGAATGTCGTCAAGACTTTCGGCTGCATCGCATAAACCACCGAAACTCTCGACGAGTTTCGCTACAAATTGCTTCACAGCGTTCTCGTCCGCTGGCTCCGTCTGGGGACGCAATGCACCGGAGGCTCCTGTCTCCTGCTACTCGCCGATGACTTCGCCACCGGCTCTTGTTCCCAGCGCCTGCCACGTTGCCGATTCGATCGAGTTGCTAATGCTGCGAACGGAACCGTCCATGATCGCTACTTGAACCAGCCCAACGTGATGACTGCGGCTGGTAACGACAGCATACGTTGGAACCGAGGTGGATCGCCCCTCTCGCATGCTATTGAAGTCAATATCGTAAGTTTTGCCGCCTACCACGTACGGACACTTTGTATTGGGAGTAAACGTCGTTGTAAAGCCAGTCTGATGAACTCGAGCGTCGACCCATTCCGTGTGTCCTGAATCAACTTTGAACTCCCCACCGAACGCACCGAGTTGACTCGGTAGTGTTGGTACAGCAGCCACACCAGAAGGGTTGCCACCGTCGCGCAAGTAGGGCGTGAATGCTTTGACCTCTGCGATACCGAGCGTGTTGCTCAGTCCGTCTGCGATTTCGGAGATGCTGGTCGATTTGTTAACTTGAAAGACACCAGTGCTCTGTCCGGCGGGAGGTTGGTAGATATGCCAAAGCCCGACGTTGCCCGCATAGTTCAACGGGTAATGCGTGAAGGTCGGGCCATCCGGTCGCTCGCGATCATTGGGTTCACTTGGGCAAAGTAAATAGGAAACCCTTACCTTGGCGACGTTAGGCTGTTGGCTGATTGGGAGTTTGAAGTCGATCAGGTTTTGAAGATTGGACTGCTCGCAGTATGGTAGCAGCTTGGTATGGAAACTCCAATAAACGGAACTACCTGAGGAAACGTAATCACCGAGGGGTGGAAATCGCCTCAAAGCAGATTCGTGATTGTGCAACGCGATTCCGATCTGACGAAGATTGTTGGAGCACTGCATCCGGCGAGCCGCTTCGCGTGCTGATTGCGCAGCGGGCAGAAGCAGCCCAACAAGAATTCCAATAATGGCGATGACCACCAGCAGTTCGACCAAAGTAAAGGCGTTTTGATGGCGACTTTTCGATTTGGGATGGAACACGTAACAGCGATTCATGGTTGCTTCAATCTAGTGTTTGGATGCAAATCTTCTACCCGGCGTCGATCTAAGCAGATCCGCATGTGTTTTTCGTGTCAATTAGGCGATGGGCGCTAGCCCCGGTTTTCAAATTGCCCGACACTCGTCGAGAACCGGGGCTAGCGCCCAACGGCTATTGTTTTGTTTCACTCGAAGACTCATGCCGAGGCGCTTGGATTCCATTGTAACCCTATCTCGTAAAGTTCTTTTTAAGAAGCCGTTAAGAGCAAGTTAAGCATCTTCGGTTCTAAGTGCAAGCTACATCGGGAAACCTGACTAGTCGTTTGATCCCATATTGCGTAGAACGTGCTCTACCCCAAAAGGGAAGCGGTGTAAAGCATTTCAGGACGGCAGGGGCTTGCCCCTCCGTCCGCAGCTTTGGAGTTCTAAATTCACATTGCCTGATCGCATGCCTTCTGATCCGTCGCACCACACATTAGAACACCAAAGCGATTTCCGGTCGTGTCAAGCCCGAGCTGGACAAAACGACAAAAGGGGAATCAAGCTTTTGTCCGAAACGCATCGTTGTACTGATATTCACCGCGATTGTTCTTGACTGGAAACCGCATAAGGGAGAGTAAGTTGAAAATCGTACGCACGGATCGAGAACTTGAAATGACTCTGGTGGATGCTCGACTACGCGAGTTGGGAGCGACACTTGTGACAATGCCTGATGGCAGTTCGGAGGCTGAGTTGTCTCGAGAACTCGCCGACGCGGATTTGCTGCTCATGTGTTACGCAAAGATCAGTAGGACTGTGATTGAGCATGCGCCCCGTCTCAAGGCGATCATTAAGTACGGCGTTGGTATTGATGCTATCGATATCGATGCGGCACGCGAGCGGGGCATTCCTGTCGTCAATATTCCAGACTACGCGGAGGAGACGGTAGCCGAGGGAGCTTTTGCATTGATGATTGCGTTGGCCAAGCGATTTAAGACGATTCAACATGTCATGCAACAGGATGGCTGGGCTTGGCCGGAGTCGCGATGGTTGGCAAATGATCTCGCGGGCAAAACGCTTGGCCTTGTCGGCGTTGGGCGCATCGGTACCAGCATGGCTCGTATGGCAGGCGCGTTCCGAATGCGGGTTTTGGGATTCGACCCGCCTGCTAAGAATATTTCCGCGGAGCGTTTTCACGACCTTGGCGATATGCTTGAAGAGTGCGATTTTGTTTCCGTGCATTGCGTGTTGAATGCCCAAACAAAAGGTCTGATCGGTGAGACCGAATTCTATCGGATGAAGCCCAGTGCGTTCCTAATCAACGTCTCGCGTGGCGAGATTGTGAACGAAATGGCACTTCTCCATGCTTTGCAATCAGGCAGAATTGCAGGAGCAGCGCTCGATGTTTATGGGCAAGAACCGCTTACCAAAACCGGTCATCCTCTTTCTGCTTTGTATGCGATGGACAATGTGCTGGTGTGGCCACACCTGACTTTTTACACGCAAGAGGCCATGCACCGATTGGAGGAGGAAACGTTGGCGAGGTGCATCGAGGCCCTCGAAGGACGCATGTTGACGGTGAAGTCGCATGACCCTCGACTTCGCGCTCAGACTGCGGGTGTGGTGTTTGAGCCGAAGTTGTGATGGGGCATTTCGACAATGATGAACTTGTAGAACTCCATTTAAGGCAATACCGGTTGGTTCTCCGGATCAGTCAGTACTCGCAACTTTGTCACCTCTCCCAACGGAGTTGGGGGAGGTCGAATGGAGCCTTCAGCGACATTCGGGAGGGGGCTTGAGCTCTTCAGGAGGCTCCTTGGTTCGAATTCGTAGCCGTACCCCCTCCCGGACGAGGCTAACGCCCGTCCGACCTCCCCCAGCTTCGCTGGGAGAGGTGGCGTTACCGGCTTTTTGTGGAGTTTGTTAAGCGATGGGAGCGCATTCCGGAACGCACTTCGATATGCGGCCCATAGGTTGGCTTCAATCCCATCGATTTAGCGATCGCGATTGCAACGGCTTCTACATCGTCGATCACTTCTTCGTTGGAGAATCGAAGAACGCGCCATCCCTGTTCTTCAAGATACTGCTGACGATGAGTATCATCCTCGTACGTGTAATCGTGATATCCACCATCGATTTCCACGATCAACGCCAACTCGCAGCATGCAAAGTCAGCGACAAACGGGTGAACAGGGTGTTGTCGACGAAACTTTTTGTT
Source organism: Planctomycetota bacterium (assembly GCA_026692905.1). Classification (GTDB taxonomy): domain Bacteria; phylum Planctomycetota; class Planctomycetia; order Pirellulales; family Pirellulaceae; genus JBKCUI01. The sequence goes on from JAPLNL010000038.1 coordinate 75,784, forward strand.
GCACAGCCGGTTGGCTCGCAGAACACTCCAAACCAAGGACTCCGCTTTTGTTTGGCGATGTCGTAACTCGCGAGCTTTACGAATCAATTCCGTTGTCATCGGTTGGAGCTCCTAATAACCAGTAGATTTGGGGAACCAAGAAACAGCAGTCCAAGGATTGTCAACGATCAGATTCTCCGGATCAACCAAAATTAGCAACTTTGTCACCTCTCCCAACGGAGTTGGGGGAGGTCGAATGGAGCCTTCAGCGACATTCGGGAGGGGGCTTAAGCTCTTCAGGAGGCTCCTTGGTTCGAATTCGTAGCCGTACCCCCTCCCGGACGAGGCTAACGCCCGTCCGACCTCCCCCAGCTTCGCTGGGAGAGGTGACCGCTTTGCATAGGGAATGACAGATGGCTTCAAGGCGAGTCGATGCTCCCCAAAAAGCCAAAGCTCGACGCGAAACCGCGCAACTTGCCAGCATTAGCCGGTGTATGACCCCTAAGCAAAACGAAAAACGGCTTTCCTCCTTGTTTTTCATTGGCTAAGTCCGCAAAACAACATTACAATCGAGCCGTTGTTGCAACGCGGTTGCGATTGCACATAACTACTTTCGCCAGCAAAGGTGGTATACATGAACCGTCACGGGAATAGGGTTGCTTCGAAGAGTGCTTTCACTCTCGTCGAGCTTCTCGTTGTTATTGCGATTATTGGAATGTTGGTTGGTCTGCTTCTTCCTGCGGTGCAGTCCGCCAGGGAAGCGGCCAGAGCCATGCAGTGTAAAAACAACTTGCACCAGCTCGCATTGGCTGTAAATATGTTTCATGATGCGCAGAAAGCATACCCGCCTGCTCGATACCAACCGCGACCAGGCGACTCGGCTCCATTCGATTGCGGTGGCAAAGAAACAACTTGGCTTGTTCGGATCATGCCGTATTTAGAAGCGACCAATATGGAGCAACGATGGGACTACTCTATTCCATATGGAGACCATGCAGAACAAGTTCGCACCCAAACCCTCCCGGCATTTTGCTGCCCTGCTCGTCGATCAGCCAGTGACGCTGTCGGAATCGGTCAATTGGTCGGTTCTGGTACGGTGTGGATTACACTGCCATGCGGCTGCAGGATTCCTGTTACGGGCAGCGCGCCGTCCAATGGCGCTGTAGGCGATTACGGTGGTAACCACGGTGACATATCGCCTGGGGCTAGTGGACTACCAACCGATTTCAGCTTCGGTGGCAATGGAAACGGAATCATCATTTCAAGTCGAGCGAATTGCATCAATGGCAGCCCGAAAAACTGGGCGGACCGCATTCGTTATTCGAGTGTGACCGACGGATTAAGCAATACGATTGTGACCGGCGAAATGCATGTTCCGATTGGAAAACTGGGCCAATCACCGCAAGATGCTTTCATTTTCAATGGCGACCACGTATTCAACATGACTCGACTTGGTGGTCCGACGATGCCGATCGTCAAAGACTTGAGAAGCGAAGGAAACAGTTTGGTTCAATGGGGCAGCTGGCACGTCGGACTCTGCCAATTCGCATTCGCTGATGGCAGCGTTCGCGCGATTAGCACCAGTATCGATACTGAGACTTTAGGTCGATTTTGTAATCGAGCCGATGGCCAACCCGTCGGTGCACAGGACTAATATGCAACTGAAATCACTTCTCTCCGCCTTTGCTATTCTGTTGTCTGTGTGCGTTGGATGTGGCGATGGACGCCCACCTGCTTACCCTGCCAAAGGAAGAGTCGTTTTTGCGGACGGCTCACCCGTGAAAGTCGGGACAATCGAATCAAAGTCGAGACTGCATGGTGTTCAAGCCACCGCTTCAATCGAACTCGACGGAAGTTTTGTATTCACGACCTACTCGAAGGGTGACGGTGCTGTCGCGGGACCACACGACTGCGTTGTGGTTCAGTTCGTTCAAGCGGAGAATATCAAAAATCATAAGCCATCGACACTTGGTGTCGTTAACCCAAAGCATGCATCGTATGCATCCTCTAATCTGCAAATCGAGATTTCGCCTGACAAGCAAAACGAATTGGTGATCGAAGTCCAGGGAGTGCCCAAATCCAAGAATGGGAACGCCAAAAGCGATCACGAACAAGGAATAGGCGGTCACACTAAGGAGTAGGCAACACCCCCACCCAGTTGGACAACGCGGTGTGGCATTTCGTATCGAAACTCGTCAAGAGTTTCGGTCGTTTAGGCGATGCAGCCGAAAGTCTTTACGACTTTCGCTACACATGAGCCAGCCTGCTACCATACAAATTCGGGACTAGAAACCATTTTCTGTATTGGTCACGTCATTGGATCGGCACACTTGGCCGGCCGCACCGACTAGCGATTGGCGAACCACTGCGCAAGCTTTTTGGGTAGTTCGTAATTCATGGTTCGCAAAGAAACGCATGTTCCTAAGCGTTTCTTCTCTAGAGTTCGCTACCACTGGCTTTATGCTAGTGGGGCGATCATTGGCAGCTACAAACAACCGATGAGTTACTAGGCTCTCCGCCGCGCGCCAAAACGCACTTTGGTATTACGTCACTGCTCTATTGAGGCTTTGGACCGTCGTTGGTGAACTTGATCCCGAGTTCTCGAAGTTGCTTGGCGGAAACTTCGGAGGGTGCCCCCATCATGAGGTCTTCGGCCTTTTGGTTCATCGGGAACAAGATAACTTCGCGGATATTGGGTTCGTCCGCCAGCAACATCACGATTCGATCCACGCCTGGAGCTGAGCCACCGTGCGGCGGTGCACCGAACTTGAACGCGTTGATCATGCCACGGAACTTTTCATCGACCAAACTGCGATCGTAGCCAGCCAATTCAAAGGCCTTGTACATGATTTCGGGTTTGTGATTTCGGATCGCGCCCGATGAGAGCTCGATACCGTTGCAAACGATGTCGTATTGGTATGCCAAGATATCGAGCGGGTTCATCGTCATGAGTGCCTCCATCTCCCCTTGAGGCATGGAGAACGGGTTGTGGCTGAAGATGACCTTTTGTTCCACTTCGTCGAACTCGTACATGGGGAAGTCGACGATCCAACAGAATTTGAAGGTGTTCTTTTCGATCAGATCGAGTTCGACGCCGACACGGGTTCGAGCCAGGCCTGCGAGTTTGGCGGCCTCCAAAGGTTTACCGCAAGAAAAGAAGACCCCATCGTCCGGACCGAGCCCCATTTGCTTTACGATTTGAGCTACTCGTTCTGGTCCGAGGTTTTTGGCGATGCCGCCGCCACCTTCACCACCTTTGAAGTTGATGTAACCGAGTCCCGCAAAGCCTTCGTCTTTTGCCCATTGGTTGGTGCCGTCAAAAAAGCTACGTGCGCGAACACCTGCGCCGGGAGCGGGGATGGCACGTACGACCGACCCATCCTCGATCGCCTTGGCGAAGACAGCGAAGCCTCCACCGCGGAAGATTTCGGTTACGTCAGAAATCTCGATTGGGTTACGCAAGTCGGGCTTGTCGTTCCCGTACTTCAGCATCGAATCCTTGTAAGCGATGCGAGGAAATGGCGGGGTAGTCACATCGCGCTCACCAGAGAACTCCTCGAAGACGCCGTAAAGGACTGGTTCGATGGCGGCGAATACATCCTCTTGGGTGACGAAACTCATTTCGAAGTCAAGCTGATAGAATTCACCGGGCGATCGATCGGCCCGAGCGTCTTCGTCGCGGAAGCAAGGAGCGATTTGGAAGTAGCGATCAAAGCCTGCCACCATCAGAAGTTGCTTGAACATTTGCGGAGCTTGCGGCAACGCATAAAATTTACCTGGATGGATTCGGGATGGGACCAAAAAATCGCGGGCACCCTCAGGGCTTGAAGCGGTGAGGATTGGTGTTTGAAACTCCGTGAATCCTTGGTCGATCATTCGTCGGCGGAGACTCGCGATGACGTTGCTCCGCAGGACGATATTGGCATGCAGTTTTTCACGGCGAAGATCGAGGAAGCGATTTCGCAATCGAATCTCTTCAGGATATTCCGCGTTGCCGAAGACGGGCAATGGAAGGTCGGCGGCTTCGGATAGAAGTTCGATGGCGGTAGCGCGGACTTCGATTTCACCAGTGATGAGATTTGGGTTGATAGCATCGTCGGCGCGTGCGTTTACCTTGCCATCGACGCGTATCACCGATTCGCTTCGCAGGGATTCAGCTAACGGAAATGCAGCACTGTCTTTTTCGACCACGATTTGCGAAATTCCGTAGTGGTCGCGCAAATCGATGAACAAGAGGTTCCCGAAGTCTCTCTTGCGATAGACCCAACCGGACAGACGAACATTTTGCCCCACGGAATCTTTTCGGAGCTGTGCGCAATGATGTGTGCGGTATGCGTGCATTAAATTATCGAATAGTGAGGGGTGCGTGCGGAAAGGGGTCGCAATTGAACGGAAAGCAACTTATCGATAAGCTTGCCGATTCTCAACCCCAACGACTAATTGGACAGGATTTCTCCGGCGCCTTATGATCGCGGTTGCGGGTCATGTCGCTCATTCAAAAAACAGCCCAACTTTTATGATTTTACTGATCGATAACTACGACTCGTTTACCTACAACCTGGTTCAGCGGTTAGGGGAGATCGACTCGTCACTCGATGTCCGAATTTATCGCAACGATGAGTTGTCCATCGAGGAGATCCGCAAGATGCGGCCGGAGCGAATCATTTTGTCTCCAGGTCCGTGCACTCCGAACGAGGCTGGGATTTGTGTTCCGGTGATTGAGCAATTGCATACGGAATTCCCAATTTTGGGTGTATGTCTTGGGCATCAATCCATCGGACAGGCCTTCGGCGGAGAAATCGTGCGGGCCAAGCAGTTAATGCACGGAAAGACGGATCGGATTCATCATGATGGCAAAGGGATGTTTGAGGGTTTGGACAATCCGTTTGTAGCCACACGTTATCACTCCTTGGTTATTTCACCCGAAAGCCTGCCGAATTGTCTCGAGGTTTCCGCTTGGGTTCACGATACGCTCGGAAATCGGATTATTATGGGGGTCCGGCACAAAGAGTATGCAATTGAGGGCTGGCAATTTCATCCCGAGAGTTTCTTAACTGAGCCTGGTCCAAGATTGCTTGAGAGGTTTCTCACTTGGACTGGTAGTTCGACCGTTTTGCATCCATGATTTGCTGCTACCTTTTGAATTTTGCGTCGAATCCTTTTTCTCCTCTGCTAGATTAATTTGTCCGAAATGCTCTGCGTTACCATTGCCCGAACTCGCCATAAACACACGATTGCTGAGCATTTGCAGGTTGCCGAACAAGGTGCAAAGCTCGTCGAATTGCGGCTGGACTACATTGGCCGGAGTATTGATTTGAGCCGATTGCTCAAGAATCGCCCGACGCCAGTCGTGCTGACTTGTCGGCGTAAAGAGGATGGCGGACGATGGGATCGGACGGAAGAGGAGCGATTGATGCTCTTGCGTTCGGCCATTGCGATGGGGGTGGAATATGTGGATTTGGAGGAAGACATTGCAACCAAAATTCCTCGCTATGGTAAGACCAAGCGCATCGTCAGTATCCACAATTTCGAAGGAACGCCTGTTGACTTGCAAACGATCCATTCCGGTTTGGCGAAGCTCGATGCAGACATCGTAAAGATTGCAGTTCAAGCGAATTCGTTTGGCGATACGATTCGGATGCTGGAATTGATGAAATCCGCTTCGGTGCCCACGATTGGCATCAGCATGGGTGATTATGGCACGCCGAGCCGCATTTTGGCGACGCGATACGGTGCCCCTTTCACTTTTTGCGTCTTTAGTGCAGACCGCAAGGTGGCCCCAGGACAGCTCAGTTTCGATCAAATGAAATCCATCTTTCGAGCTGATTCCATCGACTCGGAGACCCAACTATATGGAGTTGTTGCGGATCCCGTTGCCCATTCCTATAGCCCTTTGATACACAATGCTTCGTTCTTGGCAAGCAAGTTGAATTTTAGATACGTGCCATTTCGGGTCCCAGCCGACGAGTTGGAGCTGTTTTTGTCTTGGTGCAAGGGAGAGAAGATCGGTGGTTTGAGCGTCACGATTCCGCACAAGCAGTCGATTCTGCCGATGTTAAGCCAAGCCGAAGCTGCGGCCCAGGGAATTGGAGCTTGTAACACTGTCGTTTTTGCAAACAACGCAGACAAAGAATTGATTGGTTACAACACCGATTATCGGGCTGCCATGGATTGCCTGACAGAGGCGATGGCGAAATGGACAGGCCAGCAAGATCCATTCGAGAGGGAGTCGGTTTTGATTTTGGGAGCAGGCGGCGTTTCGCGGGCGATCGGATATGGACTTGCACAGCGTCGAGCCAATATTACGATCACAAGCCGAAATAGGATGGCCTCTGAAGCGTTAGCCAAGCATCTGAATTGCCGCTGGGTGAATTGGGAGGAACGCCATGAGATCGAACCCAAAATCCTCGTTAATGGAACGCCAGTTGGTATGTTTCCCGAGATGGATGAGACTCCGTTTCAAACGAAAAACTTGAAGGGGAGAACACTGGTTTTTGACACCGTTTACAACCCAGAGCAGACATTGTTTCTCAAGGGTGCAAAGGCAGCAGGTTGCCCTGTGATTTCCGGATTACAGATGTTTGTAAGACAAGCGGCGTATCAATATCGCCTGTTTACCGGCTTGGAGCCGCCGATTGACGTCATGGTCAAGACTTTGAAGAAAGCAATTTCTCCTGTCAATTACCAGGATTTGGAAGAGGACGACGACCAGGATTCGAAGGCTGATATTTAAGATGGCGTAGCTCGGCAGGATGCTGCCACTCCTGCAAACATGTTTTCAACGAGTTTACCCAACGAATTCGTTAGTAGGGAGGGTGAGGCTCCTGCCGAACCGTGGCGTCGCAAGCTCGGCAGGAGCCTCGCTCTCCCGAAGGTTTTAGTTGGAATTGGCAATGCAAAGATGTTTGGATCGGCAGGAGTCTCAATCTCCGACGGGTTTTTCCACCGAAAGGAACGTTTCTATGGACGCCGCAACGAAACGAATTGGGGCTGACACCGCATATGCTTATCTGAGCCGCATGTGGAAAAATTGGCGTTTGTCACGTGCTTATCCAAAAAGAGGTGCCACTGAGTCCGTTGGGGCATATGGCGAGAGGGTTGCAGCGTTTTTTTTGGAGCGCAAGGGGTACATCATTCTTGAGCGATCGTACCGGCAAAAGTCAGGTGAGATTGATGTGATCGCAGTCTGGGAGAGAAAGGTAGTCGTTTTTGTGGAGGTCAAGACTTGGGCCGTTTGCAAGGAAAACACAGGAGGCCCGAGCGATGCTGTGGACTCGGCCAAGCAAGAAAAGATTTCCAAAACAGCAATGCGTTACATGAAGCGGCACCGACTTTTGGAATCAGCTGGACGTGCGGATGTGATTGAAATAGTTCTTGGGAGCTGCCCGGAACGGCCGTCCATTCGGCATTTTGAGAATGCGTTTGAAGCCGTTGGATCGTTTCAGATGTTTTCATAAAGCAACGAGAGTTGGCAGAAAGATCGAACGCAGAAAAATGTTCGCGAATCATCTTTCTGCGTTCGATTTTTCTGCCGTCCATGGCGGGCGACTTATGCACTGAGTTCGCTACATGAGGTCACAAACTTGCAGTTTTAATTCCCAGTTTCGATCCGTTTCAGTAGTGGTTTTTGTCAAGTTTAGGGTCGCTACGACGAGTGGATTTTGCTTCTCTTTTTCCCAACGGAACTGCAAATTCAAAACCAATAAATTCTCTGAGCGGGTAACCCATTGCGCATCTCCCTTAAGAATCTGCGAGACCATCCCGCGGTTACCCGAAACGGGGCCTTCGTAGGTAAGGTAGATTGCCCGATGGTCCGGTAACTGCTTTGCAGGTGTCGTTTTTTGCCAATCGCCAGGGGGCACGGAAACTTCAAAACAAAGGAGTTGACTACTTTCTGGATTGGGTTGTTCCAAAAGTAGGTCCCAATGGGATTCACGTTCTGAGCTTGGGGGGAATTGATGATAGAGGACGACAAATTGCAAACTTCGAAATTTTTTTTCGAATTCTTCAAGTGTTGAATTTCCACCCATATGGTTCGGAACCTTTCCGGGATCATGGCATCCAAATGGTCGTCAAAGGCCACAAAATCGTCGTGTTCTGTGGGTGATGACGAATGTAGGAGACTGGTTTTTGCAAAATATGCAGCTTTTCCCATCGCAACGAACCCGGTTCGACCCATTCTTTAGGGTGGTTTCGTACCTTTTTGCCATCATCGAATTGCGAAGGGGTGCAGCACAAATTTGCATCCATATCCTACCTAACTATACTCGAAAACAAGTGTTCTTTTGAGCTTAGATTCGTTAAGGGGGGCTTGCCTACCCTTGCGGCGTTCAGTTTGAGAGACGCAAACTTTCACAGCCTTGTGGGATATGTAGACCACAGGGGGTCCCTGGCTACTTTTGCACTGAGGGTTGGTGATGACCATCCGCCGGCTTCGCAACGTGAGTTCTCCTATCAATACCAATACACCAAAAAATGCCAGCGCATCCAGCGTCAAGAAACGCGGGGCGCTTCGTCGTTATCTGCTTGAGACATTGGAGTCTCGGCAATTGCTTGCGGCAGGTCCGCAGTTGATTGGCGTCCAGCCAAACAATAGCGATCTGATTGAGAATGGGGTCGTACGCAACATTGCTCCGCGCGAGCTCACGTTCCGCTTCGACGATTCGCAGGTGATTGACGCTTCGACGGTTGGCGGAATTCGTGTCACTCGCGCTGGTTTGGATGGTACTTTCGCGTTGCCTAGCGTGACCTCCGACTTTGGTTCGAATGGACGGGCCGATATCCTTCTAACAAGTCGCAATGCGGCTGACCTGTTGGTGGTCAATGTGGTTCGTAGTGATCTTGGGCCGACGGGCGATCCGACGTTTGCGATCAGCGGTGTTAACGTCACGTTAACATTGAACTCGAATCCGAATGGTTTGGTCACCGCGCAGAGGTTGGTGGATTTGATCAATGCATCTGCCGTGGTGTCGCCGCGTCTTACAGCTAAGTTGAACGGCGGCTTGGCCTCGGCAAAGCTGGGTGGAGTTGATACCTCGACCTATAGTCCGATTCGTTTGGTGTCAAACAATGACGTGATCGTCCAGCCTGGAGCGGTTGTCATTGGAGATCGTCCGAATGAAAACGAAGTAACTTTGCGATTCGCCGAGAATCTGCCGGATGACACCTATCGTCTAGAGGTTTTTGGCTTTGATGATGCCGGTCGTGGGATCAAGGGTTTGCGGAATACCAGCGGGGATTTCTTTGTTCCTTCGAAATCAAATACGCGGCAGGATACGATTGATTTCCGTCTGGATTTAGGGTCAAAGGTAACGGCTGTTGTGCCGCAACCGGTCGTGAGGCTGGCTAATGGCTCGATTGAGCAGCAGCGCAATACGATTGTCGTTTATTTTGATAACGACAAGTTGTTGGTTGAGAATGGTGCCGATGGAAAGCCCACGGCCCGAAGTGTTGAAAACCCCTCTTTTTACCAATTGATTTATACTGCCGATACGGTTCGAAACACCGACGATTTACCGGCCTTTTTTCCGTCGACTGTGACCTACAACGCATCGGCAAACACGGCAACACTGCGTTTTGACGGTGACATCGACTCTCTGCCTGGACCGTTCCTGCCGTCCAGTACTTTCCGATTGAGAATCGGAACGAGTGAGACGGCGCCGATGTCGCCAGTACGCACAGAAGCCTCTGCAACCGCCATTTCGGATTTGAACACGAACGGCAGAGCAAAGCTTCGGTTTACTTCGAAGGTGTTAGGCGAGTCGGGCTCAGGGATTACGGTTTCGTTTGTGAGCGGGCCGGCTTCGCTTAGTCCAACCGTTTCGGTGAATGGCAACTCGATCACTGTGAATATTGGCAGCGCTACTGCGACTGCTCCAAACACGGTGACAACCGTCAATCAAGTTCTCGCGGCTTTGGAGACAGACCCGGCATCTTCGGCTTTGATTAAAACGACCTTAGAGCCTGGTAGTGACGGTAGCCAAGTCGTTGGAAATCGCCCGATCAATTATTCTCCCGTCACCCTTTACGGTCTTGGAAGCACGTTCGATACAGCGACTAATTTGGGGCAGATTGGTTCGGCCAATGTCGCACAAACCAGTTTGTTGCTGAGTTCATCGATTGATGCCGAAGTGAATTCGCTTGACCTCATTGGAGCTGCAGATGACCCAGCCCAGCGCATCGTGGGAGAGACGTTTGAGAATCATATCAACCCAGCGTTTGGTGGGGATAATTTCCCTGGCATTCGTACCGTCTATTACAATTTCCAGGGCATCTATGGTACCGACGCAGGCTTGCCTGTTTCGAACGCGATCACGGAGAAGCAGAAGGCCCGCGTCCGCGAAGCGTTTTCGCTCTGGTCCAACAAGCTTGGGGTGCAGTTCGTTGAGTCGGCTAGCAGTGGCTTGACAATGGCTCTCGGGACGACGAATGCACTGCCTCAAGGTCAATTGCGAGTTGAGACCGTGGGTCAATGGGGCGTGCGAATCGATCCGAGTTACCAGAACAGTTTGGCGGTATTTTCGGCCAACAATGTTTGGAACGATAACTACGGGGAGAATTTCACGAGAGCTGCAGCAACCAGCATTGGCTTTATGTTGGGTCTATCTCGTGCAGGTAATCTTGCCCCATCCGAGTTGTTGAATCTCGATTCCGGATTCCTCGATTTCCAGACCACGACGGACCGCAATTTTGAGCCGATATTCCCTGGCAATCAAGATGTTATTCACGGTCAATATTTGCATCGCCCTGAGGGCAGCGATATCGACATGTATCGGTTCGAAATCGATTTCGGCGCCAATGGCAAGTCTCGCGAGGGCGTTCTCGTGGCGGAGACTTTGGCTGAGCGAGCTGCGAATAGCAGCCCTCTCGATACTCGATTGGCCTTGTACAAGGAAGTTCTGGCGACCGCTTCATCGAATCTTGGTTTAGGCCAAGGGGTAAATTTGCAGTTTACAGCGGTCAAGCCCGGGAAGCTTGGCAACAATCTTCAAGTCTTTGTCACCCGAAGCAACCGAGGAGCGGGTGCGCTACCGATTGTTAATGTGTATCCGAATGCGATCACCGTCGATTTGAATTCGACGAATAATTCGGAATCTACCTTGGGCGAATTGGTGGCGGCGCTGGACAACGACCCGGCAGCACGGTCACTTGTTAAGGTAAATCTGGTTAGCGGCAACGTCTCTACCAGGTTGGTTAATCGCGAAATCACTTACTCGCCGATTACGTTAAAGGGTGGCGAGCTGCAGCTTGTTTCGCAAAATGACAATTACTTCAGCAAAGACTCGTTGTTACGTCAAAAACTTGCTTCTGGCGTTTATTACATCGGCGTCTCTGCATCTGGCAATGATCAGTACGATGCAACCATTCCAAACACAGGAACCGGCGGAAAGACTCAAGGCAATTATGATCTTCGGTTGACTTTCCGAGCTCAGACCGACAGCAACGACTCGATTCAAGACATCGCGGGACTGAATGGGGATCAGTCTCAAGCATTGGATGGCGATTCCGATGGCACGAGTGGTGGAGTCAACAATTTCTGGTTCCAGACTCGTCCTCTCGATCGTGCTTTGCGGTTCAATGCAGGCGGGTCTTTGAATCTGGAGGGTCGAATTGTCACGATTACGGGCGGGAGCGGTGTCGTGCGCCGCTTTGAGTTCAGCAGTGATAACAACGTGGCTATCGGTAACACTCGAATCTTCTACACGCTTAGCAGCACGGAGGGGGACTTGGCACTGGCTTTTGCCAATGCGATCAATAGTGTTACGGCGGATTTCGGAGTTTCGGCCATTGCCAACGGTGCCCGTCTGACGCTTCGTGGCGAACGCTCGATCGCTCTCTCCGCAGGGTTGACGGTAATCGACATTTCAGGCAAGACCATTTTTGTTGATAAGTCGGCAGGACCAAATGCAGATGGCTCCTTAGCTCATCCTTTCAATAACATTTCCGGTTCAGGTGTCCCGAATGCTTTCGGGGCTTCTGCATCAGGCGACATCGTGCGCATTGTCGGCAACGGTGGATCGGATCAAAAACTAGAGACGACAGCCGATAACTTCGCATACGAAATCGGATTCGGATTGCTTGCAGGCACGATCCTTAGCGATGGTGCGACGATGGACGTGCCCAAGGGTGTAACGGTCATGATCGACGCTGGGGCCGTATTCAAGTTGAATCGAGCTCGAATTGGTGTCGGCAGCTCTACCTTGGGTGTGGATCGAAGCGGTGGTGCTTTGCAGGTTCTTGGAGCACCAATCCTTTTGGATTCAGCTGGAAATGCACGGAGACTGAGCAATGGTACGACGGCGTCTGGCAGCGTATTCTTCACGTCTTGGCTCGACGAAACGATCGGTCTGGACAACTATCAGCCGCAAACAACACCATCGGCAGGAAATTGGGGCGGGTTGGTTTTCAAACGGGACCTGGATCTTTCAGCAGGCCGGTTTGACTTAGAAGACGAAGGAATCTTCCGACAGTACGTGAATCATGCCGATATTCGCTACGGTGGCTCGAGTGCGGTCGTGGTAGATACGGTGCAGCAGACCGTAAACTCGATCCAAATCGCGGACATGCGTCCAACGCTCTCGTTCAATCGTGTTACTTTCGGTTCGGACGCGGCGATCAGCGCGACTCCAGACAGCTTCGAAGAGACTCTTTTCAGCGAGCCGAAGTATCAAAGAAAGGGTAGTTTTACCCCTGACTACACGCGAGTTGGGCCTGAAATACACGACAATATTCTCGTCAACAATTCAATCAACGGAATGTTCATTCGCGTCAGCACGCCGGCTGGTGGCGAGCTCAAGCAACTTACAGTACCTGGGCGATTTGACGATACGGACGTTGTTCACGTTTTGACCGAGAACATTCTGGTTCAAGGCAATCCAGGCGGAGGTCTTTTGGATTCGTCCATTTTGCCATCGAATCTAGTTTCGTTGCGAGGACGCACAGGCGGTACGCTAACATCGGGGATTTACAACTACAAGTTCACCTACGTGGATAAGTATGGATATGAAACACCACCGAGCAACGCGACTCAAAGCGTAACGGTTGCGCCTGGACAAACTGCAGTTAGCATGACCGGACTTCCCAGTGTCAGCGGCGAGTTCGTTAATCGACGTCTTTATCGCAGTTTTGGGACTGGTACTGGCCCTTATCGCTTGATCGCTGAGCTTGATGGCTCCTCCACTTCTTACGAAGATCTTGGAGCGATACTGACAGATGTAACCGACGATAAAGCAACTTTGTTGCGTGATCGTCCGGATGTGAGCGCTGTGCTTTTGCAGTTATCTGCAGGCGGCACCTTGGCAGCCGGAACCTACAACTATCGTATTGTGATGGTGGACGAAGTCGGTCGGGAGAGCTTAGCATCGGTTTCGACCTCAAGCATAGCGACTAGCCTTATCAATCGCTCTATCAGTTTGACTCAGTTGCCAGCTCAACAGGCGGGATATGCTGCCCGACGAATTTATCGTAGTTCGTCCAACGGTTCAGGAACGTTCCAATTGGTTGCTCAGATTTCAGATGCGACTGTAACTTCGTTCCTCGATACCGGCGCCAACTTAACGGGAACGCTCTCGGCAGCAACCCTTGGAAATGTAAGGCCTCGTTTGGATGCATCGCTTGCAATTGATCCGGGTACAATCATCAAGCTGGAAGGTGCACGTATCGAGCTTGGCCATAGCACGCAGTTGTTGGCTGAGGGCGTTGATGGCGGTCGCGTTGTGTTCACCAGCAAGCAAGACGACCGGTTTGGTATCGGTGGAACTTTCGATACCAACAACAATGGGCTCAATGCGGACAAAGATGCGAAGCCTCGCGATTGGAGCGGGATTTATGCTTCGCCAGGTTCCAAATTGCAGCTGGATTATGCGGAGTTCGCATATGCCGGGGGTTCTTCGCGAATCGAAGGCACATTCAAATCCTTTAGTCCGATCGAGTTGCAACAAGCAGATGCCCGTATAGCGCATAGTTTGTTTGAGAACAACGCCAATGGGATTGGTGGACAAGGTCCCATCGATCGTCTTGGCCGCCCAGCCAACGAAAACTATCCGTTGGGGAATAATGCAAGTCACGGTTCGACGTTGTTTATTCGTGGGGTTCAACCTGTTATTTTGGATAATGTTTTCCAAAACAACGAGGGAACTGCGGTGACCATTGATGCCAACTCGATGGACGCGGTCTTGCGCGGAGACTCGGGGCGACAGTCAGGTGCAATCGATCGCGATTTAACCTTAGACACCAATCGTGGCCCTCTGTTTAGAGGGAATCGACTTTTCAACAATGGTATTAACGGTACAACCGTGATGAAACGGTTGTAGCTGTGCGAGATCTCCAGCATAATATCTTGACCACGGAGAGTGTCTGGGATGATACTGACATTGTTCACGTTTTGTTTGACTCGATTACTGTTTCTAATATGGAGCACAGCGGCGGGTTGAGATTGCAAAGCGCGATCAATGAATCACTCGTGGTCAAACTTGAGGGACAAGGGTCGAATTTTGACAAAGAGCGAGGTACGGGTTTTACGGCAACTGGCGAGTACAGTAGTGTACCGGACCGAGTAGGTGGTACTGTTCAGATCGTTGGCCAGCCAGGTTTTCCTGTGGTCTTGACGAGTCTACGCGATGATGCGGTCGGGGCTGGAACCCAGCCAGATGGTCGCCCTCAAACCGATACAAATAACGACGGCATCGCATCTATTCCGAGACCCGGTGACTGGCGAAGTCCTTTGTTTGACACGTTCAGCAACGATCGAAACGTTTTGTCGATCCAAGAAATCGAACGCGTTGATACTGTTGCGCCCGGAACAAATGATTCCGCAGTTTCGGCGCAGTTCCTTGGGACACTGGCAAAGAATGAACAGTCGACAGATGAGAACTTGCCCCTGGGCTTCGTTGTCCATGGTGTTTTAAGCGATGCAAACGATCAGGACGTCTATAGCTTTGTTGGCACTGCCGGCACGCAAGTATGGTTTGATGTTGACAACACTCGTTTTTCGTTGGACACGATCATCGAAGTGTTGAATGCCAATGGCGACTTGTTGGTTCGAAGCGATGACAGCACATTTGAGCAAACTGGCGCACAAACGATTTTCACAACGGCTCTTGTCAATGTAAACAATGTCAATCCGCTTTTGCGGAAAGCAACTCCTGTTTCTCGATTCAACACATCGGGATTGCTTAAGGATGATTACACCAGCAATCCAAGAGATGCTGGAGTGCGATTGCTATTGCCTGGCATCACCGGCGCTCAGAGTACATTCTTCTTCCGGATTCGAAGCAAGAGCACGAATATCGAGAATTCGGGCGCTGGGCTAACGAGCGGTTCGTATGATGTTCAGATTCGAATTCGAGAAGCTCAGGAGTTCTCTGGTTCGACTGTTCAGTTTGCAAATATCAGGTATGCAACCAATGGTGTTCATGCGACAGGTCTTCCCTACCACTCGCCTTTAACTGGCGAAGCGAGCACAGGCATGTTCGATGGTACGACCACGGACGGTATCACTCAGGTGGGTTCTCTCAACCTGACAGACCGAGGTGCGATAAGTGTTGCTGGCTCAGTAACAGTTGGGGGTGGAAATCTGATTCAATTTTCGCTGGGAGACAACGATTTGATTCGTCCCGCAGCAAACACTCTTTATCCTATTGTAGTTGACGTCGATTATGCGGACGGCCTGAATCGACCGGACACAACTGCTTACCTGTTCACATCACAGGGCATCTTTGTAGGGGCTGATAGCAATATTGTAGATGACCGTTCCGGACCATTGCGAGGCTCCGACTTGGCGGACTTGTCACGTGGATCGGTGGGAACCAAAGATCCGTTCATCGGTACCGTTTCATTGCCAAGAGGCACTTACACGTTGGGTATTAGCGGTCCGAATGCGGCACCTGTAGCCATCGGTAGAAATACGGTTCTGTTTGACGACAGCAATGAAGTGCTACCCTATAGCGGAATCAAAACACCCATCCAGAATTCGTTTATCGATCTTGCGTTAGCTCAAAACAGTTACGCATCGAACAATGCATATTGGTGGCGTGCGGTAACGACTACCGAAGGTGGGCATGGAGGGACGCGAGCGTTTAGCTGGAACCCTAGCGATCCAAACAAGTTTGGTTCCACTTCGATGCCAGGGGTTTTGAGTTCGACAACATTCTCGGTTCCAACGACATGGAGTCCAACCGATCCGATTCGTTACTCGATGAACTATCGATATCCAACGAACGGATCCGGCGTGATCGCGATGGATGTTGTGCGTAACCTGACTCCGACTACGACTCAGATTGTTCGGCGAACGATTTTGAATGGAAACGGAAACGATTGGACAAACTTGGAGTTAGACCTGACGAATGTATTAACTGGAAACTCGACTTACACCATTACGTTCACCTACGTGGACCAAACGACTTTAGCTCCCATTACCACTGCAACGCGTCCAGCGTTGCTGGACGATTTCTACTTGGGTATTTGGACACCGAGATATTCGCCGAATGCTGCCTACAAATTGATTGCGGACGAATCCTTTGATAACGTCAGTGCGACGGCCGATATGCCGGTCTTGTTCGACCAGTCGGTGCTGGGAAGCGGTGCGAACCTTTGGACGTATCGAAACGTGAATCAAAACGTGAATCACAGTGGCACGAGGGTTCTCGCGTTCCAACGCCCAACGGCGCCTAGCAATATTGATGGTGCGGCCGCATTCGGTGACATCGTTTCAAACCCGATTGATTTGTCGAGTGAGACGGGTATTGTCGTGAATTTTGCCTACGACTTTAACCCGCACGACAATACCGATCGTTTGGAAGTGTATTATCGAATCGCAGGTCGGCCTGACGTTTTGCTGGCAAGCAGTTCGCCCTTGGCAACCGCGGTAACGTTGGCAAGAACCCAAGGACAGTGGGAGCAAGCCAGGATCGATCTGCAGCGATTCGAGGGTGCTGTTGGAGCGTTGGTATTCCGATATAGCAGCCAAGGAGTGAATCCATTCGGATCCGGAGACACTGGCTACGCGTATATCGACGACGTCAAGGTCGGGCTTCGATCTCGAGGTCAACTCGTTACCAACACCAATACGATTACCGATTTTATCACGACGGGTTTTGGTGGGACGGCTGGCGACTATCAGGTCGAAATCCGAAAGTCGGATCCACAGCCAACCACGGCCTTTGGTACCCCCATTCAACAATCTCGTCTTACTCGTGGGTCAGAGAGCACGTCCTTCTCGTTCAGTGCAGGCTTGGTTATTCCGGATAAGAGCATTTTAGAAATCAGTGATGGCTCAAACCGGATCAAGTTTCAGTTCACCTACGATGGAACATTTGACTTTGGTAATAGTCCAATCGTCATTTCGGGAACGATGGCAAATTGGCAACTGGCGGCAGCCGTACGTGATGCAATCAACACGATGTTCCAGCAAAGTCGATTGAATATCACAGCTGCCAACAGCAGTGGTATTTCTTCTGGATCGGCCGGTTTGAGCAGCTTCATCAATCTTATTGGTAATGTGGAAATCCTGAGTGGCGGAAATTTACTTGGACCAAACGGAATTCTCAATTTCAGTGGTTTCGGCGATAAGAATGTTGCCCGCGATCAGGGGCAGTTTGTGGTCAGCTCGAGTACGATCACTGACTCGCGTGATTACGCGGTCTGGTCGGCGCCAGCAGACCTGTATTATGCAGATGGACGTTTAGCTCAACCGCTCTATAGTAACAATCCAGCTTTCATTTCGAATTATGTGATTCCACCAACGTTGGGTGGCTCTTACGCAAGAAAGCTTCCGATTCTAAATACGGTGCCATTTGCAGTCGTTTCGGGCTCTCCGGCTGAACGAGCTGGTGTCGCGCCTGGAATGATAGTGGTTAACAACGTTTTTGATTCTTCTGGGTTGGGTGGACTTCATATTGAAGGCGAAACTCCGTTTTGGCGAATTACTGCCTTCCCAGGTGCGAATGATCTTAGCCAAACAGCCAATGCTTGCGGGGACCACTCTGGTTCCAATATCCAAGATGGAGCTACGTTAACGATTGACTATGGACGTCAAAAAACTCAGTTCGAGTTTGAGGATATTGCAGGTGGTGCACCTCCAGGAACGTGCGTAGGTAGCGGAACTGTGGGTGGAAACGGTTGGAATCCGGACCGCATTCCAATTTATTATCGAGTTGATACTGGACAAACTTATCTTCGAGTTCCAAATACCTCCAGTGGATATGGTGCCGACGAAGTGGTCAAAGCCATTCGTGACTCCATTATGGGTAGCGCATTGGTTACCAATGGAACGACCGCAAATGTCCGTTCGTGGGTCGAGCCATTAGGTTTGGATATCATTGATCTAGTAACACCGGCGAACTCGGTGTTTTCATCGGCTTCGATTATCGTTCAGGGACCGCAGAATATTACACGTTCGAGTAACGCGGGCATTCAAATCCAACGTATTGGTGAGTACACGGCCGCTCCATTTGTTCGTGCGATTAACAATACGATCATTGGCAATGACGGGCGAGCATCGTTCACTGCTCTGCAAGTCGATACCGCGACGAACAACACCATTGCTGGTGCTACCGAAACATGGCAAGGGACCGGTACCAATACGGCCCCTTACGTTATCAGCGGTACGTTGACGCCCGACCCATTGTCGACAGGCTCGTCGGACGTCGATCTTTATAAGTTCCACCTAGAGGTGGGTGAACGTGTGTTGATTGATATCGACACGGCGCCAACGTCAACGCTCGATTCAGCTCTCAAAATTTTCGACTCGAATGGGCGTGGCCAGTTGGTTTCCATTGGTATCGATCCAACAACTATGGATGGCAATTCTGCACCTGGCGAGGGGGCCGCGGGTCGAGATCCCTATATCGACTTCACGGCCAAAGTTGCAGGCGACTACTACGCTGCGGTAAGTGCGTCAGGTAACACTTCGTTTGACCCACTGTCCCTTGCGGATCGACGCCGGGGCGCAACGAGCGGTGCCTATGATCTAAGCATCAAAGTATTGAAGGCAGAAAGTTATGTCATCACCGTCGATGATCCATCGGCGTACCAGGACGGCGAAACCTTCACTATCGAGCAAGTAGCTGACTTTACTGGCACGACGAATCGTGGAACGACCTTTGAGTTTACAAGGTCTGGAAATGTTGCCGCGGGAAATGTGCCGATCTACATCGGGCCTGAGTACAGGTTTCCGGACATGGCTAGGGCGATTGCGGGAGCGATCAACGCAGCCGGAATGCTCAATCTACAGTCGATAGACAATGGAGCCTTCGGGCTAGCCAATCCACTCGCGCCGGTTTCAGCGATTGCTTTGGGTGGTATCAATGGTCACTCGCCTACGCTTGATCTCCCCGGGGTTAGCAACGGCGACGTGGGGGTCAACTCTGGGAATATACGGGGACCAGAGACGCAAGCTGGGTTGAATCGTTATCGAGGGCCAGGCGACGGTGGTTGGACCGATGAACGATCTCCTGTCGATGGCGGAAAGGGACACGCGAACCGAGGAATTGGTCACGATAGAACCATGTCGCTACCGTTCACGGGAACGAATGGTCGGCCAATTACTTCACTTGGAAACGGAACAACTGAGAAGTATGTACTCGTTCGAAACGCGTCGTCGATTATTAGTCGAGGAAGTATCAAGGTTGATAAAGATTTAGGTGCCAATAACAATCTAAATCAGATCATTCCTGAATCTGGGATTTTTGTTTCGGGTGGTGCTTCGCCAACGCTTTTGAACAATCTGTTTATTAACGTTCAGACACCGATCGTTCGAGAGGCTACGGCCGAGACTTCGGGACAAGCCTCTGTTCGTCCGTCGGCTGTGGTCGTTGGTGGCAACACGTATCAATATTTCGAGACACGTCAGGCCTTTGCCTATATCAACCAACCGGTTGAAGCGGCTCCGACCAACGTTGCCAATACTGCCTTGGACTTTAATTTCATAGCTGGAAATTCAGAACAATTGCTCGTGAACGCGGTTGGCGGAAACTATTTGCCAGCTGCAGGTTCCCAAGTGATTGACAGTTCGATTGACTCCTTGCCAGAACGCGAGGGTTTTCGAGCGATCAAGGGTGCGGTCGGTATTGCACCTTCTCCAGTCTTGACTCCGGACCGCGACAACAGTGGTCAGTTGCGTGCAGACGACCCATCGGTAGCGCCGCCAAGCGGTCTCGGTGGAAATCCGTTCAAGGACCGGGGGGCTATCGATCGAGCTGACTTCGTCGGACCAACTGCCGTATCGCTGAACCCTGTCGACAATGACGCCCAGGGAGTGGACATCGACACAGCGGCATCGATCATGCGTTTGGCGAGCGGTGTGTATCCGGAATTCCGTATCCAACTCAAGGACGGTTTTGAAACGGGGAACTTGCAAGCAGGTACAGGCATCGACGACAACTCAGTGACAGGTCGAGACGGGGGCAATCGTTTGCCAGGTTCTGTTGTCACGATCACTGAAAATGGCCGACTGCTCGTTGAGGGAATCGACTATGTGTTTTCCTACAACACCACAACCAACGAAATCGTTCTGACGCCATTGGCTGGAATTTGGAAGAACGACCGTGTGTACGACATCACCTTGAACAACAAAGATCGTTTTGTGGTGGATGCACCAGCAGGAGATCAAACCGCAGATGGCCAAAGCTTTACTGTCAAAGACACGTCAGGTGGGAATGTCACGTTCGAGTTTGACAGCGGTTATCGATTGCAGATCCCACAGGGAATCGAATTGAATGTTCCGTTAGCCGGTGGTGGAGCAGGCGGAATCAACGATGGTGATCGATTTGTTATGGAAAATGGAGCTCAACGTTTCACGTTTGAGTTTGATAACAATTCCAACTCGATCGCGGGAACAACGAGAATTCCGTTTACGTCATTGTCGACGCGGCAAGAGATTGCAAGTGCGATTGTGACTGCACTTTCCACGGTTCCAAACATTGCTCCGCAAATTGTAGGAGATGGAAATGTCTTTATTGGTGCCGTACTAGGCGCTTATGCGGACACAACGGATTCTGCAGCATTATCGCAGCCTAAGACAACGACAGCCTTGCTCGTTCCAGCACTTGGTACTCGTCCTGGCGGCGTGACAGATGGCCAGACATTCGGTGTTTCGGATGGACGTCAAAATTTGATTTTTGAGTTTGACTCAGACCGTTCGGTTCAACCGGGCAATATACGCATCGACATTTCGAATTCCAGCACTGCCGCTGAGGTAGCCCTAGTCATCAAGGGGGTGCTCGATACTTCAGGCTTGGCATTGGCAACGCAAATTGTTGACGGCGACAAGGTTTATCTAGGATTGCCGAATGCGGGCCGCTTTGATGTCATTGGTTCCAATCTACGGAGTGTTGGTGTATCCCGCGCTCTGGTGGATGGACAATCGATTGCGATCACGAGAACGGTCGGTGGGGTTCCAACGACGAAAGTCTTCGAGTTTGACACCGAAGCGGATCCAGGTCGTGTTTCTGCCAACGCCGTTAGGATCGCGATTTCGGTTTCGGACACTCAAGCAATAATTGGTGATAAGCTCGCAAAGGCAATTGCATTCGCTGGGCTCGGTCTCGAACCGCAGCACGTCGGTGATGGCAATGTCTTTGTCGGCGGAACTTCGGAGCACTCTATTTCGATCAACAATGCTCCGTCGGTTGGATTGTTTGGACGCCCTGGTGTCCAGAGTAGTACGACGTTGGATATCTTCGGAACGCTGCTTCTCCAATTGCCTGCTCGAGGCGGCGTGGACATCGTGGACGATACGAAGTTCACGATTACGAACAACAACCGAACGGTAACATTCGAATTCGATGGAAATTTTAGCGGTCCAACTTCGCCTGCGAATGTGGCCGTTCGGTACACACCCGGTAGCACATCGTCGGACCTTGTTAGTGCGTTGCTTCCGTTGATTGCGAATGCTGGATTGGGAATTGTGCCTCGCGATGCGGGAGGCGGCCGAATCGATCTTGGTTTGCTTCAGAACTCTGCGGTAAACGTTTTAACATCTGCGGTAACGATTGCCCGAGGCAGTGTTGCAGACGGTGACTACTTCGTGATCAACAACGGTACGACTTCGGTGACGTTTGAGTTTGAGAACTTGAGTATTGGGAATGGTCGCGATCCTTCACGGACCCCAATTCGCTATAACAATCAAAGTTCTCGAGCGGATATTTTTGCAGCCATGAAGGCAGCAATTGAATCTTCGTCGCTGGGTTTGGCGACCGTTATTCAGTCCAATGGGCTTCGGTTGTTGGATAGTGCTAAGTTTACGACCAACATCGACAATGCCACATCATTGTCGCTCTCAGGAGTACCTGGGGGAGCAGTGCCGATCAGCTTCGTTCAGGATCAATCGTTTACATCGCTTCAGATGCGAGATTCGATCATTCGAGCGATTAACGACGCGTTCGCATCAGGACGTACGACATTGCAAGCCAAAGCTCGCGGCGGGTCGACTTTGTACGTGGAAAATGCGATTAGTATCAGCCCAGATGTTGCGAGTTACTACCTGCGTGGAATCGCTGACAAGGCTGGGAATTTCCTGAAGAGCAATCGGATCAACAACGAGACGCAGTTCACCATTTTGATGCCTGGTATTGAATTGGATTTTGGTGATGCACCGGATCCTGTGACAACCGTGCCAGGTCGCTATCCAACGCTGCTTTCGTCAGACGGTGCTCGACACGTATCCAATGCTACGGCATTGAAAATGGGTGCAACGAATAGCTCGGAACTGGATGGCATTCCTGATCCATTGGCTCGTGGTGATGCCAGCGATGACGGTGTTTTCTTCCAGTTCCAATCGTTGGCACAGCCAATCTTCAATCGTTTTGTGGATACGACAATCACGATTACCCTCTCAATGCCTGGGATCGTAGATGGTTGGATTGACTTTAACGCGGATGGTGACTGGACAGATCCAGGTGAAAACGTGCTCGATGGAGCGGAGTTCACCTCAACCACATTGACGCGTCAGTTCCAGATCCGTGTCCCAGCTACCGCTCCGGTCCCTGCGGTTGGCGTAACGTCATTTGCTCGATTCCGTGCATCGACAGCGGGGCAAACGTTGCCTACCGGCTTGGCGTTGGACGGCGAAGTGGAAGACTACAAGGTCCGCATCGTTCCTGGAGTTCCACCGACGGGCACGGCGGATGCGTACACCATGAACGAAGATCAGGTAGGTGGGTTGGTCACAACCGATCCAACCGGAAATCTGACCCCGAGCTTCAAAGTGGATGATGGTGTTTTAGCGAACGACACGAGTGGAGATGGTCGGCCATTATTGGCGAAATTGATTACTCCGCCGCAGCATTCTGTGTCGGGTGCATTCACCTTCAATTCGGATGGTACGTTTGACTATCAGCCGACGCCTAACTATTTCGGAACCGACACGTTTGTTTACTCAAGCTATGTGAATTTGGGTGTTTCGGACGAA
Source organism: Planctomycetota bacterium (assembly GCA_026692905.1). Taxonomy (GTDB): domain Bacteria; phylum Planctomycetota; class Planctomycetia; order Pirellulales; family Pirellulaceae; genus JBKCUI01. Next base: position 99,170 of record JAPLNL010000038.1, read on the forward strand.
AACGAAATTGAACAGATTGAGTCGTTGGCTTTCACGACGGTGACCATTAATATTCGCCCCGTGAACGATGTTCCAACAGCGAGTAACTTCAGCCAGCAAATCGATGAGGATACGCAGCTGACGCTGTCAGAGCAGAGCATTATTTTCTTGAGTGGAGCGTTAGCAGGTCCAGCCAACGAATCGGATCAAACGCTTCGTGTTTCGCTGCCCAACTTTGTTTCAGCTCAAGGGGGTAGTTTGAATCTGATTGGCAATAATTTGGTTTACACACCCAAGTTGAACTTCAGCGGAGTCGACACCTTCACGTTCCGTTTGACGGATAATGGTTTGACAGGGTCATTGCTGGATCCGTTGGCTGTGATTCGAACCGTTACCGTAACGGTTCGGGATACGAATGACGCACCGACTACCACTCCAAAGTCGTTCACGGTGGTAGAGGACGTAGTCGACGCTTCGAATACGTATCCAATCTCGTTCTTCACCAATGGCGACTCTGCCGGACCTTCGTCTGAGACGGATCCACCACCGTTGGGACAAGGTCAAACGATTTCGTTCTCCGGGGTTGTTCTTCAGAGCGAAAAGGGTGGGACCGTTTCATTCGCGGACGGCCAGGTTACTTATCGCCCTGCAGCTGATTTCAATGGCACAGACAGGTTCTTCTATCTGGTTACCGATTCGGATCCGAATAACCCACAGACCTCTCGTGGAACAGTCACTGTGACAGTGACTCCGGTCGATGATGCCCCTCGTGTTGTGGCCTCTCTTGGTCAGATCACGATGTTGGAAGATGCGGTTGAGCGTGCATTGCCACTCGCTTCGTACTTCTTCGATCCTGACGTGATACCTAACGACGATCGATTGAGTTACGTTGTCATCAGCAATACCAATCCAAATCTTGTTGAGCCAACGATTGGACCAAACGATATTTTTGTTCGTCCGAAGGCGGACCAAAACGGCCAAGCGATTGTTGTGTTTGAGGCCAGCGATCGAGCCTTGAATAAGGTTCGTAACACATTGACCATCAACGTAACTCCAGTCAATGACAATCCTCGTTTGGCAGCACCGCTTCCAAACTTGAGTGTGTCGGAAGACGCGATTATTCCAGAAACCGTTTTGTCTCCCACATTCTTTTTCGACCCGGACGTGATTCCTAACGGAGATACGCTTACATTTAGCGTAACCAATTCGAACACGGATCTTGTGGCGGCTACGATTGTCAATGGGCGATTGCGGTTGGTTCTGGTCCCAGACGCCTCGGGCTTGGCGATCATTACGGTCAAGGTTGTCGATAGCAGCGGTAGGACATTGGAAGACAGCTTTGATCTAGCTGTTGCGCCGGTCAACGACCCGCCGCGAGTCGTCAATGATTCCTTCACGACGCCGCAAGGTACAGAGCTTCGCACCACGGATGCGAGGGGAACATTGACGATAGCCAAGAACGATGACGGCGTGTTGGCCAATGATAGCGATATCGAAGGGAACACTTTCACTGCGAGACTCCTCCGAGCACCAACGCTTGGAACGGTCACATTGAATGCAGATGGAACCTTTAGCTATGTCCCAGCAGTCACGACTCTCACGGGTGCGGTAGACACATTTACCTATCAAGCCGTGGACTCCTTGAACGCAACAAGCACGGCCGCGACTGTTACGATCACGATCACCAATCCTCCGCCACCTAGACACCAAAATCCAATCCAAAAGTTGGATGTGGATGCGGACGGATTCATCTCCCCAATCGACGTTTTGTTGATTGTCAACTTTATCAACGCGAATGGTCCCTCGACCTCCGTAGCGAGCCTTCCGTCCCCGCCTCCATACCGGGACGTAAATGGCAACAACGTGATCGAGCCTTTGGACGTTCTTGAAGTTATTAACTTTATCAATGCTCGAGGAAATAGCGGTGCGGGCGAGGGAGAGATGGTTGGGGTGATGGATGTTTTGCCGAATTGGGCGGTTCCATTGACCTGGTCCTCCGACGTAATGCGAAATTCAGACAACGTTGGTATAACTATGGTAGGAACAGCGACAAACAAGCGTTCGGCGGACGCTGCCAAGCCATTGGGCATGGATTTCCGTGCGGCTCCAACGAGCCTAGCGGAGTATCTTGCCAGCTTCTCAACGGATGACGAAGAGGTCGAAAGGTTAGCCTTGGCCACCGCGGATACACGCTCCTCGGACGACCACGAATCGTTAGACTCCTTTTTTGCGGAAGTCTTCGGTAGCTAGTTTACGAATTAAAATAGCAGGCGCCTCGACAGAGGCGTTTGGCCCAATTATCACAGAATCAAACCCATTCATTTTTTTCAATCTGTAAAGCCCTCAAGGTTCATCCAATATGGGAATTGACGCATCCAAAAACGCTGACCGAAATCAATCCTCAATCAAAATGAGGAGGAAAGATTTTCGAACTCTTCTTTGCGAAAATTTGGAGCGCAGAGATTTGATGGCGGTGGACGGTCCACGATTGTTGTCGATCGCTCCGAACTCAGGCGAGATTTTTTCGACGACGAGTCCGAACAGTCTCAATGAGTCACCACGAGAACTCGTCTTGCGATTTGATGCATCGTTGGATCCAACCACGATTCAAAATGGAATTCGAATCACGCGTGCGGGTGGCGATGGAGCGTTTGGGGCGGCGTCTCCTACAGCCGACGTCATCATCCCACCGGCGTTTTTGAACTTTTCAGATCCGGCCAACCAACGCGTCGTTGTTGCTCGCTTCGCTCAACCTTTGCTTGACGATTTGTATCGTGTTGAGGTTTTTGGAGTGAATCTCACGTCATCACCTCCTGCTACTGCGATCAAGGATGTGAATGGACTGCCCCTCAAGACTCGGCGTGCAGGAACGGATAGGGACACTTATGACTTCAATCTTGAGCTTGGCACCAAGATCGTTGCAGTGGTTCCGCAGCCGGTAACGCGAAGCAACACGGGTGCATTGGTTCAAGCTCGCGATAAGGTCGAGGTCTATTTCGATGGTGCGGATCGACTTTACGCATCGGATGTTTCGACCGGACAAGTGTCACCGAATCCAACGGTCGTCGATCTATCTTTTTACCAACTTCACGCGGACCGCGGGACAGTATCCAATGTCGATGACGTAGTGATTAACCCGACAAAGGTTGATTACGTAGCCAGTCGCAACATGGTCGTTTTGACGTTTGCTCAGAACATTGACCAACTGCAATTGAACGACACATCGTTCCGGCTTCGCATCGGCACAAACGAAGTAAAGCCGTCGGCTCCGACGACTGTCACACCAGCGACAGATCCTGGTTCAACCTTTCTGACATCGCGAGACTTGGGGACCTTCGCGTCGCTCAACAGCTTGAACATCCAGGAACAGATTGTAAACAGTGCGGCCTTTCCATTGGACTTCCCAGGTGCTCCAGATACCCCGGGAACACGAGAGGTAGACGATGACCCTGCACCAATGGGCCCGACGTCGGGTAATGAGAGTCACTTCCTGGCCGACTCGCCGGACACGGGTATTGGCGTGGTGGTGCAGCCGTACAATTTCAACAAGGTCAATCAGCTCGGGGTAGACAAGTTTGGGCAGCCCTACTTTAACTCGATTTCGCCAGAGCAAGAGCAACGGGCCAGAGAGATATTTGAGATTTATTCGAGTATTGCTGGAATCCGATTTGTCGAGACCGATTCTTCTGGCTGGACGATTGCCACGGCGCCGATTGACGGTGTGGGAGGAGCAATCGGCATTGCTGGAGGTGGTATTGCGAGAATGGACGCTGCCGAATCGTGGTGGGACGGTGCTGGACCGGCTGATGACCCAACCAAGGATAGTTGGATTGCAGTAGCAACACACGAAATTGGCCACTTGTTAGGTCTCGGGCACTCGACCGAATTGCCTCCTGGGACCAACATGGCTGGTGCTTATGACGATACGGTATTCGGTGGTGAGCCAGCTTGGCTGATCGGAAGTCCTGTTGAGCCTGTTTTGCCAGGGGTAGCCAGCGAAACCAACTTGAAGTATATGTTCCGTCCGGATAGTCGCGATATCGATATGTATCGATTTGTCGTCGGAGCGGGCAAAACGGGTGAGTTCTCGGCTGAGGTAGTGGCGGAGCGATCTCCGAATAGCAGCACGCTGGATACGTCCATTTCGTTGTATCGAGAAAACCCGGATGGGACCCGGGAAATCATTTCAACCAATGATGACTACTTTAGTGAAGACTCCTATCTCAAGTTAAAGCTTGCCCCGGGCGTGTACTATTTGGGAGTCAGCGCAAGCGGTAACCGTGACTACAACCCTGAGATTACCGACTCCGGTTTGGGTGGAACATCCGAAGGGGCTTATAGTCTTCGAACTAGTTTCCGGCCTTTGGAAGCAGCAAGCATCACTGACGTGGCCGGTTCCGCGTTAGATGGAGACTCCGATGGTTTAGCTGGCGGTGTTTATGATTTCTGGTTCCAGGCCGCGGCCCCGAACGGCGAGCAGACCACTCAGCGCCGGACATTGTTTGTTGATAAGGCGACAGGAGTTTCTGGTGGAAATGGTTCGCGAGCAACGCCGTTTTTAACGATCCAAGCGGCATTTGCTGCGGCGTTGCCTGGCGACATCGTCCGATTGGTCCCGAATGGTGGCATTGATGGCGACGTCCTTACACCCAAGGATAACAATGCTTTTGAAGTTGGAACCGGCGGCCTTGGCAATCAACCATTGCGAGATGGAAGCACGATGGACGTCCCCAAGGGCGTAACCGTCATGGTGGATGCAGGTGTGCTCTTCAAGATGGGGCGTTCCTCAATTGGAGTGGGAAGCACCACTAGTTCAGGGGACCGTTCGCGAGCAAATCTACAGGTATTGGGAACGCCTGAACGTTCCGTACTATTCACAAGTTACACAGACGAGTCCTTAGGAGTCGATACGGATAGCTTGCCAACGACGCCGCTTGCTGGCGATTGGGGTGGAGTCATGTTTCGCAATGCGCTCGACCGCGCAGAGGGACGGAATGACTCCGAGCTTCAAGGCCGGTTCGTTAACTATGTTGGCTTCGCTGACATGCGATACGGTGGAGGACAAGTTTCGATTGACGGTCAAAACACCGTTGTTACACCTCTGCACATGATCACGGCCCGTCCAACATTGGTGTACAACACGATCACCAAGAGCGCATCAGCGGCTATGTCGGCGAACCCAGACAGCTTCGAGGAAACCACCTTCACCACGGCCCGTTATCAAGCTGAAACCGCCTTCACGCCAGACTATTCTCGCGTTGGACCTGACATTCATGGCAATACTGTTACCAACAATTCGGTGAACGGTCTCTTCATTCGCATTGAAACATTGCCTGGGCAGTCGACAACAGGACAAACGGTTTCGGGACGATGGGATGATACCGATATCGTTCACGTTATGACCGATACGCTGAACCTTGATGGAACACCTGGTGGCGCTTACATCGAGCAAACTCCACCTTCGGTTGGGGGCGTTTTAGTAGCGTCTGGCGCAAACACAATTGTCGGTAACTTGACTGCAGGTACTAGTTATCGCTATCGCATGACGTTTGTGGACGCCAATGGAAACGAAGGTGTTCCGAGCGCGTCTACTGCCGCATTCGTTTTGGGAGCGGGTAGTAGTTCCATACAGTTGAGCAATTTGCCAGCGGCAACCTCAGGCTTTGTTGCAAGGAAAATTTATCGCAGCGACAATGGCAATGCATTCCGCTTGGTCGCAGATCTGGATCGAAGCAGTACGGTTCTCGTGGATACTGCTGTGCAAAAAGCGGCTACCTTGAGTGCCGCGACCACCGTCGCTCGCGCACGGCTCGATGCGAGTCTCACCATCGATCCTGGAATGGTAGTCAAGCTGCAGGGGGCTCGGATCGTCGCGGATGTCGGGTCGCAATTGGTTGCCGAGGGTAGTGAGACATTGCCTATCGTGTTTACCAGTCGACAAGACGATCGTTTTGGAGCGGGTGGAACATTCGACACCAACAACGACAGGACGGTTTCCACTCCACAGCCTGGCGATTGGGGTGGGTTGTATTTTGGCCGCATTAGTACTGGGTCGCTCGATTCGGTAACCGTTTCGTTTGGTGGCGGTATTTCTGCCATCGCGGGTACATTCGCGGGCTTCAATGCAATTGAGGTTCATCAGGCGGACGTTCGTATCACCAATTCGATTATTGAGCGAAACGCTTCGGGAACTGGCGGACCTGCAACGGCCAATCGTCAGGGGGCAGAGTTCAATACTCCATCGGTGATTTTCGTCCGTGGCTCTCAGCCGATCATCGTTGACAACATCATCCGCAACAACAACGCACCTGCGATCAGTATCGATGCGAATTCGATGACTGGCGAAGCGGTCGTTGACACGGGACGCTACACGGGGCTGGCAAATCGCAACGAAGCGATAACCGAGAACAAAGGACCATTGCTTCGCGGCAATGCATTCGGTGGCAATACGATTAACGGGATGTCGATTCGCGGTGGTACGCTGAATACGGAAAGTATTTGGGACGACACCGACATTGTTCACGTAGTCCTTAGTGAAATTCTCGTTCCTGACTTGTACGTATTCGGTGGACTCAAGCTGCAGAGCAGTCCGAACGAAAGCCTTGTCGTTAAGTTTGGTAACGGTGCAGGACTTACGAGCAACGGGCGACCGCTCGAAATCGACGATCGTATCGGAGGAACGCTCCAGGTCATTGGTACACCTGGATTCCCTGTGATCGCAACCAGTTTGGCCGACGATACCGCGGGGGCGGGTTTTGACCCAAATGGTCGAGCCCAGACGGACACCAACAATGACGGCAGCAGCTCCGTTCCGGTCGCCGGGTCATGGCGCAGCTTGCGGATTGACGAGTTTAGCAATGACCGCAATGTCGTAACCACGACGGAGCTAGAGCCAGCCCAATCGACGGGTGGGGGAGTCAATGCGTTTCCGAGCACGGCCCAGTATCTAGGTATTCTCGCGCCCAATGAAAAATCGGGTGACGACAATTCAAGACTAGGCTTTACGATCTCGGGTGTGATCAACAATATCAACGATCTTGATATCTACAGTTTCCGAGGAACAGCGGGATCGAATATTTGGTTGGATATCGATCGAACCAACATTAGTCTCGATTCGGTCATCGAAATCGTTGACTCGAATGGAAACATTATCGCTCAGAGCGACAATAGTTTCGAAGAATCCCAAGGACTGGTGTCGCTTTACGCCAATTCTTCTGCGATTGATGGAAGATTCGTCAACGCGATGCAAACAAGCCCTTTTAGCCCCAGAAATGGTGGCGGGGCGTTGACGAACACCTTTGCGGACTTCTATTCGACCAATCCTTTGGATCCAGGCATGAGAGTGGTTTTGCCTGGAACAAAGGGCACCGTCAACACTTACTTTGTTCGGGTCCGAAGCAGTAACATCGATTCCCGATTGCCTGGGGTAAATCGAGCCGATTTGCAGGACGCTAGCAAGGTTTCGAATGGAAAGACGGAAGGACAGTATCAACTCCAGATCCGACTTCGCGAAATGGACGAGTTTGGCGGTTCATCGATTAGTCTTGCCGATGTTCGCTATGCAACCAATGCGATCGAAGTGCTTGGCATGCCTACGCACTCGCCGCTTGTCGGAGAAGCCGTTGAACTAGCGACAAACAACAATCAAATCGCGAATGCTCTTGATCTCGGTAATTTAGCCAATACCGACCGTGCTGCACTCTCCGTCGGCGGTGACTTAAACAGCTTGCAAGATGTTGACTGGTACAAATTCCAGGTCAACCAAGTCTCACTGCAGAGTGGTGGTTTGGTGCAACACTTGTCGGCTGTGATCGACGTTGATTATGCAGACGGACTTGGGCGAGCCAATACCAGTTTGTGGCTGTTCTACGATGATCAGAACGGACTTGGTACCGGCACGACTACGGGTATTCGATTGGTCGCATTTGGAAATGATTCCAATATTGCAGACGACTTTGCGGCACCTTTGCGAGGCAGCAATGTAGACGATTTGACGCGTGGATCTGCGGGTGTTTTGGATGCATTTCTTGGAAATATCGAACTACCGAGCGGCAACTATTACCTTGCCATCACGTCCAATGAGCTAGCCTCCGATTATTTGTCCCAACTCTACCGTGGGGACGCGGGTGGAAATCCGCTGACACGCGTTGAACCGGTCAATAGTGTGACTAGGATCATTGAGGATCGGTTTGGCGGCTCGACGAATACCGCGGTTGGTCCTTTGCAGACTGCATTTACTGGCACTGCGACTGGGGCAACTCCCAATGCGGTTCCTTACAATCTTGCGGATGTGGTTTTGTTTGTTTCGCAACAAGCTCCGGGATCTGATACCAGTGAACTGATTAGTATCAACGCATTAACTGGACAACAAGTGTCGTTGGTCAGTAGGTTCCCGTTCGTTCAGGATATTACGGTTCGAGGCGACGGCACGATTCACGGCTCGCGAGCACCGCAGACAGGTGTAGTGCAGGACTCCAACAGTGGAGGGATCCTTGCAGTGGACTCAGCCGGGAATGCGACGACAGCCGTCACTGCTGGCTCGGGTATTGTAACTTTTGAAATGGATCGCACGGTAAGTCCCCCTGCGGCAAATACAGCCGTGACGCCGGCTACTGGACAGCGAAATGGGCGAGGAATGGAGTTTTTGGGGCTAACCTATCCGCAAGTTGGGGGTGATGCCCAATTTCTCTATGCAGTTGGCTCTCGAGCTGGTGGTGTGACGACGTTTGATGCGGGCACCATTCAGCGCGACGCAAGAAACTACGTTTATAAGCTTGACCCGACATCGTTGTTGGCAATAAGTGCACCTCAACAAGATCGTGCCGCTGGCCCACCGGACACGCGACTTCAGGGAGCGGGAACCTCAATTGTTGAGCGAGGGTACATTGACACATCTAGGGATGCTGGCGGACAAGTTGCACCAACGCAAAACGCGCAGAATACAACCGCGCAGACTATTCGGATGGATAACGCGACAACCACTACCTTGCCAGCGTTGCTAACTGGAGACAAGGTCACTGTTCGAACGGGTCTGGACACGGGTTCCCCTGTTGACAATACATTTACTTGGGTGGCGTCAGAACTTTCGGCAACGCTGATTGCGAATACCAGTGCTCAGCGATTACTGAATCCTACTTTCCCGCCGCCAGCACCGACGAATTATTTCAGCGATGGAATGTCGTTCCAATTGGATACGATTACAAACTCAAAGACATTTGAAATCGAGACTGGGCGGGTGTTGGTGAACAATCACCAGCAGAATCAAGACATTGACAAGTTTTCGTTTACGATTACGAACACGGCCACCACTCCCAATCGTTCAATGACTTTTGAATTTGATAGAGATGCTACGTTCACTGCTGGAAATGCGAGAGTTATATTTGATCAAGCGAACACGACGCAGCTGCAATTGTCAACAATCATTGTTGATGCGATCAACAATCCTATAACAGGCAATAATCCAACTGTACCTTTGGCAAGCATAGGCGTTGAAGCTCGTTTGCTTCCTGGAACAAATCGAATTTCGTTGCGATATTCGTCACCTGCAAACCGAGATAGCCAGCCTGGGCTAATCATTGGAGCCCTAGCGGGGGCAAACCCTGGTGTTGCCAATCCGATGTTAGTGACTGAGATCGTCGACAATTTCCCAGCGCTAGGAGGGGGCCAAAGTTACGACGGTGCGTACTTTACGATAACGGATCGATCGGGTACGTCGAAGACCTTCGAATTTGATAACGACAATAGTGTTTTGCTTGGCGGGCCGATCGTTGCTATCGATTACACTGCGGCCACCACACAGCAATTTTTGACGCAGTCCATTTCTGCTGCGATCAACACAGCTTTTGGCGGCACGGTTCAAGCGATTTTCACGCCTGGGTCGAACCGACTCAAACTCATTGGTGATGCGGAAATTGTGCAGCCCCGCGATATTCCAGGACGGGTGAGTCCCATTTCGTTTACCGCCCAAACAGGTGCAGTACGAAATGTTGGGGCACTGTTCAACAACGATTTTGCGGCCGGTCCTAATTATGATGGAGCTCAGTTTAGGCTTGACTTGAGCGCTGCGGGTGGGGGGCCTGTTGTCACTTATGAGCTAGACTCAAATAATTCGGTCATTGAGACTCCGACGTTGCGTCAGATCGTAATCAATGGCGCAACAACGCGTGCAAGTTTGAACATAGCCATTTTGAACGCCATCAATTCGACCCCGAATACGACTTTGGAAGCCTTGGTGTTACCGGGAACGAATACGATTTCAATCGTTCGCAAGGATTCACATCTAGCGCCGGTCGTTTCCGTATTGCCTTTATTAACAACACCGTTTTCTGTTAATAATCACTTCGTCAACAACTTTCCGACTCTATCCGGGGGGCAGACGTATGAGGGGGCGACGTTCACTGTTAGGTCGCAAAACGGAACGGAGCAGATTTTTGAGTTCGATAATATCTTGAATGGAGTTTCGCCGACGACCAATGTTCGCGTTTCTTACAATTCGAGCACAGTAACACAGGCTATCTTGTCGCAGGCGATAGCGACTGCAATCAATGGAGTTGCAACTCTTGGTGTTACGGCAACTGTGTCAGCAACGGCAATCAACGTGGCTAACGCTTCGAACTTGATCGTGAGTGCTACACCCAACATCAATCCATTGAGCGTTGCGACTCTTTCCGATACAGAGTTGGTGCCGATCGAAGAGTATTATACCAATCTGGACGACACTCAAGTTCCGCCGACTGCATCTACGCCGGGCGCAATGCCCATCTTGGTTTCCAAAATTGATGCATTTGGGATGGGTATCGATGCATCATCCATCGGAACGCGTCTTCTCCTTACTGGGTCATCCGGGGCAAATTTCACCAACACTTCAACCATTTCTTACACACAGCCGAATGTTGTGGGGACCTCGCTCCCATTTAATTTCACGGATACCGCACTAACTCTCAACACAACTTTGTTCAACGCCATTAAGGCAATCGAACCGCTTGCCCAGTTTGTTGAAGTGGATCGAATTTGGCTTCCAGCTCGATCTACATTCATTCAAGCGACGACAAGTGATCGTGGAGATACTCCGTCAAAGAATGCAGTACTTTCGCTTCCCGTATCCGGTCTTGTTACCGGGTTGGCGTTCGCTGGCAGCAACATGTACGGTGTTAGTGACAAAGGGGATTTGTTCCAAGTTGGGTCAGGAGTATTCACTTCAAATAGCTCCACCAACAATGGCGATTACATAGAGACGATCTACAATACGACGACGAACCAGAGAGTTCAGTTTGCAAGTTTGGTGGCTGGGCCAAGAAATGCGGAGAGTAGTCTCCAGTTTTCGACGCTGAGCGCTGGCTTGAGCAAGATCCTCTTCGGTATCGATACCTCAGGTATGCTCTACGCGTTTGATACTCTTGGTCGACCTGCCCACGTGTTCCCTGACGCTCAGTGGTTTATTCAAACGGCGTCGACAAACCCGAGCGGCTTGGCGTTCTCCAATCTCGACGTCAATCTATGGCACCAATCGGCCAATCGTGGAACAGACGCAGGGCACGGGGTTAACATCGCGTTTGATGGTTCTCGACGCTCGCAAGAGAATGGTGGAAGCAGCTTGTACTTTGGATTTGATAATCCGAACGATACCCAAAAGCAGCCTGGCGATTGGACTGGAATCAACAATCCGATAGCAAGCTTCCCGGGCTACGACGCTGCCAGAGAAAACACATATGACTTCCCAGGGGGAGCAAAAGGCTCAGTTGTTAGTAATTTGATTGATTTGTCGAACTATAGCCCGGGCGACAAACCTACTTTGTACTTCAACTATTACTTAAAAACCGAAAATGCCAACGATGACAATCCTGGTAACGGCACGTACATGAGAGATGCGTTCCGCATTTTCGCGAGCGATTCAACCGGTGAGTGGCAACTGCTGGGCACGAATAATTCGCAGTACGATGTAACCAGGTTGACTGGAGCGCAAGATGAATTGGACTATCCGTTTTTGGTAGATCCAGTGAATGCACTAAATCGCCAAGTATCGGAACTGTTCGATGCTGGGTCCACATTCAACGGCCAAACCGCGCCGGACACTTGGCGACAAGCACGGATCGACTTAAGTCGGTTTGCTGGCCAAAAGGACTTGCGCATTCGGTTTGACATGAGCACGGCAGGTTCTTTCAACGTCGGTGTTGGAGGTGGTCTTGAATTGATCGCTGTTCCAGCCAGCGATATTCCTACCACAACCGTGGCTCAGCGCCAGTTTGCGGTTGGCGGACAGACATTCGAATTCGATTTCGGTCTGATGTTGCAAATTCCATCGGGAGCAAGACTGACCAATGGCGATACTTTCGAAGTGGATGGAGTGACTTATACGTTTTCAACCGCCAACAATACGGGAAACAACGTTTTGTTCACGGCAAACGAAGCGGCAGAAACCATCGCTGCACGCATCGTTCCGAAATTGACATTACGCGGTTTGACTGCTGCGATCGATCCTGCGACTCCGAGTCGGGTTTCGGTACTGAATGCAGTCAATCCGAATCCTGTTTTGTCTACAAACTTATTGAGCCTAGGGAACTTCATTGCGGACAGACCTGGCGTCTCGGTTGGGACGAATCCAGTATTGATTCGCAGAGATATGACTGCGATCGAAGTGCGCGATGCCATTCGGGTTGCTTTTGCTCAAGCGTTTAATGCGATTGGCCAGAAGAGCAATCTGAATTCGATTCGAGTTCAGGATCGTTCAATTATTCTTTACAAGCCTGTAACGAATCGGGGGCCGCTCTTGCTATCGGGTAGCTTGCAAGGAGATGAGTTCGGCGAACCGGTCAGCGGCAAAGCTAACACCGTCGGTCAAGGAGCCCAACGCGGGCAGAACAACCGCTTCGAGGGAGTGTATGTCGACGATCTTGTGATCGGTTTTGCCGAGCGGGGCGAAATGGTCACCTATCAAGCAAATTCCACGACGTCGGTAACATCTTTTTCAAAGAACCCTCGGCATGAGCCTGCTGCTGGTTACGCTGAGATCGAAACAGGAACCTACCAAGTCGAAGTACGCCGTGGAGCGACCTACGGCGCTGGCGGAGCGGCTTTCCCAACCTTGACTCTGGCAAGCTCATTTGACACGAACGATCGTTCATCGCAGCAATTGTCGCTGGTGGCGCCGCGTGGGTCTCAAGTTTTCGACGGCCAGACATTCCAACTGAGTAACGGTGTGACTATCGCTACCTATGAGTACGACGATACAAGCATTGTCAGTGGTCCTCGCGTAGGCGTGGCACAAGGCAACGTGCGGGTTCCGTTCTCGAGCCTTGACACAGCAGCCGGTGTTGGACAGAGCATGCGCGACGCGATCAACAGTGCGGCATCACGATCCATATTGGATGTGACAGCAGGCATGTCAGACGGAACGGTTTCGGGTGGCACGTTTGTAGGAAAGCCCACTACTTCACGAATCGTCAACATTCACAGTACGGGCAAGGTTGCCGCGAACAATCTTGGTGGCGCGAATTTTGGAGTGACTCAGTTTACGACCTCGACGGCTCCGACGGGGCCTGGCTACATCCTGTTTGGTATCGACACCTTCAAATTGAACGAAGCAGGCGACCAGAATCGCGATCGCGATCAGGGACTGGTCATGATCTCGAGCAACATCATCCGCGATGTCTCAGGGGTTGGCATCGTTGTCGATTCTGGCGCGAGAATCAGTCCGCTTACTCCGCTGGCTGGCGCTTTGCCTCATCCGGGTGCCGCTCGCAACCTATTGCAATTCAATGCAACCGGCTTGGTTCCAGGACCTGTTATTGTTAACAATCTTATCTATTCTGCAGCCGTTGGTGGAATTCTGTTTAGCGGAGATCAGCGATCGGCAAACTCCGTGCAAGCTCCAGTACCGTTTGGCCGTATCGTGAACAATACGATTGTCGGACTAAATGGTGCCGGAATTGGTATTAACGTCACTGACAATGCAAGTCCAACGTTGTTGAACAACATCATTGCATCGAACGCTGTCGGTATCAATGTAGATGCATCAAGTTCGACGACGGTAATTGGTTCGACCCTCTACAAAGGCAACGCAGCCAATGTCGGCGGGTCCGCCGTATTAGGCAACAAACCGCAACTTCTGTCGGCTAGCGACCCATTGTTCGTCAATGCGGCCGCACGCAATTACTATTTGGCTTCGGGAACACGGGCTATCGATAGTTCGGCAGATTCGCAAAACGACCGTCAGGAAATGACCACGGTACGTCAAGTTCTCGGAATCCCAGATAGCCCGATTTTGGCCCCAGATTTTGACTTAACTGGACAACTCCGAGTAGACGACACCTCCGTTAGCAGCCCAGACGGTACAGGGGCCAATCCGTTCAAGGATCGCGGTGCGTACGATCGCGCCGATTTCTTTGGACCTGTCGCGATCATTCAGCAACCGTTGGATAACGACCCGGATATCGTGGACGTCGATCGTACCAATACCTATATCCGCCTGTCGTCCGGAACACTGAATTCGTTCTCGATATTGCTCTACGAACCAGAGGGAACGGGACCAGATGCCGCCACTGTTACTGACAACTCGGTTGCCTTGACGGAAAATGGTCGGTTGCTTCGACCTGGAGTGGACTACATTTTCGGATACAACGCTTCTAGCCGAACGATTCGCTTTACTCCTTTGTCGGGATTCTGGCGTGCGGATAGTACGTATGAAGTTACGCTTGTCAATAAGTTTTCTTACCGTTTAAGTATGCCAAGCGGCAGCACTTTGACAGATGGTCAGAAGATTACCTTCAATGTTGGTGCAACTCCGGTTGTGATGGAGTTTGATACCGGCAACGGAGTTTCGAGCGGCGCGATTCCAGTTCCATATCAAACGACCTTTACACCAGCAATGGTTGCGGGTGCGTTATTAAAGGCGTTGAGAACGAGCGGCATTGTTGGCTTAAATGCTTCCGCGATGGCGATTGACCAGATTCTTCTTAGTGGAGTCAATAGCTTGGCGATATCGCCGGCTTCAACCTCTTTGACTTCCGTTGCGATTCCTGCAATCACCGATGTCGCCCAGAACCCGCTTCAGGCAAATCGGTCAAGCTCGCTCACGCAGTTCACGATCGTGATGCCAGAGGTCGGCGTCGATTACGGTGACGCGATGCAAAGAACCGCATCGGCGTCTTCATCCGGAACATTGCAGTCCGACAATGGAGCACGTCACGCGTTGTATCCTTCGGACGTTCCTGTACTTGCCCTTGGGCAGTTTGCGGATGCGGACTTGAATGGAACACCAAGCCCTGCGGCAGATGGTGACGATTTGGGCTCCGCTTTCAGCTTCTCGGCTGGAGTACCACTATCGATTTCCAATCGTGGCTCTACGAGACTCGTGGTTTCAACACCTGTTTTCCCAGCGGTCGTGGGCAAGACGTTTAGCATCACTGATCCAATCGGCAAGAGTGTTACGTTTGAAGTTACGAACACAACCGTTTGGGCTTCTGCGACGAACTATGCTGCTGGGGTCTTTATTACGAATGGTGGGTTCCTGTACCGAAGTTTGGTCGCGCACACGTCTGGCGTGTTCGCAACCGATCTTGCTGCTGCGAATTGGGTTCTGGCAACCAAAGACACCGTAGGATCGAATCTCGGTGTCAACTTGACGGTTGGCATGACGGCTCAGCAAGCAGCTGCAGCATTGGCCAATAGTATCTTTGTGAAGGCCATCGATAGAGGCTTGATAAAAGGGATTACATCTGTCCAAGATGGCAATGCAGTTGCCTTGGGAGGTACGTTTAGCCATGTGTTTGACCTCAGCAATGGAGTTGGGTTTGTTCAGAAGCAAGCCAGCGGTGCAGTCGGAATCGCAGTAGCGTCCGACGTGTCTGGCCTAGCGGCCGGGCAGACCTTTACCATCCAAGACGGCTCTGGCCGATCGGTGACATTCCAATTCATCAATTCCGTCATTCCGACGCCTCTGCTCGCTGGTAACACAGCAATCACGCTTGATCTAACGGCCGGCGTACAAACGCAAGCCACGTTGGCGGCAGCCGTTTTGACGGCGATCAATGATGCGATTGTGGCTGGTAAGTTGCGAATGCCACAAGCTACGCTTGTTGGAAGCACAATTACCGTCAACGCAGACGATGAGGACGGCGTCCAGTTCATCGGTCAATTCAACTCCAAAACACCACCAGTGACTGTTAGCGTAACATCAACGGACACGGGTTATTTGGACGCTTGGATCGACTGGAACCAGGACAATGATTTCGATGATGTCGGGGAACAAGTCATCAGTACGGAACCAGTGATCGCGGGGGTGAATACGTTCCGAGTATCGACTCCGACATTAGCCGTGTCTGGTTATACGACAGCTCGATTCCGATTGAGCGCTACGGGTGGATTGTTTACAACCGGCCTGGGAATTGGTGGTGAAGTCGAGGACCACATGATCGAGATCCTTCGCGGGACACCACCGACCGCAGTCGACGATATCAACTACCAAGTCCTCGAAGACAATACGATTAACATTAGTGCTCCGGGCATACTGTCCAACGATAGCGACGCAGATGGCGATCCATTTACAGTCTTCGACAGTAATCTGATCCTTGCGGACGGTGTTCAGCCACTGGTTGCTCCTCGGTTTGCAAAGAGCTTTACTCTCAATGCTGACGGGTCGTTTAGCTACACTCCACTCGATAATTTCTTCGGAACATTGCGACTCGATGGATCCATCGATTATACCGATACATTCGTATATCAGGTCACAGATCCGCGACTGGTAAGTAGTCAACCTGCAACCGTAACGATCACGATCACACCGGTCAACGATAGACCATTTGGAACGAACAAACGTGAGCCGATCAACGAAGACAACAACGGAGTTGCTTATGTATTCTCCGCGGCGAGTTTCGGATTCAATGACCCGACCGACGTTCCAGCAAGCAATGCGTTGTTGGAAGTGCAAATACTGACGTTGCCACCAGCGTCCGAGGGTGTCCTCAGGCTTGGAGCAGCGAATGTAACTGCTGGTCAAGCGATTCCAGTCGCATTGATTCCAACTTTGACATTCACACCGGCAGCGGACTTGAACGGACTGAATAGAGGTTCCTTTACATTCAAGGTGCGGGACGATGGAGGAGTTGCGAATTCCGGGTTTGATACGAGTGCCGTCGCAAATACGATTGCGTTCGACATTACGGCTGTAAACGATGCTCCCTCGTTCATTCTTCCCACAACGAACATCACCTTGTCCGAAGATCCGGGTGCTCAGAACCTGACAAACTTCGTTACCAACGTGCTAGTTGGACCACCGTCGGCAGCGGATGAAATCGCAACTCAATTGGTTACTTTCCGAGTTCGTGCACTTGATCCAACCCGGTTTGCCGTCCAACCTGCAATAACGCCGACATTCATTGGACATGGCGGAAATGGAAATTTCACGTTTACGCTTGCTCCTGATGTGAACAATGTCAACTCCGGACCGATTTTGGTTGAGTTGCAAGCAGATGACCAAGGCGGACCAGGGACTTTCCCAAATGGCCCGTTGTCGTTGAAACGGACGGTGACGATCAATGTGACACAGGTCAACGATCCGCCAACGTTTACGATTTCCCAGACCGTCTTCAATACAACCGAAGACGCGCCGAGAACCATTATTCCTGGCTTTGTTTCCAACATCTTGGTTGGACCTGCGACGGCAGTGGACGAAGTTGCAAATCAAACTGCGACTCCAACCGTTCGAGCGGTAAATCCATTGTTGTTTAGCTCTGGGCCAACATTGAGTGGTTCGGGCGATTTGGAGTTCCAGCTAGCGCCTGATGTGAATAGCCTATTCACAGATGCATTGGAAATCGTGGTTACGGTTAAGGACAATGGTACACCGGTTGAATCTGCGTCCAAGACATTGACCATCGTTGCGGCGGCAATCAATGATGCACCGTCTTTCGTGATCAATCCCTTGAAGACGACGATCAATGTTGACGAAGATAATGAGACATTGACCAACACAACGGAAACCGTTGTGAATGACTTTGCTCTGAATCTTCGACAAGGGCCGGTGACGGCGAGAGACGAAGCCGGATTGGAGTCTGTCGTTGCTCAAACCTTGTCGTATGATCCAATCATCATTTCGAACCCGTCGATTTTCTCGCAGCTTCCGACAATCGACGCTGCAGGAAGGTTGCATTTCCATACCGAGGCAAATCGAAGCGGTTCATCCGTCTTTGTTATTCGCTTGCGAGATAACGGACTTGCCGGTCCACCGCCAAATAGCAACACAGGACCAACTGCAACCTATACGATCAATATTCGCGCAGTGAACGACGCACCTGAGTTTACCATACCTGCGTCGACTACCGTCGCTGAGGATCAAGGCGTGGCAACGATTCCAGGCTTTGCAACCGGAATTCGACCCGGCCCTGCAACAGCCGTGGATGAGAGCACACAGGAGTTAACTTTCATTGTTACTGCTGCGGATCCAAGTGTCTTCACCGTCCAGCCAACGATTCAGGCGGATGGTACGCTGGTTTTCCAAACGGCAAAAGACGTTAACAATAACACTAGGGATTCCGACGGCGCTCTGCTTAACCGACGCATTATTGTTTCGCTACGAGATAACGGTTCGAACGTTAGTCCGAACGTGAATCAATCTGCGAATCAGACGTTTACCCTCAATATTAATCCAGTCAATGATCCGCCAATTCCGAGCGTGCACGTTCGACCTGGAACTGAAGATACACTGGTAAGCTTTAGCGCTGCGAGCATCATCAATGCCGCATCGCCAGACCGGCCAGATGCACCTGGACCAGCAGACGAAAGTGCCCAAATCGTTCGTATGACTCAAATCGAGCGTACAACCGATCGTGGTGGAGTCGTGACGCCGGTATTCGGAACAGGACTACAGTCAGATCAAATCCTTAGCTTCACTTACAATCCGCCACTGAACTACGTTGGCGATGATTTGATTCGCTACGTTGTAACGGACGATGGCAGCCCGCAGCAGAGCGCCACTGGTACCATTACAATCCAGTTGGCTCCTGTGAATGATCCGCCGCAGTTTATTCCGGGCAGCGATATAGCCGTCCAAGAAGACTCGGTCGCATTTTCGGCACCTTGGGCGTCAGCGATCTTTGCTGGACCACCGAGTGCAGTTGATGAGCTAAACGGAGTTCCTCCGTTGACTCCAGCTCAAACCGTGAGCTTTGCGATTACAACAGACAACAATGCACTTTTTGCGGTGTTGCCTGCAGTTAGCCCGACAGGAGTACTGACCTTTACGTTGGCGAAGGATGCAAACGGTCGAGCTATCGTTGATGTGACTGCTGTCGATAGTGGCTTGGGATTATTTCCGGACATCAATCGATCAGCAGTGGCCAAGCTTACTATCGTCGCAAATGCAGTTAATGACGCTCCTGGCTTTAATGTCATCGGAAACGTAACCGTTGATGAAGACTCGAATCGTTACACTGGCGCTGCCATCAAGGATATTGTTCCTGCCGAAGGGATGAACAGCACACCGCCGACTGGCAGTGATGAGGTCGGCCAAGTGATTTCCATCATTACGTCGAACAACAATACAAGCTTGTTCTCGGTCCAACCTACTGTAAGTTCCACGGGCGTCCTTGAGTTCGTTCCTGCCCAGGATGCGTTTGGCACCGCAATCGTCAGTGTCATTGCTCGCGACAATGGTGCGAATACTCTGCCAAACGTGAACCAGTCGGCAGCAAAGACCTTTACGATCACGTTGACCCCGAAAAATGATGCACCGATTGCAGTTAACGATCGATACACAACTGGTGAAGACACTGTTTTGACAGTCAACGCACCAGGATTGCTGACGAACGACCGAGATGTCGATTTACCAAACGACACCATTACGGTCGCATCATCTCAGTCGACGAGCACGTTGGGAGCCATTGTTCGTGTTTTGCCAAATGGTCAATTCACGTACGATTCTCGCAATGCGGCTCAATTGCAGAGACTTGTCGATGGCGAGACTGCCGTTGACACATTTACCTACACAATCAAAGATGCGGCCGGTGTTCTGAGTAATCTCGCCACGGTGACAGTTACTGTATCCGGCAGTAATGACAACCCTATCGCGGTCGACGATAAATTCAGCGTCCCCTTCGGCACATCGCAATTGCTAAACGTTCTCGCGAACGACCGTGATCCAGATACCTCGATCGATCCGCGAACCGTTGAGATCGGTCAGTTGGCCGCACACGGTACCGCGATCGCTCAATCAACAGGCCGAATCGATTATCGCCCTGCGGCTGGTTTCCGAGGAGTGGATACGTTTACCTATCGTGTACGAGATGCTCTCGGGGCGATCTCCAACGAAGCGACGGTCACGGTTACGATCAACACGCCCCCTGTCGCTGTTGCTGACTTTGCAAGAACCAATGTAGGAACAGCGGTCGTTATCGATGTTCTTCGAAACGATAGTGATGAAGATGGAACGCTGAACCGAAGCTCGGTCGTTATTGGAAGTGGACCGGACGTAGGCTCAGCAACGGTACAAACCGATGGCACGATCCGTTACTCGCCACCAGCCGGTTTCGGTGGTACTGCAACGTTGCAGTATTCGGTCCTCGACAATGACGGACTCGCAAGCAACTTTGCGTCCGTAACGATCCTGGTTGGTGGCTCGGTTCATCAGAACCCTGTCAACAACTTGGATGTGGATGCAGATGGATTTGTTTCCCCGATCGACGTTTTGATTCTCGTCAACGACATCAATACCAACGGTTTCCGAACATTGCCAACCACGCTTGCGACGCCACCTTACCTCGATCCAAATGGGAACGGTGGCACGGACGCACTCGATGTGCTTTCGGTGATTAACTTCATCAACGAACGCGGAAATGCCGGTGCCGGAGAAGGCGAGGCTTCGATGGCTTGGCTGGGATACAGTCAAGAAATTGTTCGAACTCCATCCAAGCAAGAAATCGTAACTGAACTTCGGCGAGCAGAGTACCTGTCGAGCGTGGAAGGTCAAATCGACTTAGCTGTGTCTTCCGTAGGAAGTGAGTCGGTATACGGTCCAAGCTTGGCTGGCGAATTCGATAACGAAGACGCAGACGATTCGCTGGATAGCTATCTCGCTGGATGGACGGTCAAGCCGAAACGAACTGCAGGAGCATTGGACTCTATCTTTGCCGAAGAAGATTGGGTGTAAGTGAGCAAGGGTGCGAGCCCAATGACACTCGCGTTATCCCAACGTGAGCCGCGGGCGCTAGCCGCGACCAATGTACTTGTTCAGGGGAAATGGAACGCGGCTAGCGCCCGCGGCTCAGTAATTTGCCTGCAGCAAATGCAAAGTGAGTGCCATTGGTGGGAGTCGTTCGTTGAGAGCCTCGATGCCAAAACAGGCTGCTGATCTGTCTGAGAGGGAAAATGAATGGTGCAAGGGATGTGCCTGCTGCGATCATGCTGGTTGCATTAGAATGAGGGCTCGAACGAGCTATGCTAAGCAACAGCATTGAGGATAACGGATGACCTACACGAGAATCGCGACAGGATTAGTACCCATCGTTCTAATCTCTATCGCTTGGTCGCTTGCAGCCAAAGGCTATCTTGCCCATTATCTGGTCTTAATTGGCTTTGCCATTTTTGCTTTTCTTTGCTTGTGGGCTTGGCGAAGGACACTACTGGGCAGTTTACCAACGGGCTATCAACAGCTTGTGCAGGAAAGCTCATCCAGGATGCGAGTCCGGATCGGGCGGGCTCTAGCCGTCCTGATTGGAGTGACAATGTTGTTGCCGTTAGCAGTCGTTGGGGTGATGTATTTGAAGCCAGGAATGAGCGAGAGTTGGAAGACCTTTTCGATTTGTCTATTCCTGATCGCATGGGCATCGAAGATTCCGCTGGCGGTTCTAATCACGGAATGGCATTTGTTCCGGGGGAGGACTGTTGGAAAGTAAGTGCCTAGTATTAACTTATCCTACGCGACAGGAACGTTAGACAACCCGGGATTTTTCATTTCTGTCGCTTTAGTCAGTTTGCTTGGTTGCGTCGGATTGGTAGCGACTCATCGACGTCGTAAGGCTTTGGCGATGAAGGTCTAATCAAGCGATTCAGCAAAACAACTGGATTGCCTGCTTGGTAGATAGCTGTTTAACATGATTGAACCTATGGCTCTACCTTTGCTGTAGCCTTAACTGCGGAGCAGTGTCATTTGAGAGCCACGGATGCAATCCGTGGTGAGCCTGGAATGAATTGTCTGAGCGTCGCGGAGCGGCGGCATTTCCGCTGAATTCCGCTCCTTGAGAGCTTTAAAACCACTGGGGCGTACTACCAGGGGTTTCGTTCGCCTAGCGAACTTTACCCAGGCTGAAAATCTCATCTCATTCGCGATTCGATCGCAGATGCAACCATTGCAACTGCCGACGATTTAAATTGGGTCTTTCAAAATGCTCTCGATCAGCGGGACCAATTGGCTTTGGGCTTTGCGAGACCAGTCGAGCACCTCTTGGTGGTCCGTCACTTTCTGGACGTCTGGCGTTGCTACATTCGTGACGATAGAAAAAGCCAGAACTTTTAAGCCTAGTTGGTTGGCCAATAGAACTTCCGGGACCGTGCTCATCCCGACCATGTCGGCTCCCAGCTTCGCGAACAATCGGTATTCAGCTCTCGTCTCGTAGTTCGGGCCCAGCGTCGCTAGATACGTACCTCGGGCCAATGCGAAGCCTTGGCGAATCGCCAGTTGCTCGGCCAAGTTGAGCAAACCTGCATCATAAGGATTGCCAGCTCGATGCGGAACGCCCATCGATGCCGCTCCACTGGCTCCCTCGCTCGCATTCACGCCGCTACGATTCATCCAGTCGATATGGTTGTCTATCAACACCACTTGGCCACTATGAAATCTTGGGTTGATCCCGCCCGAGGCGTTGGACACGATCAACGAATGGATGCCGAGTGCGTGCATACAGCGAAGCGGAAACGTCGCCTTGTCTGCCGACCAGCCTTCGTAGAGGTGCGCTCGTCCTTGCATGGCGACAACGGGCGTTCCGCTTAGATACCCCAATACGAAATTGCCTGCGTGACCTGGTACGCGCGATTCAGGAAAGCCCGGTATCTCCGCATAAGGAATGCGGCATGCATTATCGATTCGTTCCGCAAGCAACCCCAGGCCGCTGCCAAGAATCAGCCCGACCTTTGGCCGAAATCCACTGCTGCGATGCGATACCCATTCGCAAGCATCTGATATTGAGCCTTCTTTCACCGCGATCTCCTTTGGCTTTTTTCTGTTGTGTCCGCACTAAGGCAGGACTTGGACGCGATGGCTTTCAGAAATTGCATTGGTCTGGCCTAGGCTGGTGACCGAAGCAACTAAATCGCCGGCTGCAACTTCGTCGTGACGCAATTGGATGACGCAAGAAAAACTGTCGTTGGCCCGGAAGTACTTGATCGGTTCCAACTCGATTTGCCGGTCTGAATTCGAGATTTTGTACTGCAAGTCCTTGGCTCGAATCGATTTCAACACCGCACCTTTAGGCGTTAGGATACTCAAGGCGACACGTTGATCGGGCTTGTTAACTAGGTTTGCAATCGTGATCTCGTAGGTCCCAACATCTCCTTTTCGAATGGAGTTCGTGACCGGTTGAATCGTGACGCTCAATCGTTTTTCGGAAGCGGATTTGAGCGTTAACTCGGGCTTGCTCATTGTTCCGTTAGGTTGCGGCCCGCCAGGTGGCCCGTTGGGAATACCACCAGGTAGGATCTCTCCTCCAGACCCGTTGTTTCCTACTTCAAGTATTAAGTTCTTACGGTCGCCGACCCCGTCGGATTCCGCAGCGACTTCCACTGAGGCAGGGCCTGCCGCGATGACTCGGAATCGAGCGCTGAAGTAACCAAGGCGACCGTTTGGCGCGACATCCCCCAACCGCGTCCACCTGCCCAGCCGATTTGCCTCGATGTATTCAACACCTTCACTAAGTTGCCATCCGCCGTTCGCTTGAACAACTTGCAGATTTGGACTGTGTTGCATGGATATGATAGGAGTACGAAGGAGCACTGGTCCGGTATTGTTCACGGCCCACCGCGCTGAGAACTCGGTACCGACAGCAACCGCATTCTGTCCAGCGTCGCTTTCCAAGATCAAGCTTAACGATGGGCGTTTCGGAACGGCAGGCACGCCGACAATGACCGCGGATTGGGTAGCAAGTTCTCGCCCCTCCGCACTTACTTTGACTTGGACGGACAGTTGTCCTACGCTATCCACTCGGAAGTATCCAGGGAGAGTTACGGGTTGGCCGACCCGCAGAAAACCTATCTGTTCCTCTACTAAGTTCGAATTGGTCCGAGAGTGTGATAGTCCCGGAGTGCTCTGAAGTGACACGCGGATATTGTTGAGTGTCTGTGTGCCATTGTTGGTTACGGTGACTTCAAATTTTGCCTCATTGCCCATCTCGACTTCATTAGTGTTCTGCATAGGTCGTATTTGAACAGCGACCTGCGGACGTAGAAATGTAGTTGAGACTTTTTGCCTGAGCGGTTCGGTCCTATTGGCTCCACTGGCTTCAAAGAGAACATCTACCTGATTTTCTAGTTGAGGAAGCAAAACTAAGTTGACGTCGAAAGCACTTCGTGGCATGAGCGGACCAATGTCCCATCTCAATGCGTTTTGTGATTGGGAGCTCGTAGGAACATTAAGCGACTGTAGGGACATGCCTGGTGGAATGACCAAGCTGAGGTAAACATTCTCGGCCACGCGATCACCTGTGTTTGCAAGTGTGGCGAAGTAATTGATGGGTTGGCCGGGGACACCGACTTCGGGACCACCAACGTCCAATCGAAGCTCGGGAGCGCTCCAAGTTACCGTTGTCGAATCGCGGCCAAGCGTGATCTGACGCATATTGTCCTTCGGCCGAGCATTGCGAACGACCTCCATCTCCACCATGGCTGTACCAAGTGGAACTTTTTCGTCATGGAGAAGGCGGACCGCCGCTTTTCCTTCAGCATCCACATTGATTTCCTCGGTCATAGCTCCTTCTCGCCCAGGCATCACAAATCGAGCGATCTCTGGATTCAAAATGCGGTAGATGACTCGATAGCCTTCAGCCGGCGATACTCTATCCGATCGAGTGACGCAGGTAATGAGCAAAGCCTCTTTACCGCTTTCCGTTGTGACGCATTTCGGGAATTGCCAACTAGCGTCCTCCCAATAGATCGTTGCCGTTTGACGGCGTTGATCCCATACATCGCTATCCGGGGCGAGGACCGTCACCTTGGAGGTCCCTTCGCTCGGACTGGTTAAACTGATCCATGTCTGGCCCTTGCGCACCGGCAAGTCATCATCCGGAGTGGATGTTCCTCGCGTGATCGTCCAGGGTTCACGGCTAGTACGTCCCTTTGCGAAATCAATGCCAAGCTTTTCGACTTTCGGACGAAGGTCTTTCTTGAAAAAGGACTGACGCTGCCCCTTCGAGTCGTCACCAACTTGGACAATTTCTCCGACCCCGTCTTGCGAAATCATGAACTCAATCGGCTCGTCGGTAACCAAGTAGCCGTCCTTTCCGCACACTCCAGCAAGGAGAATCACCTCGCCCCCAACGGGAGCAATAATACTCGTCGGTGTCAGGAGCAATTGCCCACATCGCCCGCGTACCTCTTCGGCTTCTTTTCGTTTGGCAAAACAGCCTTTGCCAGACAAGCAGCCTTTGCAAAGTTTCTTATCCCCGGTTTGCGTACAAGCCGGAGGATTCGGTGGCGCTTGAAAGGCGGGCTGGGTTGATGGGTAACCGTTATTCGGATCGTGCGGGTTGATGAGTGTTGTAAAACCGTTCGGCGCAAAGATCGTATTTCCTGTCGGGTCGATAGCCGGTAGGGAAAGTGTTTGGCAGCCGCCAAGAACGGCGATGAAGCTCGCAATACCAAGTAGCAGGCAAACTCGGTGTGACGTAGCCTCGAAGAGTAGTTGTCTTGGAATTGCGGAGGGCACTCGCCATATGGCTGCCACTCGCAATGCATTCAAAACGCCGATGAAAGCGATACGGATTGTTGAGCCGTTCGTTTCATTCGATTTCAAATTTGCGTTGAGTTGAATGCGGAACATCCGTTGTTTCCAGTCCTGTCCTTGGTGCTGCCACAGCCGTTGGGCAACCGTATCCGTTTTGTCATTGTCGATTGAGTTCTATCACCACGAATGTGACAACTAGTCTATTCACAACCCTAAGACAAAACCTTCGGAAGGTTAACCCATGAAATGCGCCCAATATCATTGGACCAACAATTCAGAAACGAAAACCCGATCCACCCTATTCAATATTAGGACCGTAGCGATTCCAGCATACCTTGCACCGTATAGCGAATTTGCCCAGAAATTGCCCTTGTCTCAAGAGTTTTAAACAAAGTGAGCAAGTTCCCTCAAGTTGCGTTAGGCATACGGTCACAACTAAACCGTACGAACCTTCTGCGATTGAATCGCGAATGCGATGGGATTATCAAGGCTTTAAAACGGAAGACAACTTTTCTCGGAGAATCGGTTCACAGCCTACCCCTACCCAGCGCCAATCATGGTTAAATCGTTCTTCAAAGGCATGCTGAGTTGGGACATAACCGGTCCAGCATTCGCCGTATCCGATCGCCATGACGAATGAATCGGGACGAATTCGCTGCGCCATCAACTGGTAGCCAACAAACGATTCGCCCGGCAAAATGACCACTTGTGCGGTCCCCAAATCTAAACAGGGCAGGTCGATCGGCTGGCCTCGCTCGATTCGATTCAATGAGGCCAGCCCCATGGCGGCGAGAATACGATCGCGCGTGCTGGCTTTATCGTTTTTCAAGACTGCCGTCATGGTGTCGCGTTTAAATGGCTCGCCGTCATGAAACGGTAAATCAAAAGATTCACAACGAAAGGCAAATTTGTCGATTCTATGTGCCACCGTCGCATTCGAGGCCCGCACCATAGCTTGATAGAGACGATCGGTCAAAACACCGCGTGATTGCGGTGAACCGTCGTTGTACTTGCCAGCGGTAATGTCACCGCTACAACCTGACGCATAAATCTGCATGGCGCCGGGCGTTTCAAACTGCCGGCGACGACGCGCTAAACCAACGAAATCCGCAGACACTCCCCCTTGTCCGTAGGAACTCATCGGATGCGTGGCATACGAACTCAGAACAGCCAGCGTTTCATCTCCAGAGAGAAAGCGGATTGACTTCAAATTCGGATCGATCTCACCCGGGTCGGCCAGGGCTTCCGGCGAATCGGGTGCGGTTCGGCTATAGCGATCATAACTCACGGTGCCATCGGCAAGTACCAAGCGTCTGTTCGATGCAATTTTGTCAACTGCCGTTTGGCCGATCGCGATATGAGTAACCGGTTTTGCTGCTGCCACCGCACGCTTGACTGCCGAAGCCACGTCCTTAAGGCATGCTTGATGAAACGGGACGTCGAACAACTCGCCAACCAACCCGACTGAATCGAGAAGTGATTGAGCCTCCGTGTCGATCACGGGCGCATCGTGTTGGTGAAGCGAACAAACCAGCACTCGCTCGCGAGTCGTCTTGGCGACTGTAGCCAGCGTGTCTCGCCACAAGTCATAAGCACCATTGCGCACTTCGCACCAATCGAGTGCAACAAATACAATTGGGGCGTCGGGACCGAGCAGGACAAAGCCCCTCGCTTCTAACGGATCATCAATCCGTAGGGCCTTGGTATCCAAAATGCCCATGCACCGGTGCCCAAGCGGAATCGTTATGTCGGCAGCAAAAGCACCTAACTTGAGTTCCTGAGCCTCCAGGCTTGGGATGCATAGTGAACTTAGAACTAGTATTCCCAACAAGAATCGAGACATTGAGCTACCCGTCTAAAAAATTGGTTGCTTCCTAAGCCAAAGCGGCCAAGGGCGGATGTTATCATTCGTTCCAGACAATGGCTTCGTTCACACCACTTCGGGCTTCGACACATAGCAATGGTTGTATTGGACGAAGAAGCTAGGGGAAACTCTCGCCGTGCATTGTAGCCCGACTGCGGGTGCTTGTCCCTGGTTGCTTCGAGAGATATCTAAACTAATCGCTAAACACAAATTCGTTTGTGTTTAGCAAGACCAAGCTTAGTTCCAACAGCGACCTGGTCTTCAAAAACAACCTGCACGACTCCAACTCCTGATCTCGAGGATTTCGAGCCAAAATCCGTTGAAACAGTTCTTGCACCTCACCTTCGTGGTTATTGTGAAACAATCTTTCGATTTCGATTGCAAGCTGCTTTGAGGCTTGTACAGAAAGTTCGCCATTCATCATGGCCAAGGATTGCGGTGCCACCAAAGAGCATTCACGTCTCCCACAGGATGCGGCGTTCTCCGGAAGGTCGAATGTCTCCAACCAGGGAATTCGAATGGTTCGCTTTTGGATCAAATAGAGGCTACGAACGGTCTGGTCGGATGCAGGAGATGGATACCAACCTTTGGTTTTGGTTTCATTATCGTCTAGCACCGCGGGATTGGCAGCCAAGGTCGCGTGATCGAGTACAGGCCAAACCGGTGCTCCTCCAACGCGTTCTTGTAACAAGCCAGAAACTTGCAAGATCGAGTCCCGGAGTTGCTCGGCGCTCTTTCGCCGCAAATGGTTCCGTAGCGTCACCATCGAGCGGCTATTTTCAGCATTTAGGTTAGCAATGGACTGTTGCCGATATGCATTGCTAGAAACGATCAGTCGGTGGATATGTTTGAGCGACCAACCACTATCGATCAGTTCCATTGCGAGGTAGTCCAATAATTCTGGATGCGTCGGCAGTGCTCCGGTTACTCCGAAATCATTTGGCGTAGCAACGATCCCTTGCCCAAAGTAATTTTGCCAAACTCGGTTTACGATGACGCGCGCGGTCCATGGATTCTCTCGCGACCCGAGCCATCGCGCCAAAGTCAAACGTCGCCCAGTTGTGTTTGCCTTAGGCCGCTCAACCATCGTGGCATCGTTTGGAAAGAGCACCGCGGGAAAGCCCGGTTCGACTACATCCTTCTCAAGGCGATAGTCACCTCCGACAAGGATATGGGTCTGCGGAACCACGTCCAGTTTATCATCATGCATCAAAAAGCCTTTTGTAAACGGAAGCTTGGTCTTTTCTAAGGATTTAAGCTCCGACTCTGCCCGCTCTAGTTGCTCGCGTTCATCGGCACTCATCAGCTCTTTGATCTTCTCTGGCTTCCGTTTCGATGGCTGACGACTTTGCGCGCGTTCGGTGATGTCGTCCATGGTCGCCTTCACCTTATTGACATCAAGCTCCACTTTGTCGTTATGAGCTTGGATAGTCTCTTGTACATCTTGCAGATCAACGGCAACTTCGTCGGTATCATGGCTTGCGACAAAAAAAGCGCGAAGACGATAGTGGTCCGCGTGCGACAGCGGATCCGTCTTGTGATCGTGACAGCGACAGCATGACATCGTCAATCCGAGCATCGCACTGGCTGTCGTCTCCGTCAAATCCGACATCAATTCGGCTCGCGCCCGATCTTGCTCATTGAACAATCCAGCCGCATTGTCTCTTGGCCCAAGCCGCAGATAGCCTGTCGCAATGAGTTGATCTTGCTCATCGGTATTGCGTGGCGGCCCCTCTTGCAGTTCATCACCAGCTAGCTGCTTTTCGATAAATCGGTCAAATGGCTCATCGTTGTTGAGTGCGCGAACAACATAATCGCGATACATCCAGGCGTTTGGCCGCAATTCGTCCCAATCGAAGCCATTGCTATCGCTGTAACGCACCACGTCCAGCCACATTCTGGCCATGTGAATACCAAACGCAGGTGAACTCAACATGCGGTCAATCAATCGATCGTATTTATCAGTTGCATTGTCTTGAACAAAATACTGCACATGAGAGTGGTCCGCCGGTAAACCCATTGTGTCCAGCGAAAGGCGACGAACCAATACCTCATCCGGCGCAATCGGAGCGGGTGTTAAACCATCCCGTTCCCACTTTTCTAGAATAAAAGAATCGATTGGATTTCGGCACCAAGCCGAATCAAGCACGGTCGGAATGTCCGGGCGTCGAATCGGCCTGAGCGACCACAATTCCAATCGCTTGCCGTCAAACAACACTCGAATCGGGTTCTTTGGGTCAGACCACGCGTCGCCTAGGACAACCTCCTTCGTTGAGACCATCGCGTTTTGCGTTTCCTGAACATGCCAGTGGGCCCCAGATTCGACCCAAGCCTTTAAAATAGCCAACTCCGTCGCATGCAGTCTGCGTTTTGGCGGCATCAACAGTTCCGCGTCCTCGTGCTCGATGCGCTCCACGAGCAAGGATGCTTTGTCGGCAGCTTCCGTCCCCAATGCCACAACCGGCCCGCTATCCCCGCCAGCAACGAAACCAGCGAGGGAATCCAATCGGAGGTTTGCTTCTTGTTTGTCAGGGCCATGGCATGAGACACACTCTCGTCGCAAAATGGCAATTGCTTTCAAATTTAGATCGCTGAGGTCTTCGGCGTAGGCGACATGGACGACGCTAAAAACAATTGCAGCGGCCAATCCTAAGTCTCTCAAGAACCTTCGGGAGAGCGAGGCTCCTGCCGAGCTTGCGACGCCGCGGTTCGGCAGGAGCCTCACCCTCCCAAGCAATGCGCTGGTGGCCTCACTCTCCCTTGTGAAAAATTGCTTGGATAAGCGCGAAGAAAACATGTTTAAATCAGCAGGTCTAGGAGAGGTTTGGCTGTGCCCGCGACGCCGGTAATCCGTTCATCACGCCCGTTTACTTCATAGGATAAGTCCTCAAATGTGATCCCTAATGCGGTCAAGATGGTTGCATGCAAATCTCGAAATTGGACAGGTCTTTCGGTAGCCATAAGACCAATGTCATCGGTGGCTCCAATACGCATGCCTGGTTTCACGCCGCCACCAGCCATCCATATGGTGAAGCCGGCTGCGTTGTGCTGACGTCCCATATCACCCTGCATCATGGGAGTTCGCCCGAACTCGCTCGCCCAAATGACCAACGTCGAATCCAAGAGCCCTCGTTGTTTGAGATCGGTGAGTAATCCTGCAACGCTCTTGTCGGTCCAGCGCGCTCTATGGTCATGGTTGTCCGTTAGTTTGGCGTGTGCATCCCAACCATCTTTGTCTGGCATGTCGTACAACTGAACATAACGAACTCCGCGTTCCACGAGTCGACGTGCCAGCAGGCATTTTCGCGCAAAGCTCTGCGTTCTAGGATCGGTTTCATCCAGCCCATAAAGCTCGTGCATGTGTTTCGGCTCGTCTTCGAAATCGCCAACATTGAGAGCGGCCGACTGCATTCGATACGCCAATTCGTAGTTTGCAATTCTTGCATCCAATTCCGAAAAACCAGGATGCTCGACTCGGTGCATTTGGTTGAGTTGTTGCATCAAGTCGATGGATTGACGTTGGCCATGGGCTAAGAATTCCGGTGGCAACAGATCCAAAACGGGAAGCCCGCGATCGCGGAGCCGTGTCGGCTGGAAGGCGGGTGGCAAAAATCCATTGCTGTAATTTGCATTTCCGCCCAATGGACCAGCGTCGAACAGGACTACATAACCTGGCAAATCGGTATTCTCCGTCCCCAAACCATACGTTACCCACGAGCCTAAACTTGCTTTGCCTCCACGTACGTCACCCGTGTGCAGTTGATAACTAGCCGGTGCATGATTATTGGAATCGGCTTGCATGGAATAGAGGATCGCGATGTCATCCACATGTTCCGCCATATTCGGAAAGAGGCTACTAACCCATGTACCCGACTGGCCGTATTGAGCGAACTTGTAGGGACTCGCCATCAGTTCTTTCTTGCACCCGTGAAATACGTTGGCATGTCGAGTTGCCTCCACTGACTTGCGGATCGAATCTGGAACCGGTTTGCCGTCCAATGATTGCAATACTGGCTTGTAGTCAAAGGTGTCGATTTGCGATGGGCCACCTACCATGAACAGAAAGATGACGGACTTGGCACGCGGCGCAAAATCTGGCAACCTTGCTGCAAATGGGTTTAGGGGATCGATGGCACGAATGCGTTTTTGCGGTTCACCTGCAATCAAAGTCGAGCGGCGGATGGCCTCGAATGCAGTCAAGCCAAACCCCATTCCTAGGCTACTAAGAAATCGCCTGCGTTCGCTCAGATATCTTTCATGATGGGCAGAGCCACTAGTTGTTAGCACGATTGAACCTATCATGGCGATGTAAGCCTGCAAGGTCACTCTCGGCAAGAGTGAACCCGGAGACACATCTGCCGGTTGTGGCCGTGATACCGCTGCACAGTTTCCTATGTCGACAAACGTTCTCGTTTTGGAACACTTGATTTCTCAAAGGATTTTATCCATTAGGGAACAGGGCCTGACAATGGTGGTGACTCAAAATACTTGCCGTCCTCAATCAGACGCGGGTCCCCAGTACTCGAAAGTACCGACATCAAACGCTTTTCCAACTCTGCTTTGACCGATGCGTAAGCCGGGTCCTCGGCGACGTTTTTGGTCTCGTGCGGGTCTTTCACTAGGTCATAAAGCTCGTACTTGGGTCGCTTGCCATAAACCCATTCATAGTGCGATTTCCACTTCGTCGAGTTACGCTCTCCGACCAGCCAAGCCTTGGTCGGTCCCGCATCGTCATCGGGATGGGTTGTTCGCGTGTTCTTTTCGATTTCCTCGATGGTCGCTAGATTGTCCCCGTCAAGCCGATAAGGATCGCCAAGGGGCCAGCGATCTGGCCGGAAGTTGACGATAAAGAGGTGTGCTGCAGTGCGGATCGCTCTTTGTGGATAGGGGCTGAAGTCCGCCCTCGCGTTTTCAACATGACGTTCTCGACCGGTTACGACCCAGGTTCGATTTGGATCGACAAGTCCTGATTGATCGGATTTCAGAACCGGCCAAAGGCTTCGGCCTGTCATGACGTTCGGCTTTGGAAGACCAGCAGCCTCTAGAAAGGTCGGTGCCAAGTCAGGAAGATTCACAAAGTCATCGACAACACGGCCACCGACAACACCTGGTCCGCTGATGGCCAAGGAGACTCCCGTGCCAAATCCATAAAGATTGCACTTGCCATGTGGAAAACCGGGAGCACCGTGGTCGCCGCTGATGGCGATAAGCGTGTTCTCACGTTCGCCGGTTTTATCAAGCTCAGCGAGAATGACTCCAATACCGGCATCCCAAGCGGCAATCTCCCCGAAATAGTCAGCCAAATCCTCACGAACTTCGGGCACATCCGGCAGATACGGTGGCATCTTTCCTTGAAGTGAATCTGGATCAATGTTCCAGAGTTTTTTTCCGCTCCCTTTGGTCCAAGTTCGATGAACGTTGGTTGGTCCGAACCAAAAGCAAAACGGCTTGCCGGCATCGCGAGCCGACAAAAAGTCCGAAAAGTTTGTTCTTATTTCGGCGTACAGCTCTTCTTTAGATTTTTCTAGCGACTTACCTTTTTCGACGAGCTTCGTCACGTTTTCGGAAAACTTATTGAATCGGCCTCCTGCTTTTTGAAACGAATACTTCTGGCCACCAAAAGGAGCATCCGGCGGTGTACCTGGGCTCCATACTTTGTACGACTTGCCGAGCTGATAACCTGAATCCTTGAGGAGCAGTGGGAACGCTGGTATCGAAGGGTCCCATACAGCCCCCTGCAATATTGCGCCGCGACCCGTCCGCCAAAAGTACTGTCCCGAAAGAAGTGAGCTCCGACAAGGTGTGCAGGAAGGTGCGTTCACATGCGCATTCCGAAACAAGACTCCCTGCCTTGCTAATTTGTCAAAGTTAGGAGTACGAACCACATCGTTGATGCTCCCCTGTCCGTTCACTTCGGCGTAGATACTCGCATATCGGCCCCAGTCGTCTGCGAATAGAAACAAGATGTTCGGTCGCTTAGGTTCCGAGGCAGACGAGGACTGGCAACCGACAAAAGATGCCACGCAAATCGCCAAGTAAAGAGTCGGTTTCATAGCAAGGAATTGGATTTTGGTGAGCATGCGGAGGGGATGTCTGCGAGAGATCAGGGGGACGCAATGATCGCCCGCAAAGATCATAATTATAACGTGATGTACGGCGAGGCGGGTACTAAATTCCCTAACGACTCCTCAGCCAATTGGCAGATCGCGTGTTCCACCACTGGGACTCCTCATCTAATCCATGCTTGGAGAATATTTCGCTCAAGGCCTTAAACCGTTTCTCAGGATCAAACTGTAGCGACTCGAGCAGTTTTTGGTGGCAAACGGGACATTCGTGAATCGCGGAGTTGTCCGCTTCCTCAAGGCTATTGCTTCCATTCATACTGCAATCATAGAAGATGCAATGCTTTAAGCCAAAGACATGGCTCGCTTCGTGGTTGAGTACTTTGAACGACCTTCTCAAAGTCAATCGCTTGGAGTCGGCATTGGAGGGTTGTCCCCAAAAATCCGGAAAATAGCGGGCCAAGCTATAAACTCCAGTCCGTGTCTCGAAGCTCCCGTATCCAAAAACATAATTTAAGTTCTCGGCATAGAGGTCGGTCATCGTGATACCCAAATAGATTGCCGCATCATCAGGTAGCTTTGGCTCCATTCTTCCATTCGGGAACACAAACAGTATGACAAAATTCTTCTGCCGGTGCCTTACCATTAGGACCAGAAGGTCAAAAACAGTTTAACAAATAGCAGTTCCTTAATTGCCCGACTGCCGAATCTGATTGATGAGACGAATACCGCGACGCAAAAGAATGCTCCCTACGGTTTCTGGTTCACTTTGGAGATGAACGATCGAGGACATACCCACCTTGATTGGCCTGGTAAGCTTATCGACGGAATCCGTGTCGATCTCGATGACAACGTCAAAGAAGTTTTCTGTTGCGAGCATGTCTTGCGAAACGGCGATGTTTCCTCCGCCGGAATGAGTCATCGCCGCTTCCTCGATCTTCTTCGTACCAGCAATATCGCCGCTAACAATTCGGCCCGTCAGTGATTGCTGAGTGTTGCCAACGAGTGTGATGCCGACGGGCTTGTCTCGCACCGATTCGATGCTGGACCATTGATCCGCAGTTAGCATCACATGCACAATCCAAGGACCGCGACAAATGGAACCAAGCACTTCCCCCTGCCGAACAAATTTGCCCTTCTTGGGACTTTCTGGAGGAGGGATGAATTCGCCCGCGTTTTGCGCCGACAAATCCAAACGGCCTATTTGAAGCTCAATATGCTCCAACTGATGGCGTGCGTTTGCGAGCTGCAATTGTATTTGCTCGGATTGCTTGCCTGGGACGTTCAGCTGGGTTTGCAGCTGAATGTTGAGTTGCTGCACGAGCGATTGGCTCTCGCTACGCTGAACTTCAAGCTCTGAGTTTTCCAGCCTGTAAAGAACTTGCCTTGGTTCCACCAAAGCGGCGTTCTCGGTTCGTTTGCTAATAAGGAAACCGCTAACAGACGCTCGAACCGATTGCTCTTCTTTTCGATGAACGATTCCTAAGGATTGGACATGACCGGAAATGGGAATGGCAAAAACCCCTACCATGATCGCCATGGTTAGTCCGCCTACGACACAAACTGCGCGCACACGAACCGATTCTAACTCCTTGGAATGGGCGACGTACATTACCCACTTTTGAATCAAACGGACGACCGGCAAGCCTGAGACAAAAAACGCGATAACGGGTCCGACGATCGGAACCGCCATTGTCAACAAAGTTGCAATGCCAATCGCCACGGTTACTCCATAGGTCATGCAGGCGAGGCCAAACACGGTCATTGCGACTTGGACCGACCTGCTGGTGGTGACGGGTTTGGGTTTGAGGCCGTAGAGTACCCATTTGATGAGTCCACTGGCTGCGGATTTCGCGTCGCGGTGCAAATTGGGGATGTTCACGAGGTCGCTTAGAATGAAGTATCCATCGTACCTCATGAGAGGATTCGCGTTGAAGCCGATGGTCACAACGGTCGACAGCACGATTGCGTATTGAGCTGCGGAATGCAACTGACCCGTTTCGGTACAGAGCCAGACAACGACAGCCACCATTGCCAACATGGATTCGAAATACATACCAGCCAAAGCCACCGTCATTCGGTGCCAGCGATTGGGGAAGCTCCATGACGATGATGCATCAACATAAGCGCATGGAGTGCCCATCATGATCATCGCGCCCATCTCTGGGACCGTACCGCCAAAACGTTTGCATGCATAGGCGTGGCCAAGCTCATGAAATGTTTTGAGACCAACCAGCAATACCCAGAGAATGGGTACATTACTGAGCGTCAGCATGGTACCCAGCGGATTCACGAACTCTTGCCAGTGGATCAAAAGTACTAATCCGCACATGCATAGACATACGAACCAAATCCAAAAAGCGGTCATGGTAAAGAGAGGCGCGACTAGGTACTTTGTGCTCCCCAGCCACTTGTCAGGCTGAGCAAGAGGTACTTTCATGAACATCAGTTTTAGGAATCGCCCCTTCTTTTGGGCATCCATTCGCTGCTTGTACCTATTGTATAGCGTGCTCCCATCCGACAAAGGCAATGTCAGTAATCCCATCTGATGCAAGTGAACGACAAACCGATAAAAATCATCTGTTTGCTCGGTGGTGATGCGTCTATTTGCAATCAATAAAGCCACCGACTCTTTGAGCGTTCTCGTTTGATCTACCGATGTAAACAATTGGTAGTCCTGCGCGGAGAACCGGTGCGTTTGGGCCGTGACAGGATCCCGTACCACATACGTTGGCTTGCCATTGAAAACGTGTCGCGAAATATCGAGATTAGGGCGAACGCTTGCGCGAACATCGCCTAACTTTGCGCCCAGGTCACTCAGAGCTGCTTGAGGTTCCGCCATCGTGCTAGAGCCTCCAAAGCTTGAGCCGAACTTGATCGATCACACGGTGAAACCAAACCCAATAGATAGGATGCCGTCCGACGTCGATGCGAGTCGTCCCCTGCATTCCGCTTCGCAGCCAATCCGGTGCGTCGCTCCTCACTTTCGCTTCTGAGAGGAAGACATTTTTTCCGTCGCGCACTTCAGCATGGGTTCGCAAATGGTCCACTTCGACTTGCATCAGTACCGCAGGTCGCGCTACCGTCGCAAAGTTTCCTTGTTGACCAACATCGATCAACGCGGTTGCGAACTCCGGTGAGTCAATCACAATCTTCCAATTATCCGCGGCTGCAAACCGGAACAAAGATTCGCCCATGGGAACACTTTCGCCAATGCGTTTATCGAGATCTCCGGATAGAATCGTCCCCTTACATGGAGCACGAACTTCGGCCAGCTGAAGATTGCGTTCGAATTTTCTTGCAAGGCTCTTGGCCGCGTCTGCTTTGGCTTTTCCAATAGCGAGCTTTTGCAGATCGCCCTCCGATGCACCTTGAATGGATTCGATCGAGGCCGCATGGTAATCTGCGTTAGCCTTACTAAGATCGAGCTTCAGCTGACGCGTATCTAAACGGGCTAG
Organism: Planctomycetota bacterium; assembly: GCA_026692905.1. Taxonomy (GTDB): domain Bacteria; phylum Planctomycetota; class Planctomycetia; order Pirellulales; family Pirellulaceae; genus JBKCUI01. Next base: position 136,454 of record JAPLNL010000038.1, read on the forward strand.
CATCTGCCCTTCTTCAACCGTGTCTCCAGCGCGAACCAGCGTTGCTTCGATGACGCCTTCGAAAGGCGAGGATATCTCACGTTCGTCAGCCGGAGCAATGGTGCATGGAAGTGTCAGCATATAAGTTTGCTTGCCAACGAACACTAGACAGAGACATGCTAATGCGACACCCATTGCAATTCTTCTCGTCCATGTATCCTCGGACAATTGGCGAAAGATCCATTCGACAATGGCTGTCTTTGCGTGGTCAGCCAGATTACGGTCGGCACGATCTAGTAATAACGCTCCTGGAATAAGTGGGGTTGCTAGCTCACGTACTTTTTCGAGCTGCTCGAATGTAAAGCTCTGAGCGGGCGTATGTCTCAAACTTAAGATCGCGACGATTTCATCATTGACTTGAAGTGGGATTGACGCAACCGAAGCACCGGCTGAATCGGCATGCCATTGTTTGTGTAGGATGTGGCCAGTGGATATTCCTTCCGGACCGCTCTTCGCAATCTGAATCGAACATATATCCGCGGCGTCAAAACATTCCTCCATGACTTGTTGAAGCTGTTGCGTTCCAAGCGAACTGGCATCCACTTGGCTCGTGCCGGACATGCTGAGTAGCTTAACGTGATTTTTTCGGACGATCCCAAAACTGACAGATTCGCAACCAAGTTTGGCCTTCAAGTTGTTTACGACTGCAAAGGAAAATTCAGTTAGCGATCCATAGCCAGCTGCACGCGAGGCAGACGCGGTATCGGCGGATTTAGCGGATGCTGTTTTTTGTGGAGCATGTCCGACATCCTCGGCCATCGTTCCTGCGTTGGCGGCAATCGCTTGCAGTTCTTGCAACTGGGCATTGTAGACGCTTCGATCCATACTTGATACGACAATACAAATTGCTCCGACGGTCCCTTCGGTACCGATGGAGAGAGGGCAGCTTAGAATCGCAAAAGTCCGATCGGAGCCCGCTTCGGCAATCGTTCTCGCACTGGCTAAATTGCGATATCGCGTATCCAGAAGCAGTCCAGTACAACGCTTGGACCATGCACTTGTCGCATCGTCAGAAACCGAGTGAGTTAGTTGCTGACTGCCAACACTTGATTCGATGGCTAGAACGGCAAACGGGGAGTTGAAATGCTCCCCGAGGATCCTGATCAGTTGACTAAAAAAACCCTGCCTGCTATCGCTGCTGGTGAACACTTTCCAAATGGCTTCGCTTGTCTTCTTTGACTGCGATTCCGGTGTTTCCGCTTTTGGTGCAGGGGCTTGCTTTGACTGGGTACTTTGAGTCGCGTTGTGGCGAGTCTGAGTGGCAGAGGACATGGTTTATCGCAAAAGATCTTTGAGCGGAATGTCTTGAAGGAATCGGAGCCCGACTTCGAATGCATCTTCCTGAACCATGCGACATCGCATGCATCGCGCCAACAACGGCCCGACGCGTTCTAGCTGGTCGTGGAAGGTGATGTGATAAATATCACCGGGCAGGATCGCTCGCGAGGCAAGTACCATACAACCGCCATTGGAGATGTCTGCCGTCACTGCCTCTACAGCGTAGGTGTGGCGTTGGCTAGGGTTACCGGTACGAAATATCAACTTCGCTCTGATCTCGACACGCTCGCTGGATCGCTGAGCCAATATCGCTCGGTCGGTACATTTCTCGAGCTCATTAAACGCTTCGAGCGAGTCAGACAATTTAAATAGGTCGTCTTCGACTTCTGTGAACATGGATTACCCTAATCCAAAATAGAACTTTTCAATACTCGAATGTGAGTAGGAAAAAGTAGGTCGGGGTTGCGACTACGCAAGTTTGGGCTATTCGAAACATAGTCTTTTTCGAAATATCGCGTTATGTGTCATTCCATTGCGGCTACTATGCAGTATCGGCATAACCGTATCGGTCGGCATAGCCGTATCGGTCGGAATCTCCATAGCTGTGCGCGTAGCTGCCAATTATCGCCCCACTGGCATGAAGCCAGTGGTAGCGAATCGAATCGTTTTCATTTGATTTCGAGGGAATCCGATTTCTAGATGGAAAGCCAGGCATCTCAGGTTACTTCTGACGCAATCCACCGTAAGCTCGAACCAACGCCCAAAGCTTCGAAAGGGTCGACGATTCGGTACTTTGAGCCGAACTTACTTCGCCTTGTTCAACGGCAGTCTCCGATGCTCCTGATTGATTTACCGCTACGTTTACCTCCGTCCGGCTGGTGGAAAACTCTGTAGCGGAACTATCGGCATCTAGTTCGATCAAATCACTGAACTTGACGTTGCTCCAATCGATCTTCTCAATCGGTGGCAAGGTAACGTACTGATTCGAATTCACGTACTCTGGTTCAGCTAATCCAATCGGATCGCTTAACTTGAGCTCGGACGCAAGCGACTCGAGGTCTTGAACCGTCTGGCCAATTTCTGCGTCGCCACGTACTATCGTACCCGACGCCTCAATTGTCGAATTGGTGTCATTTGGGGCATTCACTATTTGCGGTATCGAAGTTTGGTTTGCAACGATCGAGTTAAACAGGGCACCAACCGCTTCGCTCTTGTCCGCGAACGCGACTACCTCAACGTCAACCAACCGGTCTACTCCATCCGGCGAACCTGCTCGCAAATCGGTGACCACAAGTTGGCCATCTGCATTGCGATCAAATCGGTAATCACTCATATTGCCTGAGAACTTGGCAACGTCGATTCCCTCTCCTCCATTGAGCTGATCATCACCCGTTCCCCCGATTAGAAGATCATTTCCGGCTCCGCCAGCTAGCTGATCGTTGCCCGCATTTCCAACCAGTAGATTGTCTTGTTTCCTGTTGCGTTTCGAGGTTTACTACGACAGCCTCCTCCGAGTCGTTATACAGAACAACGTCCTGAGCACCGTCTCCTCCATCAATTACGTCGGCACCCGCTCCTCCGATGATGAGGTCGTCACCCGCTCCAGCATCAATCGTGTCGTTGCCATCACCCGCATCGATTACGTTATTGCCAATTCCTGCGACAATTTGATCGTCTCCTCGCCCGGTATCAAAGGAATCGTTGCTTGTGCCACCGATGATGGTATCATTCGCACTGGTTCCGACCAGGTTGTCAGCCGAATCGGTCCCAACGACGGTTCGTGAATTGGACGAAACAGCGATCTCAATCTCGCGAGTCGATACGCCACCACGTCCGTCGGAAACTTCGACAATTACCTTCTCAATCGGTCTGTCGGCAAAACTAAAGCTCGCTTGATCGGTAATGCGTAGCTCGTTACCGACGACGGTAAACGACTTGGCATTATCACCGACGACGCGGAAACTAAGGCCAGCGTCATCGACGTCGCTCGATGATAGTTTGGCTACAACTTCGCCTGGCCGGGCATTCTCCACAATCGTGGTATTGTCAATCTGGATATCAAATGGATTGTCGTTGACATCGGCGATAGCAACGCTAAACGCTTTCGTTATGACAGCCGTTTCGCCCGTGCTCGATTCGGTGGTCGTGGCTTCAAGTGTCAAGTTGACTTGGCCGTTGAAGTTCTTCGGTGCGTTGATCGAGACCTTGTCGAGGTCCGATTGTGCGACACTCCATGATCCGTCTACATTGCGTGTGCCGGTCGATAGCGTGAAGCCTTCTGGCACGCCCTTGATCGCAACCTCCATCGATTCGCTGCCATCGACGTCGCTCAAGCTCGATGCGAGGTCAAGTTTGATCGCTTGGTCTTCGAGGCCAGAAACATTACCAACAGCTACGTTGGCTGCGTCGGCAACTGCGTTGATGTTAACGCTGAAATCCTTCGAGACAACTGCGGTCGAGCCGTTGCTCGATTCTGTTGTGGTGGCTTCGAGCGTCAAGTTGACTTGGCCGTTGAAATCCTTCGGTGCGTTGATCGAAACCTTATCGAGATCCGATTGGGCGACGCTCCATGAACCGCGGTGCGTTGATCGAAACCTTATCGAGATCCGATTGGGCGACGCTCCATGAACCGTCTTCGTTGCGTGTACCGGTCGAAAGCGTGAAGCCCTCTGGAACGCCCTTGATCGCGACCTTCATCGATTCACTGCCATCGACGTCGGACAGGCTCGATGCGAGGTCAAGTTTGATTGCTTGGTCTTCGAGGCCTGATACGTTGCCAACAGTTACATTGGCTGCGTCGGCTACGGCGTTGATGTTAACGCTGAAGTCCTTCGAGACAACTGCGGTCGAGCCGTTGCTCGATTCTGTTGTGGTGGCTTCGAGCGTCAAGTTGACTTGGCCGTTGAAGTTGTGGTGGCTTCGAGCGTCAAGTTGACTTGGCCGTTGAAGTCCTTCGGTGCGTTGATCGAAACCTTATCGAGGTCCGATTGGGCGACACTCCATGATCCGTCTGCGTTGCGTGTACCGGCCGAGAGCGTGAAACCTTCTGGAACTCCCTTGATCGCAACCTTCATCGTTTCGCTACCATCGACGTCGGACAAGCTCGATGCGAGGTCAAGCTTGATCGCTTGGTCTTCTAGGCCTGATACGTTGCCAACAGTTACATTGGCTGCGTCGGCTACGGCGTTGATGTTAACGCTGAAATCCTTCGAGACAACTGCGGTCGATCCGTTGCTTGCTTCGGTTGTCGTGGCTTCGAGCGTCAAGTTGACTTGGCCGCTGAAGTCTTTCGGCGCATTGATCGAAACGTTGCCGAGGTCCGATTGAGCGACGCTCCAGGAACCGTCTGCGTTGCGTGTACCACCCGATAGAGTGAAGCCCTCAGGCACGCCCTTGATCGAAACTTGCATCGACTCGCTACCATCGACGTCGGACAAGCTTGCTGCAAGATCGAGCTTGATCGCTTGGTCTTCGAGTCCCGCTACATTGCCAACAGTCACGTTGGCTGCGTCAGCTACCGCGTTGATGCTGACGCTGAAGCCCTTGGAGACAACTGAAGTAGAGCCATTGCTCGATTCGGTTGTGGTGGCTTCGAGTGTCAAGTTGACTTGGCCGTTGAAGTCCTTCGGCGCGTTGATCGCAACGTTGCCGAGGTCTGATTGAGCGACGCTCCAGGAACCGTCTGCGTTGCGTGTACCACCCGATAGAGTGAAGCCCTCAGGCACGCCCTTGATCGAAACTTGCATCGATTCGCTGCCA
>JAPLNL010000039.1 GCA_026692905.1 Planctomycetota bacterium
GAGGAGAAGGGGTTGGGGGATGAGGAGGTGTGTCTGGTTTGAGACTTCGTTGGATTGGGTGCAAGCTTTGCTTCTAACCACAGTGAAATCCGATGTGGTTTGAGCAGCCAACTGATCGCAGTAACAAGCACTTCGATCGCTTCGCGGAGCGGGTTCGTAGTCACTCAGTAAGACACTGGAACTTCGATCATAAAGTATCCGCAGCCTCCTCATCCCCCGGCCCCTTCTCCTCCAGAGGAGGAGAAGGGGAGGAAAAATCAAAACACATCACTGAATAACCATCACTGAATAACCATCACTGAATAGTCATCACTGAATAGTCATCACTGAATAGTCATCACTGAATAACCATCACGGAATTGTCCGAACTGAGCCGCAATTGAATTGAGTTTTCAGAAAAGTCCTCAACGGTAAAAGTAACAGCTCCTATAGTAAATCCGCTTGACGAACGGGACGTTCCTTTCGTCAATGATCGAGTTGTCGCTCGCGAAAGTTTCACCGTTACACTGCGTCCGCCGGCAGTGAGGATAGCGCTGCCGTTGTCATCATCGCTGAACACGATGGCTTTGATACGAATGTCAGGGATTTGCGTAACAGCAGTTGTCTCTTCGCGAGGACGAGTTTCAGCGGGTGGAATGGTGTGTCGCATAGATGCGCCCATTCGCTCCAACATCCTCGCGCTTGGCGATGTTGGATCGCGATCACTCGCGTTTCGAGCGAGCAATTTCGGGAGATTACCTGCGGTCGATTCACGCGACTCGTCATCCGCCCCCAATGCTATACAAGGAACCAAGCAGACCACTCCGAAGATCGAGGTCCATTGAAATTTACGGCTCATCGTCCACCTCCAGCACTCATTAATGCGACAAAAAAGGCAATGTAAACATAGCCCACGAAGCCACCTATAAAAACGATTAGGATTGGCTCCATGAGGGCACCAAGACGCTTGGTCGTGGCTTGCATTAGCTCTTCATGAAACTTGGTCACCTGTTCCAGTATCTCGGTCGTCTTCCCTGTTCGTTCCGCGATCGCCATCATTTGGGCGAGCATCGGCATGTAAGCGGTGGTTTGGCTAAGCGGCGCAGTAAGGCTTTGGCCGCGAACGACCGCTTGTCGAATCGACGCGACGGTCGAAGCGAGATAACGATTCCGATGCAACGTCTCGATCGCGGACAAAGCATCCAAAAGTGTTACACCGCTTCGCAGCATCGTACCGAGTGTACTCGAGAAAGTGATAGTACCAGAGAGCCGGAGGATTGAGCCTAGAACAGGAATGGAGAGCATCCATCGATCGAGCAGAAGTCTGCCGCGAGGATGGCGGTAGGTTACGTAGACACAGCCGCAGAGCGCGAGGATGGCAACTGCAATCATAGGTGCCCACGATTGCATGGTTTGCGAAAACGTCAACAGTGACTGGGTCATTCTCGGTAATGGTCGGCCCATCGCTGTCAAAAACGTTTGCAACTTAGGAATCACGACTAGCACAAGATATACGGAAACGGACGTAGCGGCAGTCACAACACAAGCGGGATAGGCAAGCATCGAGATGATCGCATTCCAGCTTTTTCGCTGATGAGCCATTTGGTTAGCTCCTTGCTCCATGACGTCAGCAAGCTCACCTGTTGATTCGCCCACTTCGATCAATCGCGTCAAGACACGAGGAAATACTCGATGCTTGTTCATTGCGTAGTGTAATGATTTGCCGTTTTGCAAATCGTCTACCATCGCGCCGACAACTTTTTGGAAAGCTCTCGATTTGGTTTGCTCAGCGACGGATTGCAGGGACGTAATGAGTCCCAGTCCACCTCGATTCATTAGCGCTAATTGTTTTAACGCAATCTCAGCATCGTGGGAGCGTGGACCGAAGGCATCTCGCCAAGAGAGTTTTTTTATTCGTCCCAACCAAGTCAATCGGTACTCAACAGGGGCAATGCTAACAGGTTGTGAACCAAGGCGTTGTAACGCGGCATGCGCAGCTAAGCCTGAGGGCGCTTCCAACTCGCCGCGAGTTAGCAATCCCCGCTCGTTTCTCGCAATGTATCGAAATCGGCTCATAATGGATTCCCACTCGAAACCGCCGAGATCACTTCGCGAACCGATGTTTGTCCTGACAGTAATTTGGCAATTCCGTCATCGGAAAGGGATGAGCGTCTCGCGGCTTGTGCCATGGCCCAGAGTTCATGTTCGTCGATTCCACTTGCGATTTGACTCGCAATGCGTTCGCTACAGTTCAGCATTTCAAAAAGGGCAAGTCTGCCGGAGTATCCCCGTCCTGCACAGTAAACACATCCTTGGGGATCAAAAACGGGCGAACCGGTCAAATCGGGACAACGCAGCGCTGACGCTTCGACCGCATTCATGGGGCGTTCTCGACGGCAATGCGGACACAATTTGCGAACAAGCCGTTGTGCAACGGAGAGTTGTAGAGTTGCCGCAACCAAGAATCGCTCAACTCCCATGTCTACCAATCGGCTAACGACACCTACGGCGGAATTGGTGTGGAGGGTACTGAGCACAAGGTGACCTGTCAGCGACGCCTTGACCGCAACATTGGCTGTTTCGGCATCTCGGATTTCGCCAATCATGACTATGTCGGGGTCATGTCGCAGTAGGCTTCGAAGGGCTTTGCCAAAACTCAGTCGGTCCGACGAGTCGACTTCCACCTGAGACACACCGGGCATCTCATATTCGATGGGATCTTCGACAGTGATAATATTACCACGTTGTGTTCGCAAAAGTTCGGAGATCGCAGCGTACAACGTAGTCGATTTCCCACTGCCTGTCGGGCCGGTCAAAAGAACTAAGCCGTGCGGTCTTGCCAAAGCGTTTTCGAATGCTTTTTGATCATCGTCCCGCATTCCCAAGCTTGGGATACTCAAATTGCTGCCGCTAGACCCCAGCAATCGCATTGTCAGTCGTTCACCGAATCGCGTAGGTAAGGTCGCCAATCGAATGTCCAACTTGGCGGAACTCTTTCCCATGTGCATGGAAAAACTTCCGTCCTGGGGAGCACGCTTTTCGGCGATATCCAATTCCGCCATCACCTTGAGGCGATTGATCAAACCTTGCTGAGCCTCCATGGGGATCTCACGGTAGTTCTCGAGCACACCATCGATACGAAACTGGATTTTCAAAGTGCCTTCGCAGGGAATCAAATGGATGTCCGATGCGCTCTGCAGGCAAGCAGCCTGAATCATCTCATCTACCAAAGCGATGTTGGAGTTCGACAGGCCATCTTCTTTGCCGCTGCGATCTAAGCGATTTTGCTTCTCGGCATGGAAGCTGGAAGCGAGTGTTCCGTACACTCGCGTGATGGCACGCTGCAACGATGCCGGATCGGTTTCGATGGCGAGGAATGAGTTACCTAAATAACTAGTCAATTGCTTGCCGACAGCAGGATCAATCGCTTGCGAAGTTGCAACACGGACAACGCCGTCAAGGCAACATAGAGGCAGGAGCTTGCGGCGAATAGCAAACGGAGCCGGCACTTTCGCTGACCATTTTGGATCCACCCGCACTTCGTCGAGGTTCAGTTGGGGGGTGCTTTGATCAGACATCAGTGTTTGCAACAACACGTCGACCTGCTCGGTTTGCGCAAGGATCGAGTTCATTTGAGACGTCGCGGACAATATTGCGGTATCAACTCGTGTCGACTTTGGCATTTCAAGTTCTTGATTGGTTATCATATGTTTAGTAGCAGTGTCCAAATACGATGGTCACTTTGTGGATCGGAGGCTTCCATGTCGATAGACTGGAGGATGACACTAGGATGTTCTTCTTGCAATTGAAGTAAGGCCTTGCGAACATCTTGAAAACGGCCCTGTACCCGTATTCTGTATTTTGTTTTCGAGTGGTTTTCGCTTGGGCTTGTTGAGGGCGCTGATGTTTTGGAGTGAACCGAAACGAATCGTTCTTCTTTTTGTTGAGGACTTCCGATCAAGCCGCTTTCGATGCATGACAAGTTGTTTTGTCGAAACAGCTCCAATGTAGACGCTACTGTCTTTGCGGGTGAATTCCCAGGAGAGGAATCACGAAGCCATTGGGATCGGCGGGCAATGATCGATTCCTGCAATTGAGATAGCGATTCACACTCCTGCGCGATCTTCACAAGTTCCAATTGGACCGAATTCAGCTTTGCCGTGAGGGACTCTGGTGATTTTGGCGACTTTGCATTGTTCGCCAATCGCTTTTCCATTTCAACTCGCTTGCTTTGGATAAGCCGTTGGCTGGGCAAATAGCAAAACCACAAGAAACCAATGACAATCAAAATCGAGGGAAGTGATATGCAAACAGGTATAGTAAGGTTGCCGGGCCGAGCGGAAGTCATGGAAGGGACTCCTTGCTTTGATGCGGGCTCTCGGTCGCGGTTGCCAAGTCGATGACGATCGAAAATTGGATCAAGTCGTTTTCGAGCGGAGTTATCTGCGCTGGACTTACCGTGTGGCCGATGAGCTTTGGCTGCTGTTCGAGGCCACTTGCGAAACGATGTGCGGATGCTTCATTTAGGGAAAGTCCTTTGAGCGTCGTCTTGGCCGCGTTCGACTCGATGCTCTGCAACCAGCTATCTGCATCGGCCGAATTGGCAATCGCTTCGATAAGATTAGCGCAATGACCGCTAATGAGCGATTGGTTAAAACGACTTAGCTCAAAATCTTTTTTTAGTTTCTCAAACCGAGTCTGCTCATCTTGTAGCTTTTTGCGATTTTCATCGAGACTCGATTCTGCTTTTTGCAATTGGCGACTCAAAGCTTCGACTGAGTCGTTTTGTTTCGATGCATTTGAGGAAAGTTGTTCGATGTGCTGGAGTGCGTTTCTATCTCGGTGGTAAACAATTGCACAAACCAGCACTATGAGCGATGCAACGACGGACGCTAGGAGCGTTTGCGTCCTGGGTGAAAGTACTTTGACGGGTGGTGCAAAGTAGGGGCGAGTCGGGATTTTGGCGGAAAGATCTTTGACTGCTTCTACTGCCCAATTCCGGATATCCCATTCGCTATCGAGCGATTGCTCAATCGCGTTGGTGTTTTCGGATGGATTGGCTGGGCAATGGTTTGCAACATGTGCGATGCCTGCCCATTTTGTTTTTGACACGCAGAACGCCTGTTCTATTTCCTCCAGCTCGGTTTCCAGAGCCTGCGTCACCCAATATTGGGGATCACCATGTGGATCCTTTTTGATCCTGGTCATTGCGACTTTGGATTGAAAGGCGGGGATTCCGGATTGCGTTTCTGCTTCGAGCAGGGCAGCTTGATTGAGTTCATCGCCATTTGCCATCTCGTGCAGATCAGACGGAATACTAATGGGTCCTGTCCAAAAGCGGTTCGAAAACAGCCAAACCGGACTTATTCCCTTTGGCCCCGTCGCCAATACAGACTCAACCAATGTTGCCAAGGATGCGTTTTCAGGAATCGCCACTGTTCCGACCGACTCAATTGAGACTTTGGCGCGGACACACACGTCGACTCTAGCGAGTAAGCTATCGGTGATGAGTACGAGCGTGTAGTTTGGCATGGTGGTTTTGATGACTATTGCAAGGTCATCTTAGCTCCATGTCGAATCTGTTTTCCTGTCCCGGGATGATGTCAAATACTTGGGCACAACTTTTCCGTAGGACGACTTCACCTGGGTTGAGTAGTTGGTCATCGTTGGCATCGACCCAGAAAACAGCTCGCGCAGCTGCCTTGCCATGGGGTACATTCGATATTCGGTATTCAAAACTTCCTGTCATGGCTACTGGGCACATCACTTCTTGAACCGCACCGGTTGTGCCACCAGAAGCGTTTTTTCCATAAAAATGAATTCCCAGCAATTTTGTCCCTGCGGGTGGTGATACGATTCCATCTAGTAAGTTGCTGAGCGTTGGGTCGATTCGAGTTCCAGTGGTCGTACTGATTGCGTACAGTCGCAACACGATGTCACCCGAGTGGGCGTTGACAGGAATTTCGACGGATATGTCTGTTTGGTATCCATCTTCGGGTGCTACCGAATCGTTGTCGGAGCCCAGCGACGCAATGGTCAGCGTGCCTGAATTGTTTTGCAGAGTCAATGCATTGCCCCATCCGTCGAGAATGCTTATTCGCCCAGCGCCGAGTTGAAGATAGGGGCCGTTCCAACCGCGGGCTAGCGTCACATCATTGGTTAGATCGCGATCGGAATCAAAGGAATCGGTACCATAGGCGATGATTGCGTTTGGTTTTTGAAGGAGATCGGTCAGCGAACTTGGCAGCAACGCGGTGTCTGCGACGTAACCCGAAATGATCTTCTGACCGTTTGCGTTTCTTGCGTTTGGATCGCCGATCGTTGCGGACCGAATGCTATTGACCATGCTCTGGCTAGATTCGTAGCGAGATTGATTGGCGATCGGATCTAAAGATTGAACGGCAACCCCAGCGAGAAGCGCGAGGATTCCAAGTACCACGACTAGTTCGAGCAGGGTTAAGCCCTCGCGACTTGACCGTCGCTTTTTAGTGCAATTGAAGCGCGACATAAAGATCGTCTCCAATGGTGGATGCATCCAGGCTATCCGTTGCAGCATTTAGGGGGATTTCGATGGTGCCGTTGGGGCCGCCGGAAACGATTCGAACGTCTCGAGGGCTAGCAGTGGGGCTCGGATCTTGGATCGCGATTGCATTGTTCCATGCGTCGATCATAGCGACATCGCCAAACAAGAGAGGGCTGCCTGTGGGGGACAGCAAGTATGGCCCGTTCCAACCGATGGATGAGTTGATGTCGAAACTGTTGTTCGTTGTGTCGGTTTGTGGGTTGCGAAAGAGCCAGCGAATTTGGAATCGCGTCGATTCTGTGGCGATCGTGGTTGCGCCATCTAGTTTCAGTAATTTGCAATCTAACCAGTAATGGCTCGTTGCATGGCCAACTTCTCTTAATGTCGATTGAGTCGTCGTGTTAGCGGCGATACTGTGTGTTCCGCTCAAAATCGGGAGCGAGAGGCCAGCCAGGGCTGCAACTACGCAAAGCACTACGATCAACTCGATGATGGTAAATGCTTTGCGTAGGGACATGATTTCCTGCCTCGTTATCGTAAACTGATTTGTTCTGGAAAGTCATTCAGGAACCGAGGTCGCAACTCTTTGACAAGATACAATCCCCTTGATCGTTGGCTCTAGAATGGACTACTCTAGAACGATTAGTTATTCGGTTGTGTCAATGTGAAGTAGTTACCCAACTCGGTGGACACGCTGCTGGCATCGGGTGCGAGCACTCCGACTAGTTTGGCGCGAGTCAAAGGGTTGGTACCATCGTTGATTTGGAAAATCGCCATGAACCGTCGGTAGGTCAGAACTGGATTGATCGAACCGTCCGATGGGAACGCTGCGGGCGGCTCGATCATGGTTTTGCCTTTCATGTCCGTAATCGACCCGACACCGAGCACGATGTACTTCCCGGCGACGCCGGTTTTTTCCAATCCCAATGCGACTTGAGTTGCGGTCGTAGGCCCTCTTAATACCGTCGTGTTGGTGAGTGCTGTTGGTGTAGCCAGTGCGTAGCTACCGTCGCCAGTCGTATGAATACCGACTGAGGTAATACCTGCGGCTGTTAATGGAGCGCGTTTGGTAAGCGATAACGTCACTTCTTCCGTAGCTGCGACAAAGGCTGCGTCTAACGTGTCGAGTTCCGTGCCGGTGGCCAAACTGGTTTTTAGACTATCGAAGTTATCTGGGTACTGCATGAACTGTGCTTCGTAGCGTTGAATCGCGTTAGCGACATTGCCGATACTCGACGCAGAGGTGCTGGCTGTGGTACGGCCGACCATACCGCTAACCGTAGGTATGATCAGTGCCGCAAGGCCAACCAGGATGAAGAGCACAACGATGAGCTCTATCAGGGTAAACCCCTTGCGACTTCTACGATTTCGGAAACGCGACAACATTTGAATCTCTCCAACAAAATTGAGACAGTTTGTAATTTGAGGCAACTTGACTGCGAAAAATCGCCCTTTTCGTTGATGTCAACGAAGGTGGCAATGATCAACTTGCCGGACAACTTTTTGCAATCGGAGAACTGTAGCTCCGAACAAATAGCATTAAGGCTCGAGTGGGGATAATTTAGGCAAATTGCACACTTTGCACACTTTGGGTGCCAAGTGAGGAAATTTCTTATGCAGAGTTTAGAAAAAAACCTACAGTCCGCAAAGTTTCGCTGATCGGCACATCCTGCCTAGTCGATACATCCTGCATCGCAACAGCTTGGTGCCGTTGCACGACGCAAAGGAAGTCGAATATGACGCATCTCAAAAAGCACGTAAGCTGGCTAATTGCTATCTTGTGCTTGCATTGCGCGCTTTCGGCAGTGGCTTTTGCAACCCCGCAAGTCTTTGTCAAGGACGCCAAACCGACTACCCTCGTTTCGACACAGTCCGAGAACGCGGCTACCAAGCTGTTGCCTTCGGTCGAGAATGACATCGTTGCCCAAGAGATCATTGTTCTGGGGGACGATTCCAGGGTGGGTGTTCGAACTGGCTCTCAAAAAATGCTTCGCCAAGTGCAGTTCGAAGATGTTTCGATGGCGGACGCGATGAAGGTATTCGCAGAAGAAACCGGCCTTAACATTATCAATTCGGCAGAAGCCGGTAAAACTCGCATTACGGCGTTCTTAAAACGAGTGAGCGCAATGGATGCGTTGGATGCAATAGCCAAGTCAAACGGTCTCTTTTACCGCAAAGATGAGCATTCGGGGATTATCAGGATAGCGACATCCAAGGAATACGAGCGCGACCTTTCTTCCTTCCGTGAAGAAGAGACGAAGGTGTTTACACTCCTCTATCCCAATCCGGTCGCGGTCGCCCAAGTCATTCAGCAAATTCTCGGAAACCGTGTTCAATACAATGCCGCTAGCAGTGACCTGACCGACCTGGCAGATCTTTCACAACGTTTCAACCGTTTCGACCTTGTCGATGGAAGAGCTCTTGGGCTTGGTTCATTGGATGGTTCGTCGCACAAAGGCTCGAACTCGAGTCGCGGGGGAGGTTCGGGTTCCACTTCTTCGCAGTTACGAGGCGCGAACGGGTTCAATGGTATGAATGGCGGCAATGGGCTCAATGCTTTTGGAGGAGGAAGCTCAGCCGATCCTTTCGGAAGTGGTGCGAGGCGAAACTCACAACTAAACACCAATAGTGACAATCGGCCGTTAACCGACCTGTCGTCTGAGGAAATCCAAAGCCTCGAAAACCAGCTCGTTGATCAAGGACGTATCAACGATGGTGACCGAAGCGAATTGCTGGAACGTAAAGCTGCGACCATTTATGTTTCTACGATACGGCGAAACAACCAGATCATCGTTCGAACGGGTGATCTACGATCGATGGAGCAGATTGAGCAGTTAATCAAACAATTGGATGTTCCGACCCCCACCGTTTTGCTGGAGGTAAAGGTACTTCGCGTTCATTTGACAGACGGACTCAATTCAGCGTTTGAATACTTCACCAAGCGCGATGGAGTTGCAGGTGCAATTTCGGATGGCAGCCTTACACCGGCCTTTCCGGGCGGTTCGACCGCGGCACGATCCCTCACGTCGAGTGTTGCAGGTCAGGTTCCCGGCGCGCTCTCCTTTCAAATGGTTGATGACAACTTTCAGTTTCGAATGCAACTGCTGCAAAGCAAGAATCGTGTGACAGCTCTTGCGACCCCACTCATTCTGACTGCGAACAATGAGGTGAGCCGAATCTTTGTTGGGGACACACTTCCCTTTACTGTCGGCTTCACACCATCTCAGGTGGTCGCGAGTGCAAACGCAGTCAATGGGGCTGTCGCAGCGACGCCGATAACAGAACTTCGAGATGTCGGCCAGTCACTTCTGATAACACCTAACATCAATGCCGACCGTACCGTCACATTGCGCGTCGTCGAAGAAAATTCAGAACGTATTCTTTCAGGTGCCTCGATTCCGATTCCAGCAACCAATGGCAATGGCATCAGTAGCGTCAACGTCGACACCGTCCGTAGACGCACGGTTAGCGGAACGATTGTGGCGCAAGATGGAATGGCTGTGGCCATGGGAGGATTGATCGAAGAACAAGTGAACGACTCTCGCGACCAAATTCCTATTTTGGGTGAGTTGCCGGGAGTTGGTTTTCTTTTTCGACGTCAATCGACCAATCGTATTCGTACCGAATTGGTTGTGGTGATCCGACCCTACGTTTTCAACACACCTTCGGAATCGGCCGCTGCAAGCAACGAACTGCTAAGCGAATTCAGTTTGCATCCAAGTCGAGATGGCTCCGAAAACACAATGAATACATTTTTGCCATGCGAAGTGGTTCGTGCAGACCCAGAATGTTGCCAACGGGCAAATCTCTTCCGCCTCCACAACGTTGTTCCCAAGAGTTACTAGAGACTAGGATGCAATGATGTTTATGCGTAATGGCTACTCCCATATCTTGATCTTGTCCGGCGCCGCTGCGGCAGTATCAATAGCTGGTTGTGCAAACTTTACGGAGAGAGACAAAGACGGTCGCAGTTCTGCCTGGTCAATCAATTCCTTCCTGCCCTCGAAAACCACCGATTCCGATCCTCAAAAAGCTGCATGGAATCCGGCAAATGCAAATCATCCTAATGCGGAAAACGAACGGGTAGCGAATCCTCCGGCGCGAACCATCCGATTTGATGGTCATGAGGCAATTCTAGGAAATGGAATCGCATCGACCCTGTCGACGGAAGACCTCCGTTCTCAATTGAAGCCGTTGCTCGAAAAGTCCAAGAGCCGATCAGCAACTAGGGCTGTATTCCAATACGGTGAGTCAAGCGAACGGCTCTTGACCGAGAAGTGGGCGACCGATTCGGCAGCAAAAGACATCAAGCTTATCGCCTCTTGCCGCAGCAAACGATCTGGAGCAATGACCAAGACCGATTGGAACTCGCTTTTGAAAGTAGCTGAGGAATTTCCAATCGTGGCTCAAGAATATCAAAAGCAACGCAATGCGTTCGCCCTGGCCTTGCAAACGAGCGATCCGGACGAACAAGTTGTGCTTCAACTGCGTAAGGCTTCTACAGCGGTCGGGCACCCCATTGTTGAAATGGACTGCCTCAGGTTGCTTGGATTGCGTGCGGTAGTCGCCGAGCAATGGACCACCGCCGATGGCCTCTATCGTCAAGCGTTGGCCGTTGCGGTAAGATCGAGCAATCTGCAGTACCAAGCAGACTTGAATCTATTGTTGGCCGAAGCAGCGAAGAGAAACAACGCGACTTCCGATTCGATTCGTACTTTTGCACTCAATGCGATTACCAACCAAGTCGAAATCATGAAGTCAGAGCCGAACACCTTAGACATTGAGTTTTGGTTGCGATTGGAGCAGGTATCGCCGGATACGAAAATGTGGCCGGAGAGTCTTTCTGATGCCTTTTCGAATCGTGTCAATCGAACCTTAGCAAAGAACGCTCGATCTTCCAGCGTGCTTTTTTGGACAGCCATCGCTCAGGCTCAAATGGACCGCTCCGAAATGCAATTGGCGCTGCTCAATTTAAAAAAGGCGGAGACGCTTGCCGCGGGAGATGACGTCTTGTGGTTGCGAATTGCCGAGTCCAAGTGCTTAGCGTCAATAGGTCAATCCGAAGCCGCCGTGGCGATTTTGAGTGGCCCAGCCACCAGCCCACAACCCGCTATCGCATGTGCCGCAACCGCCGCTCTGGGGAGTGTCAAGCTGCAAGCGGGGGCCTATCAGCAAGGAGCACAATTGCTCAATAAGGCTCTCAAAAAATCAACGGACTTCGATTGGCCCTCCAAAACGCAAGCGATGGCGGATCTCGCGATTGCCCAACTGATTATTGGAAATACAGATCAAGGATTGGCGTCTGTGCACGAAGCTCAATCACAATTTCAGGCCAACGCCGATTTCCCATCCTTGATTCAGTCGTTGGAGAATGAACTTCGTTTGCTCGACCACGAAGGGCGACGAAACGACAGCACTGCACTTCAAGAACGATTAGCTTCGATTGAAGCGAGCTGATAAACCAATTCAATACTACACTAAGCGAATCACGGCGTTTTTTTGTTAATGTTATCTCCTGGTAAAGTTTTAACGCGGAGTGGCGGTGGTGGGAGGAATCGGGGATGCACCCCCAAGTAAATCTATGCGTATCGATTTAGTCATCACCGAATTGGATACCGGTGGCGCCGAAAAGTGTTGTACGGACCTGGCTCTTTTCCTGGCTAGACAAGGCCATCGTGTCCGAGTCAATGCGCTTGGACCGCCTCCTCCAAGCTCCAAGGATACACTGCTGCGAATGCTCGAAGCAGAAAAAATTGAGACCCATTTCCTTGGGGGTGATCGTTGGTGGAAGTTTCCAAACGTTGCTGCTCAGTTGAAGCGATTAATGCGGATCGATCAACCTGATGTGGTCCAGGCTTTTCTTTGGCATGCCAATGTGCTATCTGCATGGGTGGTCCCTCCGTTTCGCATCCGGCTTTTTCTCGGCATAAGGGTGTCAGAACCTCGCAAGTCTCGGTTTGTACTGGATCGGTGGGCAACATCGCGATCCAATAAGACCATTTGTGTGAGTCAGGGGGTTGCAGATTGGTGCACGAAAACGGAAAGAATGGATCCCCGAAAAATACTGGTCATCCCGAATGGAATTGCTACTGACGGCGTAGCCACATCCATCGATAGGGACTCGCACCAAGTGCCCGATGGGGCGAGAATCCTACTATTTGTCGGCCGGCTCGAGTTCCAAAAAGGAATCGATATTCTTTCGCAATATGGCGAGGAACTCTTGAGTCGATTGCCCGATCATCATTTGGTGGTGATCGGAGATGGTAGCATGAGACCGCACTTGGAAACTCTGGCTCATCGACCGAGTCTCATCGGTCGCGTTCATTGCCTCGGGCAACGACGCGACGTGCAAGCATGGATGGTTCGGTCTGAGTTGCTGCTATTGCCAACTCGCTATGAGGGGATGCCCAACGTCGTCTTGGAGGCAATGTCGGTAGGTCTGCCGGTGGTAGCGACTCGCGCTGAAGGTGTCGCTGAGTTGCTCGGCGAGCAGGCTTCAAGTCAATCTGTTCCTAAGGATGCTTGGAAAGAACTGTTCGATCGCGTCGTTGCGCTTGGTAGGTCGTCAGAAGAGAGAACGGTTGCGGGGCAAGCCAATCGGGAACGAGTGTCATCCGAGTTCGCGTTGAACAAGCAGCTCAGCAAGTACGAGTCGCTCTATTTGTCATGTGTTGATGATTTTGGCAAACCGATGCATAAGTGATTTTTGCTTGCCTTCTGCGATTGAACGCAGGGGTGCATCGCCGATTCGAGGCGATTAAGTCCCGAACAATCAACAACGAATCTACTCCGCCGTGATGCTCAACCAAATCGGTTTTTCATCGGTGGTTTCCGCCAGTGTTGTTTGCGCCCCTTCGGCTGGCAACTTGCCAACGACTCGAATCGGCCCTTGGTACGCGACGGTGCTCTTCAGTTTGAGCGTTACGCTCTTGGCCGTGTCGCTGCCATGAATCGACTTCAATGTCGGACATTCGACCCCCTCAGGGGCTCCCTCCAGCGAAATCGTAATCTCTCCCGCGAAGTCCAACTCGCGTGCGATCTTGACCTGAATTTCAGTCTCTTTTCCCACGACGGCTTGGAGCGAATCCGTTGAAAGCTCGAGCTTGTAGTCCGGCATCGGGGCTGTGACCAACATGCTATACCCAAAGTCGGGACCTCCTGCCAAATGAAAATCCTTGACCTCGATCAACACGTCACCGTCCGCTGTCGCTTTCCACTTCAGGTCGGGATCGCGATTGTTACCGGCATCGTCCTGTTGTGACAGTTGCTTGCTCTGCATATTCGAGACTACGACACTTGCATCCAATGCGGAACCAAGCTGCCGAGCTTGCAGTTGGACTCGATAGTTTTGCCCAGCAACCGCTGGGAAACGAACGAATCGTTTCTGACCGGGAATAGCGAGCGTTCCTTTTATGACAGCAGGTACTTCGAACGACAAGGCATCCTCGCGTGTGACAGCTTGATTTGACTCGATCAAAAGCGACTTGCATTCCAGGTCCCAATTCGCTACACGCAACCGCGTTTGAAATGCATCGTCGCCTGTCGATAGCGTCAGTCGATAGAGCCAATCCGCTCCACCTCCATACGAAATCGTGCTATCCGGGGCCGATGGGAACCCAAACGCGCGAATCAAGTACTTGCCGGCACTAGGTGCTGTGAACTCGAGTCTTGGATCTAGGCCGAAGTGATCGAGATTCTCAGCTAAGACGAACCCCTTCGCGTCGAGCAACTGAATGGACGCATCAACAGGCGAGCGGAGCATATGTTCTGAGTCGATGACGGCGACTATCTTCTGTCCTTGTTCCAACGTCAGCATGTAGTGATCCACATCACCTCGCTTGGCAAACACTCCATGGATGGAACAGGGCAACGAAGCAATGGCGTTGGCCTCGGTCACACGATCGTTGGGCTCCGACTCGATTTGCTCGGGAATGTTGCCAACCAAAAATGGGCGAACGGCAGTCGCTCCGTTTGGATGATAGAGCCTTAGCCAATGCAAACCAGGCTTAGCGTCCGCGGCGATGGTCGCTTTGAGCTTGCCCGAAGTCTCCTCAAAGGTCCAGTGGATGGCCTCGGTATCGGACCACGCTTGAAGGGGCCAGACGGGGAACTTGCCGCTTGCCTCGACGCTGACCGAAGTGCCCGCTTGTCCACCAGCCGGAAATAGCCGTGTGAGCTCCGGGCGTTCTGCGCCTCGAAGCGATGGCGTCATTCCTATTCCAAGAACGGTAGAGGCAACAGCAAAGACACGCTGCAGAGTTAGGCAACTACAAGGTCGATGCACAGTTACATCAGCTCCTGGATCGGCGTTGGGTCACTTACCAAGTGGGTTGGCCTACCTGTGGGTGTGTAATAAATTTTGTCTGGATCGATTCCAAGCTTGCGATACACGGTCGACACATAGTTCTCTGGCGAAAGAACCCGTTCGAAGGCCGAGTGCCCCTGTCGATCTGTTGCTCCGATCACCTGTCCGCCCCGTGCACCTCCGCCAGCAAACAAGATCGACATGGCGTTTGCCCAATGGTCGCGGCCCGCTTTGGACTGACCTGCCAGCGTACTGATCTTTGGCGTTCGGCCAAACTCACCCAAAGCGATCACCATCGTTGTTTCCAACATTCCGCGTTGGTCCAAGTCGTTGATCAAGGTCGCAACGGTTTGATCCCAAGATGGCAAACGCGTTTTCAACGCGCCAAACAAATCCGAATGGTGGTCCCAGCCGCCATCATATAGGGTCACGAAGGGGACGCCCGCTTCAACGAGTCGTCTCGACAACAAGGCTCGCTGGCCGAAGCTGTTCCGGCCGTACGCTTCACGTATCTCAGCCGGCTCGCTATGAATGTCGAATGCTTTTTGGGCTTCGGGCGTCATGACCAAGTCGAAGCCTTGCTGGTAGTTTTCGTCATAAGAACTCACCGGGTCGCTGACCTGCGGATCACTATAACGCGGTAGACGATCGACCAGCTTTCTCAAATCCTGTCGCTTCGCAAATCGATCGTTTTGCAGTTCTTTGGGCAGTTCAACGTCGCGGACTCGAAACTGCGCGTTGTTTGGATCGTTCGCAACCACGAACGGTGCATACTTTGCTCCTAGAAAATTCGGGCCACCCGAGCGAGACATGCTCGGCATTGTAAAGTAGCCGGGCATCCCGTGAGGCGCAGGTCTTTCCATGGCCGCTACCGAACCAAGACTGGGATGGAAGCTGACAAAGGCACCACAACCAACGGGAATACGAGGCGGAGCGCCCGTCATCATGTAATGGTTCCCTGCACCATGGTTCGCCTGATTATGACATACCGAACGGATGATCGCATACTTGTCCGCGATCTTCGCGAGCTTGGGCAAGTGCTCGCAGATCCGAATGCCGGAAACATTGGTTTCAATAGGCCGGAACTCGCCACGAATCTCAACGGGGGCTTCTGGTTTCGGATCAAATGTTTCGAAATGGGTTGGACCACCATCCATCCAAATCAAAATGCAATTCGATTTCTTCT
The DNA here is from genome assembly GCA_026692905.1 of Planctomycetota bacterium. Taxonomy (GTDB): domain Bacteria; phylum Planctomycetota; class Planctomycetia; order Pirellulales; family Pirellulaceae; genus JBKCUI01. Next base: position 15,994 of record JAPLNL010000039.1, read on the forward strand.
TGGCCAGTCCACCGCTCTCGCTCGCAGATGCGTTTCGCATGGCGAGCAAGTCAAAGAAATTTCCGCCTGCAAGTCCAGCTAGACCAAGTTGTAAGTAGGTTCTTCGGTGCATAGATTTACCTTTCGACAAACTAGTCCAAATAAAGGAACTCGGGTGAATTGAGCATCGACCACATAATGTCTTCGATCAAACGACGGCGATCGGTGCCGGTTTTCGCAAATTCCTCGCATAACAAACGAAGCTCTGTCTCAACGGGCTTGCGGTTGAAAATGATCAAGTAAAGTTCTGTCACCAATGCGGCAGGATCCTTATCCGACTTGGCAAGCAGATCGCAACGACCACCATCGGCGGCAATACGCTTCTGAATGTGGTTCGCATTCATCAGATGCAACGTTTGCGTCATCGATGTGCCAACCACACGCTCGCACGGCGGGTCTTGGTTTGGATCGGGACGAGCAAAAGCGTCGAGCAACTCGGAATTCGTTCGATGCGTCCATAACTGCATGGCCCGTGTTCCCTTTGGCATTCCATCGAAATCTTCCTCTCGAAGCGTCACGTCCGAAATGGCATCCGAGAGAACCTCCGCCTTCAAGCGTCGACGATAATGTCGCGAGAAGTTACGAGCGTCGGAGGCATTGGTCGCATTCGGTTGTGAAGACAACGCATAGGTGCGACTCGTAAAGATCGTTTGCAATAGTTTCTTTTGATCGAATCCAACTTCGCGAAAGTGATTCGCCAAAGCCGTTAACAACGCTTCGTTGCTGGGTGGATTGGTCGCCCTCAAATCGTCGACGGGGTCAACGATCCCAACGCCAATCACTTCTGCCCATATCCGATTCACGGCCACGCGTGCGAACGTCGGGTTATCAACAGACAGCATCCAGTCTGCCAAACTGACGCGTGGGTCGTGTTCCGGTGGCACTTCGTTTGCTGGACCGGTTAGGGCCTTGGGTGGCAACACTAGGTTGGTCAACGGATGCTTCACTGCGCCCGTAGCTTTCGAAAAGACGATTTCTTCTCCGCCTGAAATCGGTGGCGAGAGCCCTGTCCCTTTGTAACCGACACGTGCAAAGTAAGCAGCCATGCCGTAGAAGTCGGCTTGGCTGTAGACTTCGAATGGATGCTGATGGCATTTCGCGCACTCCAATCGAACTCCGAGAAACAGTTGGCTCACAATGGTCGTGATCTCCTCCGGTTCGCGTCGATCGCGAAAGAGGGTTACGGCACCATTTCGCCAGTTGCTCCCTTGGGCCGTTACAATTTGTCGAACGAATTGATCGTAGGGTAGATTCTTTCGAAAGGCATCTCGCAACCAAGCGTCGAGGCTATAGGTCGCTTTGATTCCGACTCGGTAGGGATTAGGCCGCAAAAGGTCGGCCCACTTATTGGCCCAAAAATCAGCATACTCAGGTAGCTCGAGCACGGACTGAGCCCAACGCGAATGTTTGTTGGATTCCATATCAGCCTCATAGGCCTTCAGTTCCGCTGGCGTGGGCAATCGACCAATGGCATCTAGGTATAATCGTCGAATAAACAGCGTATCGGTGCAATCACTGCTGGGCAGGATGTTGAGCGTCGACAACTTTTGATAGACAAGATCGTCGATGAAGTTATTTCTCGGCAACGCATTGTATTGTTCGATTGCGATGGGTTCAGGGCGGGGCACGGCGGTGCTCCAGGTTGTAATCTTGCCCATGTACCGAGCCATGATGGTGGCTTCGCCAGGCAAGGCTCCGGCTTTGAGTTGCCCGTTGGACGCGACCGAAACAATCGCGGGTTCATTGGATTGAAAGGCGCACATTGGGGTGACGTTGCGGGACGAGCCATCGTTATACCGCGCGGTGACGGTTAGCGATTCGGTTTGCCCCGCCATCAACGAATGTGGAGCCGGTGCAACCTCGACAGAAACGAGTGTCGGGTCAGAGTCGGTGGTCCGAGCAAGTCCGGTTTGAATCCACTTCAGCAGCAGTCGGTAGTCTTCGTCGGTTTCGCTGAAGCGAATGCCACCACCATGCGGCTCTTTGCCTATCGCTTTGTTGAGCAACAAACTCTCTGTCGGCGAAGCTACGGACAAACGACGACCTCGAGAGTTTTTCACGATGGCTTCGTAATCCATGTTGGCATCGAATCCGAGGAGCGACAATGCGAAACCGTTTTGGCCGCGTGCTTTGCCATGACATGGTCCCGAATTGCAACCGCGAGCTGTCAAGATCGGCTGAATGTCGAGTTCAAATTTGAGCGAGGGATTCGAGGCAGAGGGAATTGGGTCCGCACTGAATCCGTTCAGGCATTGTGCCGCGACGAACAGAAGTACCCAATGGAGCTTTGGATACGAATCATTGGTGGAGAAAATAGCTGACATGGGGGGCTGTTGGAGGGATTGCCTAGGGGCAACGAGGTATCCAACAAACCCTCGCGGGGCGTTAGACCTCACCTCAGAGTATATTAGAACCGTGCGGCAATTGCAATTCAGCTCATTTGAGGAACCCCGACGCGTGAGCGAGGATTCCTTCGGGTTTTTGCTTATCTGCCAGCCCAAATCCCCCTCCCTCTAGGAGGGTCGGCCAGAGGCCGGGGAGGCTGAAGTGCCAGATCCAAGAACACAATCCACTTCACCCTCCCCTCGCTCGACCCTCCCAGCGGGAGGGTGACAGAGGTGATAGCCTACTATCATGATTGACGACTATATTCTGTTACGCCGCGGGCGGCACATGGAATGTGCCTGCTACTTTGTCACGATTGCATGGCTTTGCTGGACTGAGCCCAGGCAAATGGGCCGAAGATCAGAAGAGGCGCCCAAGCAGCAGCAGCTGGACTCAATAGGGTCTCATTGGCTCCCAGCGTCTGCATGCCAATGCTGACGCCAAAGAAAGCAGCATAACCAAGAATGCACGAAATCAACATGCTCACCAAGTTTCGATTTCGGTTCGAGAGAATCATCGGTATCCCGATCAGAAGCTGGGTGAAGTCCAAAAGAGGCTGAATGAATCGAGTATGAACAAGGACAGTCAACTCCGCGCCGTAATAGTGCGATTGATTGCGCATTCGCCAAATCAAATCGCTCGTCGATGCAAACTGCTTGGCTGTGCCCCCTCGCAGAACATCAAACTCCAGTTTGCTCGGCACAAAACACTCGTTCGGTTTCAACCAAGCCGTATCGGTTGGCAAGAAAAGAAAAAAACCTTTCTCTGTTTTTACCGAACTCTTTCCAATCAGCGGATCTGCTGACTTTGGCTCCAACACCAAGTAGCCTGCAGGGTGCGTTTCATCCCCTTCCAAGAACTTGGCGGATAAACCCGTTATCTGCTGAGTTACCGTTGAAGCAGGCCCCAAGAAGCGAAAGATCGGCAGGTTGATCGACATGGTGGCTGGCTGAAGATTCTTGCCTGCAATGAGTATTCCCATTTCGACATCCTCGGTAGGCCGAATCGGGCGAATGCTCTCACCCAATAATTCTTGCGGGGTTTTACTCAGCATCGTTGAATAACGAGGCACCAGCAACTCTCGGGAAACCGCGGCGACCAAAATGAGAATGCCCGACAAAACCAAAATAGGACGAAGGATTCGGCCCTTGCTAATACCCGCCGCTAACAACGCCGTCATTTCATGGGTCCGATACAACCATGAGATAACAAACATCGTCGCCAACAACGTCAAGAAACCGCACATTCGGTCGTAAATATTGAGCATGTACGGGCTGAAGTATTCCGCGAGCCCAAGCGCAAAACTGCCTCGAACTTTTCCATACGCGATCAATTCATCCAAATTGGTAAATAGCTGGATGACAATAAGAAGTCCCGACAACGTCAAAAGGCAAATCAAGAAAACGCGGGAGTACAGAAACAGCAGATAGCGATCGATTTTCGTCATTGCGAGAGTAGCGATTTCCAAATCAACCTTGAATGCGATGTCACCCAAGTTCGAGAGTAACGGGATCGCTAGGACTGGGTCAATACGGACCACGACCGCGATATGAGTATGCCAGCAAAAGCTGGCAGTACCTGCTGGAGAGGGTTAACGTTCGGTGTCGCCAATCGCCCTGGCAAGGCATCCTTTACGCGGCACCATTTGAAGATGGATGCGTTTTCTTCCAATGCTGGAGACCAGCACGGATCTCTTTTAAATGCAACCAATGGCCATGGGTTTTGGATGTGCTCGAAACCATTGTCTCGGGTGAGATTTCTCCCTTCTCGATCTTTCGCAAGAAGTCGGATTCCGCAATCGGACCGACAGTCTTCGACTTACCAAAAAACCCTTTTTTCATGAAAAACCAATCTGCAGACATCACTCATTCTCCTTGAAACAACGAAACAAAAAAGAATTGCGATTGTGGCGATAGAATGATTTGGCTGCGTATCGATCTCCCTCATGAACACTCAATTTTACCGGAGGTATCGTCAAAAAATCTAGTCTACAAATTTCGATTCGACAAAATCGCTAGCGAAATTTGCGGGCGAATAGCAATCCAATCACGGGCACGATCTATACCCTACCGATAGCTCGTTTGAACGTGTCGCATTGAAGTTGGGAGTGCGAGGCTCCTGCCGAGCGGCAGGCGGAAAACTACTGTAGCTGGATTCGCCAGAATTCAGAACGTACTGAATTCTGGCGAATCCAGCTACGAATCATGATGTGTTCTCTCCCGCCGGTCGCATTAGCGCATTATCTTATTCGCGTCTTCCTAATCCCCTTGGAACTTACTGTTTGTTCCGGCAACGGAGGCTGCCAATGGTGCCTCGCTCGCTGGCGCGGATGTTTCAGCCCCCGGCTTCGGGCCGACGGGCGCTGTCTTTTCTCCCTTCCATATCGCCGCAAACTCCTTCGGGACACTTCGTAAATGGAGATCGCGTTGCGGGAAGGAAATTTCGATTCCAGCGGCCGCAAAGCGTCTTAGAATTAGGGTATGCAAGTCGTGACGTGTCGGCAAGCGTTGATCCAGATTGGCGAGATAGAAACGCGCCTTCAAATCGAGCGTACTATCCCCAAACTGTTCAAAATAAGCAGTCGGCGGTGGCTCGGCTAGGACGTTCGGGTGGTTCGTGCAAACCTCCCTCAATAACGAGCATGCCAATTCCGGATCCGAATCATACGAGACTCCAACGGAAATGATGATTCGGTTTGTTGAGTCGGTAAGTGTCCAATTCAGCAGTCGACCTGTAATCAAATCTTTGTTTGGAATGATCAGCTCTTGTTGATCAAAATTCGTAACTGTCGTCGCTCGCATCCGAATTCGGGATACGCTGCCGGTCGTGTCGCCCAATGTGATGACATCGCCCACGCGGATGGGTTGCTCAAATAGCAAAATCAAGCCAGACACGAAGTTGGCGAATATCTCTTGCAGACCAAAGCCCAAGCCAACTCCTAATGCAGCGACAAGCCACTGGATGCTCGACCATCGTACTCCGATGCTGTTGAACGTCAGTGCGATTCCCAAGATCAACAATGTGTACCGCGATAACGATGCGATAGCGTAACGCACTGCGTTTTCGAGCGGCAAATGCTGGAGCAATGCGATCTCGAGGAGCCCTGGCAAATTCCGAGCTGCCACGACCGTCATGATTGCGATTGGAATTGCGACGCAGAGATCTGCGAGCGTGATCGGTATTGTCTTGTCCGGTGTCGCACCCTCGACAGACCACAAGTGTACCGATTCGAGAACTCCAACTGCTGGCAATACGCCAGACCAAATAAAAGCGACTGCGCCAATGGCTGCAAAGATAAGCGTGCTGCCGACGAGCCGAATCGTCTGGGCGTTGATCTGAGCAAGATCGGATCGCGAATCGATTGCGTTTGCTATCGTACCGGTATGGCTCGCATTGTTGGCTGCACCACCTGGCTCGCGACGTCTCGCTTCCTCAAGCCGTTGCCGTGCTTGGGAAACAACTATTTCGCGACGGCGCAGCAACAACCATCTTCGAATCATGCTCGAGAGCAACATTAACCCAACCAACGTAATAAACGTCGTATGCAAAAGCATCGTCAATCGAATGGCCGTGTAATGGTAGCCCATCAAGCTCATCGCCATCAGAGCCAAAGGTCCAAACGCAAATCCGGTGTACCAAATGTATTTGAGCCGATCGATCCAGCCGCCTGCATTGCGGCTCATGAAATCGCTGAACACTCCACGATGCGGATGGAGCAAAATCAATAAATAGATAAAACACAACGCCATCAATAGGCTGTAGGTTAGTCGCCCGAGCGAGTTTTCCCAGCGTGTTTCCCCAAATTGAGCCACAACGCCGACCACGGTTACCGCAGGAATTGCCAGATCGATAAACCATCGCAAGTTCTTGCGAAGCAGTTGATTGGTTCGAGTCGACCATTGAAAATGGCTTTCGGATAGGCCACCGGTGCGACTGATTTGTCGAATCATTTCTAACGGGAAGAAGTATCTAGCGCTGACCAACAAGCCCATAGCGATCGCGTCCACAAACGCGTTCCCTTCCGAGGTGCTCATCAGTCGCCATCCCAATACCAAGTGCAACAACGCCAACGGAGAACTGAGCAGAGCGCAATCCATCACGACTTTGGCCGTCGGGACAAACGACGTGCAATTGGACTTGGTGGCGATAGCCCCTTGTGTTTGGATATGCTTTTTGAATCGTTTCAGATTGAAGAGCAATGTCAAATAGCAGGATAAGCCGAACACATATCCCCAGGGATGCGTCAGAAAATCCCTCCAAAGCTGAAGTGGAATGCCTCGCCAATTTTGCAAATCAAAGAACCAACGGATAGACGGCCACAATTGCTGAAAGTCCGACTTGTTAATGGGTTCACTGGATCGAATCCAAAGCACATGCTCATCGATAAAGGAACGATACAATCGCACTTGATCGATCGTCTTCTGATTGGTCAAGCCAAGGGCCATTAGGCTGTCAACGTAGCCATCTGCGTCGCGACGAAAGTCATCGACCAAACGCAGTTCCAACGCTTGAAGCGTTCGTTGCTGATCCCGCGTCGGTGCGCTAGCAAACTGATCCAATGCACCAGCCGTAATCGCGGGCGGTGTTGAGTCCACGTTCGGTGCCGAAGATGCTTTCCAGTCGTCTAACTCGAGAATCAAAGTTTGCGTGGACAAGATGCGGGTCTGATAGTCACGTTGCTTGAGGGCAAGCTGGTTGATATCAGGAAGCTCATTGCGTTGCTTTCTAAGCATTAGTCCGACCCAACTATTGAAGTTCGAGACGTGCTTGCTGCTCTTGGGTGAGATACGTTCGGACATGATATTGAACCGATCCGTCCAAAGCTTTAGTTCCGCAGCGGCGGCATCCACTTCCATTCGCAGAGAGGAATTTTGCTGAGCCAAACGCAGCCAGTCGTCGGATCGCTTGACCAACTGTTCTGCCAGTTTTTTGTTTTCAGGAGCGGACTGCTGGACCAAACCTTCCGCCACATTCTTTTGATTGGAGATGAGAATTTCGCGACGTTTGCTAAGTTCGTCGGTAACCTCTTTTAATTTACCTCGCTGGAATTTTTCCTCGGCCAGCAAGACTTCTTTGGTGATCGGCAGTAACTCTTGCTCAGCATCGTAGGTGCGTTGCTCTTGTTCGAGACGTCGAATCCGCTCGTTGAGGGCAAGTAGTTTGGCTCGTCGCAACAACGTGTCAGCTTCACGAATTCTCGGATCGATCCCATCGACAGCAGGCAACGCCAACTCCTCGTTAAGCTTCTTAATGGAATTCTTGTCGTCGGTGAGAAGCCCAGGAAGTTCTTTGCGTCTAGCTTCACGCGACACGATAGCCGTTTCGATACGGATGCGACCGTCCGTAGCGGCTTGCGCGAGCGATTGAACCTCGAGCTGGTAGGACTGAAGTGTTTCAATCCGCGAGGTAGATTCCAAGGTCCCTTCGTAGAAAACGATTCGAGGTCTTGGCTTTTCTTTTCGTTTTTTGGCTTCGGCGGTCGCAGCAGGAGCAGCTTCATAGGCGGCGATGTACTCGCGAATGACTTTCTCGCTTTCCACGCGGCTTTTCAGTTCGGCGGAAATCGCTTCGTAGGTCGCGGTCAGTGTTTGCTTGAGCGTCGGTTCGAGGTCCGTGGCAGCTTGCACTTGTTGAAGCCGATTGCTGACCGCTTCTGGAGTGATCGAGACAGCGTCGCTAACGGGCGTGGACGATTGCGGTGTTGTAGTGGGAGCCTGAGGGGCCCCAGTTCCAATCGGCTGAGCAAGGCTCCGGAGCCCAGGATTTGCGACATTGATTGGCCCACCAAGCACTTGGGCGCTTGAAGGTTGTATGCCAGGCAGTTGGGCACCTGGTAATTGTGGGCCTGGCAATTGTGGGACTAGAGGTTGAGCACCAGGCAGTTGCTGGGCTCGAATGTTGGGCTGACTCGCTGTTCGAAACTGAGGGCTAGTAGCGGGTAGTTGAGATGGCGGATACCCATCCTGCGGTCCGGCCGGATAGGGATTGTTTGACGGTGGGGCGCTGCCCTGCGGTGGAAATGAGTTTGAGTTTGATTGTGCTTGAGGATAAGGCGCAGGATTGTTTTGGACCGGATGCGGTTGATTGGGGGGCGCAAGGTTGATCTGCCCGCAGAGTCCGCCTTCCAACAAGACCAGAAGCGCCAACGCGAGGAGCCACACGGTTGACCATCGGACCGTGGAAAGACGCGAGCAACAAACGAACCTCGCTCGCAGCCAAGTAATTCCAGTCATCGATTTCCCAAGCTCGTATCGCATCCTTGGGTAGATAGGAGATTTCCCGTTTCTGAGCAAGACCGCGAGTCAAGCTAAACTTAACGCTAGCAAAGAAAAACCGACGCATCAATTAACCTTTGGGAGATAGCCAGGTGGCGAATTGTGGATTTGCGATGGAAGACTTGTTCCGCAGTGCGGATCGCGTTTCTTTGGTGATTGACCGGGCTGGATCGACAGTTTAGGATCGTGTCCCATGTCAAAATGCTGTCCGATTTCGTTTTTCAGCCTTGAGGAATCCTTCCATGTCATTTAGCAAGTCGCGAGCCCTTTTGGGATTGCTCGCTTCGATTAGCAGTTTTGTCGCGATCGAGCCCACGGTCATTGCGGAATCCCCCGCCAATACGTTAAGTAGACCCGAGTCGCTCAGTGGCTGGAAACTCCTTTTTGACGGCAAATCCACAGAAGGTTGGCGCAACTACAAGAAAGACACTGTTTCCGACGGATGGAAAGTGGTGGACGGGGTGCTGACGAGGGACGGAAAAGGGGCTGGTGATATCGTCACCAAAAACAAGTTCCAGTACTTCGAGCTTATGCTGGAATACAACATCTCCGAAGGTGGCAACAGCGGGTTGATGTTTCACGTAACCGAAGACAATCCAAACCCATGGCAAAGCGGACCTGAAATCCAGATTCAAGACAATGTCGGTGGGCACGATCCGCAAAAATCGGGATGGCTCTACCAAATGTACAAACCGGTTGCTCCACCTTGGGTGAAAGAAGTCGGCACACTAGACGCGACGCGACCTGCCGGACAATGGAATCAACTTTATGTTCGCATCGCGGAAAATCAATGCGAAGTCTCCATGAACGGAGCGCTCTACTATCAATTCAAACTGGGCGACAAGAAATGGAAAGAGCTTGTTGCCAATAGCAAGTTCGCAGCGTTCCCTGGCTTTGGTGCAGCCGGCGAAGGGCACATTTGTTTGCAGGACCACGGAAATTTAGTTTCCTTCCGAAATGTCAAGATTCGAGAGCTTCCCAAGGATCGCGAAGTCGCTCAACCCATCGATGGTAAACTCTCCATCAAGAGCACACCAGCATTTCCTAAATTGAAGTGGTTTGGCTGGGAAGCCATGGATGAAAACGGGTCTGCCAACAAGCCTCTGAGAATTCTAGAACTAACCTACGCCAAAGGGGACTCGAATCGTCTCTTTGCTATCGATCAGCGAGGCTGGATATTCTCCTTCGAAAACAAGCCCGACGTTGAGGAGTCGACTTTGGTCCTTGATATTCAAAAGAAGGTCAACCGATGGTTCGATCCAGGCGCCAACGAACAAGGCCTACTCGGGTTAGCCTTGCATCCAAAGTTCAAAGTGAATGGCGAGCTGTTTGTTTATTACACCAAACGCGAAAACAACCATTCCATCATTTCTCGATTCCGTATGATGACGGGAACGTCGGGTAAGGCAGATCCAGACTCTGAGGAAATTTTGCTGGATGTCGAGCAGCCTTATCAGAACCACAACGGTGGATCGATCGAGTTTGGTCCGGATGGTTTTTTGTATGTTGGCTTTGGTGACGGTGGATCGAGGAATGATCCAAAGGCAACGGGCCAAGACCGAACACAACTCCTCGGCTCCATTATTCGAATTGACGTAAACAGCAAGGCGAATGGCCTCGCCTATGGGATTCCAACCGACAATCCATTCGTTTCGGTCAAAGGAGCACGACCAGAGATCTTTGCTCATGGCCTTCGAAATCCTTGGCGAATCGCGTTCGACAGCAAAACAGGCCGCTTGTGGTGCGGCGATGTCGGACAAGAATTGCTCGAAGAGGTCAACGTCATTACCAAGGGCGGAAATTACGGTTGGAGCTCACGAGAAGGAACACACCCTTTTGGGAACCGACCGAACGTGGAAGGGGTTTCTGCAGCTATCGATCCTGTTTGGGAATATGACCATACCGCGGGCAAGTCGATCACGGGTGGCCGGGTCTATCATTCAGACCGCATGCCTGAGCTCAAGGGCAAGTACATTTACGCTGACTATGTGAGTGGAAGTATCTGGGCGCTAACTTATGATGCAACCACGGGCAAGGCCACTCGAAACGAACAAGTGATCGAGAAGGGGATTCCCGTTCTTGCGTTTGGTGAAGACCAAAATGGCGAAATCTACTTCATGAAGGATACGGCTCGAGGTGATAGTATCCAACGTTTTGTGAAGAGCGAATAGCGACTTGTGCCGACGCGGACCTCACGTCCGAAAAACAGGTCGTTTTTTGTGATTACCAAGTTGGAGACTGCTACTCCTCTTGGTCTGGGCAACTTGGTCTGGGCAACTTGGTCTGGGCAACTTGGTCTGGGCAACTTGGTGGGGTGGCATTTTCTTCCATGCTGTGGTTGTTGTCCCAATTGGCTAAAGCCTTTCCCTCACTCAGCTATCATCTGGGTGCAAAGGATCCTCAGGGTCGAAAAAGAAATCGCCTAGTCCCATAGGTAGCGTATTACCCCCAACTGCTTTTTGTTTTCGTTTTGCCGCAGCGGAGAGATCCAACGCTTCGTCTCCCAAGCATGCTTGCAAGGCTTCTCGCCATGCTTTGTCCTTGGCAATCGGATGGGTCGACTTTTGAGCGAGTCTCTTCAAAGCATATCGCAGAACATTGATGCCATCTCGGGCAGAAAAATCGAGCTTCAACGAATGCGCGTGTTGCAAAAAATCCACCGTCATCGCTAGCACATCGGCTTCCGCAAATGGCAAATGGTACTTAAGTATCTCGAGTTCGTCTTTTCGATTCGGGAATCCGACTTGGAGGGTTGGCTGCAAACGACTGAGGATATAGTCGGGTATTTCGTACGTAGAGTCGTCCTGATTCATCGTGACCGCGCATCGAAAATCGCGATGCGCTGCGATAGTAATCCCGGCAACGATGGATTCCACGTATCGGCGTTGGTCGAGCAGGGGCGCGAGTGAGGCCCAGGATTTTTCGTTCATTCGGTTGCCTTCGTCGAGAACGCAAACGGCGCCTCGAACCATTGCCGTAACTAGCGGCGAGGCGTGATAGGAGATCTTTCCGTTGCTCGACAGCACAGGGGTCACCAACAGGTCCTCGGGCCGAGTGTCCGCGGTGCACTGGTAAATGTACAGTTCCTGTTCTCTGGCTGCTGCGGCAGCCATTGCCAGTGCCGTCTTTCCAACACCGGGTACTCCTACGAGTCGTGGGGCCAGGGGCAAATCGCGTTCGTCAACTGTCAGCCAGCAGGCTGCAAGCTGACGCAATGGTTCCTCCTGGCCAATCCACTTCGCCGTGTTCGAAACAGGATTGCCAAGGGTTAGCGTTACTCCCTCGATAGTAACCGTTTCGCTCATTACGTTCTTTCTTTGCGGGATTTCGATTTGGTTAGGTTGTGTATTTCTAGATCACAGACAGTTTAACAGGATTGGGCCGTAATCACTAACGTGGATGGGCGTTTTGCGTTAAGCTATGCCGGTTTTAACGCTTCTGCGTATTTCTTTTTTGATTTCCGTTTGACATTTGCGAAATCGTTCAAGTTCATTCTTCATTGTCGACTGGGCTCTGGATAAATTAATCCTGTTAACGATTTCTAGATTCTCACCCAGTTAAGAGCGGTCATGTCGCAATTGCCAATACCGATGGAAAGTGAAGTAGAGTTGCTGATGCGCAATGCTCAACTTCGCGACGAACTTGAACCCTATTTGGATGAAGCGGTCGATCTCGTTTCGATCCGACATATGTCCTTGGTCGAAGAGAACGAGTTTCTCGCCTCCATCCTCGCTTGGGAGCGTGCTCCCACCCTGCCGATCAGTCAGTGGTTCGAACCGGAGCTAAAGTTACCGAAACCGGAAACCCTTACCGATTCGGAATTGTCTTCCTTGCTTTGGCAAACGATTCAGCAGCTGTACAATCAACGGATCGTGCTTGCACTGACGGATCACTTGAGCGACCGGCAGCTGTACTGCTTGATCGTCAGGGACATTTTGCCAGCTTACGAAAAACGCATTGCGGAACAGCGCAATTTTCTTCATTGGCACTGCTTGCAAGACAATGACATGGAAGGATGGCTCAAGTATTATGCGACGGATGTCGAACGAGACCAATGGCGCGAGGAGAACGGGGTCGAGCCACCAGCGCAGGAATCTCCGCCGTATCCTCGCAAAATGCCACGCAAACCAAGCAACATGAACTAATGCAAGAACTCAGACGCGTTACGGTCCAGCGAAACTTCACCGAGCAAACTCCAGGCAGTGTCCTCTATCGATGTGGCAACACGGTCGTCCTTTGCACCGCAAGTTTGGAGAAAAAAGTCCCGGACTGGATGGCGGGGCGAGGCAAAGGTTGGATCACTGCCGAATACAACATGTTGCCTGGCAGTACTTCTCCCCGCAAATCCCGAGAGCGAGCCGGCAAAGTGGATGGCCGCACAACGGAGATTCAGCGTCTGATCGGAAGATCGTTTCGCGCGGTGGCCGATCTCGATAAGCTTGGCGAGCGATCCTTGACGATCGATTGCGATGTTTTGCAAGCGGACGGTGGAACGCGAACCGCAGCTATTACAGGCGGCTTCATCGCGTTGGTGGATGCTGTGAATTCCGTGTTTCGCGGTGTGCCAGCGAACGAGTATCCCATTCGCGGCAGCGTGGCTGCGGTGAGCGTGGGTATTGTCGATGGCGAACCGACCTTAGACCTGGATTACGCTCGGGACGTTCGAGCGGATGTCGACATGAACGTGGTCATGACCGGAGAAGGCAAGTTCATCGAGATCCAAGGGACTGGTGAAGAAGCGACGTTCGACGACGACCAACTGGCTTCTCTTTTGAAGTTGGCGAAGCAAGGGATACGTAGCTTGTCGGAAATACAACGACAATCACTCGGCGACGATTGGCCTTGGTAGTTCGCTCTTAGCACGGCTATTGTTGTAGCCTGGCTGTAGGGGACGTGTTTCTTCGTAGGTCTCTACTTCATTTCCCCACGAGACCCAACCCTTTGCGGGCTCGCGAGCAAAAATTTCCAGGTACGGACCGGGACTGCATCGCTCGATGAGCTCATAGGTTTCGGCTGGCTTGCGTGAGTGCTCTCGCTTTCGGGTCGAGATAACATTCACTTGACGTCTTCCTGGATCGAGTGTCCGCATACTTCCCTTCAATCCGAACAAGATGAGTTCGGTAACATTGCGAAAATAGAAGCCGACGCCTCTGCCATCGGGGCCACCATCCTTGCGAACTTTGTACCAAACGAGGTTCGTCTTGTACTTAAAGCCCCAAGCGTCCATTAACTCTAGTCCTTCTTTGAGAAGAGCATTGGGGCACCACATGTAAAGGTGGCATGCTTTGGCTGCATGCGCCGCGACCGGCATGCGTTTTAGATCTGCAAGTTGCATGGTCTCGTAGCGGTTCAAGCGTCGGTGCTCGGGAGCCATTTTGCCGGTTCGGTTCTCAAACCGCCATGGCGGGTCGATCAAGATGGTAGAGAATCTCTGGCCAACTAGGCCCTCAAGCTCGCTTCCAAATTCGATTGCGTCCGCGCCGAACCGTGTCTTGTTTTCCTGGACTGGCGAGGTCGCTCCGTTTTCGTCGTTCATAAAGTGCTTCATATCTAAAGTCGCGATCCGATTCGATCGGTAATCATAGCGACGTTACATGAACGAACAAGAAAGGAATGGAATGGAAAGAAGACGTTTGCTACGTAAACGCCCCGATGGGCGTGGAGGCCGTCTCACTCTCTTTTTAGAATCGCTTGCAATTTCAACGGGAGGGCGAGGCGACCGCTCTAAACATCTTTGCAAAGTCGATTCCATTGAAAACCGTAGGGAGGGCGAGGCTCCTGCCGAGCCAACGGTGCAAAGGCTCGGCAGGAGCCTCGCCCTCCCAACTTCCTCCGAGCCTTTTGTTGGGTTCAAAAGCGAGACGGCCCCCTTATCAAGGACGAGGGGGAGATGGTAGCGTTCGCGAGCTACTTGTGCTACGGTACCTTGATTGTCCGTCGGCTCCACATCGAGTTCGTCTCGTAATTGGTCGAGTGAAACGATGGGAAGCTGCGGGCGATGCTTAGCAAGCCAGCTGTCCTTGCCGCTTCCTGGCAAACCAGCCATCAGTGTCACCCTAAAGCGATGGTCTCCATGAGGAACATAATGCAAGTCCGGCGTTCGTTGACGAAAATAGACAAATCGTGCGTGTTCCGATTGGAATGGATACGGAGCCGAGAAACAGCCGACTTCTTCCGCCAGAAGTTTCCAGTAATGCAAATTTTCTTCGGGGCGGCTCATTGATTCAGTATCTCGGCCGCGTGTGTCAATCGCAAACAGATGCAAGAGCCGGTTGCTAACCAGCCAGGAATGCCGAACGATTTCGTAAGTAGGTGATTCTCGTTCGCTCAGAAACACGGGGCGACCATGGTAACGAACCATCCTCGCAATCTCTTCTCGCATTGCCAACTCGCACCCAAGTTCGCGCAGTACGCTCCTGGCCACTGTCTATTTCACTAGCTTGCGCGCTTGCGCGTCGTGCTAAGGTCGTTTCCGTCTACTACTGGATATGTTCGACCACGAACCAAACTTGGAGCTCGTTGAGCCGTATCAGGTTGGAGACGATAATGTCGTTGGTACCTAGATCGCCATGTTCCGCGGCTTCCCGAGCCATCGCTCTGGCTTCGAGCAGGATCACTTCGTGAGCTTGCAGCAATCGCTTGACTTGGGTCTCTGTATCTTCCCGGCCTTTTGGGCAGCGAGGAATCAGAGATACTTCGGCAACATCGTGTGCCATCGCGATTGAGACGCCTCCGAGAGTTTGTATCCGTTCAGCCAGGATGTCGGCCAATGCCTCTTGCTCTTCGTAGTGTTTGTCGAAAAGCAAGTGAATCGTATAGAAGTGTGGACCTGACGCTTGCCAATGATGTTTTTTATAAAGAGAACCAAGGGTTAAAGTGTCGGCAAGCAATTGATTGAGATTGTCGATACTTGCTGCGGCAGCGCTTGCTTCCATGGCTAACGGGTTTCGTCGCACAGTGCCATATTCTTGAGACTCGCCTCGAGCGGATGGAATGATCGGCTCTTGCAAGTGGGATGGAAGTACTTTGGTGATGGTTGAAGTTGTCATTTGGATTGGTTCTTTTTTTGGAATAGGAAACGGTTCGTTTGGATATTTTGGTTGTCGCTTCGCACTGCCGTCAGGTGTGATTTGGTAAACCGACGCGTGAATTTTGAAGTTGGGAGTTTATATGCTTCCGGGCCAACGGTCCGACCGTTTGTTAGCTAACGTCTGTATTCGATACAAACCGTCGTGCCCCCTCCCGAATGTCGCTGAGGCTCCATTCGACCTCCCCAGCTTTGCTGGGAGAGGTGCCGTTGGCCGTTGCTACCATGAGTCAGCTGACTGTGATCAGATTTTCGACGTTGGTCACACCAGGTGCATGCCAGGCTGCTGCGGCAACTTCTCGACGCTCTTCCCATGACCGAACTTGGCCGGAGAGAGTGACTCGTCCTTCTTCTGTAGTGACAGTGATGCATTGAGCGTCTAATTGAGCATTTCGCTTTAGCGCAGCTTCGATCGAATGTTTGACTTCTGCGGGCATAAGCATTGGCTTGACCTCGATTTTGTTCGAAACACCTTTGACACCGGCCAAGTACTTGATGGCGTGTTCAGCGGAATGGCGTTCGTATTCCCAAGTGGCCAGACCCGTGAGCGTGACCCAACCGTTTTCGACCGTTGCCAGAATGTGAAGCGGAACCCAAACATGCCAGCCGAGAGTGCTAGCAACGGATTCAGCGATTTGTGCATCGGTTCGCAATTGGCCATCGACGACATGGACTTCGAGTTCTTCCGCGATGGCTTTGACCCCTGAGACTCGCTGAACGGCGAGTTCCGCAGCGTTCTTTTCCGCATAGTTGGAGACGGTTCCGCTCAGAGTAACAACGCCAGCATGTACTCGAACCGTGATATCGCGTGACTTGATGGTTGAGTCCCAAAGCAGCTCCTCCATGATCTCATTTTTCATCTGTGAATCTGTTTTCATCGTGACACCTGATTCTGCCGTCTAGGCATAAAAAAAGCCGATGCGAATGGACACTTGTGAGTGTTCGTTCGCATCGGCCTACTTGATAACCAACCCTCCGACGTCCGGAGTGCGTTTTATTGAGTCGTCCAATTGTGTTTTAATCTGCGAATACCGTGATAACCGATAATCGCCCGATAGCACCATATCCGTGCGAGACGGATAAGGCAATAAGCAATCTCAAAAACAAATCGTTCATGAGATTGCCCATTGCCTTTGCGTCGAAGTGCGTTTTGGTCATAGAAGGTGTCGTGCGATTGGATTTGACCGATGCGCACCGACTTCCCATTGGAAGACTAACTAAGACGCAGGCCGGCGATTGCTGGTTGGTGTGATGGATGAGTAAGCCGATGCAGTGGATTTCTCGAGAGGGAATCGACTGCGTCGGCTTTTTTTATGGAGAAATCAACGATGAACGCAAATGTTATTACCTACGATCCGCAGAAAACGGCACCTCACGAAACCATTGCTAACAATCGGCGCGTGCTTCTGCAGTGTCGTCCACATGGCGTACCCAAGCGAGAAGACTTTCGAATAGAAGTTCTCCCGGCTCCGGTCCCAGGCCAAAATGAAATCCTTCTTCGAACGTTGTATCTGTCGCTCGACCCGTATATGCGGGGTCGCATGAGTGACGAACCGTCTTATGCGGCACCTGTTCCTTTAGGTGGAGTGATGGAGGGTGGGACAGTATCCCGCGTCGAACGCTCAAATCGCGATGATTTTGAAGCCGGCGATCTGGTATTGGGATATGGTGGTTGGCAGGACTTTTCCATTTCGAACGGAGTGGGCTTAACTCGGCTTGATGCCAATATTCACAAAACATCGTTGGCTCTTGGTGTGCTTGGCATGCCAGGATTCACCGCATACATGGGACTGCTAGACATAGGACAGCCCAAGAAGGGCGAAACGGTTGTTGTGGCGGCTGCGACCGGTGCTGTGGGATCGGTTGTCGGACAAATAGCTAAGATTCGTCGTTGCAGGGCGGTAGGCATTGCAGGCGGCGCCGAAAAATGTCGTTTTGCAGTCGAAGAGCTCGGCTTTGATGAGTGCATTGATAGGCATGACCGCGATCTTGCGAAGCGACTTAAGTTAGCTTGTCCGGCTGGGACTGCGCAACGAGGATTCTTGATCCTCCAAAGTTTTATTTGCGGCTTGCTCGACCCGAACTTGGGCTTGCGATTGAAAGACCCATGATACACGAACATCTACCGTCATCTCGATACTCAAAATGAGGTCTGTCCCGTTTTCACCCTTTGTGGCTTCCAGCGTGGTGCTGTAGGCCCTTAAGTCGCCTGACGGTCCATCCGCAGTAGAAACAATTCGGATGTTTTCTGGCTGAATGCGACAATCTTGAGTTAGAAGCAGCTCATTTGCGTTGATTTGCGAATCGTTCAACTTCACTTTCAGGTGCTTGGTTGCAGAGACGTTTGCCTTGGATTTACCGCGAAGAAAATTACGGAGCGGTCGCGAATCGTTCTTCAAGTCGATATCAACAGACTCGGTCGTTTCTTCGAGAAGCTTCATTCCGCCGTGATTCACAATGGCCTCGGTCGCGTTGGTACGGACCAGGATCTGTCGGAATGTATCCATATCGACAGACAAGCTGAACTTACGCTCGGCTCTGACCGACACCGGTATTTGTGTACTAGAAAAGCCGAGAAAGGCCCCTAGGCCGCCAACACACGCCAGCCCCATCCACCATGCGATGGCGACTGAGCCTTTCCGTTTTGATTTGATCATTTCTCAACACTTTCTATCGTGGGGCGTTCTGAACTTGATCTTCTTTTTTTTCTAAGTTTAAAACGCTTTTCGTTTTTTCCTCAACTGCATTGGCGTCCTGCTTCATCTTGTCCCGATCAACTTGAAAATGAACATCGAGCTTTTCGGTGAGCGGCTCATTGTTCGTAGTCATGCTAAACCAGCCGCGGAAGAATCCGACGCAAACCACGAGAATGATTAGGATCATAACAACAGAGATGAAGCGATTCATGATAAACACAACCTTTCCAGGAGGAACAACTGTTGATTCGATTACATACCGAGCGGGACGCGACCAGCTAGAACCAAAATGATGAGAACCAACAATAGAAGTCCAAATCCGCCACTTGGGTAATAGCCCCAGTTGCGACTATGCGGCCAAGTTGGCACGCTACCCAGGACCATCAAAATCAATAGCACTAACAATACGGTCCCTAACATGGTCATTCTTCTTTCAATAGGATTGGAACGGAGAGTACCGCGCTAATGTCGGCTTCGAATACTCAACCGACGCAAATGCCGTACCAATAAAACTTGCGTTCGCCTGCGTCGTAGTAAGCCTGTGCTTTTTCACAGGCGAACTACGCTGCACGTCCATTTGACGGAAGCCAAGCCCATTGCCATGGTTGATTTGCGACCAGCCAGCATTCATTCGCCAATGAGAGCAAGTCAAGATTGAGTGGACGATTCCAACTCTATCTATCATTTCAAACTTTCATTTCAAACTTTGCGATCACCCAACATTCAATTGGCCCGCGAATTGCGGTTACCAGAAATGTCCGAGTAAAAATTGCACTTGCACGGAGCCAAACAACGTTAGGAAAACAAAATGAAAATCAAATCGCTCGTATCCATTGTTGCTAGATCAGAAAACTCGAAAGATCGTCGATTGGCAATACGAAATTCTTGGTCGCTATCCGAAATGGAAAAACGTCGTCAGGACGCCATCAGTATGCCTACGGCTGACTGTCAAACGAGGCCGGGGTACGAATCGAATCGTTCCGGAATTATATTCCTCCGAATCCAGACAATTACCAACCATTGTTGCTCTTCCGATGCTACCCTTGGCATTGGGGCATGGCAAAGGAACAATTCCACGCCATGCCTCAACTTCGGATGACTCAATTAAAAGTAGCTCGGCGTATGCTGAGAAACTGGTAAATAAGTAAGCCGACGTGGCAAAGCCCTCAGAATAGGGCCTTGCCTCGTCGGCTTTTTTTTTGCCTGTGTTGTTTGGGATTAGTATTGCCGGGGAGCTGAAACGAAGCTGTTCGCCGTCGCGCATCGAGTTGCGGGCTCACGAAATCATGCAGAACACCGATCGATTACCTCAGGTTGAAGACATTCAAAACTACGCCCAAAACATTGTCGATACAGTCCGTGAGCCGTTGCTAATCCTAGACGCAACACTTCGCGTTCGGTCGGCAAACCGGGCTTTTTACCAGACCTTTCAAGTGTCGGCTGCAGAAACCGAGGGCCGTCTTATTTATGAGCTGGGAAACGGCCAGTGGGACATTCCCGATCTTCGAACGCTTTTGGAAGATATCGTACCAAAGAGTTCCGTCTTTGATGATTTTGAACTTGAGCACACGTTTCCACTGATCGGTCACCGATTCATGTTGCTCAATGGCCGCAAGCTCCAAGCCGGTCTACACGGGGAGTTGCTCGTACTGGCCATGGAAGATGTGACCGCGAGAAAAAAAGCGGAAGAGGCGCTGGTCAAAGCAGGTGCACTACAAAACGCAATCTTCAATTCCCCAAACTTTTCTAGTATCGCAACGGACGAAAAAGGAGTTATTCAGATCTTCAATGTCGGCGCGGAGCGCATGCTCGGCTACGAAGCGGTCGAGGTTATGAACAAAATCACACCTGCCGACATCTCAGATCCACAGGAAGTCATCGTCCGAGCAAAAGCCCTGAGCTCTGAACTTCAAACGACGATTACACCCGGCTTCGAAGCTCTCGTATTCAAGGCATCGCGTGGAATCGAAGACATCTATGAGCTGACCTATATCCGCAAGGACAATACTCGTTTTCCCGCCATAGTTTCCGTAACAGCACTTCGCGATGGCCAAGAAAACATCATTGGCTATCTGCTGATCGGAACCGACAATACCGCTCGTAAACAAGTAGAAGCGGAACGGATGCTGCTCGATCAGCGTGTCCGCGATCAGCAGTTCTACACTCGTTCGCTCATCGAATCCAACATTGACGCTCTCATTACAACAGACCCACGAGGAATCATTAGCGACGTGAATAAACAGATGGAGGAGCTAACGGGTTGCACGCGAGATGAACTCATCGGAGCACCTTTCAAAGACTATTTTACGAACCCTGATTTTGCGGAAGCAGGAATCAAGTTAGTTCTAGCCGTAGGCAAAGTTAACGACTACGAGCTAACAGCACGAGCGCGAGACGGCCAGCAAACCATTGTCTCCTACAATGCGACGACGTTTTATGATCGAGACAGGAAACTACAAGGAGTCTTCGTGGCGGCACGCGACGTGACAGAGCGAAGTCGACTTGAGAAACAAATGCAGCTTCAAGCAGGCGAACTCTCGGATTTGCATCGACGCAAAGACGAGTTTCTGGCGATGCTTTCCCACGAACTTCGAAGCCCTTTGGCTCCCATTTCCAATGCTGTGCAAATGCTTGGTATGCAAAGTAGCAGTGAGAACGAGTTCCAGAAGGAAGCCAGGGGAATCATTGAACGGCAGACCAACCAATTGCAGCACCTTGTCGATGACCTTCTCGAAGTATCGCGATTCACCACCGGCATGGTCCAGTTGAGAAGGGTTTCGGTGACCGTTGGTAAAATTGTCCAGTCGGCGGTCGAAACGGTTCACCCTTTGATTCTACAGCGCGGACATGAAATCAAAGTAACGGTACCTGCCGAACCGATCTGGCTGAATGCTGATGCGGCGAGACTTGAACAGATTTTGGTCAACTTACTGACCAACGCTGCAAAATACACGGACTTGAACGGAACCATTTGGCTCAGCGCTGAACAAAAAGGGGCTGAATGCATTCTACGAGTCAAAGATACTGGGGTTGGGATCACCCCTGAACTACTCCCATGTATCTTCGATCTCTTTACCCAAGCAGAACGCTCGCTGGATCGTTCGCAGGGTGGGTTAGGTATCGGGCTAGCACTTGTTAAGCGACTGACCGAGTTGCACGGTGGTACCATCGAAGTTTTCAGCACGCTACGGCATGGAAGCGAGTTTGTGGTTCGGCTTCCAGTGGAGGTGCCCAAAACCGTTGCGTCTCAGGTTCCAATCACCACTACTACCAAACTCCACAAACCGCTGCGGATACTTGTGGTTGATGACAATGTCGATACTGTTTTAAGCTTTTCGATGCTGCTAAAGGAGTCGGGAAATGAAGTGCAAACGGCACATGACGGGCAGACTGCGATCCAAATTGCCACCGAGACGATTCCCGATGTTGTCTTGCTCGATATCGGCTTGCCAGGTTTGAACGGATATGAAGTTGCCAAGCAGATTCGCAAACAGCCATCACTCAGCAATGTCGTTCTGGTTGCCTTGACGGGCTATGGCCAAGAATCGGATCGGCAAGCTTCGATGGATGCTGGATTCAATCACCACCTTATCAAACCTGCGAGGTTGGAGCAGGTTCGAAAAATACTCGCCAGCGTCGCGGAAAATCTTAGCGTACCATCGCAAGCTGCCCATTGAAAATAAAAACTCAATGACACCGGACGGCTTGCGCCGTTCCGCTATCGAAGACAAATTTCAATTAGACTGTATTTCGCTCAAGGAACGAAAACGATTATGATCCTTCAACGACTGCGAGCCGAGACCTCGCGAAACCATGCTGCAATCGAGTCTCTGATGCCGGTGCTGGATCCGAATATATCGCTTACAACGTACAA
Organism: Planctomycetota bacterium; assembly: GCA_026692905.1. GTDB lineage: Bacteria > Planctomycetota > Planctomycetia > Pirellulales > Pirellulaceae > JBKCUI01. Next base: position 38,350 of record JAPLNL010000039.1, read on the forward strand.
CCAACTCCTCAATCGACTTTTGGGGTACTACGCTCCGCTTGAAAACCTGCTTCGAACCAAAATCGAAGTTTATTGGCCAGACCAGGAATATCTTTGCATCGAACGCGCGAAGGTCCCGCTTCTGGAAAGAGACCTTCGAGCGATTGGCAAAGGGTTTGCGTTGACGGAACGTTGTACGAATTTGCCTAAGCTCAACACGCCAGCCCAGGTGCTCGGGTGTCTCTACGCGATCGAAGGCGCAACTCTGGGTGGTCAAATCATCAGCAAGCATCTGCTCGCCAATCTGGGGCTTGGCCCCGAAACGGGGGCCGCTTTCTTCCATGGCTATGGGACCAACATCGCGTTTCAATGGCAAACGTTTCGATTGTTCTTAATCAAGAACGCCGAACCTATGAATCAAGACGATGAAATCGTTGTCAGCGCAAACGAAACGTTCAAAACGCTGAGTCTATGGCTGTTCCCTGAATCGATGGACAAATCAGAAGTCAAATTCCAATTTGACACATCATCTCAATTTCTTGCTCGGCCTACTTGCCTAGCTCTCGAAGGAACACACATATCATGACAAATAGCCTTCGCAGAATACTGATTGTCGACGAAGATCCTGTCTGTCGAGCCAACTTGCGAAAAATGATTCTGAGCGGATCGAATCGTCCATACGAGTTCTATGAGGCGGAGTTGGGCAAGACCGCGTTGGAACAAGTTCGGGAGACTTCCGACACACCATTTGACTGCATACTACTGGACTGCCAAATGCCGGATTTGGATGCGTGTACGATGCTGCCTGCTTTATACGATGGTCATGAACTGCTGTCGTACCCTATTGTCGTTCTCACTGGCTCAGATCGTTTGGTGGGAAAAGAACTGTTGCGAAAAGGTGCGCAAGATTTTTTACAAAAGGATTCCATGACGGTGGAAAACCTTATTTACGCGATCGACAACGCAATCGACCGCTTTGCCATGCTGACCGATCGCAAAAAGTACGAAATCGCCTTGAAAGAAAGCGAAGAAAAATTTAGATCGCTCCTGGAATCGGCCCCAGATGCCATGGTGATTGTCGATCAATTAGGGAAAATCGTTTTGGTAAATGCAGAGACGCAACGGCTTTTTGGTTACAAGTCGATCGAACTCATTGGCAACAGAGTTGAGATCCTCATTCCAGCGAGTGCTCGCGCTCACCACGTGCAATTGCGGGAGGATTTCTCGGCACGGCCGCTTGCTCGGAAAATGGGAAAAGGGCGTCAGCTCACCGCGGTCCGGAAGGATGGAAGCGTGTTCCCAGTCGAGATTGCATTGAGTCCGATCGTCCTGGACAGTGGCTTACTGATCTCCAGTTCCATCCGGGATATCTCAGATCGCGTCCTCAACGAAAAAGCGATTCATGAGAGTGAATCGAGACTTGCTATAGGCGTTGAAATAGCGGGCTTGGCGTTGGCAGAGGTCGACTACAAAACCGGACTGAATCATCTATCGGCAGACGCGGCGCGACTGTTTGGATTAGCCCAAAACTTTCTCACTGTACCGCGAGAAACGGTGCATGCGACGTTTCATCCGGATGACCAAGCCGAGTTGGCCATTCGGATCGCCGATTCGCTGTCGCCAGAGGGACCCGGCTGGTTTGCGATGGACCACCGCGTCATTTGGCCGAACGAAGATGTCCATTGGTTGCGAGTTCGTAAACAAATCTATTTCGAAGGGGAGGGGAGCAATCGTCGCCCCGTTCGCGCTATGCTTGCGGTGTTTGATGTGACCGCTGAGAAAAACGTGGCGCTAAACCTAGAGGACTCCGAAATTCGTTTTAGGCGGCTATCAGCACAATAACGCGGACACTCCTGCGATTTTGCAATGGAACGCCAACTTGCGAGAATCAACGGCCATCGTGCAACGCCCACGTTGGGGCGTTGCGTCAGTCGCGTGTGACGCGGCGAGGCGAAAAGCCATCGAACGCTGGGAAAACGAAGGTGGGGAACTGGTTGTGCCAAGATGATGAAAATAAGCCTGATCACCGCAAGACCAGAAAGCGTCCAAATACGTTCGGAAAATTTCCGAATGGATTTAGATGAACTAGCAGACAAAATCGATTCAATATTGCAATCGCAATTCGGCTTCAGCGTTTGCGATCTTCGTGTGACGATGCTGGATAGTGGGTTGGTTTTGGAAGGAACGGTAGGTTCCTACCATAGCAAACAACTCGCTCAACACGTGGCGACAAAAGTATCGGGGCAAACGATTGCAGCAAACAAAATTCATGTTTGTTGACCGGCGTCCTGGTGAGCCGAAGCGATGGCGATCGATGAGAATTAGGCACCATTTTTCATGATGTGTCAGATCCGTTCTATTCCGGCGACTATTTTCGGGACTTCTACCGGTGGAAATGGCTTGGAGGATACGCAAAACGTGTAGAGCACTTGAGCCTCAATGAATACTTAGGAACCGGTCAGGAATCACGTCCTGTTTTGCATCTAAGGCGTCGCAAAAACTCGAATCGCCATGGTGGTCATTTCATTTTGTTGAATGAATGGCGAGGGGAGCAACGTCATTAGATAAGGTGCTGCAACTCTTATCAGGTTAACAGTGCTCCGGCGGCTCACGCCGCTGGCAGGAATGTGCCGCCCTCCAGGCTGTTTTAGCTGCACGACACGCGTTGGTCACTCAGCACGTAACGGCCACTCAAAATGTGGTCACTCAGCATCCCATTTTCGTTAGAATGGAGGACCCAATCCGCTTACCTGCTACAGCATGCATCGCCACTACTCACACTATGATTTCCCCAGCCGAAATTCGGGAAAAAGCCATTCGTCTCTACCCACGGGCCGTGGATGCTTGGCTGGCTGGAACGGCTGACCAATCTTTTCCGTGGCGAATACCGGTCAATTTGAAACTCTCGAATGTCCACTCCGAAAACGTCCACTCTGTGTACCAATTGAGAGCGGGGGCCAAGGAATCGATCGGCTATGGCTATTCTGTGGCCTGGGACAACCGCAACTCCCGCAAGTTCGGTGAAAACGAATTTCCCACAGCCATCACGATCGACTCATTCCCAGATTTGCTCGAATTGATAGGCAAGCAGAAAGAGTTCCGATGTCTCGAAAGTCGTGTTCAAAGCGTCCGAGAACGGCTACCGGAACTTGACTCTTGGCTAGTACGAAACTGGTCGAAGCTCGTCGAGTTGGATTCGCTCGATGCGTTGATATTGGTCACGGAGTTTCTTATTCGCAATCCTAGGCCGGAATGTTTTGCTCGTGAGCTACCATTGCCGGTACCCACCAAGCTGATACAAAAGAACAAAGCATTGCTCACAGAATGGCTAGACATTCTCTTGCCCGATGAATCGATCGATTGCAGTTGTGACCCTCGCAACTTCGAGCAGCGTTACGGCTTCCGCTATTTCCGCAAGCATATACTGATTCGCATTCTCGATCCCGAATTGCAGGCAGAACTCAGGCTCTTTACGTCGGAACTTTCGGTGCCACCTCAAGAAATAGCGAATTTGCCGATTTCGAACGCGAGAATCGTCATGGTCGAAAACCAAGTCACGTTGTTGACGTTGCCCTCGATCTCGCGCTGCATCGCATTCTTTGGAATGGGGATGGGCATCACGCAACTGTTTGATATTCCCTGGATCGCGAGTTCTCCAATCATTTACTGGGGCGATCTCGATGTCCAGGGATTCGAGATTCTCGCGATGCTCCGCCGACGTTATCCCAAGACGAGAAGCATTCTAATGGACTTAGATACCCTACGTCGGTTCGAGCATCTTGCAACCCCAGGAACAGGGCACCAGCCCGACATACCTGCCGAGTTGGAGCCAAACGAAGTCGAAGCGTTTCTGCACTGTCGCCAATACAATCTACGCATTGAGCAAGAACACATCTTGCAATCCGAAGTCAACGCGGCCCTGCCGGAGTAGTCAGCTCCCAACGCATCAGCTTACTTGCTAGTCAAAACTTCTGGTTGTAGTAAATGCAGATAGTGACCATGGTCCGAGGTTACGATCACAAGCGATTCTTCCCACGCATTGCGAGCTTCAATCCAGCCAAAAATTTTCTCTAGCGCTAACTCCCCGCTCAGAACGGCACCAATCGAATTGTCGATGTTGTTGCTGTGATTGGCCCAGTCGACGTCGCCCGCCTCAACCATTAGCCAGAACCCATCCTTGTCCTCTTGCAGAACGTCGATGGCGGCTTGCGTCATTTCGGCCAAGGTCGGGTTCTCGTCTAAGTCCGCTGGCGAATAGACTTCCGCGTCTTTTACATCCAATACTGGTTTGTAGTCGCCGTCGGCGGTTCGAAACGGCAAGTGCCCCTTCTTGACTCCGAAGAACCCAAGCAGACGCCTCTTGTTCGCTACCGCTTTTTTAGTTGCCTCAGCGAGCAACACAGCCCCCTTTGCACCAGGCGTCCGCTGGGCAACCACGTACTTTGCAGACGGATTGCCGGTGCTGACATCCACGAGCTTGCGGTCTTCATCTGCTAAGTATCGGTTGCCCGCGATGAAGTTTTGGCCTTGGCCTTTTCCGTCGACTGTCTCCTCGCCATGGCCACCACCCAGGACAACATCGAGACCTGGCAGCGGTGTCGATCTGTGCGATACGCTTGGCAGTCCAAGCATATCGCGGGTCAAGTCCTGATAGTCATCCCGGCTAACATTGTGAGCATAAGCTGCTGCGGGGGTGGCATGGCTTATCGGAACGCTGGTCACTGTTCCTACGGCAAACCCCTTGGTCCTCTGCAACCATTGCCCAATCGTTTCGACTGGGTTGAGTTTGTAGTCCACGTTGAGAGCGCCGTTGATTGTCTTGATTCCAGCGGTCAGCGACGTTGCAGACGACGATGAATCGGTGTACGCATGTTCTGAAATCTTCGATCGGCCGATTGGGTACTCGGTGTCGAGTTCTGTTTGCCACGGAAACGAACCAGCCAGGCGAGAATCATAGCCGCCGAATTTGGTTACCGGTTTCGTGTTCAATTGAGCATCAACATCCGTTTCGACTTCATCGCCATACGGCGAAGTGACAACATATCCGAAGTCCGTTTTGCATTTGCTGTAATCCTGAAACAGCAGGCCAGTTCCTTTGCCTTCTGTGTATCCGACCTTGTTCGACTTGTAGATGGCAGCGGCCTGCGTGGTTTGCCAATCCATTCCGTCAAACACCACCAGGAAAACGTACTTCTTTCCAAGTGTCTCGGTGGCTGTACGTTGTAGCCGATAGACATCCGTTTGATCGGCATAGGGAGCATCTGCTCGAACCGTATTGGTGGGCATGCGGCCAAACAAACCTTCAAGCCTCGCCGAATCTCGGTAGATGCTTCCGGACCCCATATAGCTATCGAACGATCCGCCAAAGACGTAGACAGGGATAAGTCGATTGGAATGGTTTGTCCAAGCGCTGTAGCTACTGGGGCGGTTCCCCCAGTGTCCCCAGCTTGCAGTCCTAGACGCAATCGCCTCTGCCTGCAACCGTGCGATTCGATCGAACGAGGCCATCTCTTCTGGAGTTGGGATTTTTGGGCTGTCCACTTTCTCGACTACCTTTTCTGCCTTTTTTTCCTGTGCGGCGAGGTTGGAACAGCCCAATAGAGAAAGGGCCGTTAAGGCCAGCGAGTAGTTTCGATAGTTCATGAAGTTGCAAAATCAAAATGGAGGGAAACGACGAAAGGCAAAGGTCCCCATTCTAAGTCACCCCACCATGTTGCCTAGTTGCAGGCCCAATAAGGCGGTGACAAACGAAAGAGATCAATCAAAAATTCACATTTGTCTTGAGGGCCGAAGGCTCGACACATCCTTTGCCGGTGGCGTGAGGCGGCGTGAGGCACCGGACTTGCTAATCCCAAGGATTTCAAGGCCCGAAGGGCCGACACGCTCGATCATGTGTCGCCCCTTCGGCCCTTCGGGGCTCGTCTCTCGATTGTGCTTTGCACCGAGGCTTATCAGCCACGCCTAGGGATATGTCGGCCTTTCAGGCCTGATTTGCGCACTTTCAAAACTCACGCCTCGGGTTTTCAAACCAATCTCGCACGTATGCTTTTCAAAAAATGCTTCGACTATCTAAGCCACAACGCAGCATCAGCATCGGTCGGCATACGCCAATCGCCTCGCGGTGACAACGAAACCGTTCCCACTTTGGGGCCGTCCGGTACGCACGTTCGCTTGAACTGGGCGGCAAAGAATCGTCGCAAAAAGGTATTTAGGACCTTTGCGATTTCTTCTGCTGGATAGGTGCGTTCGAAATTGGCGTGTTTCGCTAGAAGCAATATTTTGCTAGGTGAAGAACCACCGCGAACAAAGTGATACAAAAAGAAATCGTGCAACTCATAAGGGCCAATCGTGCCCTCCGTGCTTTGGTGCATCGATTTGTCTTTTGCGAGCGGTAACAATTCTGGCGAAATCGGAGTGTCGGCAATATTCAGCAACACCTTGCGCACGTCGCCATCGAATCGGCTCATGGCTGCATGTCGAACGAGAAACTGCACCAGAGTCTTTGGGACCGAGCAGTTCACATTGTACATGGACATGTGGTCTGCATTGTACGTACACCAGCCCAATGCTGACTCGGACAAGTCACCGGTGCCGATCACGAATCCTTTGTTCATGAGCAGCATCGTTCGCATTCTGGCTTGGACATTCTCGAAGACCAGGTCGTTTCGGTTTTCGTCCGGAAGTCGCTCTAGTTCCTCTTGCAACGATCGCCAGTTTTTCCCCTCAAGTGAAATGCCGAATGGCTGGTGCTTGAGATCCAAAAAAGTGCGGAAGCAGCTTTCGCGAATGTCGATCGTTTCCATCGTCAAGCCGAGAAGCTCCATCAGTCGTGTCGCGTTGTTCTTGGTCTGATCCGTAGTGCCAAACCCAGGCATCGTTACGCCTATCAAACGAGTCGCGTCCCAGCCCATGGCTTCGAACATTTTGGCCGCAACGATGAGAGCTAACGTGCTATCGAGCCCGCCTGAAACACCGATGTAAAGGCGAGTGTCTTTGCCAAGCATGGAGACTCGCTTTGCCAAAGCGGCGCATTGGATTTCAAAAATCTCGTCGCAGCGTTCGTCGAGTTCTGCTTTGTTTTGGGGTACAAACGGGTGCGAATCGATGTGGCGAATGAGCGGCGCCGCCTCCCTTTCCAACTCGAAAGGGACGCGACGAAATGGGAACTGAAGCTCCGGGTTTAAGCTTTGGTGCATTGTGCCGAAGACCCGTCGGTCATGATCCAAGCGATCGAGGTCTATGTCGCTGGACGCGAAACTGACAACGCCATCGGCGCGAGAAGCGTCGGTTAGTGGTAACCCTGTTCCGATACGCTCCGACTCCGCCAGCAGCGATCCATTTTCAGCAATCAAACAGTGGGCGCCGAAGACCAAATCGGTAGTCGACTCGGATGGTCCTGCGCTTGCATATGCATAGGCCGCAATGCACTTTCCCGACTGAGTTGTCACCAGCCGCTTGCGATAGAACCCCTTACCAACTGTTTCGTTGCTTGCCGACAAATTGAGCAACACGTTTGCTCCCGCAATCGCTTGACAGGCGCTTGGGGGAATCGGGACCCAAAGGTCTTCGCATATCTCAACACCCACCTTTGCGCCACCACATTCGAAGAGCAAATCGGTTCCAAATGGAACCACGACCTTCTCGCCAGTGATGGTCAATGTTATTTGCGAATTATGTTTGCCAGCCCCCGACTGAAACCAACGGCCCTCATAAAACTCTTGGTACGTCGGCAAATGTTGCTTGGGCACAATCCCGAGGATGCGTCCGTTGCATAGTACCGCCGCGACGTTAAAGAGTTTTCCATCGAGCGAAATGGGCAAGCCGACAACAATCAATTGTTTGCTTTGAACGACAAGCGAAAGAGCGATCAATTCCGTCTTGCAAGCGTCCAAGAGCACGTTCTGAGTGAACAGTTCGCCACACGTATAGCCGCTCAAGCACAACTCGCCAAAAACGATCACATCGGAATCGGGAAAGGACTTAATGGCAGCTTGAATAGCTCGACTATTTGCCGCCGGGTTGGCAACCTGGGTAGGAGTAGAAGCTGCCGTAACCCGCAAAAAACCTAAGGGATGCATGGTTTGGATTTCAGCGAGCGGGACTTCGGTGGAAGTGAACGTGTTTCCATTTACCTTGTTGACGGTGCCATATTCTAGTCTCCTCCATTGCCGAGGATACGGGCTTACCGTCATTGATGCGTTGTGTTAGCCGGATGTAAGCGATTACGGCTACGTCACCCATGATGCGAATGTGCGGAGCAACGATCGTAGACTGAACGGGTGTTGGCGTCCCACTGGCAGGCAAATTAAAGTAATAGTTATGGAACTCAAGCCCATCGACGAGATTGCCGAGTGCTTCCGGTTCGAAACACGTGAGCGATTCATCGCAGATGTCGGCATAAGTATTCCAATCTCCTGCTGTGATTGCGACAAGCAATTTCTGGGTCAATTCGAGAACGGCATCACGATCGGATTCTAACGACATCGTTTCTTTATCCACTTTCTAGTATTCGATAGATTTTCAAGTCAGGAGCTAGTTTGTTCCCAGCCTACTATTCTAACTTGAGTCGCGATCACGCGACACCACGAATCCGCATGTTATCATAGATCGTACCGAGAGTCGTGCACTGGGCGAGACCGTAAACCTAAGCGTTGAAGAAACGACTTGTCCAAAGTGAAGTGCATAGCCTTCACTGATTATTTAGAAGCTTATATGAGGATTTTGCCAAAGATGGCATCTCAACGAAGTCGCGAAACCAAAAAATCGAGTCCGTTGCAAAGTTCCGGATCAAGGTCCGTTGTTCCTACGAGCGCGATGGGCACGGCTTTTTTCGTTGTCTTAGCGGTTTTCTCGTTGGGTGGTTTGGCTTATCTCTTCGGTCCCCCGCTATGGGACGACGAACCAGAGACGGCCGTTCCATTTCCTAAGTTACCGACCGCAAAGAACAAAGACAGCAAGCAACCTTCCACCTCGAATCGCTACATGAAAAAAGGGAATTTGACGTTGGCCTGGGACACAATCCGGTCCGATCTGATGATGCAACTCCAGCCGACATCCTCTACCAGCAATATTACTCCCTCGGACTATTCAGGTCCTGATCGATGCAAGGAGTGCCATCAATCAAACTACGACGACTGGTCGCGGCATCCGCACAGGTGGATGAACGCACTAGCAACGGAATCGACCGTGTTTGGGGATTTCACTGGGGAAGCCACCATTGAATACAAAGGCGGGATAGGCCGTTTCTTTCGCGAGGGAGACCGATTCCTGATGAGTTATGATCGAGGTGAGCTTTCGCGACTCTTCGAAATTACCCAAACCATCGGTTCAAGATACTACCAGTACTATATTGGAAAGGGGCTAAAAGGAAGCGAAGCCGCGGATCACCCTTACTATCGCGAAGATCAAGTGCTCCCATTCGGGTTTTGGCTTGACCGAAAAGCTTGGGTTCCCATCGTGCATGTCCACGACGAGCAGGCCGAATCGATCCGTTGGGAAAGCGCTATCGACCTTAAACCCACCGACAGCGGACCGGAGGTCAGAAGCGCTGAAGTGAGTCGTTCCCGAGGTCTCTTTGCTACGGACGATCCATTGCCGCTCACCTACGCGAAAGCGTGTAACTTTTGTCATACGACTTTTCCTTTGGCCGATATGTTGATTCGATTTCCCGAGACCATCGGGGCTTCACTGACCGAACCCGCCTTTTTTTCGATGAGCAACTACTTGGCGCATTCACGTCCTGATTTTTGGGACGGCAAAGCGTCGCCAGAAAGTTTTCCTTCGGAGGAACTCAAATCCAAGACTAGCAAGTTCATCGCTTCGGAGGCCAAGGACAAAGCGGTTACTTTAGGCATCAGTTGCGAAGCATGTCACCTAGGTTGTAGCTTTCATGCCGACAACAAAGAATCCAAGCCAGCGTTTTTGCCTCAAAGCCCTGATCTTTATGTCCAGACAGACCCTGCCGAAAAAGATTTGGGGCGAACAGCCAAGAACATCAACAGTACCTGCGCCCGTTGTCATGTCGGAGCTCGCCCGACGTACGCAGGAGGCATGGCAACTTGGAACTCGACCGAACACACCGACGCGATGAAAGGAAAGTGTTACACACAATTGACGTGTACCCAGTGCCACGACCCTCATAAACCGACTGGCAAGAAATGGCCGAAAACCCCAGATCAAGATGATTTGTCGTGCTTAAAGTGCCATGACCGGTTCAATCAAGCGGATGTCCGTCTAAGTCATACTCATCATGCGTCTGGTAGCAGCGGTGACCGATGCATGAATTGTCATATGCCGCACATCAACGAAGGCATGCAGGACGTCGTTCGCACCCACACGATCTTCTCGCCAACCAATGCCGAAATGATCCATGAGAATCAGCCCAATGCGTGCAATCTCTGCCATTTAGAAAAACCAATCGACTGGACCCTAGACCATTTGAATACATGGTACGGCCGCACCTATGACGCCGCTAAGATTGCAAAAGCGTATCCGAGTCGCAAGGAATCCGTTGGACTTGGCTGGCTGAAATCGGAACACCCCGCAACACGACTCGTTGCAGCTTCCGCGATGGCGAGAGAAAACGCTCAATGGGTCCTACCGGCGTTGGCGAACATGCTCGATGACGAATACCTTATGAATCGCCAGTTCACGCAAACGGCCGTCGAAAGTTTACTTGATAAGAAGCTCAACGAAGAGTTTGGCTATTGGTATTACGCAACGAAAGAGGAACGTAGAGGTCCCATCGAACGATTCAGGGCGTTCCTTTCGAAACCATCGTTGTCAGGAGTTCAGGAAAGCCGTAGTCAATAGCGTCTAATTGACTTGATCAAGCACGTCGATAGGCCTAGCACGCGACGCGAGATGCCAACTTCTGTAACCGTGTACATCAAGCCGGCGACTTGAACCGGGCTGCAGGACTATACGCGTGTTGAATCGTCGAAGTCAGGCGAAGACCGCTCGCTCCACTTGAATAGATGCAGATAATATACGAAACTTCAGTTGGGGTGTGCATGATTTGCGATTTGTACCCTTTTCCGGATCAATACCATTGTGATGATGTTTCAATCGCCAATCCATTTTCTTGTTGGTTTCTTGGTCGTTCACGCGAGTGTTGGGATACTGTGCGCACAGGACGATGAATCACGTCGGTTTGTCGACATATCGGACCTGATCCGGCGGTTGCGATTCATGGCTACCCTCGCTTCACCAAGGATATTGACTTTTTGATCACGGCAGAGTCATTGGAACGTGCTCGAGTGGTCGCTGCCATGGCCGGGTTTCTTGACGAATCGGGACGAATCCCATTTGCCGATTCCGATGTTTATCGAGTCATAAAGACGGATGGGCCAAATTTTAGAATTCTTGATTTGCTTGTGCCAAAGAGATTGGATACTATTGCCTGGCAACGCCGACAATGGTTCGACTGGGATGGACTTAGCATATGTACCGTTTCCGTGGACGGCCTTGTTGAGATGAAGCGGGCTGCCGGGCGAGACATTGATCTGATTGACATAAAACGACTTGGATTTGAACCCGATGAACGAAAGTAAAAACCGTCACGAAAAACCTCAAAGAGCATTCGTCGTCGATATGTCAAGCGAGGCCATCACAAGTCGACTTCGGGAGGTTGGAGAGCTTTGCCAGTTGGGGACTTCGCTGGCAAGAGCCAAACCTTGTGCAGCTCCTTCTCAATCAATGATCACATTCTCAACAAAAGAGACTGAGGCCTTCGATGTTGGGAAGCTGTCATAAAGGTTTTGTCAAATTGGTTTCGCCTTAGATTGGGCACTTTAGCATTCGAGTGCGGCAATTTGCTTACATTCAAACCAGGAAGCAATTCTTATCCTCAAATCTCAAGCCCGACAAACCTGCTTCCCTGTCTTACTGTCCAACGACAACTTGATTGGCAGCAGTTCGTGGCTATTGAAAAACCGGCCAAGAACAGAAACTGCGGTTTCGTGTATCGCCATTGAATAGGAACCAACCGGGATCACATGGTGGGTTATACCTTTGGATTCGACGGTTGCTAAATGATGGTCCCACTCATTAAGCCAATTGGTTGATGTTTCTCCGAGGAACTCACTTCCCACACCCTCCAGCAGAATCTCATCCATTGAGTCCATTCCTTTTTCCCCGTAGTCAAGCCGGATCCTGCTTACGATGTTTTTCATAGTCGACTTTTTAGTGATGTCTAGGCGATCTGGGACGGTACGTTAAATCAGCAAAGAAGCATGTGGATCTCAGCGCCTAAACGATTGAGGACAATCGTTTTACACTTTTGTGTTTGAGGACAATCGTTTTACACTAGCCGATCCAGAACATAGCAAACCAGAGTGTTGCGGCGATCGCGCCGAGGAAGCTGAGTGTCCACAAGCCGGTTTGCCAAGCTTGCGCAAGGATCTTTTCGTTGCGCTCGTGGCGTGTGGCTGCCATGACCAAGGAGACGGCAACGAGAATCGGCAGAAGCCACAATAAGTACTCGATCGATATCGCCATCAGATTCTTAATCCTTTTACTTAGAAGCTGGCCTTGGCATTCAAGTCTCGCAAGGTTTCGGTCAAATCGATTCGCGTGCTGTCCGCCCAGAGACCTTCCAAGTCGTAAAACTTGCGGCACTCTTCGTCGAACAAATGGATGACAACGCTGCCGTAATCCAAGGCGATCCAGCGGCTTTCGTCATAGCCTGCTACGCTCAATCGCGATTCGCCGCGGGCTTTGAAAACGCGATGGATTTCTTCTGCAATCGCCTGCAATTGCCGGCGGCTTGTACCCGTTGCGATCACGAAGCAGTCGAAGATGCTCGTCTGCTTGGATAGGTCCAAAACGAGGATGTCCTGACCCTTGTTTTCGGCTGCAGCACGGGCTGCGAGCTTTGCACATTCCACGCTATCGGCAAGCGTTTGCTGAGAAAGTACTGTGGTTGTCGTTGCCGTATCCGGTTGTGCCATTAGTGTGCCAAATGAGTAGAGGTTGGTTTACAACTCCAAAGTTTACTTGAATTCCAGGGAATTGTCACGCCTGAAGCTACTGCGGATCGCTTAGAGGTTGCGGTTTAGCCGTGTTATTCCAGGCATTTGGCTAGAATTCCCTCGAAATCGCAGGGATTCTAGGGGGCTGCATATCTGATCTGAGCCGTCCAATTCAATTTGGGAGGGTGAGGCCACCGCTGTAAACATCTTTGCAAAGTCAATTTCATTGAAAACCTTAGGGAGGGCGAGGCTCCTGCCGAGCCAACGGTGCAA
>JAPLNL010000040.1 GCA_026692905.1 Planctomycetota bacterium
CGCAATCCTCATCCACCACTGCGGACAAGGTCTCGACCAGATCGAAAAGGATACCGACCGGGACCGATTCATTGATCCAGAAGAAGCTTGTGCGTACGGACTGATTGACAAAGTCGTCGAATCCATGCCTCGCATCGAACCCAAACCGGGCGAAAAAGTCTAGTTTGGGCCTTACGACATTCCAATGAATGCACAAAACGGGGGAGTAACGTCCTCCGTTTTTTTGCGCAATGAAGGAACACTCTGGTAATCAACAAAGCGCTTGGGGAAAACGGGAGGGCGAGGGCACCCCTGTAAACATCTTTGCAAAGTCAATTTCATTGAAAACCTTAGGGAGGGCGAGGCTCCTGCCGAGCCAACGGTGCAAAGGTTCGGCAGGAGCCTCACCCTCCCGAGCAATGAATGACTTAGGTAAACTCGTTGGAAACATGTTTACAGCGGTGGGGCAAGGCTCCCGCCGAGCCATTTACCCATCTAGCTCGGCAGGAGCCTCGCAATCCCGTTGAAATTGCAAGCAATTCCCAAAAGAATTTGAGAGGCCTCCAATCCCATTGGGGCCTCAGGAAAGTGGGAAGTCTCCATGTATCCGCAGGCTTGCATTCGTTATACTGATCGAAGGAAACCAATCCGATTTCACGCCAAGATTGGTTATTATTGCCTAGTTAAGTCACGATTCCTCTCGAGTTTTTTGCGTTCTCGGAACAAGGTTTCAGCATGTTGGTAAATCGGGTATCGGTCGGTGTCTTTTCCTTTGCTCTTTGCGCCTTTTTGGGAAATGCTGCACTCGGGCACTTTCTCTGGCTAGTCCCACAAGACGAAAGCGGCTCGACGGTTCAGCTGTATTTCAGCGAAGGACCTCAACCGGACAACCCAAAACTTCTCCAGAAACTGGCTGGCGTTAAGCTCCAAGCGTTTCGAGGTGACAAGGAATCACAGACAGAGTCGCTTGCATTTTCGGATGACCAAAAAGTACTCGGAGCCACCTCAAAAAGCGCAACAGCCTGGCGCTTGAATCACACTTACGGCGTGCGAGGCACGGATGAAAAAAAACTGCTCATCTACACCGCACTTAGCGTCACTTGTGAACGAATCGGTATGGAGGACAGGGACAGTGTCCACATGGAAACCGAGGGCCTTGTTGTCCGCCCAACTTTTGACGGCCAGAAACTCGAAATTGAACTCTTGAAAAATGGACAGCCAGTCAAGGGATTTGAGATCGAGTTGTACTCGGGTGAAAATCATCGCACCCTCAAGACCGATGAAAGTGGCAAAGCCTCCGCCGACACTCTCGTTCCTGGCGTTTACGCAGTGCGTTGCCTTGAGACCGACGAGACACCCGGCCAACTTGATGGTGTGGACTATCAGGCCGTAACGCATTACACCACTGTTAGCTTCATTGTGCCCAATTTGAAGGTCGCGTCTTTTGTCCCCGAGGAAAAAGAATCCTTAGGCGCTTTGCCAGAAGCCATCACTAGTTTCGGCGCGACACACTACAAGGATGCGATTTATGCCTACGGTGGAAACACAGGCGGTGCCCATTCTTATTCCAACGACCAACAGTTCAACAAGCTCGTTCGTCTCGACCTGAAGAACAACAAAGGATGGGAAGCGATTACTGAGGGAGCGAGAGTCCAGGGGAACGCGTTGGTATCACACGGAAACAGCGTCATTCTCGTTGGCGGCTTTACAGCCACAAATGCAAAGGGAGAGAAGGGCAACCTTGTTTCCCAATCCAACGTTCAACAATACGATCTCGCTGCGGGCAAGTGGTCCGACCTACCCAGTTTGCCGGAGCCTCGGTCCTCGATGGACGCCATTGTTTTGAATGGTTATCTGTACGCCATCGGTGGATGGAACATGAAAGGGAATTCCGAAGAAACCGAGTGGCACAAAACTGCTTGGCGGCTTCCTCTCGAAAACACCAAGAAGGGCTGGGAACCGATTGCTGCTCCTCCATTCCAGCGTCGTGCCGTTGCGGTTGCAGCTCACAAGGATCGCGTTTTCGTAATTGGCGGTATGAATGAGAATACGGAAACGACCACCGAAACCTGCATTTACGATCCCAAATCAAATAGCTGGAGCACGGTTTCACCTATAGCCGGCGTACCGTTGACTGGCTTTGGAACGGCAGCAGCCGAGGTTGGCGACCAACTCGTTGTATGCACCGTTGATGGGGCAATCCAGCGATTCAACGATAGCAAAAATGGCTGGGATATCATTGGCCAAATCCCCACCGGTCGATTCTTTCATCGGATTGTTCCAATCTCGGACAAAGCCTTTGCGATCATCGGCGGAGCCAACATGAGCGTCGGCAAATTCCGCGATACACCCATTGTTCGCATGATCACTCAGTAGCCAACACTGAACCAAAAGCCAGAAACGACAGCCAATAACATGCCGCTCCAAATCAAGCTCGAAGCAACCGTCATTCGTCCAGGCCAATGGCTCAAAGGTTCGGTCGTTTGGGATTTCGATTCGGTTCCGAGCAAAATGGAATTGGACGTTTCGTGGCAAACATCGGGCAAAGGAACGGACGACTTGGATATTGTGTTCGAAGAAGAATGGAGCCCGGACACCAAGAGTGGCGAGCGAAGCTTCCAGTGTCAATTGCCTCGCGGGCCGATCAGTGTCCATGGAAACTTGATCTCGATCGGCTGGCAAGTTGAATGCAACAGCAAACGTCCCAATGCGACAATCACTGTGCCATTTGTGCTTTCACAAATCGAGGGCCCCGTTCTATTGTCGTCGTTGATTAGTTAGTCGATCAAATCGCGAATGCTTTGTCCGGTTCGGGCTCGTCCCGACCGGACACCGCTTTGGTGTTCTAATTGACCGCGTGATGAAAATGACACCTCCGGATTCGTTGCACCGCCTTTGGCGGTGCAACGAATCCGGAGGTGCGTGGTCGAGCGGCATGAATCTAGAACACCAAAGCTGCGGACGGAGGGGCAAGCCCCAGCCGTCCTGAAATACTTTACAGCGTTGCTGAAACGGGGCGTGGGGCTTGTTGGTTTAGTCTAGTGTAAAGCAGTTGTCCCAACTGCTTTGAAGTGAGTACACGCGTTCTCGGTTAAACATTATCGCACGCTCGATCCGAGGATATGTGCCGAAGGTTGTGATTTGGGATGGAGACGCAGCTTGGGAACAATTGGGACAATTGTTCTACTCTAGGTCACAATGAGTTACTGGCTATCGGTGACTACAACGTTGAGTGTCTTGTTTTTACTTCGCAACTCTTCGTTGAAACCCATCTATTCAAAACGCCATGTTCTTCCAATCAACTTTTTTGTGCTTCAATCTGCAGGCTGGCATTACCTAGGCTATGAAAAAATGGCGCCAGACGATATCGCAGAACGCCATCCCGAACTGATCGGATGGGTCGAACAAAATTGGTCCGACGGCAAATACTTCTCAGGAATTCACTACAAGTTCTTTCAGCAACTTTGCAAGACCAATGTGGCTGAGGCTTGGGAAGCATTTGATGGCCCCGTGTTTTCCATTTGGGGAGATGGCGACATCGTTACTTCTGCCGAAGACCACGAATTTCTCGCTTCCATCGCGAATCGAAAACAGCAGGGAAAAGGAGAATTCAAAAAGCTACTAGGAGTCGAACACAACCTACGCCAAGTACCAAGTGGTGAACCAGCGGCTGAGATGCTGGTTGGAGTAGTAGACGAATGGGCAAAACGGAATTTGAAAGCCAAGGATGTAAAGTGATTTAGAGTTTAGACACACTAGAGTGAAGCAGTTGTCCCAACTGCTTTGAAGTGAGTTCATGCGTTCTTGGTCCAACGAAACCGCACGCCCGGTTCGAGAAGATGTGCCGAAGGATGTTATTAGGGATAGAGACGCAGGGCGTGAACAATTGAGACAATTGTTCGACACTATTGCAATTTCAAAACATAATATAGCGAGTCTACGCCGGACTGGGCGCCGTTTGAATGCTCCGAAGCCATGGGTCTTGTTGGCCGAATTCGATTTTTTGCGGGTAGCGTTGAGTGTTCCGCGGTCCAAATGTAAGCTGTGTTGCCATCGACTTCGTATCCGAACACCTCTTCGTTGGCGTTCGAATAATCCTCTACCGTCAACCCGATCTCCTCCAAGTCTCTAAGGCGAGCGGGCCATTTCCCTTTTTGGTTTTGGTACTGTCGGATTGCAATGGCGGTTCGTGTCCAGCGTGCAGAATCTTCTACGGAAATCTCAGCGGATACCACGGATTCGATGCCAGGCATGATCATCGATAGCCAGACCCCCGCCGAACCCTTGCTAGCTCGCCCTGATTCCTCAGAAAAAGCTGCGGCCCAGGAACTTAAGCCTTTCAGATCCGTATTCGGTAAATTGGCTGCCTTGGTATAGAACTCGATCAATGTCTTTACACCGCTTGGCATGAGTGGATGCAGTGCATTGTTAAGCTCGAAACCCGGCTCATTGAGACAACCTGTAGCTTGAATACTCGCAATCCCCGCAAGTCCAAACGCCCGTTCGCCATGCATCATGTCTTTCCACCGTTCGCCAAAGGATTCCTCACTGGAAAGCGAGGACCGCATCAAAGCCAACTCGTCATCGGTCCAAATGCTCTCGGTCAATGACCTGCGAATGCAAGCATGCCTCATGCCTCGCATTGCCACATTCACTAGTTCTGAAACCATGGTTTCACGAGAGTTAAAAGCTTTAGCGGTCGCTTGCATTAGCTTCAAATCCCTCATTGCCCGCTTGGTATCCCGCTGATGATAAGCGTAGTCGAAATCTAGATTTAGCAACCGCATCACCGATCGCGAGTTTTGCATACATTCCAAGAGCGTTCCAAATCCATCGAAGACAATGGGAAGCCTCACTGGGGTCGGGTGCTGGCAAGCCTTTTCGATCAACCGAAAGGCTGGCTCCATCTCCTTGAGATAGTCTCCTACGAGGTCTTCTTCCGGCCATGGACATCCGGGAATGAGTTCTGGCAATTCCTTGCCATCCGCTCCAAGGTAGGGCAGCTTCTCTGCTGATTTGGCTCCGATTCCCCAAGTGCATAGATCGAGCACCGTAAGCCAATCCTCTGTTCCCTCGGCGTGGGTGCGTTTCGTGTACCATTCTTTCAACGAAACATTATTATAGGGGATTCCCTCTCTCGCCCAGTTCGCGATTTGAGTTTGGTTTGCTCTTGATGCAAGCCACTCTTGAGTCCCCCAATAAGCGGTTGCAATAAGACCTAGCATTACCGGCACCACCGCAATCAAAACGTACCAGCGAAGGTTGCTCGCGTACCATCTAGGCTTGTGTGTCAAAGCATTCATCATTTAGTCCTATGCTTACCCTGTAACCGAATCTACTTCTTAGTACTACTTTAGCACGACGCGCAAGCTAGTGATTTTACTTTTTGATCCTACATTAGCACGACGCGCAAGCTAGTGAATCAAACATCCAACTTTAGCACGACGCGCAAGCTAGTGAATCAAACATCCTACTTTATCACGACGCGCAAGCTAGTGAATCAAACATCCAATTCACTAGCTTGCGCGTCGTGCTAGGTATGTTTGAACCCGCCGCTCGCCTAACGATTACAACTCCGATACCAACGATTGAGCCCGAAGCTCCCAATTTTGGTGCCACAATTTTCCGGGAACCCCCGTGGCCCAGAATGATGTGTCCAGCGATTCGCTTGCGACTTTTGCGATGGAAGGACGCCATGCTCTTGCGAGTGCATCGTAGCTTTCGTTTTGTTTGGATTTGTCCCGAACCTCAAGATGTTGTAGCAATTGCTGGACAAGGATCGAGGCATGTCGCTGACGCACGAGCGAGGCGACAGCAATTGATGGAACGGATGCGTTTGGAACACCAATCCCGCCGAGATCGGTTGTGGCATTTTCTTGCGAAAATCGTTCCCAGCTCACCACGATCGCTCGACGTCGTGCCTGATCACGCAGTTCGTGGTTTGCCAAGGATCGCACCACTTTGGCGTAAAGTTCGGCACCAAGGGCTTCTTTGCGCTTTGGCTTCGTCAGTTCCTGGACCAACCAAGCCTCCATTCTATCCGCATATTCTTGCTCGACGATGCGAGGCTCCATGCGAAGCCGTTCGGAGATGGAATGCATCAGTCCTATCGCGCGTTGATAGCGCTTTGAGGTCGCTGGCTCTGTCGCCTCGCCACTATTCAGGCGTAACGAGGTGAGCATGGCTTCACGCTGCACAAATAGGACCGCATAAAGGGACGCCTTGATCGAACCACCGTAACTGGCCAATTGGGATTCAAGGAAACCGAGTGTTTCATTGACAGAGTCTTGTATCGGTAGTGTTGCAGTCTTTTCTGCAGGGGCAACTTGTTTTTCGACCATCAGACCGTGCTCATCGATCTCGAACTCAGGGTCTGGCTCGGATTTCAGCCAGGGGTTTTCGGCGAGAACGAGTTCGATGGGAGACGAGTTAATAGCCGATTTCTTTGCGTACCCTTGGGCCTCAATCGAAAGAGCTCGCTGCACAGACGCTGGCATACCCGGATAGGACATGATGGTGATCAAGAATGGTATGGTTGGGATGAGCAACGCCGCGAACAAGAACGCCCCTTGCGACGAATAGTACCGCCAGCCTAGCTGACCATCCATCCAAGCACGCATCATCACCCGAGTCGCAATGAACGCGATTGCGATCGAAATGACCATCGACCACGTGGGCGCCCCTAATCCAATAAGTGCGAAGGAGCCTAGACAAACACCACCGACCCCGATGGCAGGCGCAATACAGAAGACGACGAGCGAGCTTTTCAGCCATTGCGTTGCCCACTGAGTGGACGCATAAATTGCAACGGCACACAACACAACCGATAGCCACGGAACCGTTGGAAATCTACGAGGGTATTGGAGTGGAGCTTCGGTCGATGCAAGAACCATCGCAATTCCGGCCCAGCAAGCCAACCCAACAAGCATGATTCCGAACGGTAGTATTTGTCGTGTCCACCAAACCATACCCGGCGACACCCCGCGGTCCGCTAGAAATCGAATACGCAACTTGGTGCCGTCGCTACCAAAGACGGACGTACCAAGCCAACTCAAAATCAGACCGCCTATCAACCCGACATTGATATATATCCAGTCAACAGGTTGGGCCTGGGGACTATCAATGAGCCAACCAAAGCAAGGAATCAAAACAGTCGAGACCGCAGCCACAATCAGCATCCGATTTTGGGTCGCAATTTGCCATAGCAAGCTCGGGACAATACCCTGCGGTTCCCAAATGGACCGCGCGCTTGAATGGTAACGAAAGTCCAAACGACTCCACCACTCGATCCACGAGTTCTTGACTCCATTAGCCACAAAGGAGGATCGACCGTAGCGATAGGCGATCCCGGCAACAACGGCAGCAATGAATGGGTAGTTCAGAATCGAACAGAGCAAGGAAGGCATTTTGGATGTGTTATCCAACAATCCACCCAAGGGGAAAAAATCGACCTCCAACGTGGCCAAAATCGTCGGAACTGCAGCCAGAGGAAGAATCGTAATGAGCGTTGACATGGCCGTCGGACAAATCCAAGCCAGCGAAAAGCTGATTGCCAGCAGGAAGACCGTGTTGATCGGCCACAACGCGGAATAGGTATCCAGCACATTGGAATCATAAAAAATCTGAGGGCTCACAGCGAGCACAATGATCGAACTCACCAGCCAACACAGAAGCAGTGCAACCACACCCACGGCTAACTTGGAGGCAACGATGGTTTGTCGGCGAACAGGCAACGCCCCCATCCACGATATCGTTCGCAACTCCTTTTCCTGACTGACCAGCATCGGGCCAACACCCACTGCTAACAGTCCAGGAATAAGGACAAATACGACCGCATGGAAATACTGCCGATCGATTGCGATAGTCAAAGCCCCTAGTAGATGAAGCAAGGCTGCAATGCCGACCAAAGCAATCAAAAGTGGCTGAATCTGCTTCCACTCTTTCCAAAGCAGTCGCTTCCAAGTCAAGAGAGTCTCCTCATGCTTGGAGTCTGGGCTTATCCCCAATGGTACGGTGCTAGTGCTCATGATTCCCTCGTTGTTCTTTCAGTGAATCGATGACTAGGATGCTTGCCGATCGGCGACGGTGTTGTTGCCGGTGGGCGGTTGCTTGGGTAGGTCGACGCTTTCTATCGTTTCGGGAGCAATTCCTCGCGTGCACGCAACAAACAGCTCCTCCAACGTAGCCGGGCGTGATCGAACACTCTGAACGCCTGGCCATGCCAAGATTGCGCGTTCGTGTGTTGGATCAAAGCCTCGAACGACCCATCGCAACTGGCGGCCCATTCGTTGCTCGCTCAAGACCTCTGCGGAACCGCGAATCTCGGGCAATGCAGCTAACGGATCGGCAACTCCCACCGTCACTTCAAACACTTGGTCGCGCAAATCGGAAAGCAGAGCAGTCAGCCGCACTTTACCTTGATGCACGATGGCAATGTAATCTGCGACACGCTCCACTTCGGCAATTTGGTGGCTTGAGAGCAACACGGTCTGGCCCGTCGCAGCTCGTTCGACCATGCTTTCCATAAACTCGCGTCGCACCAACGGATCTAGACCCGATGTTGGTTCGTCCAAAATCAACAATTCAGGATCATGTGCGACCGCCAACGACAGCGCGACCTTCGCGCGTTGCCCTTTGCTCAAGTGCTTGATCTTGCGATCCGAGGGGAGTTCGTAGCGTGCGATGGATTCTCGATATCGCTCCAAAAACCCTTTGGGGTAAAAGGACGAAGCGAACCAGCCGATTTCATCGACTCGCATCCAATCATAAAGTGCCGGTGCGTCGGACACGTATCCAATGCGACGACGGATCTCAAGCGAATCGCGAACGGGGTCCAGTCCCAGTACACTGACCTTCCCTTTGCTCGGCACTTGGAATCCAGTCAAGATCCGAATCAACGTCGTCTTGCCGGCGCCGTTCTCGCCCAGCAATGCAAACACCGACCCTTTCGGAATCTTCAGATCGATACCACGCAACGCGTCGCAGCCACGGAAATGCATTTCCAAGCCTTCGATTACAACACAGTCGTTCATAGAGGGTACCTCGATTGCGAGAGCTGACTCGCAGGCTAAGCCGTTGGTTGAGAAGGAATTTCGGACGCTACCGTATTGATGGTCGGCGTCAATTTCTTAAGCTGCTTCCGGACAATGTCCTCGATCTCAGCTGCAGTCAATCCGCCATGAAGAGCTTCGGAGAGCACTCCATGCAAGCGGTCGGCGATAATGGTGCGTCTCTCTTCGCGACACGTCTTGGTCGCACCCTGGCAAACCGCCAAACCGCGACCGCGAAGAGATTCAAGAACGCCGTCGCTTTGAAGCTCCTGATAAGCACGAGCGATCGTGTTCGGATTGAGCGCCAACTGCACACTCAAAGACCGTACGCTGGGCAACAACTGTCCCGGTCGCAACGACTCCTCAGCAATGGCGAATTTCACTTGGCGGACAATCTGTTCGTAGATCGCCACCCCGTTGTTTGCGTCGATGGAAAAAAACATTTTTGACTCCTTCTGCGGTTGCAGAACTAGTGAACTAGATAGATGGTACACTAGTGACGGGATGGAGTCAAGCTTTGTGGGGGAATTTTCCAATGCAAAATATTGGATATGTGCAAAACTGCTTAAAATTAAACGCAAATGATGCGATTTCCGCCCGCGGCCCAAAGCAGCAACGCTGTGAAGCATTTCAGGACGGCTGGGGCTTGCCCCACCGTCCGCAGCTTTGGTGTTCTAGATTCGCTGGGCCTGATCGCACATCTCCGGATTCGTCGCACAGTGTAGAGCGATTGTCTCAATCGCTCAGCGGGCACTTTAGGTCCCATCCCGCAGAACAAAGAAGCCGCGACTTGATGGTGCAATTGGAATGCGATTTTGGTTTGGTCTGCACTTCCGAAACGATTGAGGACAATCGTTTTACACTCGCCCTTGGCGGTGAGACGAATCCAGAGGCGTCATTTTCTTCTTGCGGCACATTAGAGCACCAAAGCGGTGTCCGGTCGGGCAAGCCCGAGCCGGACAAACCGAAGAGATCGAGGGGAGCAAAGTCAAAAAATTCGGGTAATAAAGTTAGCCGCGGTTTAAACGAAATTCGCAATCGAGCCCCCGGGGCCCTCATCCGGCCTTCACGACCGAAAACTCCTGCGAATGTGCTTATACTAGCTGCCGCGTAAATTCTCTCTACACCTTCACATGGGAACGAAACGAATGCACAATCGTTTGCATCATATTCGGAACTTCTTGACGTTTGGGATACTGTTAGCCCTATCCGCTAATGTCTTCAGTCAAGCAGACACTCCACTGGGACTTACTATCGAAGGCTATTCAGATCGCCAAAGCCTTGCCCCGGGCGAGGAATTGGCGCTGCACACTTCTACGACAGCAACCGAGTACAGCGTCACCATCACTCGATTGGGCGCTGACAACAAAAGGACGGACTTCGCCAAGGCAGGGATTCCGGGTGGCGGTTTCCATCCAATTCCTGAAAACGCTAGCTCGCACGGATGCAATTGGCCCATTACGTTTCGGTTGCCAATTCCGCCTGATTGGCCAACAGGTTACTACAACGTCAATCTTCGGGTTGCGGACAATGGTGGCAAGTATGTTGGTAGGAACAAGCGGACCGCTGAGACAGACACCTTCTTTATTCTCCGCGCTTCAGAACCAGGCAAAGACTCCAAGATTCTCCTGCAGCTCGCTACGAATACCTACAACGCCTACACCAACTGGGGCGGCAGTAGCTTGTACGCCTACAACGGCCGAGCGAATCTTCAAGGCAATCGCGTCTCATTCCAACGCCCACAATCGAGTCAGTTCGCGAAATGGGAACAGCCTATGGTCCAGTGGGCTGAGAAGCAGAAAATCAAATTCGACTACGCTACCAACCTCGACTTAGAGCAGCACCCAGAGATGCTGAGCAAATACAAACTCGTGCTAAGCGTTGGGCATGACGAATACTGGTCGATTGGCATGCGAGATCGGCTTGAAGAGTACATTGCCGCAGGTGGGAACGTGGCGTTTTTCAGTGGCAACACTTGCTGTTGGCAAGTGCGTCCCGAAGAGAACGGGCAAGCGTTGACATGCTGGAAACAAGCGTTCAATTCGGACCCCGTTTTCAAGACGAGCCAACTCAGCAAACTCAGTACACTTTGGAGCCACCATCTCGTTAAGCGGCCTGAAAACCAATTGACTGGCGTTGGCTTTCTTTTTGGAGGATACCATTTAAGCCACGGCGAGTTCATGGACGGCAAAGGCGCATTCATGGTTCATCGTCCCGAACACTGGCTCTTCGAGGGGACCGAACTAAAACGGGGCGCCGAGTTTGGTGCCAAGCATACGATCGTGGGCTATGAGTGCGATGGCTGCGAGTTGGATTGGAAAGACGGATTACCGTTCCCAACACATCGCGATGGAACACCCGAAACATTCGAAGTCTTGGCGACCTGTCCAGCACGTTGGGCCGCTGACGATTGCGAGTGGTACGACCGCTGGGAACGTGGACGCACTGGAGCGGCATGCTTAGGAGTCTACACGCGGGGCGGAACGGTATTCACATGCGGCTCGACCGATTGGGCGCATGGCTTACGCGGCGGGGATGAAACCACAGAGCGGATCACGAAGAATATCTTGGAGAGGCTTTCGAAGTAGATTGGAAAGCTGATCACGGAATTTCGTTTAACAGTCAGCCGTAGGTAGGCGTACTGTCGAAGAAGCCAAGTACGCCTACGGAGACTGTTAAACGACTTAGCACGACGCGCAAGCTAGTGAATTGGGCAGTAAATTCACTAGCTTGCGCGTCGTGCTGGGTATATTGGTCCCCGCCGCTCGGCTAACAAGGTGAAAACAAAAAAGCCACGGCTCGTTCGAACCGTGGCTTTCTCTAGTTTGAACCATCTAAGTTTTTGGCTTACAGGAACTTGGCCAATCGCGAGCACAAGTCTGCAGTTCGGCAGCTATAGCCCCATTCGTTGTCGTACCAAGAAACCACCTTGACCAACTTGCCCTTGTCACCCAGGACTTGGGTGAAGTCGGCAGCGAAGATGCTGCTGTGCGGGTCGTCGATGATGTCGCTCGAAACGATTGGGTCCTCGGTGTAGCAAAGGATGCCTTTAAGTGGACCTTCTGCAGCGAGCTTCATCGCAGCGTTGATCTCGGCAACGGTTGTTTCCTTCTTGAGGTTCACGGTCAAGTCGACTACGGAGCCGGTTGCAACAGGCACTCGCATCGCAATACCGGTCAGCTTGCCCTTCAGCTCGGGAATTACCAAACCCACAGCAGATGCAGCACCTGTGGTGGTCGGGATGATGTTCAGGCCAGCAGCACGAGCTCGGTAGGGATCAGCGTGAGGCATGTCCTGAACTTTTTGATCGTTGGTATAAGCATGCACGGTGGTCATCAAACCCGACTCAATACCGAACGTGTCGTTGAGCACTTTGGCAATAGGTGCCAAGCAGTTGGTGGTACAAGATGCATTGGAAATGCACTTGAGGTCAGCTGTGAGTTTGTGATCATTGACGCCGAGTACACATGTCAGGTCAGCCCCGTCCTTAGCTGGAGCGCTAAGAACAACTTTCTTGCAACCCGCTGCCAAGTGGGAATCGTAGCCAGGCTTACCGTCCTTAGCACGACCTGTGAAAAATCCAGTGCTCTCGACAACGATGTCGATCTTGAGATCAGCCCAAGGCATCTTGGACGGATCTTTTTCAGCCAACGCCAAAATCTTCTTGCCGTTGACGATGAGGTGTTTGTCATCGTAGCCCACGGTCCCGTCGTAACGTCCGTGAACGCTGTCATACTTGAGCAAGGTCGCCAACATGGCGTTATCGGTCAAGTCATTCACGGCTACAACTTCGAACTCGCTGGAACGGCTCATTAAGTTGCGGAACGTCAATCGTCCGATACGACCAAACCCGTTAATTGCGATTCGAATTGTCACCGCTAGTGTTCTCCGCCAAAAGTAAAAAATGGAACCTGTGAAACATCGACCTGGATTCTCGAGAAGCCAAATCGTCGGGCTCAATCCGCCATTTCGACGTGTTGCGCCCGGTTAAGAGAGGGAACGAGTATACAAGCGGTCGGAAACATCATCAATAACAAAGAAAAACAGATAGCCAAATCAAAATCTTGCCTACAATGGCATCGGCGAACTTAATAAATCAGCAGTTCTTGTTTTACAAAAACAACATGTCCATTTCGTTACCTATCATTGATCCTGCTACTGCACCGCTAAAGGCGGACAATGGCACCTGCGGAACCGGCACAGGGAAAAACGGAAACGTTGTCAGCCGGTACTTGGATGACCTAGGGGAAAGGCAACCGCACGGGCCGCTTGCCCGGGTTCCTTTACCGATGTCGATGGAGGAAGCCAAGGCGCGTGGCTGGGATGAATTGGACGTTGTTTTTGTGACCGGCGACGCCTATATCGACCATCCAAGTTTTGCCATGTCGATCTTAGGACGGGTCCTGGAGGCCGCAGGCTACCGGGTCGGAATCGTCAGCCAACCGGACTGGCAGTCGTGCGAAGCCTGGAAACGCTTTGGTCGACCGAGGCTATTTTTTGGGATCAGCGCCGGCAACATGGACAGCATGATCAACCATTACACCGCCAACAAAAAAGTCCGCAACGACGACGCTTATTCCCCAGGCGGCAAAATCGGACTTCGCCCGGACCGTGCAACGTTAGCGTACTGTCAGCGCGCTCGCGAAGCTTACAAGGGTGTACCGGTCATCGCCGGAGGCGTCGAAGCATCGCTTCGCCGTTTGGCCCACTATGACTTTTGGAGTGATAAAGTCCGTCGCAGCATTTTGCTCGACAGCAAGGCTGACTTAGTGGCCTTCGGTATGGGTGAGAACTCCATCGTAGAGATGTGCCGTCGCCTGGAAGCTGGCGAAACGGTCAAGGACCTCCGAGACATGCGTGGCGTGGCTTATGCGCTCGGCGCTTCGGAGCAACCGCCAGCCGACGCGATTGAATTGCCATCGTATGAAGACGTCGTGGCCGACAAGATCGCATTCTCCAAAGCGACACGAATCATCCACAACGAAACGAATCCGCTCAACGCAAAGAAGTTGATGCAACGCCATGGCACCCAGACCATTGTTTGCAACGTACCACAGTTGCCATTGAGCGAAGAAGCCATGGATCGCATCTATGGATTGCCCTACACTCGCCGCGCCCACCCAAGCTACACCGAGCCCATTCCGTCGTTCAACATGATCAAGAACTCCGTCACGATCATGCGTGGTTGTTTTGGTGGTTGTACATTCTGTTCGATCACGGCCCACCAAGGTCGAATCATTCAGTCCCGTTCCAAAGAATCGGTTTTGACTGAAATCAAGACGATGGCCGAAGAGAAAGATTTCAAGGGGATCGTAAGCGACATCGGTGGTCCAACCGCCAACATGTACCACATGCGGTGCACCAAACCGGATGTTGAAGCCAAATGCCGTCGCCAGTCTTGCGTGCATCCTAAGATCTGCAAACTTCTTGGCGTGGACCATACGCCGGTCATCGAGTTGATGCGAGAGTCCCGGGAGATTCCGGGTATCAAGAAGGTTTTGGTGGCCAGCGGTGTTCGTATGGACTTGGCCAGGCAATCGCCGGAGTACATCCGAGAACTGACGGAACACCACGTCGGAGGGCACTTAAAGGTCGCACCCGAGCATGTGGACGCCGATGTGCTGTTCAAAATGCGCAAGCCCGCCAACGATGACTTCGAGTTTTTCACTGAGCAGTTTAAGCAAGCGTCGGCGGATGCCGGCAAGAAGCAATACTTGGTGCCGTATTTCATCGCTTCGCATCCAGGCAGTTCGATTGAGTCGATGATCGAATTGGCGGTGTTTCTGAAACGCAATGGCTACAAACCAGATCAGGTTCAGGATTTCATTCCTGCCCCGCTCGATATTGCGACCAGCATGTACTACACAGGGCTCGACCCATTCACGCTCAAGCCGGTCTTCATTGCAAAAGCACTACGCGACCGCAAGTCCCAGCGGGCGCTGATGCAATTTTTCAAACCCGAAAACTACTTCGAAGTGCGTGATGCGCTGCGTTCGGTCAATCGGAATGATCTCATCGGCGAAGGATGCGATTGCTTGATCCCGTCGAGACCTCCGAAGGAAGCGATGGAACGTCGGCGGGAAGACGCAAACAAACGCTTCCGAGGCGAGTATGTTCATACCATTCCCAACCCGAGCGCACAGCCTGCCGGTTCGGAGCCATCCGTTCAAAAAGCTTCAGATGCTGGGGCCGACCGAACAAGCGAAGGACAACTCCGAAAGAATCCCAAGAAGCAACAGAGAAGCGTTTCGAAGGACGGGGGCAAGAAGCCAAACACAGGCTACCGCCCAGGCCGCCGCGTGTAACACGTCGGTACAAGCGTTTAAGCGTAATTGAGCTTTAGCCGCACGGCTTTACTATCTTCCCCAAGGGGCACGAGGAGGCCGTCACACGGGCAAGAGGCGGCCGTCACACGTTGTTGAGGAAATGTGTTTAGCCGTGTAACGGCGACAGCTCGTAGCTGCGGGGCTCGCCCCGCAGACACATTCCGACATCGAATACGAGAGCCGTGAAACGCAACGCTGTTTCGCATTTTGTAGCGAAACTCGTCAAGAGTTTCGGTGGTTTACGCAATGCAGTCGAAAGTCTTGACGACTTTCGCTACAGAAAAGCCCAATTTACATTGAGCAGAATGCGAAACAGCGTTGCGTGAAACGGCGCCACTTCTCCGTGGCGCCGTTTCACGGCTCTTGAATTCATCGTGCCTAGAGACCGTGGGGCGAGCCCCACGGCTACAAAGTGGCGCCGCTATCGCGGCTTAGAAACAAAGCGATAGTCGCTTACGGTAAGCACGAGCGATCGTGTTCGGATTGACGACCAGTTTTTCCGCCAAAGCGATTGTCTCAATCGCTCGGCGGGCACTTTAGGTCCCATCCCACAGAACAACGAAGCCACGACTTGAAGGTGTAATTGGAATGCGATTGTGGTCTGCACTTCCGAAACGATTGAGGACAATCGTTTTACACTCGCCCTTGGCGGAGCGACGAGTTGTGCGATCGGGCGACGAGACTCTAGAACTCCAAAGCTGCGGACGGTGGGGGCAAGCCTCAGCCGTCCTGAAATGCTTCACAGCGTCGCCGCTTCGGGGAGAGAGGCAGAAATAATCATTCAGGTATTAATTGCAGCTAGAATGAACTCGCAAGTTACGATACTTTTCATCATGTCCTTTTCGACCAAGCACGCCGCGTCGTGGTTTGGTGCGATCGTTAGAAACCGGTACCTGTTTGGTACTCCGAAAGTTGATCATGACAGAACAAAAAGATACAACGGTCAATTCACCTCGGGTCTTGTCGATTGATGCCCTTCGCGGATTCGATATGTTTTGGATCATGGGAGGCGATGCGTTTGCCAAGTCACTGCTTGGGCTTACCGGATTAGCGATCGCACCTGCGTTGACCGCTCAACTGGAGCATGTGGAATGGGAAGGCTTTCGTTTCTACGATTTGATATTTCCACTCTTCCTGTTTCTCGTCGGATGTGTGTTGCCCTACTCGCTTGAAAAGTATCGAGACACTCCCAATGCAGCCTACTGGCGAATTGCGAAACGAACATTGATGTTGGTGTTATTGGGTTTGGTTTGCAACCGAATTCTCGACTTCAAGTTTCCTGAGTTACGCATGGCGGGAGTGTTGCAACGCATCGGAATTTGTTACGGTTTTGCTGCCGTAATCTGTCTTCATTTTCGAGTGCCTGGGCAAGTCATAGCGTTTGTGTCGATTTTGATCGGATACTGGGCGATCCTAACTTATGTTTCAGCGCCGGGTGGAAAAGCGGGCGATCTAACGCCGGAGGGTAATCTGTGTGGATACCTGGATCGGCAATTTCTCCCGGGCAAAATCAAGAAGGAGTATTATGGTTTTGGCGACAACGAGGGACTGCTTTCTACGTTGCCCGCGATAGGTACGGCGTTATTGGGAGTTTTGGCTGGAGCATGGCTGAAATCAGGTATCGGCCCATGGACGAAATCCCTAGGCCTCGCGCTTGTTGGTCTCGTGTGCTTAGCGAGCGGATACGCGTGGGGTATGTCGTTTCCGATCATCAAGATCCTTTGGACCAGCTCCTTCGTCTTGGTGGCAGGAGGCTGGAGCTTGCTGCTGCTGTCTTTGTTTTATGTTTTGATAGACGTGATCGGCTGGCGAAGCTGGGCCTTTTTTTGGATCGTTATCGGTGCGAACGCAATTGCAATTTTCGTGGTCCCTAGGTTTGTGGACTTTCAAAAGATGGCAGCCTTCTTTTTAACCGGAGTCGCGGAGTTTGTCGGAGACGGAAAGAATCTAGTCTTGGTAACCGGTGCCTTGGCAGCAAAATGGCTGTTTTTGTGGTTTCTTTATCGACAACGTATCTTCCTTAGGCTGTGAAAAGTTTTTTTCGTGTCATTCGCGTCTTTCATGGTTATCTTCTGACTTTTTCAAAAAAGAAGTGCTTGAGGAACGACCAGAGAACAGACGGATGTGGCCTTGTAGAGCAACAGCGTTCGATCAAAATCAAGAGTCCTGATTTTTTTGAGGAGGCAAGCAATGCAAAACTTTACCCATATGTACGGGCCGCTGTTTTTAGCGATTTATGCAGCCATCTTTGCTGTTTTCTTCACTGTTTGTTTGGTCGTTCGATCGCAAATCGATCGTGATGACTCGGGGAAACGGCTGGTGCCCGACGTGGATCCCGATCCTTACAAGATCGCCTATTTGCGTGGGGGAACGAATGAAGTTCTTCGGTTGGCCAACTTCGAACTGTTTGCAAAACAGGCATTGGAGGAAAAAAAGAGCCGGCTCAGAGCGACAACTTGGGAGCTCATCCCGGATAAAATCAGTCCGGATACGGTTTCTCCGTTTGCTTGGGAGGCGGGGCAGTATTTCACGAAACCGAGAACACCAACAGAAATCTTTCGCTCGGGAATCTCCTCCCATTTTGCAAGCAAAATTCGGGAATGGAACGATTGGATCGAGAATGAGGAGTTGCGGATCAGTCGCGAAAAGCAGCTAAAGCTAAACGCGATCGCGATTCTCCTTGCCGGAGTGTTCGCAGCCATTGGATTGATCAAAATCATGGTCGCACTTTCGACACACCACAATAATGTCGGATTTGCGATCGCGATGCTCATCGGGGGATCGATTGCCATTCTTTTGAATTGTTTGCCTCGACGATTCAACGCGAGAGGTAGGAATTACCTGAGTGCGATTCAAACGATGCATGGCCAACACCGTCGCGTTTCCAACAACGCCAAATTTCAATCCGAAGAATCGGACGCGTCGAGCGGCAGTTTGGGAATTGCAAGCAGTGTACCCATGATGGCCATGGGGTTATTCGGAGTCGCTGCACTGCAGGGAAGCTCCTTCGATGGTTTTCGAAAGACTTATCTGAGGTCGGAAGCAACGGGTGGGGGATGTGGAGCAAGCTGTGGTGGGGCGGCGAGTTGCGGAGGGAGCGGAACAAGTTGCGGTGGTGGAGCAAGCTGTGGAGGTGGATGCGGCGGTGGTGGCTGTGGGGGTTGTGGTGGCTGAGGTAGTTGTGGTGGCTGAGGTAGTTGTGGTGTTGTGTTTTTTCCTCGCTCACGCTTCGGGTTTGCGTACGGAACCCTTTTTTCTATTGCGGCGCAAGGCAGGTACTGATGTGGGGTAACAGTCTACCGAATCTTGGTGTGGGTATTGGGTATCGAGATGTTTACCGGACCGACGTATTTCGATATGAGTCCGAGATCGATTTCTTAGAGGTTACGGCGGACCATTTCTTTGATCCTAAGCCGATGACAACTGAATTGCTTCGATTGCTGTCGGAACGTTTTCCCATTATTCCACATGGACTAGCGCTATCGTTGGGAAGTGCAGAGGGTTTGGATCGATCGTATTTATCAAAACTATCCAAGCTCGTCTATCAACTCGACCCGCCGTGGTGGAGCGAGCACATTGCCTTTACAAGAGCGGGTGGAATCGATATCGGCCATCTCACGCCTCTTCCCAAAACGAAGGAGACTTTGCGGGTGTTGCAACAGAACATCCGGGTTGCCGTCGACACGATCGCAAAGCCATTGATACTCGAGAATATCACGCAGACCATAAGCTTTCCGCAGGACACGCTCGATGAGGCTTCGTTCTTGGGCGAGCTTGTCGACGAAAACGATTGCGGCTTACTCTTGGATGTTACCAATTTGTATATCAACTCCATCAATCACCGCTTCGATCCCTTGGCTGTTCTGCATAGGCTGCCTCCGGATCGGATTGTTCAGTTGCATTTCGTTGGTTACTACGATGATGGGAAAACTCTCATCGACAGTCATGCGCACTCAACGAACCCAGAGATTTGGCAACTGCTTGAGGAAGTGATTCAATTCGCGAACGTGCAGGGAGCGATTCTGGAGCGTGACGAGCATTTCCCTCCTTTTTCTGAATTGCTGCTCGAGCTTGCGCAGATGAGAAAAATCATGTTGCCAGTATGAGGCAATTGTGAGGCAACCGAGGTCCACGATGGCACAAGAAGATGATTCGTTGCGGCAAATCCAAGTTGAGATTGCGCGTGTTCTTACGGAATCGAGAACAGCGCCTATCGATTGTGGTTCATTGACGCTCAGCGCGAGTGATCTTGAGCAGAGCAGAGAAACGCTCATTCGAAAAAGGATATCGCAAACACGGCAGCTATTGCCGCGAACCGCGCTGGCGATGGGGCTGGATTTCAACAGCATTTTTCGCGAGTTCGCCGCGACGCACCATTTCAATGGGAGCAACGCGATTGCAATGGATGCCATAGCGCTCGCTCGATGGTTAAGCGAAACGGAGATAGCGATGCCTTGGGTTGGGCAGTTAGCGTTGTGGGAATCGATGGACTGCTATTGGTCGACCGCTAAGATTTACGTGAAGTTTTTTCGACTTCAGTATGACTTCACGATCCCCTTTGAGTCTGGGATGCCGAGAAAGCGGAGGAGCTTCTGGTGTTGTTGGCGAGTTTTTGCCTGGTCGCGAAAACGGAGGTTATTTGGTTAATGCAGGACTAATACTAGGCTATAATTGTCTTGGAATTGGCGGCCGAGAAAAACGGGGGAGCTCCGAAATGTTGCAGTTTGAAAAAAATCCATTTCCAGGCATGAACCCTTGGATGGAATCACATTGGGGTGACGTCCATACGCGACTTACGATGTATTCTTGCGACGCAATCCAGCGTCAACTGCCGGCGGATTTGCATGCGAGAGTCGAAGAGTACCTCTCGACTATTCGGTGCCGCCCGAAATCGCACTTGAGGCGGAAGATCAAGTTTGGATTCAAGATTGGCTGAGCACGCAAGCGTAGGGACGTTGCCCTGTGGCGAGTCGCTTCCGGCAGAAACGACCCACGGTGGTCCAGCCTTTGCGAGCTGGTTGGTCACGAAGTACGAAGTTCGTTCCTCAGGACCTGCCATACGGCTTCTCAGTTTCCTTGCTCCATCGCACGACGTCTTTCTCAGCGACCAACGATGGGCCGGAGCCATGCAATAGAAAATCGCATTCGGCAAAAGCGGCCTTTAGGTCTTCGGCGTCCTTGACGATTTTGACTTTGGGAAACCGCGATTGCAACAGGGACTCGACACCATTGCCGATATTGCTCGGCCACAACCGCACCTCGGCCTCAGGATAGTGCTTTTCCAAAATTGCAAGCACGCCGGGCGTGTGCGCGATGTCGCCGATATTGACCGTTTGCCACGATGAACGCAGCAAGATTCTCGGAGCTCGCGCACCAACCGCGAGAGCGGAGCCAGAACCACATGCGGCGATGGATGCGAGCAAGGTCGAATGGAGGAAGTCTCGGCGTTTCATTTGCAATCAATTCTCTTAGCGATGGTCGAAGTGTCGCACAATTGTCCTCAATTGTAGCCCAAAACTAGTGAGTTAACCCTACCGAGCTACTCCGAACCATTCACCCAGACACAGCGACTCTCGCAGCTGCTAAGTCCCACAACGCATTTCCTACGCTTTTGAAAACGTGGACCTTTCCTCGAAGTTGCGTCTCGTCGATGTTTTCGAGGCCAATCATTTGACTTGCCCGAATGCCTGCTGCTAGTAAATCCCCTGCTTCGTGCATGGCCCCCTCAACGGTATCCACAACGATGGAACCCTCGGCTCTAGAAACGATCTCGGAAGACAGCTCTGCCATATCGGCGCGATATGCTCCTACCGCCACGAAGAGCACCCTCGTTTGCCGATCCTTCGATACCATAGAATCCTGGATGAAGGGTGCTTGGCTGCTGGTCGCAGTAATGACCACTTGGGACTTTGCAATCGCATGATTTAGATCCCGTCCGAGCTCGATCTGGCAACCAAGATTCTTCATGTTGTTGACGATGGCCTGGGCCGAAGACTCGTTGCGGGCATAGAGATGTATTTGGCTGGTCGGTTTCCATTCGAAGATTGCTTCGATATGCGATTTCGCTTGAACACCTGATCCGCAAACCGAAAAGACATTCGCGTCTTGGTAGCCCATCCGCTGAATAGCTACGAGCGACAAAGCAGCCGTTCGCATGGCCGTCACTGTTGAACCATCAAGCTGCAGGATTCGTTCGCCGTCGGATCGCCGGATGAGAATCACCTCCCCCTGGATCGTGGGCAAACCAATTTTAGGATTGGAGCGGTGGAGTGTCACCAGCTTGTTCAGTAACCAAGTATCATCGTAGGCAGGCATGACCAATAGGCAGTCCGAGTCATTCCACGCCATCACAATTCGTTCAGGTGCGAACGCAAGACCGAGTTTTTTTAGTACAAGTATTCGGTCAATCTCTTGGGCGATAGATTGGTAGGAAAGGAGCCCTCGCGTTTGGACTGCATCATAGACCTTCATTTGCGATGCCCAATGAAAAGAGAGAGCGATTTGCCAATGAGTCCGTTAAATTTGCCCGTCGCTTCACCATTGTAGCCGCATCTGTTCAATTCTGCGAGCTTTGCGTTGCTCCCTTAGGCACCAGAGTAGAACGATGTCCTCAATGGTCCATAATCTTCAGAGTAGCCAAATGCTCGTCCATCTCTTTCATGTCTTTAGCGGCATCACCCTCGAAAAGAATGTGCATCATGGTCAGGACTTTTTCGTCGTGAACGAAACCGTAGATCACGCCACCGGCATCTTGTTGATTTTCCAACTTGATCAGCAATTTCATTTGTGTCCCTCGTAACCCATTCCATTCGATGGGCTCAGGTTTACCACGGTTCACAATCTTTATCTTGAATGACTTTACGCTGCCACTGCTGAAGCTCGACAAGAACTTTCCAACATCCTAGTGCCAATAACACGATGATGTGCGAGTAGGTAAAGCTGAACCGCATTTTTCTTTACGATCATTTGTGCCAGATGGATTTCGTTTTGGGTACGAAACTGGAGTGTCTTCTTGGCCAACATTGCGGTGTAGGTGGTTCATCAAGAATTAAACGCTACAGGTGGAGCCTTGAATCTCAATACACCTTTCGGGTTTAAGGAAGACAGACGAAGAAGTCCTCTCAAGTTCGAGCATCTTAGCTCAAAAGCCTTCGGCACTTGGTCGCAATCGACCTCTTTTCGAGGTGTTTTTTGCAGGCTTCGACAAAGATTGTTGGAATTCGAAGCTTGAGAGACGAACGAAAAACGGCAAGAGCTAAGCTCCTGCCGTGCTTGGATGCAATGATTTGTTTGAGGATTCCCACTCCATAGACAGGCTGGAAGCCTATCCCACTAGTGTGGAAGCCTATCCCACTAGTAAGGGCTGGATGCACCAGTCTCTGGATCGCCAACCATGTGGAAGTGGTTATGGTCGATGTAGATAACTTCGATGCTTTCCTTGTCTTCCAGCGTGTACGGAACAGGCCAGCCGTTGATGGTCTTTTCCTCGAAGTACACGGTGCACTTGTAGTGTGCGTGGTGTAGTTGAGCAAAGCCAATCAAAGGAATGAACCGTGGGTCATCGATGTAGTCCGCCATCTTTTCCTTGACGATGCGAACTCGATTGCGTTGCTTTTCGTAGAGCAATGGAATTCCGCCTCGTAATGGTCGAGCCTTTTCGAGAGCATGGATGACTTCGTCATCGCTCGGAGGATCGATTGCAGCAACGGGTCCGCCCGCAGTGAACGGGCCCATGATTGGGACACGAGCATAACGCTCATGCACATGGAACTGGATTTCCTCGTTGTCTTGCAACAACGGACTAATCGGAATTGGAACGCCCAAGGGCCCAAGTCCGAAATTGGAAAGGGCGATGCAACCCGTCTGCGAGCCAAGCGCAGCAAGTAGAAGTAGAGTCGTAATTCTTTTGAAACGCTTGCAGGACATCGTATAAACCCTTCTCGTGTCGGAGACGACTATTCGTCGAACACTGGTGTTTTCGGTCGGTGAGGTGTTAAGACTTGCGGATTTTTCCGTCTACAACGAAAATTCCTTCCAAACGTAGTGCTGGCATTCCATGGTTCAATCATTTGGCTTGCCAGAACAGCCCGGCTCCAATAACTTTTACAGCCATCGGGCGGGTAAGACCACCGCTACAAACATCTTTGCAATGCCAAGTCCAGTTCAGACCTTGGGGAGGGCGATGCTCCTGCCGAGCCAGCGGTAAAAAGGTTCGGCAGGAGCCTCACCCTCCCGAGCAATGAATTGATTAGGTAAACTCGCTGAAACATGTTTGGAGCATTAGCCTCGCCGTCCCGTTAACTTCACCCCCTGTAACCAACTAGAAACACTGCACGAATGCCACAACTTTCCCACATGGTGTACTTCACCCTCCAGGATGACTCTGAAGCCAAGATTTCGGAGCTGCTGAATGCTTGCAAAAAATACTTGGTCGACCATCCTGGAGTTACCTATTTTTCGGTAGGAACACTGAATCAAGAGCTAGCAAGACCCGTCAACGACCGCGGTTATCAAGTTACGCTCAACGTCGTTTTCGATAGCCGAGAATCCCACGACTTGTATCAAGTCGCTCCACGGCATCTTGAATTCATCGCAGAGCAAAAGCCGAATTGGAAGCAAGTTCGCATATTTGATTCCGACCTTGTCTAATCGCTTCGAAACAACGGTACCTTAACATGCCAACAGTCTTAGACCGAATCGTAGCCAGCAAGCGAGAGGAGATTGCGTTTGCGAAAACGCGTCGCGATCTTCAATCGCTCATTGATGGGGCTGTCAACGGTCCAGAAGTTCGCGACTTTTTGCTTGCATTGCAAGGTCACGAATATGTTCGATTAATCGCGGAGGTCAAGCGAGCGAGCCCGTCCAAGGGAATGATTCGCCCTCAGTTCAATCCGACCGAAATAGCGTTGGCCTACGAAGCTGGCGGTGCGGCAGCGATCAGCGTTTTAACCGATGAGCCGTTCTTTCAAGGTCGGCTCGACTACATGACCTCCGTTCGAAACGCGGTCGCAATCCCGGTTCTACGCAAGGATTTCATCCTCGATGAGTATCAGGTCTACGAAGCGCGGGTGGCTGGCGCGGATGCGGTGCTATTGATTGCCGAGTGTCTCGAAGGGGATGAACTGAAGCAACTCTACGACTTGGTTCAAGGGCTAGGCATGACGGCCCTCATCGAACTTTACCATCCTCATCATTTAGAACGAGTGCTAGCAACTGGCACAAAGTTAGTTGGCGTCAACAATCGCGACTTGCATACCTTCGCGGTCGAATTGGACCACGTGATTGAATTGCGTAAGCAAATTCCAGCGGACGTGACTGTGGTTGCCGAGAGCGGGATCTTCACCGGTGCAGATGTCGAGAAGATTCACCATGCCAACATTCAGGCCATGTTGGTCGGCGAATCGCTTATGCGTCAATCGGATATTCGCCAAGCGACCGTTAACTTGCTCCGCCCGCCGTTTTGAGCCACCTAGCACGACGCGCAAGCTAGTGAGATCAATGGTGGATTCACTAGCTTGCGCGTCGTGCTAAGGTAGTTCTCATGCTGCCGCTCGCTTTATCGCACGTCGAAGCGGCGATCGCTCATGACGAAGCCAATCACGATGCCTGCCACCAGGCCCCCGACGTGGGCAAGATTTGCGAGTGCAAATCCCTTTGTACTGGTGGTGAATCCAAATACCAGAATCAAACCCGTCATCAAATAGACTTGAGAAGGCAGATAGATCCCCAGATCGGGCCGCAAATTTGTTTTCGTCGCGATGTATCCCAGGAGCCCGAACACAACTCCTGAAATCCCGACAAAGTTGGGTGACCCATACCACTTTACTGGCATTAAGCCCTGAAGCAAATGAGACACCATGGCGATCAAGAACACCATGAACGCAAATCGGCCGATGCCCTCGAGTCGCTCGATGAGGCGCCCCAAAGAAGCCAGCGAGAGCATGTTGAATAGTAAGTGAAGCGGATCGCCATGCAGGAAAGCTGGCGTGAAGATTCTCCAAACTTCACCTTGTTTGATCGAAGCTGCTGGGTCTCCCGTGCCTTGGTATGACTCAAGATCGACAAACAACAATTGCTTCACAATACTGCCGCCAAATTCGCCGGTGGCATGCGTAAATTCGGAAGCTAGGCTTAAAATGACGCACACAATGATGAGTGTTAACGTCAATGGCGGC
Source organism: Planctomycetota bacterium (assembly GCA_026692905.1). GTDB lineage: Bacteria > Planctomycetota > Planctomycetia > Pirellulales > Pirellulaceae > JBKCUI01. The sequence goes on from JAPLNL010000040.1 coordinate 25,531, forward strand.
AGGCTGCCGCCAAACATATTGGGGCTAACTCTCGAACGGGGAATCGCGTACGACGTGTTCTTCTGATACTCGATCGACTTTTGTTTTTTCTCTCGAATGATCGCTTTCGCATGATCAATCGCGTGATCATACCTGGCATCCTCAGGACTCGCTGCAAATTGCTGGTATTCTTTTTTTGCGAGCTCGAGTTTATCTTCATCGCGGATCCAGACGTCCCATTCGTTCGCGTCGGAAGTGGGTTCGACGTGCGTTGGGATATTTTGAGTCAGCAGGTATGCGACGAAGGACTCGGCATTGGATTTTCCAGTAATCGTGGTCAGATGTCTCATTGGGTCAGTCAATTGGCCTGAGTTGATGGATCGGTACGTAGTATTTCAAATAGCGTCTGCCGTTGCTGTAACGAACCCCGCGGAGATCTTCCACCAAGATGGTAGCTCGTCGCGTGATCCGATTTACAATTCCCTGAAGAACGGTACCTTCGAATGGGAAGGCGACTCGCGAGCCAGCCCGAATGTTGAATTCTGTTGCTGCTCGCTCTTGTTGCGTGATCAATTCGTGGCGATGTTCGGTGTGTCCAAACATATTGCGAGCGATTGATTGAAATCTGCCGGCAGAACAGTCGCTTTGGATCCACGCGAGCATTTCGCACAAATGGATCATTTCATGTTCGACGATTCTCTGCATTGCCGTTAGACGATCCTGGCATTCATGGCCACAGACACGAATCGTATCGCCTGGTTTTCGGAAGGACTGGAATAGGAGCGAAGTCGAAAGCGCGATCTCGTAGTGGGTCCGACCTGGCCTGGCTCGCGTTCCACGGAAAATCGTTCGAGTGGTTTTGCCGCCCGCGCGCGTCATGCGTGAACTCAGTCGAAAGGAGAGCCCATAGGATCGCGCCAATGGCAAGCATAGTCCTTGAAAGAACTGCTGATCGTATGCCTCCGCCATGATCTCAAGATCTTGTTTGGCGATCTTTTGAAAATTCCGAGTCTCCATGGCTTTGGAGGAGGACAAGACGCGATTTCCGATTGAGGATTGCAATACGTGGCGATGCGACCAAGTGGATTGCGGCAGGTAGAGTAATTCAGCCAAGTTCCGTTGGTAGTCTGTTCGGCTTGGAGCGACTGCAGCTGGGACCGTCAAAGCACTATGAAGTTTGAGGTGTGGCTTTGGGACTGCACTTCCAACAGCGGGGAAGTCTTGGCGGGGCTGCGATTTGCCCATGGGAGCTGGTTTCGGGCGTGGGGAAGCTGGTGAGCCGAGGTCCGACACGCGTCTCCGATTCGAGTTTGAATTGCCTTGTGAATGCGTCATTGCTACTTCCATTCCGAAATCTTGCGAAAAATCCTAATTTTCGCTGCTTCAACGCACCAATATAACACGGATTGCCCCAGGTTCGCACCTGCAACAATTGCTCAGAGGCCTATATACTGAAACATTCGTCCGTTTCGCATGTTTCCGAATCGTCCCACTCAAAAACTTCGTTCCCTATGCGTCTGTTTTTCGCTTTTCGAGTGTTTTTCGCTGTCCTGTTCCGCCGCGACGCTGCCGTGCAAATCCGCGAACTGCTCGATGAGGGACCTGCTAAACTCGGGCATGCCGAGGCGACAAAACCAGAACTCGTCGAACCGAAACCAGCGGTAAAGCCTTCAGCCGCGACGCAAACCAAGTCGACACGCCGAAACGAAGGCTTGACGCTGCTGAGCGCATTGCAACGTGAAGCGAGATTGCTCGATTTGGTCTGCGAGTCGCTTGATCAATACAACGACGCCCAAATCGGGGCGGCAGCGCGAGATGTGCTGCGCGATACTCGCAAGACGCTCGACCGCATGTTCGGACTTCGCAACTTGGTAGAGTCGCCCGAGGGTGAAACGATCGCGATACCAAGCAATCCTTCTCCGGTCCGATGGCGCATCGTTGGTAAGGAATCGGGCAAAAGTGGAACCCTGAGTCATCCCGGTTGGCAAGCTACTAAATTGGATATGCCTCAATGGTCCGGCGGGGCTGACGATTCCATGGTGATCGCAGCCGCTGAAGTCGAAACATAGTATTGCTACCTCCCACTGAGCGGCAACGCTGTGAAGCATTTTGTAGCGAAACTCATCAAGAGTTTCGGTGGTTTATGCAATGCAGCCCGAGGCCTTAGTACCGAATGAATGTTCCGAATCCTGTGCCGTTACTAAACGTTAGTGAACACTTGCGAGTTCGCTCGCAGGGACGCATTCATTTTGGATTGTTGGAGATCTCGGAGTCCGAGCCAAACTGCTATGGCGGAATTGGACTGATGGTTGAAAGCGCAACGGCTGTGCTCGAAGCGAGGATAAGTCAGTCAGGCCACTCGCGGTGTGTCGTCCAAGCCGATGCCTATTGGCAGCCCCGCATCGAAGCGGTCTCGAATAACTGGTTGGGCTCCCATGGTTCTCTTCCTGTTGACTCGATGCGCGTCATCGAGTCGCCATTGCCTCATCAGGGGATGGGCTCGGGAACGCAAATGGCATGCAGTGTGGCTGCATTGCTTTCGGCGGCGGAGCATCGGCGAACTCAGGTCGATACTCCCGGGGTCGAGAATGTCGCTAAGTTATTCTCGATCGAGTCGCTTTCAAAGCAGAGTCAACGGGGAAAGCGATCGAACATCGGCCTTTGCGGTTTTCTTGAGGGAGGCTTCGTTGTGGATAGGGGAATGCTGCCAGCAAGCTACTCCGATGAAGTTCCACTGCCGAGGACTCAGCGATTTGAGTTCCCTGAATGGCCTGTTCTCGTTCTCCAAGACACCGAATCTCGCGGTGATTCCGGACACGATGAGGCTAGGATGTTTGAACGATGTTCTCTCGCATCCAATCCGAATCGCGGACTCATGTTAGAAACAATTGAGCATGAGATTCTCCCCGCAATCGCCTCGAAGAATTGGGAGCAGTTTGATATCGCACTGGGACGTTATGGGCGTTGGGCAGGAAAGATCTTTGAACCGGTTCAAGGTGGAGTGTATCGAAGTCCGCAAATCGAGCAATGCGTTGATGTTGCACTTAAGCTGGGGCTTCGAGGGGCGGCGCAAAGCAGTTGGGGGCCGACGGTCTGTGTCTTTGCAAAGGATGATGAGCACGCCACATGGTGCCAATCTCGTTTGCAAGCGGAACTTCCACGATTGAAGGTGAGCACGACAAGAGGGGTAAATGGCCCTGCTCAAGTTGAATGGCTATGAGTTACATCGGACGACTTGCTCCGTCACCGACCGGCGCTCAGCATCTTGGAAATGCGAGAACCTTTCTTGTCGCTTGGCTTGCATGCCGGCATGCAGGTGGAAAATTGCTGCTGCGCATCGAAGATCTCGACACGCCGAGAACCAAGCTTGGGGCTGCAGAACAGGCGATCGAGGATTTGCGATGGCTGGGGCTGGATTGGGATGCCTCAAGTCATGAGCAAAGCTTTACCGTACAGTCGAATCGCGAGGAGAGATACTCGCAGATCCGAGAGCAGTTGAAAGAAAGAAACTTGGTCTACCCCTGCACTTGCTCGCGGAGTGAAGTCGAACAAGCGGCCAGCGCGCCTCACGAATCGGTCCTCGACGGTGCGATCTATCCTGGCACTTGCTCTCATCGTAACCCGTTTGACGCTGCGGACCTGGATCGGAGCGGCCAGAAGTATGCTTGGCGATTTCGCATGCCTAGCGGTGTTCACAATTGGACGGATGGACTTTTTGGCGATCAGTCTCTCAACGCAAGAGAATCACTCGGCGATTTCGTCGTTGGTCGCAGCTATGGAGTCACCGCCTATCAACTGGCGGTCGTCATCGACGATCACGATTTTGGTGTCAATCATGTCGTCCGTGGGAGCGATTTAATCTTTAGCACGTACCGTCAAAATGCAATTTATCATGCGATGGCTTGGAGTCCTCCAACATGGTTGCATGTTCCATTAGTGGTTGGTACCGACGGTAGGCGACTGGCCAAGCGTCATGGCGACACACGCTTGAGTCTATATCGTGAACAAGGTGTTTCACCTGAGAAGATTGTTGGCTATCTTGCCGAAACACTCGGATTAACGAAAAATGGATCGTCGATTTCGGCGCTGGAGTTGCTGGCATCACTTGGGCCAAACAATGATTGGATTCAACGCATGACAAAAAACAATTTTGTGTTTGATCCTGCTAAGACGTTATGGCATTGAGTGAACTCAATGCTTAAGCCCGAACGGCTGGCAAAACCCATGTGCCTAGTCGGAGGTCTTCTCGCCTCGTCCGCAATCGTTCCTCCAAAACGAATTCTCTAGGAGGTTTTTATAACTCACCTTAAGATTTTCCTTCCCTTCTACTTCTTAGGAACCTTAGCAGGAGAAGGAGCCGGGGGATGAGGAGGCGGGCGCAGCAGGATCGACTGGTGGAAGAGTGTAAAACGATTGTCCTCAATCGTTTCGGCAGTGAAAATGAGAATGGAATCGCATTCGAACCGAAAGTCGCAACGAAGCGTTTTGTAGAAAGTAATGAGAAGTGCCCGCAAAGCGATTGAGGACAATCGCTTTACTCTCTGTTAGCTAAATCGTTTTGCTGTGAACTAGAGATAGCGATTGAAAATATTTTCGAGCATCTCTTGGCGACCGCTTTCGTTGGGTGCGGCTTCGCCTTTTTCAAGCATGTACTTTTCCAAGCTCTCCAACGATTGCTTGCCGGCTTCGATTTCGGCGCCGATACCGCTGTCCCAGCTGCGGTATCGATTCGTGACGAATTGGCCGATGACCCCTTCTTTGCGGATGTCGGCAGCGATTCGAAGCCCGCGAGCAAATGCGTCCATGCCGCCCACGTGGGCATGGAATAAATCGATGGGCTCGAAGCTCTCGCGTCGGACCTTGGCATCGAAATTAACGCCGCCCGTGGTTAGTCCACCGTGCTTGAGGATGGCAAGCATGCACTGGGCCGTCAAATAGTAGTCGGTTGGGAACTGATCGGTGTCCCATCCGAGGAGCAAGTCCCCTGTGTTGGCATCGATGGAGCCGAGGGCTCCCTGCATGCCTGCGTAATCGAGTTCGTGCATCATCGTGTGGCCAGCCAGAGTAGCATGGTTGGTCTCGATGTTCAGCTTGAAGTAGGGAAGCAGATCGTAGCTTCTCAAGAAATTCAAGCAAGCAGCGGAGTCGCTATCGTATTGGTGCTTGGTAGGTTCTTTTGGCTTGGGCTCAATCAAGAACGGGCCTTTGAAGCCGATTTTCTTGGCGTAGTCGACGGCCATATGGAAGAAGCGAGCGAGATTATCTAGTTCGCGTTTCATGTCGGTGTTGTAGAGGCATTGGTAGCCTTCGCGACCGCCCCAGAACACGTAGTTTTCGCCTCCGAGTTCTTTGGTAACTTCTAGGCATTTTTTGACTTGAGCGGCGGCGAACGCGAATACATCTGCGTTGCATGTCGTAGCAGCCCCATGCATGAAGCGTGGGTGGCTAAACATGTTGGCCGTCCCCCAAAGCAATTTGACTCCCGTTTTGTCTTGGTGCTCTTTCAAGGATTTTGCGACTCGATCAAAAATCGAGTTCGTTTCACGCAAGTTGGCTCCCTCTGGAGAGACGTCGCGGTCGTGGAAAGCGTAAAAGGGCGCGTCGAGTTTTTCAAAGATTTCGAAGGCAACTTCGATTCGCTTTAATGCGTTATCGAGGGAATTGGAGCCGTCGTCCCAAGGCCTTACTGCGGTCCCTGGGCCGAATGGATCTGCGCCGGTCCCCCGCATGGTGTGCCAGTACACAATGCTGAATCGAAGATGGTCCTTCATGGACTTTCCCTCGATCAATTCGGACGGGTTGTACCAGCGAAAAGCCAATGGGTTCCGGCTGTGCGGACCTTCGTATTGGATCTTGCTGATGTCGGAAAAATAGCTCATGCGAGTGAATGCCTTAAAAAGTTAACTTAGAGGAGGATTGGAGAGATTCGGAAGTGAATCTGCGTTTTATCAAGAAGGCTTTTGCCACAATTTCGAGCGGGCCACCATTTCGAGTCGATAGTTTAGCAATTCCAGCGAAAGCACGGGAGGGCCAGCGGGACCGAAGAAACCGAAGAAACGGAAGATTCGGGTTATTAAGTCAATGCCCTTCGCCATTGAGAGCAAAACCCGGAAAATCGTTAATATTGGGGGGCGACGATAGGCTTTGAAAGAAATTTCAGTACACTAAGTGAAAGCGGTGGTAAGCGAGCCATTGGATGCAATGATGCACTTTGGTCGTTTTTTCAAGTTCGTTGAATCGAGAACTCCCCAAAGGTCTTGTGACAAGTGGAGCGTTCGAGGAACAGTTTGGCATGACGCAGATCACATCTGATCGAATATTCGAACTAGTCGAAAAAAGTCGTCTTGTTGAGTCGGCTTTGCTTAGCGCACAACTCGAATTGGTTCGGCAGCGTCACGACGGAGTATTGCCCGAAGACCCCGTCCTCGTCTGCAAGGAGCTTGAAGAAGCTGGAGTAATCACGCGATGGCAATGTGAGAAAATCCTCCAAGGCAAGTACAAGGGTTTCTTTCTTGGAAACCACAAACTCCTGGGGCATCTCGGCTCCGGCGGGATGAGCAGTGTTTACCTGGCCGAACACATGGTGATGAAGCACAAACGTGCGATCAAGGTTTTGCCGAAATCGAAGCTTGGCAACAACAGCTATCTGGAACGATTCCAGCGTGAAGCCAAGGCCATCGCTTCGTTGAACCATCCCAATATCGTTCGAGCTTTTGATATTAATAACGAAAAAGACACACACTATTTGGTGATGGAGTACGTTGACGGCGCGGATCTTCAAACGCTCGTGCGTAAGCATGGACCGCTACCTTTTGCTGTCGCTGCCGACTACATCGCACAGTCTGCACGGGGGCTTCACCATGCTCATGAGGCTGGTCTAATTCATCGCGACGTGAAACCCGCGAATATTTTGGTCAACAAAAAAGGGGTGGTAAAAGTTCTGGACCTTGGACTGGCGTTGTTTTCGGAGGAGACCGATCCTTCGCTCACAATGGAGTACAACGACAAGGTTCTCGGAACCGCAGATTACTTGCCCCCCGAACAAGCCATCAACAGCCACAAAATCGATAGTCGGGCTGATATGTACGGGCTCGGTTGCACGCTCTATTTCTTGCTAACAGGCCATGCGCCGTTTCCAGATGGAAGCATCCCGAGCCGAATCATTCGGCACCAGAATAGCATGCCGCCTGACATCCGCAAGGATCGTGCGGATTGCCCCGGCGAGTTGGATGGCGTCTGCGTCAAGATGATGCAAAAGGACCCTCGGTATCGCTACGCCAATTGTTTGCAGGTCGCCGAAATCCTGGAAGCTTGGCTCGCGAAGTATCGCAAGGAGACGGAAGGGGACCCATCCAAAAACAAGAACAACAATCTCTCGGTTGCGGACTTGCTCGACGAAGGAACCAAGAAGTCGAAGCATGATGTCGATACGGTTGCAAATCGTGGCGATAGTACGAAAGTTGCGATTGGTAGCTCCGTGGTCAGCTTGTCGGCTTCGGATAGCGGAGTATTAAGAGCAATCGCCAAAAGCGAAGGCTCTTCCATCGACAGCAAGATCGATCTTGTACATGACTCCAACAAGCCAAACGCAAAAACTTCCAAGAGTCAAGCGATTGCTAAGGCGACATCGCCGATTTCTAACACCCCCAAGGGCAACGCGGGCGGCTCGTCTCCCCTGCTGAAGCCGATCGAAAACGGAAAGACTGCGGGGCAGCCAGCTAAGCAGGTCGAGGCCCGTCCCTCGAAAGCAAATCCAAAACACAAGAGCAACGTTCTACTTTTTGTGGGCGTTGGGGTCGTTACGCTGGTTTTGTTCGCAGGCATCTTGTTTGCCGTGTTTGCGACTCGATAATCGATTCGGCCACCGCCGTATTGACTTCCAACATGTTCAGGCGAACGCAGCTAAGAAGACTGAATATCATGCTTCAAAAAACCGTTCTGCTTTTTAGCCTTGTTCTTCATGTCGCTCCAATCGGCATCGCCTTGGCCGTAGCCCAGACTCCGCCTGGTGCCAATGCAAAAGCTACTCCTGCAGACCTAAAGCCGCTCAAAGATTCGGTCAAAAAACTTTCCGTGCTTTTGAAAGATAGCAAGGTTGTCGAATCGGTTGAGATCGCGGAGCAAGCGACCAAACGAATTCAAGAGCTTACCGAACACGCTTCGGTCAAGGAGTTGGCGGAGATCAAGAAGATCCATATTGAGTTTGCAAAACTGCATAGCGAACTGGTGGTTCAAGGAGCCGAAATGTCGGAGCTACCAACTTGGGAAGCTCTGCTCAAGGCAAAGAAATCGACGGGGCAACCAAGCGATGAGAAAAAGCCTGCCTCAAAGCCTGCAGAGACTAAGACCAACGGGTCCGGGGCGATTAGTTTCTCGAAAGACATCGCACCATGGATGGTGGAACAATGCTCGCGGTGCCATATCAATGCAGATCGCGGCGGTTTCTCCCTCGCCACTTTCACCGCTCTGACGAAAGGCTCAAAAGGTGGCGTGGTCTTGTTTCCAGGCGACCCAGTTGCGAGTCGACTTGTCGAGACAATTGAAACGGGAGACATGCCTCGCAGTGGCAACAGAGTTTCGCCTGAAAATCTGGCCAAACTGAAACAGTGGGTCAAGGAAGGGGCTAAGTTCGATGGGCCTTCTCCGGACGCTCCGATTGCATCGTTGGTCATTGGCAAACCAGCCCCTGCTGGCACTCCTGCAAAACCTGAGCCTACCAAAGTCAACGCTCCTACAGGAAAAGAAACGGTCAGCTTTGCTCGCGATGTCGCTCCGATCTTGATGGCAAATTGCAATGGATGTCACTATGCTGCGACTCGCGTTGGCGGTGGGCTTCAGTTCAATATGTTCGCCCAAATCCTCAAGGGTGGTGATAGTGGTGCCATCGTTTTGCCAGGCAAGCCTGATGAGAGCCTCATCATCCGAAAGCTTCGTGGGCAAGAAGGAGCGAGAATGCCAATGGGGCGGCCAGAGTTGCCAGAGGCACAGATCCAAATGGTGGCGACTTGGATTAAAGAAGGAGCAACCTTCGATGGCCAAAACAAAGATGCCAAGTTGGACCAAGTTGTCGGTCAAGCGTTTGCTGCCAAAGCATCACACAAAGAGCTGATGGCAAAGCGGATGGAACGAACGAGAGAAAAGTGGAAGATCGCCTCACCCAAAAATGAGCATGACGAAGCGATTGATGAGCAGTTTCATGTGATTGGAAACATAGGCCCTGAGAACGCGAAAGTTCTTTTGGCACAAGCCAATACGGCAGCGGGCCAAATAAGGAAAATGTTTAACGTCACCAGCAAAGAACCGCTCGTGAAAGGTGGCATCACTGTCTTTGCATTGAAGCAACGTTATGATTACAGCGAGTTCGGCAAAATGCTGGAAAGCCGCGCTCTGCCTGCCGAATGGTCTAGCCACTGGCGAAGTGAAGTCCTCGATAGCTACGTGGCGATTGTGTTCGATAAGTCAGAGGATAAGATCAATGAGACTTCCCTCCTGCAGCAAATGACGAGTCTTTGGATCAGTTCGTTCGAAGGTGTGCCACGTTGGTTCGCTGACGGTGCCGGACGCCAAGCCCTCGCGTTGACGGTTGGAGCAAAGGACGCTCGAGTCCAGCCCTGGCTTAAAAGAATGCCGGAGTCCATGGAGCAAATGAAAACGCTAAAGTCCCTCTTGGATGGTTCCATGAATGACGAGGCATCCGCCATCATCGGCTTCGGCGTCATCCGAACGATGTACGAAGCGAAAATGAAGATCAAGTACGAAGCGATCGTAAGGTCTCTTGCCAGCGGAATGAGCTTTGACCAGGCGACGACAAAAAACATCGGATCGATGGAAGATTTTTTAAAGAAGCTGCTTGGAAAAACAAAGTAAGCACATCCGCATTTGTTTTTCGTATCAATTCGCCGCTAGCCGCTAGCCCCGGTTCTCGACGATTGTCGAGTGGGAAACCGGGGCTAGGGCAACCAATCGCTTGCTTAGTTTTCATTAGGCCCCGAACCCGGAGATAATACGGTTGAGACACCCTCCCGCTGGGAGGGTCGAGCGCAGCGAGGGGAGGGTGAAGTGCCAACAACGATTGCACAAGTCAGTACACCCTCCCCGGGCCGAAGGCCCGACCCTCCCAGAGGGAGGGTAACTTTCAGACCGCCGCTCGTCTTAGGCTGCGGCAGAGCGGCTGGTGAGTTCCGCGTTGGCGTTTTCGATTGTTATGGCGTCGATCCGCGATTTGTCCTGTGCATAAGCCACCATGAGAGCCAAGTCGCAGAGACGGTTGATACGTCGAGGAACACCGAGCGTGAGTTCCTGAATCAAGCTGATCGCTTCATCGTCGAACATTGAGGGTTTGTTCCATCCTGCCGTCGCAATTCGATGCTGAATGTAGCCCGCCGTTTCTTGGCCAGAAAAGCGATCGAGAACACAACGCACCGCCACGCGATCTTCGAGCGCGGTGTGACGTGCCAAGTGCGATAGGAGAATTGGCGACCCAGACAAAACGAGCGTCATTGCGGTTTCGGATTCGGCAAGTTCGGTGGCCAAGTTCAATAGCAATCGCAACGGCTCCAAGGATCCGCAGTTATCCAGCAAGTGAGCCTCGTCGATTGCGATGACCGCGTGTTGAGAGTCGCTGACGTTGTGCCGGAGGATTCGTTCAATGGTTTCGATTGAATACCCGATTTCGCCAAAGGTGTCAGAGCCTTCGTGTGGAGCAATTTGCCGTGCGATGTACCGAAGCAATTGGTCGGGGGGCATCGCAGGATAGACAACTCGAACGGTGGGAGCAATAAACTCTGGCAATTGAGAAAAAACCGCATCCAGCAACATCGATTTCCCAAGGCCGGGTTCGCCGCACAAGACTGCAACCGAGCGACGCGTTTCGATCGCGTAATGCATCTTGAGCAATGCGGCTTGATGTGAATCGGAGGGATAGTAGAAATTTGCTTCTGGCCGACTGTCGAAGGGTCGGCTCTGAAGGCCCCAATGCGATTGGTACATAGTCGAACCTGATTCCAGTTAGTAATTGGGCCCGCGAGCCTTAGGATTGAAAATTTTCGACCAGACCGATCGAGGAGATTCCCATTCCTTGCAAAATACTCACGGCGGTATCCACTTTTTCTTTGATGCTCAATTCCGTATCCACAACGACGATCGCTGCGTCCACAATACTTTCTTGCGCCACACCGACCATATCGCGTTGCTCCAAGTTTAGCCTGTTGGCATCGATGAAGACCATATCGAACGCTGTCGAAATGCGTCGAATCAATTTGGCCATGCGATGAAGATTCGCATGCATTTGCTGTTGAGATACGACGCTCGTCAAAGGGAACAATGTCATGTTGTCCGAAATGGAGTGGATTGCAATCTCATTCAACGGGACGTTTTCAAACAAACAGTCCTGCCAACCGTACTGCATATCAAGTCGGAGTTGGTCGACGAGGCTTGGGCAGAAAGTATCGCCATCGATCAGTGCGACACGAAGGCCTGCGCTGGCCGCGCATCGAGCCATGTGCATTGCGACAGTGCTGCGTCCGACACCTCGTTCGCCACTCGTAATGGCCATCACCTTTAGACCGTCACGATTTGCAAGGCTGAGATGTTTTCCAATTTGTTGGAAGGCATCAGCATGGGCGGTTTCAATATGCTTGACCACTTCAGGCCAGAAAAATTGGTCCACTTCCCAACTTGGGTTCAACGCAACAGGCAACGGAAGAGCCGTTGGAAGTTGTGGCGGAGCCGAAACTTTGGGTGGTTGGGTATTTTGCTCGGATCGAGGACCGGCGTTTTGAACCGAGCGACTACCGTGTGAATTATCAAATCGGCGTGTCGTTTTGGCTTCGCCGACGAATAGAGCATCCACTGGTCGAGCGGCCGGTTGGACTGGCGCTGTCGGCATATTTGCTACCGAGTGGGTCGGAAGCTGGACGATAGGAGCATCGGAAGTTTTATGAGGGCGTCGGTCCACATGGGGTTCAGGCGGAAGCGATCGTTTTGCTGGTGCGATGCTTGGCGAAGATGTTGCACCCGTCCCAAAGGCGATAGGCTCTGTCATTTCGACGAGGGCTCGTTCGGAGGGTCTTGCGGCAGCAAGACGCTGCGACGTTGTGTGTCCAGCGAGACCATCTACGTACATGACTTGGTCGTACGCTGCTTGGTCGGTTGCGGCAGGGGTGGTGCTCGAATCGTAGGCCACTTGTTGGATTGGCTGCTTGGGCTGCTTCGATTGTGTTTGTGCTGGAATGTGTTTTGGAGGATCAATTTGTGCTGGAATGTGTTTTGGAGGATCAACTGGGCCGACCGAGTGAGGTCGGTATTGGGCCGCTTCGTTTGAAACAGCGGGAATTCCATTGCGAACATATGCTGCTGCAGAGGTTGATTCCAGAGCCTTCATTCCACGTTCGGCACCGAGGGCGGACCAGACACCCTGTTTGGGACGGGTCGGCTCGACCGGTTTCGGATTTGCATAACTACCAGGCTCTGCATGCGAGGGATCGAACCGAAGCTTAGCCCCGGATGGCAGATTTTGAGGAGGTTGAGTGGCTGGCGCGGTCATCTCTCGCGCTGGGCCCGTTCTGACGATGCTCGCATTTTGAGTCGTTTGAGTATCCGAATCAGTTGGAGCGGATGGCGCGCTAAGGGACTGCGATGCGCGGTTCTTGAGATACGCCCGCAAAAATGCCTGATTCACTTCGCTCATGATCGATCAATCCATTCAATCAACGTGGTACGTTTTACTTTATTTACCGGGAGGATATCCGAACGAGTTCCCACCTTGCGGGGGCGCAACAGGCGTGTACGGAACTTGAGGCGTGACTGTAGGTGGATATCTATTGGAAGTGTTGGAAGCTGGCTGTCGAATCATCTGCGACTGCTGAGCCGCGCCTGAAGCGCTTTGCTCGTAGGGAGGTACCCTTAAAGCTGGGTTTTCCTGCGGAATTGGTGGATACGATCTGCCAGACAACGTGTTTTCCGACGACAAAGGTTGGTAGACGCTTGGTGTAGTCGGATTAGGTATAGGCTGGTACGGGGTTAAGTTGTTCGGTAGCGAATTCCCTGCGTTGACTGGAACATAAGAAATAGGGGTCGTTGGAAAACTTAGCTCCACGGAAGGCTTTGCGAAGGATTGGCCTTCGACCGTACTGGCGACTGGGCTTTGATTGCTTCGGTTTCGCAAATCTATCAATTCTCGAGTTGTCAACCTCGGGTTAACGCTATCCACGATCCCAGAAGTTCCTTCGCCGGGTCTTGCTGTACTGGTTGCCTCGGCAGTCATGGACGAACTAAACGAATCACCCGAGGGGAGAGTAGAATTGACTGGTTGAGAATTCATGGCAACCCGTGTATCGGGGAAGCTAAGTGAAGGACTCGATGCAGGAGTCATTCCAGGTTTTGAGCTTGGGGGTAGTAGGGATGGCTTCGCTTGAACCATGTTTTGTTCCACCTCGCGTCGATTTAAGGCCCCGTTTTCCACCACACCGCCTTGGAGCGATATCGGATCTTTCGAAATGTCGTTTTGCGACGAAGAGTCGTTGAGATCGATACTTGCCAAGGAACTCGTCGATGGAACTGGAACGGGAGTTCCAAAACCTACCAGCTCAAGCGGTTTGTCGTTAGAATTTTTTTGTTCTGCCAATGGAAGTGTGGGAGGCTGCAGATTCGGAAGTGGAGGGAATAGGGCCTCCTTTTCCATTGTATTAGGTGAACTGGCTGTGCCTATCTTTGTTGCCATCGGTGGCGGCGTATCAGGCGAATTCGATTCGGGTTTCAAACCTGATGGGCTTCCGCCCGAGTTCGAGGCGATCGTAGGGCTGCCCCCATTCCTCGCGTTTTGTGTGTTTCGAATAACCAGCAGGCAGAGTGCGATCACCAGGACTCCAACGACCACGTTGTACGGACGATTGCTGCTGGCGGTTGCTGGTTTTGGAACTGACTGGGCGGCAGGTATGGCGAGTGCAGGTATTGGAGTTGCGACCGATGTCGACTCAACCCTAGCTGTCAACTTTTCTGCTGGGCCACTTGTCGTGGCAACAGATGACTTGGCCGAGTTCGCGATTCCGCCCACGATGTTCGGCTGAACATTTCGTAGGGAAAAGAGAACAGGTACCGATCCGGTTCCCGGTCTGTGCGGTTGAGCACTTCTCTGCTGCCTGTTTGATTCGGTCATTGGGACGATTCCTTTCGAACCAAGCTGCCCATCGGGCTAAATTTGTTTTTTCAAGTCGAGCCGATCGCTCCCGAAATCCGGAAACACAACGGCAGACTACTAGCGGTTATCGGTTGGATTATTTCGATTCTTGAGCTTTTGACGATCGGAGAATCTGGGTTATTTGCGGCGACGCTTCCGTTTTCGTGGTTTTGCGTGCCAGAACTTCCCTTGATCAGGCTAGAAACCAACGCCCCTCAAGGGAAGAGCAATCCAGAGGCTTAACTGAATTTCTAACCGAACTTGGTTCTGGTGCGGCGAACGAGTCCCTGGGCGAGCTCGCGAATTCACTCCCTTGACTGTCGCGCTGAAGACTCATAGGTATCAAAATCGATACATTTAGCCCACTGGACGCCTCCCTCGCAATAAGAAAAGTCCAAAATTGCGTGGTAATGTTGGGGAATCTTTCTGGCAAAGTATCATCAAAACAGGGTGGTTTTTCCTTATCTCGGGGATGCGCATGTCCAGCAACGAACACCAGTCGAAGAAGGTACGAAAGCTAGCGATCGAGTCGCTTGAATCGAGGCGCGTCATGGCGACTCTTCCGTACGGTGCCGCATTCGATGACACTGGCGAGTTTATGTTGGGGAGGGTTGCTGTTACCCCTGTTTTCTTGGAAAGCGATGGCTCGATCGATCCAAACACGGAGAACTGGAACCCGGCTCAGATCACCCAAGTTATTAGCAATATCCAGACCGGATTGAATTGGTGGACACAGCTTTTGGCGACCAAAAGTTCCGTTCACACTCTCAGTTTTGTAATTGATACGACCTATGCGACCAAGCCAGTTGCCACCCCGTATGAGCCAATTTCTCGTCGATCCGATGACCACACTTTATGGGCGGGCAAGTTTCTTGCGGATTTGGGATTCAGCAGCGGAACGACGATCGATCGAGTTCGCGCGTTTAACAATTCCCAACGCGAAAAACTAGACACGGATTGGGCCTTTACCATTTTCGTGGCGAACTCACAAGCTGATGGCGATGGCGGTTTCGCGACTGGCGGGTCCTTTACAAGAGCATTTGCATTCGCCGGTGGGCTTTACGAGGTGGTTCCGTCGACCCGTCCAGCCTCGACCTATTCCCATGAAACCGGACATATGTTTTGGGCGAGGGACGAATACACGGGTGGAGGAAAGTACACAGACCGCCGCGGCTACTACAACGCTCAGAACACGAATGCATTCGATCTCAATCCAACCCAAAATTTCCAGCAAGAAACGAGTATCATGTCGGCTGGCTCGACGCTGCAGACGGCATACGACACCGTGGTTAGTGCGGATGCAACGCTTGCCCAAATTGGATGGAAGGATAGTGATCGCGACGGGATATTCGACGTGCTGGATGTCCCGTTCTCGCTCGAAGGAACTGGCCGATTTGATGAGGCTTCGGGCACGTATCGTTTTGTTGGACACTCATCGGTCCAGACTTTAGCCAATCGAAATTCATCCGGTACGCAAAACGACATCACGCTCAATAAGATCGGTAAAGTTGAATATAGAATCAACAATGGCCCTTGGACAACGTACTCTACCCCGAACCAGTACGTTGTCGATATCGACATGAGCATTCCTTTGGGGGCAACGAATTCGGGAACCATCGAAATCCGAACATCGGATCCTCGTATCGGAATTTCAAGCAATGTCTTTAGCGGCACGATCGGAGCCGCACCGGACACGACAACCCAACACGGAATCCAGGGATTTGTTTGGAACGATACAGACCGCAATAACGCTTGGAATTCCAACGAAGCCGGATTGGCTGGCATGTCGGTTACCATCGTCAACAACAGCAACCAACCCATCGTTTTTCAAACAATCGTTGAGCCAGATACTTTTCAGTCTGGGCAATATACGAACACCTCCAACGGTGTTCGTCTCGATTGCATAGGGGAGGACACGCTGGGTGCGATTGGAGTCTTCGAGGACCCCAATGCTTCCACCGGCGCTAAAATTTTTAAGCCGTATTCCAACTCAGCAAGCGGATATGTCGATGCGTTTCGCGGCACCCGCCAGCAGCTGCGGGCTCGCTTCGACAAACCGACATCCTATGCTTCCATTGACGCGATAGCGATCGTTGATGACACCGATGTTCGCATCGATGCCTTTGCTGCCGACGGATCTTTGATCAAACGTGTCGAACAAAAAGGGTTACTCAACGGCCAAAAAGTAACCATCGAGGTTGGGACCGATACGGCCCAGATCGCTTCGGTCGTCATCAGCGGTTTCAACAACTCGTACGTCAAGCTCGACAATCTGAGATTTGGTCCGAAGAACTCTGCAAGGACCGCGAGCGACGGCAGTTACTCGTTAGCCAATCTTCCTGCTGGAAACTACAACCTTCTCGTCCAAGCTACGGATGTGGGATACGAGTTCACAAATCCATCCACGGGGCTCCAATCCGTAGTATTTGCGACCGGAACTTCGCTGTCCCATATCGATTTCGGTTTGAAACGAACACCGAGCCCCTGGCAAAACCAAGCGTTGAAGGAAGACGTCGACAATAGCGGCTCTGTCGATCCACTCGACGTATTGGTTTTGATTAACGAGATCAATCTCGCTGGCTCCCGCCCATTAACGGGTTCTGGTCAGAGCACTCCTCCCTTTATCGATGTCGACGGTGATCGAAGCATCGGCCCGCTTGATGTCCTAATGGTCATCAACTACATCAACACGCACCCGTCGTCGGGTGGCGTTGGTGCCGGTGGCGAAGGTGAGACGGCCGCGTTTGTACGAATGCCAACGCAGCCATCTTCGGCTCCATTCACATCCTTCGTCATCGATGCCCGAGCCGAACGGTCCGCAACTCGAATTGTTGCCAACTCATCTCGCGTCAGCCGCCTCGGTGAGTCGGGGGCTGAAAAATGCGGCTGCCCAGCATGCACCTCGCTGGCGCCGTCAGGCGAATCAAGCCCAGCCATCATCGATATTGCGACCGCCAGTAAGTTAGGGAACTCTGTCTCCTCCAAAACCATTGAGCCCAACCTATCTAGCAACTCAGGTCTTGCGAACCTAGATGAGCTCCTCAAGAACTGGAGTTCTTAGCACGACGCGCAAGCTAGTGAAACTACCGGCCAGTTCACTAGCTTGCGCTTCGTGCTAAGTTCGCTTTCATGCTACCTCTCGCCTCAGAACATCCCCTTCAGCATAAAGAATGCTGGATTGAGTTATGCACAGCGGCAGGACATGAGACTAGGTTGGCGGTTTTTGATCTTGATACCTGGCGTCCAACCTTGCACGCTTTGTTAGTGAAACCAAATCGGATGCAACGAATGGTCTTGGGATCGGCATTTCCCGAGACTCGATCGAATAGACAATACGATTGTTGGATTTTTCAAAACGAATTTCGGAGATGACTCCAATGGTTGGCTCATTCTCAAAAAAGTGGGATAGGACTTCTACCTGTTCCCCTACCGAAAACCCTTCGTCGACAACCCGTCGCCACATTGTTGGCTTGACGCGAATCGATTGATCGCCGTACCACAAACGGTAATACTCGCCGTCGAAGCTATCACGGCGAAAGACACGTGTGCTTGGAATCCACTGCTCGGCTTGCTCAACGTCCTCTGGATGGATCCAGTCCATTCCCTCTCTTGGCCAAACCAGATAAGCACCGCAATCAGGCATGGAAGGCCAAATCGTCATAATATCCTTCGCTCACCATTGCGGAGCGAAATCTTCGCCCCTAGAAATCAAAAGCCAATCGCGTTCCAAATCTACCTAAACGGCGAATACAATGCGTAAACCATTCTACCCTGCAATTCGAAGTACTGGGGAGTGTCGCACAATTGTCCTCAATTGTTGCTGAACTGAAATAAACACTACCGAGCCGTAACTCTGTAACGAACTGCCAGAGATAAGTCTCCGGTGCAGTTGTTTGTTTTGACCTTTTAGGCATAGCATGGAATTGATAGCGAAGTCAAAATCCCAATGATATCGCAGTGCAAAACCCCTCACCCCCAGCCCCTCTCCCCTAAGAGGGGCGAGGGGAGCAAAATCAAAAAGATGTGGGTAAAGATGAGGATGAAATCCGTGGTCGGCAGTGAACGCATTGAGTGAGAGTCGCAGCGCGACGGCATTTCCACTGAAGCTACTTGGCCTGAAATCAAAAGAGCAATTGGGTGAGGCAGTGATTCACAGCCCATGCCGCTCCTTCAGAGTTCTGTATCAGACAGGCCATGGGACCTGGGGTTTCGTCCGCTACGCGAACTTTACCCCAGGCTCAAAAATCCCATCGCATTCGCGATTCAATTGCAGACGACTAGGTATAGTCGTCTTCAGCTAAGTAAGGCATCTCAGATGGTTTAGAAAAGGTCCTTTGCACCGCTGTATTTGGCGACAGCTTCCAGATCTAACTCTAGCCCGAGGCCTGGTTTGTTCGGAATGCTTAGCATACCCTCTGAATCCAATCGCCAGCCTCCGATCGTGATGTCGTCGATGAAGGGTGAGCCGGTTAAGTACTCCACCAAATCGGTTCCGGGAAACGCGGAGGCAAGTTGCAAATCGGCTGCCAAGCCAACAGCCGTGTTCCAACCATGCGGAATGAAACGAACGCCATGGTCCTGAGCCATCCATGCGATCCGACGTTCCTCGCTTATGCCCCCAACCTTGGTGACGTCGGGCTGCACGATATCGAAGGCTCGGGCTTGTAACCATGGCTGAAAAGATTGTCGTCGCGTGAGCACTTCACCACCCGCAATCGCAATCGGCGAATGCTCTCGCAGCAACACAAAGTCCTCGATCGCGTCAGGTTGCATTGGCTCTTCAAACCAATAGACGTCGTAGTTCTCCAACATCCGAGCCGTTTTGATGGCCCATTTGTAGCCGTTGGTCCAATACGCGTCGCTACCGCCAGCGTCCACCATCAATCGACAATCCGGTCCAATGGCTTCGCGAGCCGCTTTCACAATCGCTTCGTCCATTGCAGCACTGACGCGACCAAATGGCCCCCAGCCGATTTTGAACGCCCGAAAGCCTTGTGCCTTGACCGCCAAAAGACTTTCTCGCATCTTGGCTGGTTCCTGCATCAACAAAGAAGCGTAGGGCTGAACGCGTTCGCGATATCGGCCTCCAAGCAGCCTGCCTACCGATTGACCTGTCGCTTTGCCAAGCAGATCCCACAACGCGATATCGATTCCGCTGATGGTGTGCGTAACCGATCCTCCTCGCCCCAACCAAAACATATGCTGGTGTAGCTTTTCGCTGACCCGTTCAGGCTCCAATGCACTCTCCCCAACATACAACGGCGCAAGCAACGCCAGTGACGCTCGAACCAAATCGTCGTTGGTGAATACGCTTCCCAATCCAACAAGTCCTTCGTCGGTATGCACAGCGATTAAAGTGTGGACGCAATCCTCCGGCCGAAGCTCGTTGCTCCAACCACCTTCCGGCGTAGCACCTCGCAACCCTGCGCAGCGTATGTCCGTGATCTTCATAAACGATTAACCTCGTTGAAATCTTTTGACTCTTGGATGAAATTCCACATCGTGATCGAGTGGGAAAATAGGACGAGGGCAACGCGTGTGCCCTAAGTAAGGCAGGTTTGCGCTGGACGAACCAGGAGCATCGATGTGGATCATCGCCTCGCACCAATCAGCGAACATATGGTGTTGGCAATGCGGCGATTTGACTACGACCGCATCGAAGCTACGCGGGTTCTGACCCAGCGAATAGAAAAAAGAGCGGTCGTACAAACTCACCGCCCGACTGCTGATCGCTAACGTCAAGTTCTCGCAGTCAAGAACCGCGGACGGCCCCGAATCCCAAACTTCACCAAACGACTCGCTACGAAACAACCCATCGGCTAAGTGCCGTACTGTGCCTTCGATGGAAAGGGGTTGAAAGCGACCGGTGTCCAGCGTCCCACCTACGGTTGTGCAAATCGTCCCACCAACTCCAACAGCCATCGCCCGCTGCACTGCGGGTGCATCAACGATTGGTAATAGAGTTCTGCCTCGATATCCGCACTCGATTAGCTTCCGCAGGATCGCATTGCTATCCCCGGATGCTCCGGAACTGGTTGCATCTGCGGCGTCGACCAAAGCGATCGTGCCCCGATTTGGTTTCAGCATGCGAGCGGCCATCTCGTCCAAGCTAACCAAGGGCGCTTTCATACGATGACGGTTGGGCCAAAAACTTTCGGCAATACGCAACGCTTCGCGCTCAGCTAGCTCGATGTCGTTGTCGGTCACAACAAAACTGGTCGTCTGCAACGCCGGAACATCGGTAAACGGATTGCCGATGAACATCCCCGCGGATAGCCCCTGCGGTCCGGTTTCCACTTGCTGTGCGATGCGAATACTGTTGCCAAAAAGCCCGGTCGCCGTGATCAATTCATCGCCGCGTACCAATGCCGGGATCGCCACCTTGGCCGTAACCGGCCGAGCACCATCAAGAATCTTCAGTAGCAATCGAGCCGCCCGCTCGCCTGTCTCAAAAAAATCGACATGCGGATACGTATGGTAAGCAACGATCGCATCCGAATGCTCCACCATGCGATCGGTTAGGATCCCATGCAGGTCCAACGAGACGACGATCGGCACGTCGTCTCCAAGCACTCGGCGTGTTTCCGAAATAAGAAATCCTTCCGGATCCAATTCCTCCTGGCTCGCCATCGCACCATGCATGCACAGATAAACGCCATCGACAGGTGGAGCCGATCGAATGCTCTCGATGAACTCACTCGCGATGCGTTGCCAAGCGTCAGCGGCCAAGGTTCCACCGGACGTGATGAAGCATGCGCTGTAAGCCGGCACAACTTCAACGTTCACCAGCTCATTAAAGACACTCAAGGCTCCACCGATTTCATTGCGTACCGATCGGTGATATCTCAGCAAATCCTGGCCATATCGGACTCGAAAGTCAGCGTATTGGCTCAAATGCGGATTGAACGTGGATACTTCTTGTTTGCATTCTGCGATTAGTATTCGACGCATTTGGGAGACTTGTTGTGACAGGGAGCTTGATATGCTAACTCCCCTTCTCCTCCTCGGGAGGAGAAGGGGTAGGGGGATGAGGAGGTGTGCCCGGTTTAAGAAGCCTGTTGAATTGGGCAGCTAGTTTCGCTCCTTCCCACACAGAACTCCGAAGTCGTCTTTTTTTAACACAATTCGCAGCGACAAGCACCTTACCTGCTTCGTGTAACGTGTTAGTCATCGCTCAGAAAGCCAACTCTCTGAATGCCATTATACAGTAACCGCCAGCCTCCTCATCCCCCGGCCCCTTCTCCTCCAGAGGAGGAGAAGGGGAGGAAAACTCATAAACTCGTTGTATTACGAGCCCCCGGCCTTAAATTTACATCATAGCGATGGAGTCGCGTAAATCCGTTCGCCTCGCACTCGGATCTCAACGTCAACCAAGTAGGGGGCAATTCCCTCCAGGTCCGGTTCGATACCAAGCCCAGGAGCATCGGGAACATGCAACAGTCCGTTTTGATCTGGAGCGATGTGGTTCTTGGTCATCGCTCGGGCGAGTGACTTGAGCTCCGTCGGGAATTCGCAAATCACATGAGACTCTAAACCTGCAAAAGGTTGCAACGAAGCTGACAACGCGAGATTGGACGTAAACGTGTGATTGACATAAGTCACGCCTCGAGCCGCAGCATAGTCAGCGACGTCTTTCGCAATCGTAATTCCACCGATGCGGCCCGCGTCGATCTGTACGTACTTGAGCCCCGCATAATCGACCATGTGTTTGGCCATATGGAAATTGTGGCACCCTTCGCCTCCAGCCATTCCAACCGAACCGCTTTCTAGCGACAACGCGTGATACTCCGACAGGGCACCGGATACGAAAGGCTCTTCGAGCCAAGTCGCCCGAACCTCCTTGAGCATCTCGAGTCGCGCCCTTGCGGCTACCAGATCCGTATTCCAAACGGTCCCAGCATCGATCAAAAGAATTCCATCTTCCCCAAGCCCCTCTCGAGCTGCCGCGAGCTGAGCACAATCCTCTTCGACGCTCGTTTGCCCGAATGGTCCCCAGCCAAACTTGGCCGCACGAAATCCTTGAGCTGCAATGGTCTTGGCTTTGCCTAATGTCTCACCAGCCGTATTACCAAATAATACCGACGCGTAGGGTGTTTTGGCAAAGCAGGACTTGTAGCCCAACAGTTTCCAGACCGGCTCGTTCAATCGGCGCCCCAATAAATCCCACAGTGCGATATCGATTCCCGAAAGCGTATGGTCGGCCTGCAGCAAATCCAGGCTATTAGCGCGCACCAAATCTCCGATGCGCCGAATGTCGCTCACGTCGTCGATCTTCTGCCCCAGCACGGAAGCAATAACAGGCTTGCACGCGCTGTGCGACATCGGACAGATCAAACTAGCAATTGACACCAACGGAGCCGCTTCGCATTCGCCCCATCCGACATGCTCACCAGCCGCGATCCGGACAAGCAACGCATCTTGGCTTCCATCTCCTATGTCCAAGACCTGTGGCATCGCCAAGTAGTAGAAATCGACCGAATCGATTCTCATAAGTTCCTAACTTCTAAATAGAGGTTTATCAATAGGCTGCTTGATCGTATCGCGAGGAAACAACACAAGGATGCCAAAGAGCAGCAACAGCCCGGCGCCAAAGTAAGCCGCTCCGGTAAAGGATAACAATCGATCAATGCCAAGCGTCGATTTCCAAAGTCCACCAAACAAAGTAGCAAACCCTGAGACGAGCCCTCCGCACAAATTGAGTACGCCAACGGCCGTAGCTCGAAATTGGCTAGGGATGACTTCGAAGGCAGACGCAAAAATGTTCCCCATCAATAGTCCACTGAACAATCCAAACGCCATCGCCGCCCAACGCACTTGAACGAGCGTTTCACAAGCGCCAATCGCATGCAAACATGGTGCACACAAAATCAGACTAGCTAACATCAAATAAAAACGCGACGCCTTGGTCACACGCAACAGTTTGTCCGCAAGCCAGCCACCGCTCAACAATCCAACGGCCGTGCTGCTTTGCAGAAACAACGTGGCGTTGAACGCGGCATCCGACTGACTAAGTCCGAATTTGTCGTGCAAAAAGGTTGGCAGCCAACCGTACAATAACCACAAACCAAAAACAAAAACAGGAAAGACAACGCAGAGAATTTGGTACGTCGGGACAGTGACAATCGCGAACAAGCTGTTCCAGGCACCAACCCTAGGTTCCGATGTCCCCGATAAACATGTTTCATCGACTTCATCCAAGCAATTGGTCACTCGGGAGGGTGAGGCTCCTGCCGAACCGTGGCGTCGTAAGCTCGGCAGGAGCCTCGCTCTCCCCGTTTTTTTCAAGATACTTGGCTTTGCAAAGCTGTTTGGAGCGGTCGCAGCCCCCTCCCCTTTGAGTGTCCGCAAGAATGCAAAGTACGGGAATGCATAAACGAGCCCAACACCTCCTAATGCAAAGAAAGCGGTTCGCCAGGCACCTAGGTCTGCCATCCATCCTCCGAACCAACTGCCGACCACGGTGCCGGCGATTTGAGCTGTCGTCAGGATGGCAATCGTACGAGAACGTAACGCTGGCGCGAACGCATTTGCCGTAAGAGCGATGGCTGTTGGCATGAATAACGATTCCGAAATACCCATGGCGGCTCGCAGCCAGAGCAGCTCACCTCCGGAACGCGCCAAACCAGTGGCGGCAGTCACCAAACTCCATATGGTCAAGCTCAAGACCACCAAGATGCGTTTGGAAACACGATCGCCAATGATTCCTGCGATGGGACAGCCCAGGGCATAAACCCATAGGAAATAAGCGCCGGTCAGTCCTAGTTGCTGATCCGTCATCCCAAGATCGGACTTGAGCGATGGAAACATAGCAAACACGGCTTGCCGGTCGCAGTAGTTCAAGAAATAAGCAAACCACATGAAGCCCAACAGCAAGATAGCTTGGAGCGAGACCTTGGAGTCGTTTAACAAATCGGATTGGCGAATTGGTTCATTGTTGTCGGTCATGCGGAAAGGACCTCGTCGATCCCAACCTGTCGAGCGATCACAGCCACGCAGTCCCCTTGTTGCGTCAAGCAAGGCACGCGAGCCGTGATCAAATACCCTGAGCTGCGAGCGATGATCGGTTCCGGTGTTCGATCGGGGCGTTCCAAATGATGGATGGCTCCTACGCAATCGCCAACTTGTACCATCCGACCGAGATCGACACCGATCTCAAAGATTCCCGACTCGGGTGCCAGTAAATAATCGTTTCGATCGAGGGCTTGAACCAAAATGGCTGGCGGCTTGCCAAGGCTCTCGCGAGTGTGCTCGACACCTTTTATCAAACCGACATGGATGAGGACATTGCGAAGTCCCGACTGCGCGATCCGATGGACGCTAGCCGGTACGCCTTCGCCGCCACCCAATTCGGTCGTTACGACAATCTTGCCTTGATTCTCGGCTTCGACCGGCAGCAACCCCGAGCCTGCAATGTCGGCATAGAGGAACGAGAAATCCGTGTTCCAAGCCAACATGGCAGCCAGCATTTTTTTGCGCTGTTCTTTATCAGGCACGACATGCATATGTGAGCAGGGCACAAAGTCCATGCTGCGACCGCCCGAATGGATATCGATAATGACATCGCTCATCGGAAACAAAACCGTCGTGAGATAATGAGCGATCTGGCTGGTGACGGGGCCCTCGGGTTGGCCTGGAAATGCGCGGTTCATGTTCATGCCATCCAATGGCGACAGACGAGTTGCAGAGCGGGCCGCTGGAAAGTTGAGCGACGGAATCAAGATGATCCTGCCCGTAATCATCTCCGGTGTGAGCTCTCGGGCCAACTTCATGGCTGCGATCTGCCCTTGATACTCGTCGCCATGATTACCGCCTAGCACCAACACGGTTGGTCCATCGCCGTTGGCAATGACCGTCATGGGAATCATCACATTCGCCCAACCGCCGAGATTGTGCGAATACGGAATTTGCATAAACCCTTGTTGCTTGCCCTGCGAGTCAAGTTTCAGAGAGGTAAAAAGCATGCTGGAAATTCTCCGAGTGGCAGTTAGTTCGATTTGAGCCGCGGGCACTAGCCGCGACGACAGTGTTTGTAATGGAGGCCGTAACGCGGCTAGCTTCAATAGGACTCGTCGCCTTGTCCACTACGTGGATCCCCAGAATATCATGCAAGGATTTCTCGCATGACGTTCCCATGCACGTCGGTCAATCGGAAATCGCGCCCTGCGTATCGATAAGTAAGGCGTTCGTGATCGAAACCCAGTAGATGGAGGATGGTTGCATGCAAATCATGAACGGTGGAGACCTTCTCAACGGCTTTGAAACCGAAGTCGTCCGTCGCACCATAGGTAACTCCGCCTCGCACACCGCCACCCGCCATCCAAACGGTAAAGCCGTAATGATTGTGATCGCGGCCACTCCCACCCTCCGAAACGGGAGTTCGTCCAAACTCGCCGCCCCAAATCACGAGCGTGTCCTTTAACATGTCTCGTTGCTTGAGGTCAGCCAGCAATGCAGCGATCGGTTGGTCGATTTCTCCGGCGTTCTTTCGAATGTTCTTCTCAATATCGCCGTGGTGATCCCAAGGTTGACCGGCGCCATGCCACAGCTGGACATAACGAACACCTCGCTCCAGCAAACGTCGCGCGATCAATGTCTGCCTACCATGAACCGTGTCACCGTACAGTTCTTGAATATGCTTCGGTTCACCCTGAATATCAAAAACGTCAGCCGCCTCGGATTGCATTCGAAAGGCCAACTCGAAAGACTCAATGCGAGCGTCCATGCGTGAATCGGTCGGGCCTTGAGAGCGGACCGATTCTAGCTTTCGGAGGAGCGCCAATTGACGTTGCTGGATATCTGTCGTCGCATGGGTGCTGCGAATATTCTCAATCAGTTGTTCGATCTTACGATATTGCGTGTCGACATAGGTGCCTTGATACGAGCCAGGCAAAAACCCCGATTGCCAATTCGCTTTATCGGAAACGGGATATCCATTTGGGCACATCGCGATGAAACCGGGCAAGTTCTGATTGACGGTGCCTAACCCGTACATGACCCAGGAGCCAACGCTCGGCCTCGGTTGAACCGAATCGCCGCAGTTCATGAGCATCAGCGACGGTTCGTGATTGGGGACTTGAGCGGTCATCGAACGAATCACCGCAATGTCATCTGCATGGGCCGCGGTTCGTGCAAAAAGTTCGCTGATTTCTAATCCGCTTTGACCGTACTTTTGGAACTTGAACGGCGATGGCAAGGCACCACCTGTCTTTCGCTCCGTTATGTACGACTGTGGCAAAGGCTGGCCCGCGTACTTCTCTAGCAAAGGCTTGGGATCAAACGTATCGACCTGCGATGGTCCGCCATTGAGAAAGAAATGCACAACGCGTTTCGCGCGGCCAACGAAGTGCGATGCTTTGACGGTCAACGAGTTGGACGCTCCATCTCCGGTTGCCGCGATCAACGCATTGTCATCCGCCATCACACCCGCCAAGCCCAATAGCCCCAAACCAACTCCAGAACGGTGGAGCAGTTGGCGGCGGGACAACTCGATCGCTGGATGTTCTGTAGTCATGGTTTCTGTAGTCACCGTTACGGTCGCATGGATGAAAACTAAGGCACGAACATTCGCTCATTCGAGATCAGCAGTACTTGAGCCAATTGTTCCATCGGAGACAACCTCTGTGCCGGATTTCCGGCGAAGTCTTTTTCGGCACTCCAGGAGTTTGCTGCTTCGCGATCTGAATTCAAGATCGAAACGGTCGGTGACCAAAGGAATTGATCGTTGTTCAAGACCTTGTCGATATCAACCACAAAATCAACGGTCTCGTTGGATTCGACTTGCAACGCATCCACGCTCAAATCCACCTCGCGATTTTGCAATGCGGTTGATTTGAGCGTGCCTTGGTTGCTTGAAACGATAAAAGCACGGACGCCATCTCCCTCGGTTCTGTTATGAACCATCTTGGATTGGATTGAGATGGTTCTTTTTTCTAGCGATGTCCAGCGTCGCACAATGGCATGTTGGCGGTCATTGCCAGGATGACCACCTTGGGACGTTAATTGCAACCAACCGAGCGTGCCGTCGGGGAACTGGGCTCCGCCTTGCCATGCGGCACCCGTGAAGTGAGGAAGCGGAGTAAACGATTTGAGCTTGCCTGAAGCCTCATCCATTTCGCCATAGCCATAGCTCCAAGCGGCCGAATGTGGATTCGCAGACTCGGCCTTGGCTCCTGCTTCTGCATCCGCTAGAAACTGCTCCGCGATCCTTTCTTCTTCTTTTGAGGGCGTTCGTCCGAGAGTTCGATTGTACAGTTGCTTCAGCGGTTCTAAGCCATCTAAACTGGCTACGATCTTCTTGGCTCTTGCAACGACGAACGGATGATTCATGGCAAAGAGAGCTTGTTGCGGCGTTGTGGTTTCCGATCGTTCGGGGGAATGCAGATCCGGATTGGCAAAGTCGAATACACTGAGCAGCGTCGGCAAGAATTGCCGATCGATGGAGATGTAGACTGAGCGCCGCGGACCGAATAAATCTGTCCCAGGGCCCCCCTTGGTTAAGTCCAATTCTCCCGATGTGGAAAGCATCGAATCTCGCCAAGCTTCGAATTCCAATCGTCGCCGATTGCTTCGCCAAAGGAGCCGGTTCTCCGGATCTTTTTCTTGTGCAACAGCGCTTGCAGAGACATCCGATGGCCCTTCCGAGTTTTGTCGATACGTTGCAGACGATAGGATCATGCGATGCAGCGTCTTGGTGCTCCAGCCGCCCGAAATGAACTGGCTTGCCAAATAGTCGAGTAGTTCCGGATGACTTGGCGGGTTCGCGCGAATCCCAAAGTCACTTGGAGTGCGGACCAACCCCGTTCCGAAGTGATGCTGCCAGACTCGATTGACCCAAACACGGGCCGTCAGTGGATTCGACGGATCAACGATTGCGTTGGCCATCTCCAGGCGTCCACTTCCTTTTTCAAAAGGCCGCCTTGCTTCACCCGAGAGTACTTTCAGAAATTGACGAGGAACGCGTTCTCCTTTGGAGGCCGGATTGCCACGTCGAAAAACATAAGCGTCCTGTTGTACGACACAATCGTTCAAAGCGACCGCACAGGGGGTGGCTACTTGCGATTGAAGAATCCATTGATCCACCTCCGACTGAGCTTTCCAAAGCGCAACCCCAGTCGCGTGGTCCCAATACCATTCGGTATTGATCAGCGGCTCATCAGGGATAACGCACGGTGAGCCCGCCGCATAAAAGGCATCATGCAACTGTCGATCGCATTCCTCGATCGAGCCGGAAGCACCTTGAGAGGCACTTTGAGCGGCACTTTGCCAAACAAGATCGTTTGCGGCCAAGAGGGAAGCGTATCGTTCGGCTACTTCTTGTATCGAAACGGGTGGGACTTCAAATGCTTTTGCGACTCGCGAATTGATGGCGATGGATCCATCGAGCCATTGTTTGGCCAACTCTGCCGCACGTGTCGCAAACTCATCGTCACGAAGTTGGTTCAAAGCGATCCAGGGTGTGAACACCGGATCCAACCGATGTTCGGCTCCTGCGAGAAACGCCTGCCATCGTCGCACAATGGCAGGCACCAACTCATCCTTGCCCGTCAATTGTACAAATGCAACTTCGGGATACTTGTCCATCTCACGCTGCGCCAGCAAATAATCCTTGATCCGATCGCGAATCCGCTTATTCGCTTCTACTTGTGAGCTTTCTGTTAGGCTGCGAAGTTTCTGGAGTCGTTCGTGCAATCCTTTGCGATGTTTGTCGGTCGCTTCCGATTTGTCAGCAGGATTGGGGATTTCTACTTGCTGATCGACACAGTTCAAGAAGACTCCGTACAACGAATAATAGTCCGCTGTCGGGATAGGATCATATTTATGATCGTGGCAGCGCGCGCAACCCACCGTCAAACCCAAAAGTCCGCGACCGACAACATCAATTCGATCATCGATGATGTCTGGCGTTGTGCCCAGAAAACGACGACCGAGAGTCAGAAAACCCATCGCAGCCTGCGACGCCGGATCGCTTGGCGTTACTTGGTCGGCCGCCAGTTGTAGCAGGACAAAACGGTTGAATGGCATGTCCTCGTTGAATGCCTTGATCACCCAATCGCGATACAGAAAAGAATGAAAAAACCGTCGTTCCTCCCGACCATAGACGTATCCCTTGGTGTCCGAATACCTAGCTACATCCAGCCAATGACGGCCCCACCGCTCTCCATAACGTGGTGACTCCAGCAACCGATCGATCAGGCTTTCGTACGCGTCATCCGATTGATCACGGGCGAACGCGTTGATTTCCTCTTGTGTAGGAGGCAGGCCGCACAAGTCATAGGTGGCGCGAACAATCAACGCTTCGCGACAGGCTTCGCTCGACGATTGGAGCCCTGAGTCTTGCAGCTTTGCAACCACAAACCGATCGACGTCATTCTTGACTCTCACATCGCCTTTGATCTCTGGTGGAGCGACAGTACGAAGAGGCTGAAAGGCCCAGTGCGATCTCCACAGGTCTTCCTTTTGTTTCGAGAGAGGCGTTTCTTTTGGCCACGGAGCTCCCATTGCGATCCAGCGTGCAAGATCGTCCATCTGGTTCTTCGTAAGTGGCTCACCCGCTTCCTTCGGCGGCATTCTCAACTCCGGATCGAGACTTTTAACACGATCCAGCAACTCACTACGCTGGCCGTCCCCCAGAACAATCGATGGACCGCTATCGCCACCAACGAGCATCGCCTCTCGAGAATCCAAACGAAGTCCGGCCCATTGCTTCTTGTCGCCGTGGCATCCTTGGCACCGTTCAATCAATAGCGGTCGAATCTGTTTTTCAAAGAACTCGATGTCGGCAGGTGTGGCTTGCGGCGAGGATTCATCATCAAGCATACGAGCGAACAGCAAGGACGACGAACAAAGGCTCCCGAGGAAGGCAGCCCCAAACAGCCAGTGACTGAATGAGCTTACGGTGATCCTATCGAACCAATGACTCGCGTCCCCATCGATCGTCGGCTTGGCGGTTCCGCGAAGAATCTCAGTGTTTTTCAGGCTGGATTCCATGAGGGGTCGTTCAAAAAAAGGTTCATTGAGAAAGCGCACCTTGTTTGTGTTTCGTATACAATGTACCCATGTTAGGCTCTTTTCACGCCAATCACCAGTATGAAAATGCTAGCTGCCGGGAAAGCAATTTCCTGGAAGCTCCCTCCCACCGATTCAAACATCTTTGCAATGCCACGTCCCTTGAGAAACGTCGGGAGAGCGAGGCTCCTGCCGAGCTTGCAATGCCTCGGTTCAGCAGGAGCCTCACAAAATCGCTCCAAACATCTTTGCAATGACAATTGCCTTATGAACCTTCGCGAGAGCGAGGCTCCTGCCCAGCTTGGTACGCCGCGGTTCGGCGGGAGCCTCACCCTCCCAAATATCGTCATTGCATGTGCGATGGCATGCCTGCTCATGCTCGCACCAGCTTGTCTCGCGGAGAACGACGACGAGTTCTTTGAGGCGCGAGTCCGACCTGTTTTGGTCAAGCATTGCCTGGAGTGTCATGGCACAAAAAAACAAGAAGGTGGGCTGCGACTGGACTCACGCGATAGTTGGATGCGAGGTGGCGAGCGCGGTGATGTAATCGTGGCGGGTGAACCAGAAAAGAGTTTATTCATTCAGGCGGTACGATATGACGATCCCGATTTGCAAATGCCACCTGGAAACAAAAAGCTGTCAGGGGCCGAAATCGCAGATCTCGAAGCGTGGGTCCAACGCGGTGCCAACGATCCTCGGCGCGAATCAGCAACTCAGGCATCGGAAAAAATGAGTCTTGAACAGGCCCAAACGTTTTGGTCTTTTCAACCTCTTGCAGCTGTCGCCCTACCGCAAGACGCGACGGATCGTTGGTCTCGAACTTCGCTCGACGCGTTTATTCACGCAGAGTTGAAGAAACACGAACTGACGCCTGTCGCAGACTCAGATCGTCGTACTTGGATACGCCGAGCCACATTCGATTTGACAGGACTTCCGCCAACCCCCGACGAGATCGATTCGTTTCTGCGCGACGAATCGGCGAACGCATTTGCGGTGGTGGTGGATCGTCTGCTTGAGTCATCTGCCTATGGTGAACGATGGGGGCGGCACTGGCTCGACGTAGCAAGATATGCAGACACGGCGGGCGACGGATCGGACTATCCAGTGCGTGAAGCTGGCAAGTATCGCAATTGGGTCATCGACGCCTTCAATCATGACAAACCTTTTCATGAGTTCCTTCGCGAGCAGATCGCTGGGGACATTCTCGCGCTCAACGGTCCCCACGATCAATACGCAGGTCGAGTGACAGCCACAGGTTTTTTGGCGATCGGCAAACGCTACGGTTACAAAGCTGCGCCCGACTATCAGTACTTGGACTTTGGAGATGTGATTGACTCGCTCGGCCGTTCGATGGTGGGACTTTCATTGGGTTGTGCGCGATGCCACGATCATAAATACGATCCGGTTTCAGCTGCTGACTACTATGCACTCTATGGGATCATGGAGAGCACGCAGTGGGCGTTTCCCGGAGGTGAAGAGCAGAAGCGGCCTGCTCACTTCCCGCCTCTTGTGCCACCCGATGAAGTCGCGAAACTTGATAAAGCTAGGGCCGAAGAACTCGCTCGCATGGATGCTGAAATCGCTGCGTTGAGACGTGAACGATCGGAACTGGATCCGGATTCAGTGGCCGGCGGTACGGACCTCGGATTCGAAGCTCAGCAGTCCGGAAAGCCACCCGGCAAACCGTGGGTTAGCGCCGGTCCGGTCGAAGTAACTCCCGAGGCGCAGAGTCCTTTCGACCATATCCATCCTCAAGGGAAAATGGGGATTCGTCTTGGAAGTGGCCAACCCACCGATGGCTTGCGTTACGTTTTCGAAAATGGATTGCGGGCAACGCCAGGCAAACAGATGCACCTCACGATCGACTTTCGAACCGTCGAGACATCCAAGGAGAAGGGAGCATTTCGGTTCTACCTCGGTCGCGGCGTGATCGAGTCGCTTGCCATCGAGTGCAGTGCGACATCAACGGAATTCGCGATTCGCAGTGGAACCAAATGGGAAGTGATTCGCCCGATAACGCCTGGCGCTTGGTACACGCTGAGATTGACGATCGACCCGGTTGCAAAGAAGTACTCCGGTATCGTTGGTACACGCGATGATTTGACTGCTTTTGAGGACAAGCAGACGGGGCCGAATTGGGACGGTGTCATCAATTGCTTCATTTGCGATGGGTTTGGGCATGTCGGCGGAGCGGCATGCGCTCGCGAACTCGACAACCTCGGGCTTCGAGAAACGGCGTTTGGTGCGCCCGATTCTGGGCCAGTCGTTCCGCGAACCGTGGAACCAAATGCTCAGGCGCGGATGGCGAAGCTGGATGCCGAAATCAAGTCGCTTACGGCCCGCAAACAAACTATCTCGATCGAGTCACCTTACCCTGTTGCTTATGGAGTTGCCGAGGGAACTCCTACGAACAGTCGGATACAACTTCGCGGCGAGCCCCATCGTCTGAGCGACGAAGTTCCGCGGCGGAATCTTGAACTGCTGGGTGGCGATATCGTATCTGCTGGTTCTGGTAGCGGCCGACTTGAGTTGGCAAACTGGATCACTCGCCCAACGAACCCGTTGACGGCTCGAGTCTTCGTGAACCGAGTCTGGCAATGGCATTTCGGTGACGGGCTTGTCGCAACGCCTAGCGACTTCGGCTTGCGCGGCGAGCGACCGACGCATCCTGAATTGCTTGACTGGCTGGCTGGCGAGTTCATCGCATCGGGTTGGTCCGTCAAGTCGCTGCATCGATTGATTATGAATTCGCGAACGTACCAATTGGCGAGTGTCGATAGCGACGCGAACCTCACGGCGGACCCAGGCAATCGCTGGCACTGGCGGTATTCGCGACGCTCTTTGGATGCAGAATCGATCCGCGACGCGATGCTTGCCGTGAGTGGCCGCTTGGATCGAAACGTCCCACAGTCCCATCCGTTTCCATCGGTAGACACATGGGGATTCACGATCCACAACCCATTCCATGCAGTCTACGATTCAAACCATCGCAGCGTGTATTTGATGGTACAGCGAAACCGACGGCATCCGTACCTGGCATTGTTTGATGCTGCCGATCCCAACCAAAGTATTGCGTCACGACAACCGACCACCACTCCCACGCAAGCTTTGTATCTGATGAATTCCCCGTTTGTCCAAGAGGTCTCCGAGGGTTTCGCGCGTCGCGTGGTTTCCGTGTCTGGTGATGATCGGGCAAAAATGCGATGGGCATTTGAAACGACACATGGCCAAATTCCCGACGATGCCGTTGTCGGTGATGCCATCGCTTTCGTATCGGGGTATCGAGAGAAACTCCCAGGTGATGCGGCAGTGGATAAGGACATCGCAGCATGGTCGGCACTTGCGAGAGTTTTGTTGACGAGCAATGGGTTTCTATATGTGGATTAAGGATGAAAGATTATCAGTGTCCCCCCTCGCCCCGTTTCGGGGAGAGGGGTCGGGGGTGAGGGGTGGAACTGTCCGTAACAGGTTTTCGATTCAGTTATTTGTTTAAACCTCTTAAGCAGGTCACGGCATTGCGAACAAAACCAAAGTTTCAATCAATACATGGCGCAAAACCCCTCACCCCCCGCCCCTCTCCCCAAAAAGGTGAGAGGGGAGCGAGTCATAGGAAGTGGGGCATACCAGGCCAACGGCCTGGGTACCGATTTTAAGATAACACAAAGGGCCAAAGGCCCGACAGTTTGCAACGTTTGAATGGATCTTCAAATCATGAATACAACCGAACCAACACGGCGAGAATTTTTGAGTCGCGCGTCGGGCGGATTTGGTGCCCTTGCGTTGGCAGGCTTGGTTCGTGACCTTCAAGCTGCCGACAATCCGCTTGCAGCCAGGAACGGCCATCATCTTGCGAAGGCAGACCGAGTCATCTTCCTGTTTTCGACTGGTGGCACTTCGCATATTGACACCTTCAATTATCGACCCCAGCTAGTCGCCGATCATGGCAAATCCATTACGGCTTCGCGATGGCTCAATAAATCGGGAGAGTTCAATCGGTTCTTGATCAAACCACGTTATGCTTTCAAGCAGTATGGTCAATGCGGAAGTTGGGTCAGTGAACTGTTCCCGCATGTGGGTTCGGTCATCGATGATGTTTGTGTCCTCAATGCGATGCACTGCGAGAGTGATGGTCACGACAAAGCGACCTTGGCGGCCCACACAGGCTCGGCGCAGTTTGCTCGGCCTAGCGCGGGCTCCTGGGTGAGCTACGGACTCGGAACCGTCAATCAGAATCTGCCGTCGTTCGTAGTTCTAGCTCCGGCCGCACCCTACGCCGGTGCACAAACTTGGAGCAGCGATTTTTTACCTGCTTGCCATCAAGGAACGCATGTCGTACCGGGTGTTGAGCCGCTGCCCAACATTCGACCGCGGAATCCGAGTACCGATCTGCAGCAAATGGAACTCGCTTTGCAAAGACGATTGAATCAAGCCCATTTGGCGCAGCGGGCAGCCGACCAATCGCTCGATGCGAGGATTCGATCCTTTGAAACCGCCTTCGGAATGCAACGAGAAGCGCCCGAGGCGTTCGATCTATCGCAAGAAACGGAAGCCACGCTCCAACTGTATGGGCTTGAGCGAGGAGCAACGAGCGGCTTCGGTTGGCAATGCTTGGTCGCACGTAGACTTGCGGAACGAGGCGTTCGGTTTCTCGAACTCATCGACGTTGGATCGAGTGGCAATTGGGACTCCCACGGCGACATGGGCGATCACAGCCGACTTGCGAAAGCGATCGACAAGCCCATAGCCGGTCTGCTAACCGACCTCAAGCAAAGAGGCATGCTGGAGAGGACGCTTGTTGTTTGGACAACCGAATTCGGTCGCACTCCATTCCATCAGCAAGCGGACCACGCTGGTCGCGAACACCACAACCTATGCTTCTCATCGTGGATGGCCGGTGGCGGTGTCAAAGGAGGGATCGTACATGGCCAGTCGGATGAGTATGGTATTCTGACATCTGAGGACGCCGTTCATACCCACGACCTTCACGCCACGATGCTATACCTCCTCGGGATCGATCACGAGAGACTGACATTCCGCCACGCCGGCCGTGATTTTCGCTTGACCGACGTCCACGGACGAGTCGTCCATGAGATCATCTCGTAGCTGCATTCGTTCGGGCGGACCACGATCTCAAGTACAATGATTTAAAACGATTGCAACTAGTTCCGCACCCGCATTGATCTGTTTTGGGTAACACCGGAAGGTAGGCCGAAATCCTACGGATCGATCGGCATTGGAGAAACAAAGACTCAGCAAGCACGCCCTGGCGCAATATGGTCTATTGGCGAAATAGATTCCGATAAAATGCTCGGGCATTTCATCATCGGTGATCGAACAGCTCAAGCTGTCATGCCTGAAGCTCTTCCAGAGTAAGAAATTTTTTGAATCGAACTTTTCCGATGATATGCACTCTTTGCCACTTCCTGCTTCTTTCGTTGCTGTTGAGCAGCGAAGCTGTAGCTCTAGCTCTTTGTCCCTTTCAGGCAACTCAAGAGCCGGTAACGCTTGATTCGCTCAGTTGGTATATCCAAGATCGGGACTTTCAAGGTATCGAGCCCGCCGATTGGGTTTATGAGGGGCAGCAGAAAGCGTTTGTTGGCGATTTTGCAAACCCTGCAACCTTTCCCTATATCGACGAACTCGCTGGACTCGGAGTCACCGTGATTCACACTGGCGGTCCCGAGCCCTATTTTCCATTGAAGCGCGATGGAGGTCTTGGAGGTGACGCCAAAGAGAGCGCATTGATGCGTTCGGCGTTTGCACGTATACGGGGGCACAAGATGAGAGTCGTCATCGGCGTATCCCCGTACGCTCCCGTTGAGTTTGTAAGGCAACATCCGGAATGGCGCAATAAATTGACGGTCGATGAAAAGCCGATCGATCCTCTTTT
Source organism: Planctomycetota bacterium (assembly GCA_026692905.1). Classification (GTDB taxonomy): domain Bacteria; phylum Planctomycetota; class Planctomycetia; order Pirellulales; family Pirellulaceae; genus JBKCUI01. The sequence goes on from JAPLNL010000040.1 coordinate 61,581, forward strand.
GGACCTGACGAAGCCCGGGACGGTTGGGTTGCGAAGCATGAGTCTCAACACTCCCTACGGTGACTATCTGATCGAGAATCTTGCCGAAATTTTCTCTGATTACCAAGTCGATGGGATCTCATTTGATGGAAACTATCACCCGATGATCCAATTTACCCCGTATGACATGGAACTCTACCAAAGAGAAACGGGGCGTACGTTTCCGGCGAAAATCGACTTGACGAGCGACGACTACAAGATCTACCTGCTTTGGGCCGATACCAAGCTTGAAAATTGGTACCGCAAGTTGCATGCGAGGTTGCGGCAAGTCAATCCTAAGGCTGCCGTTTACACTTGGACAACCAATGCAGGACGTTATGGCCATTTCTTGACAAGCCCGCGCGTCATGTCAGCGCGGATGAATTTACTGTTCGACTCGCCTGTTCAAGAGTGGTGGTTGGACGAAGTGAATTTGGGTTCGAGTGTGGTACCATCCTTTGGCGCAGCCTACGTACGAGCAGTCACTGGTGGCCGCACAGGCGCGAGCGAGCCATACATCATCTCGCATGGCAACCCATACAGTGGCTCTGGGTTTCCTCGTCATGAGTTGTTTGTTCGGTGCATGCAGGCCATGACGAACGGTTCCATCACGCCGCTCGCTCTGCCCAATGGTGCTGGAAAAGAAGCAGGAGATGATACGATTCGCGAAATTGGTCGGCGAAAAAAGTGGACGACTCGCACGTCGTCTGAACCTTGGGCAGCATTGCTGGTGAGTGAGCAGACTCGCCAGTTTTATGCGGGCGGACAAGTCATGGACCGATTTCTTTCGCACGCCTTGGGTGTGTTTCGCGTTGGACTCGAGGAGCATTTGCCTTTGACATTGATCACGGACCAAGATCTAAGCTTGGATCGGCTTGAGAAGTATCGAGTTCTTGTGCTCCCAAATGCAGCAGCGCTTTCGAATGCGCAGGTCGCAACGATTCGCCAGTTTGTCCATAACGGCGGCGGCCTCGTGGCTACGTGCGAAACGTCTCTGTGTGATGAGCTTGGACATCCGAGATCGAATTTCGCTTTGGCCGACCTTTTTGGAGTCGACTTTCTAGGTAGACCGCAAGCTCCCACGCAGCGAACCGAACTGGATGCGAACTTTGCAATCGTGGTCGATGACAAGTATTGGGCGAACAGACAGGGGGCTGCGGAGATGCGTTGGGGGGCAGGCGACTTGCAGACCAGCGAATTGATTTCAGATCCACGTTTGAAGTTGGTTACCAACGGAGTACAAGCAAGTTTCAAGGGGCCGATGGTGTTGATGAGCGACGCCCGACCGCCGATGCACCGCGCCATGTTTATGTTCCCCGAGGGAAAGCCACCGGTTCCCGCTGTGGTCATGGGGGAACAGGGCAATGGCCGAGTCGTCTACATGGCAGCAGGTTTTGACGCCGCCAATTTTAGTTATGGCTATCCGTACCAACGTATTCTATTTGCCCAAGCGATGAAGTGGGCAGCGAGGTCACAACCTCCAATCGAAGTCATCGCGCCGATGTGCATTCAAAGCACTTTCTATCGTCAGCGCGATAGCGACGGCGAGCGATTGGTGGTTCATTTGTTTAATGGCTTGGACAGCACCAATGGCCATGGCTTGCCTGAAGTTGACGTGCCGTTACGGGAAGAGACGGTTCCGGTTGGTGGCATACGCTTAAGGTTTAATGACACGAAGATAAAGCGAGTGCACTTGGAGCCAGAAGGACTTGAACTCAGCAAAGTTGAAGCAGGGGATTTTCAAGAAGTGCAGGTGCCGCCGATCGCAGTTCACTCGATGGTCGTTTTCGAGTATTGATACCGAGCACAGATGTCGCCGCTTATTGCAATCAATCTTTCAATGCAAATGCCACCAGTGTTCCGCCTCGTGGGCGACCCGTTTTGCCACCCCCAGCAGAAATAACTACATACTGCCGGCCTTTGACAATGTACGTGCTTGGGCTTGCGTTGCCACCGAACGGCAGTTTCGTTTTCCACAGAATTTGACCGGTCTCTTTGTCGAACACGCGAAAGGTTTCATCGGCTGTTGCTCCAATGAAGATCAAGCCACCTGCCGTCACCAAGGGGCCGCCATAATTCTCTGTGCCGGTTGGTGGGATGCCTCGAGCGGTAAGTTCCGGATATTCACCTAGCACAACTTTCCACTTGATCTCGCCTGTATTGAGATCCACTGCATTCAAAGTGCCCCATGGCGGCTTTATCGCCGGATATCCTTCACTGTCCAGCCAGCGACGGAATCCGCCGAAGGCATAGCCCGGTCCGTCGTCGTCAGCGGCTACCGCCTCAGCCTTGCGGGGCGCTGTCTCCTCTTTGGGAGCCGTCTTTGGCAAGCCTTTGCTGAGGACATAGTCGATAACTGCGGATCGCTTTGCCTCTGGCATGTCGGAATAAGAAGGCATGCGTCCACCACCCTTGCGAGTTATCTGCTCAATCTCAGCGCGAGTCTTTCTCTTTTCAATGTCAAGAAGAGGCGGAAACTTCAGCTCGAGATTGCCCTTCAGTTCCAGGCCGTGGCAAACGCCGCAATAGACCATGTAATCGCGCTCGCCCGGTATCAGCTTGGAGCCATCCGCATGTCGGGTCTCGATCATTTGCAACAACCAGGGTATTTCATTGACGTTCACGTAGTAGATCCCTTCAGGATCCGCCGCGCCGCCGCCCCATTCCATGCCTCCGTCGAATCCAGGGAACATGACCGTCTCGCGAAGACTTGGTGCTGGGAAAGGCCCGAAGTTAGGTGCCGCCAAGATCCGATCTCGAGCCAACTGTTGTGTCTCGGGAGAAATGTTGGAAACATCGTCGAGTGTGTAGCTCTGCCGCATCAGTGGCGGTGGTTTGGTTGGGAATGGCTGGGTCGGCCAAGTCTGCTCACCAATCAAATCGGTTTGTGGAACAGGCAACTCCTCAATCGGCCAGAGCGGTTCACCAGTAACCCGGTCGAACACGAAGAGCAGTCCGTGTTTGGTACCTTGAGCGACAACATCTATTTTCTTCCCGCCGTGGTTGACCGTCAGAAGAACCGGCGGGCAGGGCAAGTCTTTATCAAGCAGATCGTGATGCACGATTTGGAAATGCCATAAGCGTTCTCCTGTCGCTGCGTTTAGTGCGAGCAAGCAGTTCGCGAACAGATTCGCCCCTTTCCGTTTTCCCCCGTAGAAGTCCGGCTCCGCTGTCTTGGTAGCGACGTAGACGATGCCGCGTTTTTCATCCAGCGACTGACCGCACCATGGCATCAGACCCGTCGCGTTTTCAATTGCATCCGCAGGCCACGTGTCATACCCCACTTCACCAGGCCGCGGGATCAAGTGAAATATCCACCGCTGCACGCCAGTCCTGACGTCGAAGGCTCGAACCGACCCCTTGCCTCCGAGTCCACCCACGATCAAAACATCTTTGTAGGCGATTCCTGGAGTATTGAGACCCGAACCAAGATTGATCGAGCCATTCTCGCCGAAACTTCGGATGGTTTTACCGGTTTTGGGATCCAATGCGAAAAGTAAGCCATCGACCGAAGTGAACAATCGCTGCTCACCGCCGTTTTCATTTGCCCAATACACTAACCCTCGTTGCCGCGCGCGGCCTGGCGCCGTGTTTTCAGTCACAGGATCCCATTTCCAGAGTTCCTCGCCAGTGACTGCATCGAGTGCAACCACTTTGCGAGACTGTGTCGGTGTGAAGAGCTTGCCGTCAACAATGAGGTTGTTCGCCTGATACTCGTCCGCGTCTCCTGTCTCATAGGTCCAAGCGACTTCTAGTCGAGAAACGTTGGAACGATTGATCTGTTCGAGCGTCGAATAGAGATTACGCTCTTTCCCTCCGAGATACACTGGCCAATCAGCGTCCTGGGAGTAAGCCATGCTGAGCCAACAGCTGCTGATGGCGATCTGCATGACAGGGAGAACGAAGGAGCGTAACAAATCAGGAAACTTTCAAAGGAACAGCTTGTGGAACTCAGACCATACAGAGCTTAACTGCGTCTGTCAGGCCTGTGATTGGGTCGCCTGCTGGAATGAACTCATGGGCAAAGTAGCCGTCAAAGCCCGTATCGGCAATCGCTTTGGCAATCGGTGGGTAGTACAGCTCTTGCTGGTCATTGAGCTCATGCCGGCCCGGGTTGCCACCGGTGTGATAATGTCCGAAGTATTGATGGTTCTTTTGAATGGAGCGAATGATATCTCCCTCCATGATCTGCATGTGGTAGATATCGTACAGCAGCTTGAAATTATTTGACCCCACCTCTTTGCAGAGCTCGATTCCCCAAGCAGAGTTGTCGCACATGTAGTCGGCGTGATCGACTCGGCTATTTAGCAACTCCATATTGAGAATGACATTCTTCTTTTCCGCGACACCCACGATCTTCTTTAAGGCGGCGACACAGTTCTTCATACCCGTCTTGCGATCGATACCGCGAGCGTTGCCTGAAAAACAAATCACATTGCGAAAGCCAGCCGCGGAAGTCGCTTCGATAGCTTCGTTCATGGCCTTTAACGATGATTCGTGGTACTTTTCATCGCACAAGCCATCGGAAAGAGGGGACGAGGAAACCATCGTGCACACCAATCCGTATTTTTTGAGCATTGGAAAGTCCTCTGGCCTTAGGAGATCAATGCCGACCAAGCCGAGCTTGACCGCCTCTTTGCACATGTCCTCCAAAGAGAGTTTTCCGTAACACCATTTGCAGACGCTTTGCTTGAGTCGCCCTTTTTTCCCATCGACTGTTTCCGCCGCTTGTGTCGGAGAAGTTGCCATGGTTACTGAAACACCAGCAGCCACGGCGCCAGCGGCACCAAGTCCAAAGCTACGCCGAGTCATCGTTTCGTCTTCTTGATTTTGCATAGAAGTATTCTGTTGGAGAGGGAAAGATCTGATTATTTCGTGAGGGGAACGCAAATGAGTTTTTCGTCATTTCGAACATAGATGCAGCCGTTCGCGAAAGCGGGTTCTGGATGCCCAGATTGTACCAAAACAACAACCGGAACGCGCGGCGTAATACGCTTCACACGAACAAGATGTCGTTGCGACAATCCAGCGAATACCACATTGAGATCATCTGCAACTTCCTGAATCGTTGACTCTTCAAGCTTAAGTTTCACGAGACCTCGGCAAAAGTTGTCAGGAAGGGCGGCCTTGATTAAATCAACAAGCATCCTGTTCGACGGCTTGGAGTCTGCATCTAAGCTCACGGTGAAGCTGCTCCGACCCCGCCACAACCAACTCACCGCCCCATGGGTCGTGTGGTTTGCCGTCATGCCTCGAGAGGATGGCACCCGACTCCGTTGCGATGAGAGCGCCTGCTGCGACGTCCCATACTTTGAGAAACCCAGCCCAATAGGCATCCAGCCGACCTTGCGCGACATAACATAAGTTCAGTGCTGCTGAGCCAAGTCGTCGTACACTTTGGCTATGAACCAAGATATCAACGAACTGCGCTATTTCTATTGAATCCTTTTGAACTTGAGGTGGAAAGCTTGCGGCGATGAGGGCTGAGTCCAGTTTGGTACAAGTGCTGGATTGCAGTTTTCGACCGTTTACCGTCGCTCCTTGGCCGAGGATCGCTACGTACAGTTCTCCGGCCATCGGGTCCAGGACAATTCCAAGTACTGCTTGTCCTCGATGCATCAATGCGATCGAGACCGCGAAGTTGGGCATCCTGTGTGCGTAGTTGACTGTTCCGTCGAGTGGGTCAACAACCCAGAGCCACTCCACGTTGGAAGTCATTGCTTGAATGACATTTGGCTGCAAGCATTCTTCCCCTAGGAATTGATGACAGGGAAAGGCAGCTAGGATTCGGCTCTCGATGCATTGTTGGGCAGCTATATCTGCGTCCGTCACCAAGTCCTTTGGTGCTTTTTCGCGAACGGTTGCGGTCTCAAGCATGTCGCAAAGGATTTTGCCTGCGGCTTGAGCGGCTTCGATTCCCACGTGCATTGCATCGTATACTACAGTGTCCATTTTTTGCATTTCGCTAAATTCGAGTTTTCGATCGTTGGGTCAACGATTTAGTTGGTTGTCGCATTGAGCTCCGCTTGCTATTGTTTAACCGTTTATACTGGCATCGGGCTCGGAGCAATTATCCAAGTAGTCACCTAAGGGCTTGCGCCTTTGCGTTAACACTATTTCTCGCATCATACACAGAGTTTTAAAGCATGAGTTGGGATCTACAACACAGCACCGCGAAATGGACGGAACCAAACTGGTCCGTAGATGTCGCTCTTTCCAATGATCAGTGTCAACCGTCGATCAAGGTGCATGACGCCGCGAGTCGAGCTCATTTGAGTATTGGAATTATGCCGCAGGAGCCGCATTGCTTACACTCCGCTGTTGGCATCCCTACGGGGGACGCCTATGTGCGACAAAAAGACTTGATCGCGATTTTCCCGGAGACCAAACCGTGGCGATTTGGCTACCAGATGGACCTTCGAATGCTGGAGAGCTCGCCGACCGGCATACTTACTATTGAATTTTGGCTGAGCATTCAGACGTCGCTGCTCGACACCCATCCGCAGTTGGAGCTTCGATTTCAGGGAGACTCGTTTCGCCCTTCCGTGGAGAATTGCTGGACGAGCCAATGCTCCAGTATGGGGGTGCTAGTGCATCCAATGGATGAGCAAGACTGCCAAATCAAGTCCGTAAACGATGAGCTCCGTATGACCGTGTTCGGTCGATTCATGGAAAAGGGAGTGATTCGCAGAATGCGATTTCGATTGATTGTTGCCCCAAACAGTGAACCCGCCCAATATTGGCGCGAACGTTTCGAAGAGTTTTCCGGAAGCCCGCTGCCGCTCACCACATAATCCTTCTACAATCTCGGTTGTTTTAACTCACTACATTTATTTGGGAGCGGATATTGGCTACGAACGTTGCAACTCGAAAAACAGCAAAGAAGACAAACGTTAAAAAGGCAGCCGCAAAACCTGCGACAAAAACGGCAGCAAAAACATCTGCGGCATCTAGGTCGAAAGCGACCAGTAAAGCCATCGAGCCTGTTAAATCAAAAGGTAAAGCAAAGGCGACCAAGGCCAAGCCAGCAGCCAACAAGGTCCGAACCGAGACGGTCAAGTCTTGGTACGACTACCCACAGTTGTATGAACTTGGATTTCTCAAGGAAACGCCGAAAGAGTCGAAGTTCTGCGAGGCCGTTTTCAAAAAGTATGTGCCGTTTCCCGTCAAACGAGTTCTTGAACTAGGATGCGGTTCAGGTCGACTTGTTTGCGATATGGCGACCCGAGGTTTTGCCATGACCGGTTTGGACCTCAATCCAACCGCTCTCGAGTATTGCAAGAAGAAACTTAAGAAGCTTGGGGTCAAAGGCGAAGCTGTCGTCGGTGACATGACCAAGTTCGAATTCGATGAGCCGTTCGATGCTGCGATCAATTCGATCAATACGTTTCGTCATTTGGAGTCCGAAGAAGCTGCGCTCGCGCACTTAGATTGCGTTGCAGAACACTTGAAGCCAGGCGGAGTTTTTATTCTCTCGCTGCATTTGTTACCCGTCGATGGCGATCTATGGGGCACCGAACGATGGGCCGCCAAAGAAGATGACTTGTCGGTCTACTACGCACTCACCGTCGTCGAAACCAGCATGAAGACGCGATTGGAGAAACTGCGAATCTCGATGCTCGTCAAGAACAACAAAGAATCGTTCCGATTGTCCGACCACATCACTCTGCGGATTTACACCGCGCCGCAACTCAAGAGCTTGATCGCGAAATCGAAGAAGCTCAAGCTCATTGCGGTTCACGATTTCTGGTACGACATCGAGTCGACGCAAAAGCTCAATGGAGAAGCTGTCGACTCCATCTTGATTCTGCAACGAGTCTAATAGTCGCATCGCAATGCCACTCCGTAGCGAAAGTCGTCAAGACTTTCGGCTACGTCCTGATTCAAACCGAAACTCTTGACGAGTTTCGCTACGTAATACTTTTTCGTGTTTCCGCAGTGAGTCGCACCTGCCGGGTGCGACTCAAAGGTATTCCAAATGAGTCCGATAAACGACGACCAACGAGCTAGCCAACATTCATTTGACGTCTTTGGACTGCTCAACCTGGTGCTTCCGAGCGAATGCGTTGCTGGAGTCGAAGCGAACATGGAGCTGATGAAAGTTCACGCCCGCATTGTCGAGGCTTTCGATCTTACCAAAGCAACGCACAAGGCTAGCGAAGAGTGATTCAGCCTGCCTCCATCATCGACATTGCCAAATCTGTGCGAACTGGCTCGATCAAGTCTACCGAACTGACGAAATCGGTCCTTGATGATATCTCTCGCCGCAATTCCGACTACGTGTGCTTTACGCGAGTGTTCGCCGAACAAGCCCTGGCAGCAGCCCAGGCTGTCGATGACCAAGTTGCGGCCGGACTTGATCCAGGGCCGCTCGCAGGTGTACCGTTTGCCGTAAAGGACCTGTACGACGTTGCGGGTTTGCCGACTACTGCTGGCGCTAAGATGCGAGTCTCCTCCGCGCCCGCCACTCAAGATGCGGTTGTCGTGAAGCGTATTAAGGATGCGGGAGCAGTTCTCATTGGGACGCTCAATATGGACGAGTTCGCCTATGGCTTCGCGACCGTGAACCCTCACTTTGGTACCACTCGCAACCCGCACGATGTCACTCGTTTGGCGGGTGGTTCTTCCGGCGGATCGGCGGCTGCTGTCGCCGCAGGTTTGGTTCCGTTGACGCTTGGGTCCGATACGAATGGTTCGGTCCGAGTTCCCGCTGCCTTGTGTGGACTTTGGGGAATCAGACCCGCTGACGGCGCGATCCCGGTCGAAGGCACATTTCCATTTGCGGAGATTCTAGATACCGTAGGACCATTCACTCGATCGTTAGCGGAGCTGGAACTGGTTTACGAATTGATAGCAGGTGCCCCCCTTATTCGATCCAAGTCAACGCCACGCGTTGCGAAACTCGAAGGCTGGTTTACAACGAATGCAAGTTCCGAAGTTCTCGACGCGTTGGCCAAAGTCATGTCGCATCTCGGCGTGAAGGATACAGTCGAACTGACCGAGGCCAAAACCGCTCGTTCTGCTTCGTATTTGATCACTGCCGCTCAAGGTGGATCTCTGCATCTCGAAACGATGCGAACGAGAGCGATGGAATACGATCCTGCCGTTCGCGATCGACTCTTGGCAGGTGCGGTATTGCCAGCTGCTCTCTACCAAAAGGCAATGGACTTCCGGAGCTTCTATCGAGCGCGCATTCAACAAATCTTTCAGCATGTCGATATCTTGATCGCGCCGACTACGCCCGTCGTTGCACCGCGAATCGATCAAGCGACCATGCTGATCGATGGTCAGCAAGCTTCTGCAAGAGCCAATCTCGGAATTTATACACAGCCGCTAAGTCTCGCTGGTATTCCCGTTGTATCGGCCCCGTTTCATGTTGCGAGTGGACTGCCGATCGGCATTCAGTTTGCAACGGCGCCAGGCCGCGAATCAATGCTTTTTCAATTGTTGCGAAGATTAGAAAAGGATGGAGTTTTACGATCGCAATCGATTCCGGGATAAAGGACACTCTCGGCAAGTGCCCCAGGTTGAATACGACGGAATGTCGACTTCGAACCTATCGCATTCGAACGACGCGTTCGGCGAGAATTTGCTTGGCCGCTAGATTAGGTATGTAACCCCGGACTCCGTAAACGGTCACTGGCTGTTGAAGATATCGGCGAAGGTTGAGCGAGGAAGTTGATTGGACATAGGTAATCACCTTGCCAGCATCATCCGTCAGAGCAAATTCGGGTTGCCCTTGGATGGATGTGTGAACTTGCACAAGCCATCCCGACGCATCGCCTTGTGCTGTGCTCGCGGTTGCAGCTGCGTTGGAAATAGCGTTTCCATTTGCGGGTGCATGGACTCCTCCGATCGGCACCAGACTGGTTGCTTGCTGGACGGCTCCCATGGCCGTGTTGCTGAACGAGCGTTGGGCTATCATGGACGCATCCTGAGTTAGCCCCAACGTGCGCCGGCGGAGTGCTTCAAAACGTTCGATCCTCTCCATCAGCAATCTTGCTTCGCCGCGGATCATAGCTGTCTCGCCGTTCTCGACCCATGCTGAAGCTTGGTTTCTCAGAGGCGATAAATCCCATTGCTCTGTTGGGCTTGCAAGTTGTTGAGTCAGATTGACCAGGGCAGACTGAATTTCGGGTGTCCGAAATGGCTCTTGTTCGCCACTGAAGTTCCCATCCTCTCCGTTCGCAGTTGCAACAAGGTGCGTATTCGAAGCAGTTGGATTTCGCATTGTTGCACTTAGCCCATGCCATGCCGAGTTTTCGAGTGGGATAGGGTTCGCGATTGGCTGGGTTGCATAGGTGGCTCCATTCGAAAACATCTGCTGCGCCGGTGTCATTCCGTTTCCGACAGGCATCTGCTGCATGCCGTAAGTTTGCATACCGTAGGCCTGTGTCGCAAACGGCTGCGACCCAGTTCCGGCAAGCATCGGACCGCCCAAGTTCTGAGCCGCCCCAAAAACGGGCTCATGAGAATTGATCCAGCGAGAAAAAGTAGATTCTCCTTGTTGCATCGGAGATCCGGATTGCATGGGAGCATATGTTGGGCCATCCGCTGAGCCGGATGAAAACGAGCCTGCAGGCAACGTCATGGACGCTCGCTGGCCAGGACGCGGTAACCGATCGAGGCGGCTGTTTCCAACTGGGCCGAATCGACCAATGTTGCCTTGTGATGGAGTTGTACGATACTGCTGAGCAATATGAGTCGATGCTGGAGCTGGGGCGGCTTCGATGATGCTGAAGCCGATCAAACCGAGCACACTGTTGAGCGGTTTGACCTGCGGTTTCGGATCGGTTGCCTGCATGGCTTCCCATTGCCGTTGGCCATCGATCTGATGCTCGGTAGATTTGGCCATCGATTTCGATGAAGGTTTCGTTGTGGACTTGATTCGTGGCGCATTCGATTTCGCCGGAAGTGGCCGGATGCGCGTTTCAACAGGCTCGCTTATCACGGTACCCGATTCTGATGGTTCGTCATCGGAGACCACCAGCAACGATTCGGGCTCTTGGTTCTTTATGATCGAACTCCGATTGCTGGCGAGCTTCGCTGGAGTGCCACCCTTGACTTCGACTTTGGGAGCCCCGATCTCAACATGAACGCCGTCCGCCGCCATCTTTCTTTGAATATCGGCTTGTTCACGTTTGATCTGTCTGTCAACTTGATCTAACGCTTCTTGTTCGTCCGACCAAACGACTTTGCCTGTAGGTGGCGATTGCTTTGCCTTTGACGGTGCTGGCGTGGAGTCTTCGGCATAGCTCACTAATTGAACGCCTTGGTCTTTGGTCGGTGATGGCATCGAGTCAGAAAGCTGTGAAGTTTTGATCCAGCGGAACTCGCCTGGCGGTGGGGCGATGCGATACCAACGCTGATGTTTGCCTTCTTCCGTCAGCTGAAGTTCTTCGCCGAGAACTTGGACCTGTTGTGATTTGCGCAGTTCCATTTGCCACATGAACTCAGAGACATCGCTCGATTCGCTCCCGACCCATGCAGGGCATTTGTCTTCGATGATTTCAGCGGACTTACCACCCGGTAACAGGTAAGCAATGTTGGATGGGATCCAGTCGTGGCTTCCGGCAGGAGGTCGAATGCCGGACCATCCGTCGGATGTTTCCATGTAGACATCGACGGTTGACCCGTTTGGCAAAGTCGACGTTGCATAGTATTTGTCGGCGGGGCCAGATCGCACATTGGCCTTATTCGTATGCACAGAACGGACTTTGGGCTTTTCGAATTGAGCTGCAACGTACGAAGGAACTTGCTTCGCTTTACCCTTGGTGTCAGGACCATCGGCACATGCCAAGGGAGCAAGAGTTACGAATGGGCTCGCGAGGAGCAGTGCTTTGACGAGGAGCTTACGTCGCATCCATTTGGATTGGGTTTGCATTTTTGGCTATGTCCTTCATCGAACGCTGATGGATGCGGTTCCGGAGGCTAACAAAACTTGACTGATTTGGTCTGCGATGGCACTGTCTGGTTCTTTCGACTGCAATATTCGTAGCTTGCGTCTGGCATCGGAGTCGGTCATCGAGCCCAACAATACGACGGCGCGCCGGCGTACGTTTCGGTCTGCATTTTCTGCCATCCAAACCAACCAAGTAATCGGAGATGGAAAGTTGGAATCCTTGGCGATTGTCTCCATAGATTGCAGACGCTGCTCGATATCACCTTGAGCTAGCGAAACCGCAACGTCCAGTTGTGCTGGAGTCATTCCGCGGCGAACGAGTTCATTGAAGGCTTGTTGGACAATTCGGTTTTGAGCGCTGGTTAGCAGTGGAAGCAATTGTTCGAGCGTTCTTCTTTCGATGCCGCTGATTGCATTCGATTGTTGCGAACGGTAGGAGTCATTCTCCGATGATGGTGCTTCAACAATTTCGACAGTAGCCGTCGGAGCGGCAGCTTTGGCAACCGTTTGAGGGATGGACAATTTCATGTTTGGCAACTGTGGACTTGGTATTGGCGGACTTGGTATTGGCGGACTTGGTATTGGCATTGATAAATCACTCAGCATTTGTCGACTCGTTTCGATTTTCGCGGACTGGTTCGCGGTGCTATCGGAATGCTTGAACGATGTGGCGAATGGGCCAAGGCTCGGAGGGTCGCTGCTTGGAGGGGCGATGGACGCCAATTCGGATGAGTCGCTATGGCGGATCCTTATGCTCTCCGTGTTCATGGCAGTTGAGTCGGTATCGGGCGTACTTGCGGTGGGAGTCGCCACGAGATGCGCAGGCACGTTTGCCGCTACGATCGCCGAAAGATTCCGTGGGGTAATCAGATCAACCATCGCATCCAACGAGGCCAGTACCTTGGGTGCATCGGGAAGATCGCTTGGGACGAAGGGTCGCAACTGCTGTGCTAGCAAACCTCGCAGCATGATGGATTCAGGCAGTTGGACATTGTCCGCTTGAAAGGCCTCAACCATAGCAAGCCACTGGGTAGGAGACGGCCGAGTCTTTTGTCCCCATTGTTGGATTCGCTTCTCCAAAATTTGAAAGGAAAAATTTCGTTTGTTGGGATCGCTGTCGGCAAGTTGGCGAATCAACGTCAAGTTGTCGCCTGGATTGAGTTCATTTAAGGCGAGAAGGATCGGTAAGATTTCCTCCGTTTGCTTTCCTTTGGCGTCCACTAGCTGTTGCTGCCATTCCCATTGCAGCCATTGTTTCGAGGCGTAGGGCCAACTCCAAACGACAACCAATACACACACTAGCGAGAAGAATACGCTTCCAAACCGAGGGAAAGTCCGAACGGATTGAGCTGGGGATTCGCCCAAGAGCCAATCCACATCAATTCGAACGACTTCTTTTTTGTGTCCTTTTCGTTTTGACATCAATTCGATTTCGATTGCAAATATCAGCACAAAGTCGCAAAAACAACATTCCAACTTTTTTCGACAAAATAGGCATATAGATTAAAGGAGCGAATCACAACAAGAGCAAATGCCACTGGGGAATGTCGATTCGCAGGGGGGAGTGCCGATGTTACAATGAACCCAGTTTGCTTTACGATTACGAAACCCCTTTGGATCGATTGTCGATTTCATGAGCCATCCCCATAGTTCTGCTGCTTCTCTTCCAGAACCCTCTGTTGTACCCGTCCAGGGATTGCATTGCGGCCATTACTTTTATCGATGGAAACGGGAGGTTCTAGCGAACATGGGCAAGGCAGCGGTCCACGAAGCCAAGGCAGAATTTTCGGCAGCGATTGCCCCGAATGCCGATGCCCGGCCTGAGCGGATTCAATCGTTTATCATCAGCGGACACAAAGCCGACTTTGCGACGATCCTGATGGATAACGATCCTTTGAGAATCGATCGCGTGCATCAACGGATCATGAGCTCTGCATTGGGTGCTGCGATTGAACCGGTATACTCCTTTGTGTCCATGTCTGAAATCAGCGAGTACTTACCTAACAAAGAGCAGTACGCACAAAAACTGGTTCGAAGCGGTGAAGATGCAACGTCCCCGACTTATCAAGCCAAAGTTGCGTCGTATGAAAAGCGATTGCCAATGATGCATGCACAGCGTCTCGCACCTGAGTTTCCAAACTGGCCTGCAATGTGCTTTTATCCAATGAACAAGGTCCGCAACGTCGGCGCCAATTGGTTTCTGGAACCTTTTTCGGCAAGAACTGAGATGATGGCCGAGCATGCTCAAAGTGGGATGGCGTTTGCCGGTCGCGTTACGCAGCTCGTGACCGCGTCCGTGGGGCTGGACGATTGGGAATGGGGCGTCACGCTTTGGGCTCGCAATCCGCAATTCCTCAAAGAGATCGTGTACACCATGCGATACGACTCGGCCAGCGCACGTTTCGGGCAATTTGGTTCGTTTTATACGGGTTATTTGGCTACAGGACCCGCAATCCTTGAACATTGCATGGTGTAAAGGGCGGAAAGGGTTCCCGCGTTACTTAGCACGACGCGCAAGCTCGTGAATCCAATGTCGAATTCACTAGCTTGCGCGTCGTGCTACAGCCGCTTTTAGCAAGCAACTCACCAAATGAGACAGCACATTGAATCATCAGCCGTCGAAAGCCGCGAAGATCCTCAATCAGGCCAAGCTTGATTTTTGTGATGGTACGCTGGTTCTCGATCAATGGTCGTCGCAAGCCATAACGCGTATTTTTGGCGAAGGCATTTGGACTTGGGATGGCCGTTCGAACGCTTGGCGTTGCGACCCGATTCACTATCCTAATATCCGAAAAGTTTTGGGGTCGAATTCGTACGGTACGCTAGATCGCGTTCCGCAGTGGCAGCCCATTGTTTGGTCGGACATCCAACTGCCAGAACCACGCGCTGAGCAGACTGATGCCGTAAACGCATGGTCGGCAGTTCGCCGAGGTGTCGTCGTGATGCCAACGGGCACTGGTAAAACAGAGGTAGCGTTGCGAATCATGGCCGATCAAGCTTGCAGTACGCTCATCGTCGCACCGATTCGCGATCTCATGTACCAATGGCACAAACGCATCTTGAAGGGACTGGGATACGATGCAGGGATCATCGGCGATAACACCTATAACGTTAAGCCTGTCTCAGTGACGACATTTGATAGTGCTTGCATTCACATGCCGAAATTGGGAAATCGATTTCAACTTCTTATTTTTGATGAGTGTCATCATTTGCCAGGTCCGATTCGCAGCGATGCGGCTCGCATGAGCATTGCACCCATGCGGCTGGGGTTGACGGCGACTTTGGAACGCGGCGACGGCCAGCATGCCAAGCTCGATGAGCTTATCGGCCCGTTGGTGTATCGGCTTGAGATCAATCAAGTGCGAGGTGCTTCGCTTGCGGAATTTGACGTCTTTCGTGTCCCTGTCTTTCTGAGCGAACGTGAACGCGTTCGGTACGATCAGTTGTCCGAAGTGGTTTCGAGCTATGTCTACGAGCGAAGGCAGGAGGACTCCCATTTTACGTGGAAGACTCTGTGCGCCGAAACGCAAAGCAGCGGCGAGGCAGGCATCATATTGCGAGCGTATCGCGAGAAGAAGTCGATCGAGGATCGAGCGGTGGAAAAACTGCGTGTTCTCGAGGATTTGTTTCGGTTGCACAAAGGGACGCCGATGATCATCTTCGCCGGTTCCAATGCGATGGCACGGGACGTCTCGTGTCGGTTCTTGATACCGTGTTTGCTGAACCACTGCGGCAAAGCCGAACGAGTCGACTACTTGGACGGCTTGCGGGACGGAGTGTATCCGGCCATCGTGGCCAATCAAGTGCTCGATGAGGGAGTGGATTTGCCTGAGGTCAAGATTGCTGTGGTTATCGGCGGTATGGCTTCGACGCGGCAAGCCAAGCAGCGGCTTGGACGGATTCTTCGCCGGCGCGGGGACGAGCGGGCTATATTGTATGAGGTGGTAGCCAAAGATACGAACGAGACAGGGCGTTCTCGGCAACGAAGGAAGAGCGATGCTTACGCGGGAACTCGCAATCGCAAGTTTTGAGAACGGGGAGCTTGTCCCCGATCGCTTGAATCGCAAGACCGACGCTGCCTATCTTGGTTTCGCTGAGGCAATGCTGGCCATTTATCGATCAGGCATTGGTCGCACACGGCGGTTGCTTCACCAAGCTGTGTATCGCGTCTTCGATGAACAACTCGATTGCCCTGGGAGGCGCATTCAGGCTTTTTGCAAACTGCTCGATGATGCGGCTGAGTATTCGAAAGGAGACCGCAAAAAGATCGTACAATTGAGGCGATCGGTTTTCCGAGCCGCAGCGGAGCAGCATCCGTTGGTGGTTGAGCGCGATGCGCTTTTCGAGAGTCAAGAGTCCGAAGTCAAACGTCGGATTGCTGAGGATCTTGGAATGAGTTGGCCAGAGTTGCGAGGAATGCTCTTTTCGGATTTGATTGAAAACCATGAGCTCAAATGCTTCCATGGTTTTCCAGACGGAGCAGCCTTGTTGTCGCGATACAACGTGGCGCAGACACAAGCGGTGTTGTTTGATGCGATCAAGATAACGGTTCGAGCAACGGGCGATTTCAAGCAGATTCTGCGGTATGCGAAGCTTGCAAGGCTCATGCACCGCATCACGAGGCGATCGGATCACTATCGATTCGAGTTCGACGGGCCGGCGTCAGTGCTGAGGGGAACCCATCGCTATGGAGTTGCGATGGCAAAGTTTTTGCCTGGATTGTTATCTTGCCGAGGCTGGTCGATGGAAGCGGTGCTTCGACCTCGCTCATTTCGTCAGCGCATTCGTTTTCGATTGGATGACGGATGTAAATTGGTTAGTGGTATCGAAGCGGACAGCGTGTTCGATTCGAGTGTCGAGGAAGCGTTTGCAATGGCATGGGGTGAACAACCGCGGGACGGCTGGCGATTGGAGCGAGAGACGGAGATCTTGCACGTCGGGCAGACGGCGTTCTTTCCGGATTTTGTGTTTGTGAATGAGGATGGTAGGCGAGCAATGCTTGAGATCGTGGGCTTTTGGACACCTGAGTACTTGATCGCCAAGTTCCAGGTTCTGAAACAGTTTCGGGATGAGCCAGTGTTCTTAGCGATCGCTCAGTCGTTAAAAGAGAAAGTGGTGATTCCCTGCGAGCATCCTGCGATTTACTACAAGGGGGCGATTGACGTCGTGGCGGTGTTGGAGATGCTGAACGGTCGTTGACGGATATTCGCATCGCTTTGATTTTGCTCTTGGTTGAAGGGATTTTAAAGGAACGCAGAGACGCGGAGAGCGCAGAGGCAAGATCACAACTAACTCAGCGATCTCTATGTCTCTGCGTTTTAAAAAAGGACGCTGTTCTTTCAATTCAGTTGCCTAGTGCAGGTTAGGCAAATGGCTCATGAGAAAATATCTCGATCGAGCATTCGGTAGTTGATTGCTTCTTGGACATGGTGGGCTTGAATGGTTATCGCCGATTCCAAATCCGCTATGGTTCTTGCAACGCGTAGGATCTTGTCGTGAGCTCTGGCTGACAAGCCCATTTCGGTAGATGCGACGCGCATCAGTTCATGTTCAACTTTTCCAAGAACGCAATGCTGTCTCAATTCGCGGCTGTTCGTTTGTGCATTGGTGTTAGTGATACTCCGCTCAAATCGTTTCGACTGAATCGACCGAGCTTGTTCCACTTGATCACGTATTTCAGCGCTGCTCGTGCCCGGCGGGCCGCTGGTCAGTACATTAAACGGAACAGCGGGGACCTCGATGTGATCGAGCAATGAGCCCCCGTTGCGGTCAGATCTCCGGACCGATTTAGTCCAGGGTTTCGCCATGGAGATACCGTTCGGGGACAAGGCAGCCTAGACCGTCTACGCATCTACATGTCTACCAAAACAGGCAAACCGTGGCGAGGATGCTTCGTGAAACGGCGCATTTTATGCCAATCCCACGTTAATATTCCGCAATAGTAAGAACCCAAATCAACCCGCACAGCCTTTCGAATCCGATGCGGTGAAAATACTTTTGTCGGCCTCATCTCCTGGTGACAGATACCGATTTTGCAAATGCGACGCATATCAGTGAGTCGCAAGGCGTTCCAAGCCAGTCGGTCAGCGATCGCAAAATTGATCCAAGCATCGCCGCTGGATGATCACTACAGGCTCAAGATTCTGGAACCGATTTAGCGGAGTTGCGAGCCACAGAATCGATTCTGAACGCGATAGCGCCCCCTTGTAACGCCTAGTAGTACGGCCACAATTGCCGGAGAGACTTTTTCCTAGTGGCATCGCTCAATCGAATCGGCAAAAACCGACCCAAAACCGCAAAATCGCGGCAAACCGACGAAGTGCGCGAAGTCGCTCCGGTTTGGGTGACCGGAGCGGGTTGGAACGACGATCTTTCGCGTTGATCGGGTTCTGGGATCGGTCAAATCACTGCGAGTTTCGATTCGGTCTAAACGACCGACGAAGGCAAAACAAGATTGGGAATGTGAACCAATTCCCGCAAACCGAAGGAGACAAAGCAAAGTGTAGAAAAAGGGCCGCCTGGAGCGTTCGAACGGTCATCCAACCGACTGCCAGCATCAATCGGTAATGCTTTTCGATCTCGCCGATCGGGATTTCTCTTAATCTGACTGGACGTCGATTCGTTCCGCCTGGAAACTCATTTACATCATTCCTCTGCGGAATTCAGGGCAATGCGGAAGCCAAAAGAACTGAGGCAGGGGAATGGAGCTTGCGAGCTAGGAAAGTCCTTTACGCATGTAGATGCGCTATAGTCCCAACCGCCGCCACGATGCACTCGGTACTGCAAGCCGCCATCGCTTAACCGAGTGCCCCACGCCGAACGCCTCATCCCACGTTCGCCAGATGCCGCAAGCGTAATCTCTCAGCCAACTCCCGCAACCGATCTCGACTCGCCTACAAAAACCTCCCTAGCAACCTACCACCAGTCTGTTTCGCCATCCGAACTCCCCATGTCTCCGACGTACACTCAGGCCTCGCAAAGATACCCGCAACCTCAGTCGAAATCGACGCTTTGCCATCACGCAACATCCGACCCGTGTACTCAACCAACATCACTTACTGACCCAACGAAAAGCCACTCCGCATCCCTTCACGCATCGCACCAAGCCCACTACGATCCTCAATCGGCACCAGTCAAAGCTCATCCTCAAGCCCACCGCTAACTCGCGTGGCTGCCACACTCCCAAGCTCCGCAGCTTGCAAATCCTTGGCCCGACCGTTCGCAACAACATGTTCCACCCGAGCCTTAATCGAATTTTGCTCGCTCGCTTCCGGAGTCTCGGCAACCCCAGCCGCAACCGGATTCAAATCAATGTAAGCACAAACCGAAACAAGCGACTCTTCATCCAGAATCGCAATCGATTTAAATCGACCTTCAAAGAAAGCCCCGGTGCATTTGTCTTGCTTATTCGCAAGCCGAGCCAACGGCTCTTTAAGGCACTTCATAAACCAACCCAGCGACGATAACCGCTTGCGAGCACCAGCAACCCATTCCGCATTTGCAACACGAGCCGCTGTATAGCAACAACTAGTTTTCCGTAGCGCATTGACTCGACTAAAGCGCTACCAGACGATGGTCGTTGCCTCAAACGAAATCTTACCGAAACTCGGCACCTGCCTGAAAAGGAGAGATTTCCTAGTCTTTTTAGGGTCTTTGGAGGTGGGTAATATGGCTTTTCCGTTAAGTATCTGACTAGTTTCTCGAAACGCTGCAATATGGCACCTAAAGAAGGAAGTTCCTCGGCTCCTGCTCCGCTCAATGTGGTATTGGCACGCTCTTGCATCGAGTGAATTTCGGTAACATCCGACGTTGAGGCAACACGATGTGGAAATCTAGTTGTCGCTAAAGCGGAAAGATGACTGTCGCCGAACAGGGCACTTTAGGCTCATTTCAGCAGATCGGCCATGAAGCGAATTGCTGTTTGAAAATGGTTTCGATTGTGGTTTGGCAGCGCAGAAACGATTGAGGACAATCGTTTTACACTGGCGGCTGCCAAATCAATCACGCCTGGACAGGATTCTTCACGTTAGCGGCTCACTTTCCTACAGGCTGCATTTCCGAGCACATCAATCGAAAGAATAAACTTTCCGTCTTTTGACATCACACAAGCCGGAGGAGTTGAATGCGACTTACCCGCAGGTTCGCGGTAAATCAACTTCGAATTCTTCCAGTCATAGGCGGATAGGAATTCCGGGAATCCAATAACACCCCGAGACCTAGTGAACGCAATTTCCTCGAAGCTACCCAGATAGTTTTCTTCCCCTGCGGAAACGCCTCGGCCGACAACTACGCCGTCTGAATCAATTTTCAAAATATTTGGAAAAGGACCTCTAGTTGCAATAATCGCTCCATCCTTAGGGCCGCTTAAAAGCAGAAGTTGTGTTTCGCTGAGTTGCAATTTCCAACGAAATCTATTTTGATCTACATCGTACGCCATGACCCATCCTTCCACCGCCACGAAAACCTCGTTGTTATGCACGAGGAAATCGCGAGACATGACGTACGGTCGCTTCAGTTTGAATTCGGGATGATTTCGCAAATTGAAAATAGACTTGAAGTCTCCGGATGCCAAATCGATTTTAACGACCTCAAATGTCCTCAGGTCTTTAAAAGCAAATACAAATTCACCTGGAGAGGACAAATCGAATCGCGGATGAAACAAAGGGGCCGTCAACTTGAAGCTGGATTTAACCTCACCAGTTTCGACGTCGAAGACCAATAACTCAGGCCTCGCAGCATCGAAGAAAAGAAGGTTGGTTCCATCGGGAGTGAAAATAATTTCCGGTGTACAAGGTTCGTTTTCGCGAATCAATTTGCTCCACTTAACCTCACCTGTTTCGATCCGCAATGTTTTCAATTCGCAGGAATCAGAATGCTTGAGAATGGCAGCGCAGAGGCTATTCGGCGAAATATCGACCGCATAGCCAGCGCTTGAACCAAGTGCGGCATTCCAGATTTCTTTCACAATTATCCGTTCGTCCTGCGCAGACGAAAATCTACCTAGTGCAACAAGGATGAGCACAAGGCCGGTAGAAAACGATCTTCGTAACTTGGACAATATTAGCACTCCCAAACATTCTGAAAACAGAACTAACAGATGCTTAGTTCCCACCGCTTTGAACAGGAGGCGGAGAATCAGTTTGGCTGTCGGAAGCAGCTGGGGCGCTCACAGGATCAACACGGACCCAAATTCCGGAGCCGTTAGTACCGCTGCTAACGCTCCCACTGTTTACAATTACAGGGATACCAAGAGTGTCTGCAAGGTCTTGTATTCCGGGTGCGGAAAGATCAGACCATTGCGAACACGATAAAATCACAATTACAGCATCATCGGATGCTCGGCTTTTAATCACTTCAATCGCGGTATCTGTTAGAGAGGCCGCGTCAAGTTCACTGTTTGGATCATTTGTGTGCGTTCCACCACTTGACGCTCCATGCCCGCTCAAGACGATAACATCCACGGTGTTGTTTTCAAGAAAAAACAGATCGTTGCGGACTTCTGTCCAGCTTTTTACGCCGTCGAAATATGTTCCTGATCCACCCAGATCATGCCAAATGGACCAGCTATCATCTTCAATGGTATCGTCTGAAACAAATATCTTAATAGTTCCGCTGGTTGGAATAGGTGCATCAGTCCCTGCTTGGCCAACTACAGTACCCGTAACATGAGATTGCGGTAAAGTTGTTGGACTTCCGACTTCGCCAAGGACAATTCCGCTATTACCACCATTCGGAGGAGTTGCAGTATTTTCCCCATTGAATTTGTAGGTTGTTAGGCCGGAAAGCTTGTCAACGCTAACTACAACACTTGCGACGAGATTGTCAGCGCCAACTAGAAGTTCAAATTCATCCGTTTTTACCTGATTGTCGTCATTGCGGTATACAAGTTGTCCTGAAGAATTTAGAAATACGGAACCCGAAGTAGGCTGCTTGACAACAATGGCATTTCCAAAATCCCAGTTTTCTTTTAACGGTGACCACGAATAGTATCTGTAATCTAGAACATTCTGAGCAGACGCACTACCATTAGAGGAAACAGGTAGTAACAAGCAACAAGCAATAAGTAGAAACCAACGGACAATACTCATTTAAGTGGTCCCAAATGAAATTAGCTAAACTTTCTACTTCCAAAACGAAACACCGGAAGTGGTGAGAATGAATATTGTTAGGGTATTCAATTCAGATGTCAAGGGTTGCTTTTAGTTTTTTAGACAATGAACAATGAACAATGAACAAAAAAGGACATGCGTTCTGGCTGAAGAATTGGCCGACTTGATGGACGCAGTTCACAACATTCCCGGACTCTTGCAGAAATGGGAGTCGTGCGATCAAGAATTGCTCTTGGCAATGCTGGAGGACTTCGAGCGGAAATGGGCTTCATCCGGCGGCTTGGCGCTTCGATCAATCTATGAACAAGAACTAAAGACCAAAAGTGACTGAACAGCTTTCGCCGCACGCAAACATGTAGTCATTGCTTGACTTGGTGGGCTGCTTTGCCTTCACCTCGCACCGGTTTGACACGCCGGAGCGTCGGTATTTAGTCGTCTCGCAGCCAAAAGATCACCTCTAAGCCGCTTGCCTGCCTATTCAAGCAGATGGATGGGGTACATTGGGAATGTGTTTACCGGCGCCGCGCCGGAGAATTGCTAGTTTTTCCATCAGTAAAACCTACTTTCCTACAATCTCAAAAACAAACATGACAATGAACCAGCAAAGGTGTCCGAAATGCCAAGGCGAAATGGAACAAGGATTTGTACTCGACAATACTTACGGTGGCCGCATTGTTAGTCATTGGTCTTCGGGACAACCCCAAAAATCATTCTGGACTGGTACGAAACTCTCAGAAGAAAACCAGATACCCATTGGAACATTTCGATGCAAGGATTGTGGTTACTTAGAATCCTTTGCACGGCCTGAGTTCGATGCCAATTGATCGCGGGAGAGATCACATCTCGATTGAGCCCTCGCAAGCTTGACTAGCCTGCAGAGCCACATTTGGCGGTTGCTCTTGTGCAAGTAGGCTTGGGCCGAGGTCACCACAATCTTCGGTGAATTCGCCTAACCGCAACCCGCACCGGTTTGACACGCCGGAGCGTGGTGTTTACTTAGCTACAAGCCAAACTCCAATTAGCTTGACTGGCCCATTCAACCAGCTAGGTCGGGTACGCTAGAATGTGTTTGCTAGAGCCACGCCGGAGAATTACTAGCTCGTCGCCCTTACATCCTATGACAAAATTTGGAGATTTGATGCAGGCTGAATACGTTGATGACCTGCTTCCCCTCGATTTGCGTCAATCGCTGATTCCGATCGCAGAATGGATCGCCAATTCCAAGTCGCGTAATTGTCGCTTTGCAACGCCGACTAAACCAGCTGTATTGGCATGGTGGGAATCTGGCATGCCACGGAATCTGGTCCCGGTCGTGATCGAGAAGAACGACGAACTAACTGACTATTACTGCTTTAACCTCGATTGTGGATCGCCAGTTGTTGTTTTCTGCGATCACGCAATCGTAAACTGCTGGGACTCCGTAGATGCATTTATTGCATGGCTAACAGTCCAAGCATAGAAACTTGTGTTCGCCTTTTGCAAGTGAAGGTGACGAAATCCGGTAAGGATGCCAGTGACCGGGCACCCAAACTCATCTCGCACCGGTTTGACACGCCGGTGCGTCCACTTCCAAGAAGCTCGTCTGTCCATTTAACCAGCCAGTAAGTGCCTGGTACCGCTCTTCACCTCGCTCCGAAAGACCTTCATCAAACACCCTTCGATTTTTTATGATGGCCGCAAAAGAACACAGAGAACGCAAAAGATGGAGGGCGGTGACAGCCACATCCCTTCAAATCAGCTGTCTTTCTTTCGCGAACTTTGTGCTCTCTTGCGGCTAATGCGACACTGCTGTGTTGGGATTTTCGTTGCCTTTTTGGGGACAGACCCGAGCCAGACACCACTGCCCGCACTCGCTCCGGTTTGACACGCCGGAGCGACGGTGTTTGCTCGTATTGACGATAGACAAAAACTAGATGACGTGTTGAATGGACTCCAAGCTTCCGGAACAATTGATGAAAACTTCTGCAGCATTCGAGCCGAACGACTGTTTGCCCGATGCGCGGAAGGAACAGAAGACAAAACAGGTAACATCCGATGAGTACAATCGTGGGCACGATGGGTGAGCGGACTTTTCGCGACCGGAGCATAAAATGAAGCCGACCAAAAGGATCACCGTCGCTCGGTTTGTCATTTGTCTTTTTACTCTTGTCTGCATTATTGCTTCGTTTGACTACCTTTTCAAATATCGAAACGCACGCACGTTTCTGGCTGGTAACCTTAAGGCTGGAGAGTATCGATTGGTTATGTGGAAACCGTTCCTTGTGGAATTGCAAATTGGTGATCCCGATCGATACAACTGCACCTATACTTACGCGGAGTTCTTTGGCGTTTATCGATTAATTGATAAGGTTTCTGAGCGTCCCGAGCCTAACCGCTAGACCTTTGTGGCCCAAGCGGCAGTACTTGATTCTCTATGGATGCCCCTCACTTGACAGCTTGGCAGTTGCCCAAACACTTGAACGACTATCTTTCATTATCAACCGTAAGGTGCGTTTTGTCGCTCGAAGTTACGATTGGATGGAGGCCGAACTCGATTGTCGCTACCGCTGCAGCCCAGAATTGTCTGAGACCACTACCGAGCGGCAGAATGAAAACTACCTTAGCACGACGCGCAAATTTGTTTATTGATTGGTGGATTCACTAGCTTGCGCGTCGTGCTAGGTATATCCGCAGCGTTTTAATCAGGTTGCGAAGGGCTAGAGGTTGTATCGACAGCAACCACGCGGCCGTTTTGCCATTGCAGTTCGATAATTTTATCGGCGTATTGCTCAAACAAATGACGTTCGTGATGGCTGATCATTAACACTTGAAAGCCCAAGGCACGGCTGGCATCATGGATAATCTTGACTAGCTTTGGTACCAAGTCAGCCCGAAGCCAACAGTCTTGCTCATCCAGAATCAAAAAGCGACGATGCGTTGCCTCGTCCAGTGTTGTGAGTGCAAAGAGTCGAAGGCAGACACTGACAATGTTTGCGACCGAACCGCCTTGGCCATTGATCAGGTCCTCGGGCTTTCCATTGCGTTCGATCCAGAATTCGACGCTGGCGCTATTTCGCGAAAAACCCGCTTCGGCATGAAACGTGATCGGTTGCTCCAAGATCTCTTGTAGGGCAATCGTGATCTTCTCTTGTACGGTCCCAAGTAAACTGGAGAACAAATCTTGATTCAGTTTTTCCAGCGCGAGCGAGACTTTCTCGGCCGTTTGCAGATACTTGGTCAGCTTTTCGAGCTCCTGTGCATTGGATTCGAATTCGCGGATTGCTTCGAGCCGGGCGAACGACAGTTGGTCCAGTTTGCGTCGGATGACCTGCGGGTCAACTTGGGCAGGGGCCCGTTCCGATGGGGCGATGAGAGTTTCGTGCATCTTGAAGAACACCATCTGTTGCGAGCAAATCGAGCGAACCAGGCTTGGTATCGTATTATCTCTATTGGCTGTTCCAAGGGAATGGGCCCGACGAAGGGTTCTTGCGGGAACTGCTGCTCCGTTGCCTGAAAGAACACTTCGGAAACCTGGGAAATTGCGTC
The DNA here is from genome assembly GCA_026692905.1 of Planctomycetota bacterium. Taxonomy (GTDB): domain Bacteria; phylum Planctomycetota; class Planctomycetia; order Pirellulales; family Pirellulaceae; genus JBKCUI01. The sequence continues at coordinate 87,135 of JAPLNL010000040.1, forward strand.
GTTTCCCCCGAAGCAGCAACGAATGCGATTCATGCGATACAATCCATGCTGGATCTTTTTCAAAAATCAGTCACGCAGAAACAATAAAGTCATGTTCAAGCTTTGGGTTATAGCGCATCGCGAGTACGTCGCCATGGTGGGCACTAAAGCGTTTTTGTTCACGTTGGTCATGATGCCGATCTTGATGTTTGGCAGCCTATTGGTAATGCCGCTTCTCAATCGGGTGGCCGGCGGCAAGATACAGAAAATTGTGGTAGCCGATGGAACGGGACAGCTCTTTGATAGTCTCGAAAAAGCCGCCAAAGCCCGCAATGATTTGGTGCAATCCAAACCGGACAAACCCAGCGACTCAAAGAGTAGTAAGCATGACGAAGCGAGAGCCTTTATGGAGCAGCCCACTGATTTTTGGGAGTTGGTCGCTGCCCCTAACGAGTTGTCCTACGAAGAGCGGTTGAAATACAGTGAGCAAATTCGAAACAGTGACATCTATGCGTTGGTTGAAATCCCCAGTTCCTTTCTGAAACTCAAAGCGGTGCCGCCGCAGGATGGGAGCTCAACTGGCGAAGCGGATGCACCGACCGCCGTCGCTCGGTTTTACAGCCAAGACGCATTGATGAGCGGGGCTCGAGGTTGGCTCAACGCAATTTTGAGCCAAAGACTACGCGATACGAGAATAGAGCAGTTCGGTTTAGGCAAAATTGATCCCAAGGTTTTTGCTTTGGTGGATGCAAAAGTTGAGTTAACACCGAGCGTTCCGGTCAAAGCATCAGACAGTGGCAAATCGGACGATCATTCGGTGATGGATTCGCTGGTCAGCATGTTCTTGCCGTTTGGCGTCATGATGCTCATGTTCATGGTGATCCTTATGGCTGCACAGCCAATTCTCGAAAGCGCGATGGAAGAAAAAAGCCTACGAATCTCAGAGGTTCTACTTGGGTCGGTAACCCCCTCGCAGCTTATGGGTGGCAAGCTGCTAGGCAACGTCGCAGGTTCCCTGGTCATCTTCCTCCTCTACGGAGCGGGCGGGTTGTTCTTCTTGAACTATCAAGGTCTAGCAGATAAGCTACCGCTGAGCTTGTTGCCGTGGTTCCTGCTGTTTCAACTACTTGGCGTTTTGTTCTTCAGTTCTATATTCCTAACGATCGGTGCATCGGTCAACGAATTGAAAGAAGCGCAGACTTTGCTGCTGCCCGTTTGGTTGGTGCTGATGGCACCCATGATGGTCTGGTTCATTGCCGTACGTGATCCGAACGGACTCGTTTCCACAACTTTGAGTTTCTTTCCACCCTCCTGTCCGATGATGATGGTTTTGCGTCTCGCGTCCGGTACCACGGTCCCATTCTGGCAACCGCCATTGGCTGCGGTAGTCATGATCGTGTCTACGTATGGCATCGTGATCTTGGCAGGTAGAATCCGCGCGGGATTACTAAGGAACGAAGGAGTTCGATCCATTCGACAACTGTTGAGTCGAACCTTTGCAAAGAACACTTAAAAACGGGTGGGTCACTTGTGAAAGTAAGCGTCAGCCGCGGTTATCGAAGAGTAAGCGTCAATGGGAGAACACTGCATGCAAAAACACTTCTTGCTCATCTACGAAGTCGGGGAGGACTACGTTGAGAAACGAGCGCCGTTTCGAGCAGTGCATCTCGCGCTTGCCGAACAAGCAGCAGCACGGGGCGAACTTGTATTGGGCGGTGCGTTGGCAGACCCAGTCGATAAAGCCATTCTGCTTTTCCGTAGCAACGGCCCGGAAGTCGCTCAATCGTTTGCGAACAACGATCCGTATGTTCAGAATGGGCTCGTGAAGAAATGGTCTGTCCGGGAATGGACAACCGTTGCTGGCTGCGCGTTGAAACCCAGTGCGTGAGTGCGGCGTAAGCCTGGAACACTCGTAAAAACCTAAGGGAGAGCGAGGCTTCTGCCGAGCTGTCTACGCCAAGGTCTGCGTGCGGTTGAAGTAGTTTGGGACCATTGTCCCGAACTAGTTTAATGGACGGGACAATGGTCCCATCCTACATCGGCAGGAGCCTCACCCTCCCGCGAAAAAAATTGCTTGGGTGAAACGTCTAAAAGGGTGGGTCGCGTTACGGAGCAAGCTGATGCTTGCCGTTTGCGAATGTCTTGTGGCAGTCATTGCAATGCACCAACATGGCCTCGTATGCCTTTCTGGTTTCGACGAAGTTCTTTTGCTTGGCAGCTTTGAATGCCATTTCGCCAGCCAGTTTGGATGCCAGGCTGTACTCATCCCACTTGGATTGGTCTTTCTCTTGTTTTCGCAATTGCAAAATATTGCTCCCCTCCGCCAAAATGAGGACGTCCGAACGAATGGCTTTCCAACCGTTGTTGTCCTTGGGCTCCGCTGCAATGGCCTCTTTTAAGCGACGATACGGAGCTTGAAACATCCCCTCCATAAAGTCGTGCATATTGGTGTCGACGGGAACGATTTCAGGTGCGGAATTGCTCGAAGGAATAGCAATCGCCTGCGGCTGAAAAAAAGCACCTAACCCAACAGAACCAATCAATGCTACGAGCACACCAAATCGAAAAGCAGCTTTCACTTTGAACTCCATACGGAAAAGGGATTAAATCGAGGCTTCAAGTAAAGGTCGAAGTTACGAAGCAATAAGCCGTTGGGCGATAGCCCCAGTTTTCGCAAACGCTTCGCGTTTTACCAACAGCCGGGGCTAGCTAGCGCCCGACGGCTACGATGCATCATACTTTGGGGCTTGCCCTAGTACGCTACCCATGTTCTCGAAATACTCAGGGTAAGTCTTCTCGGTGCACTTGGGATCCAAGATCCGAACGCCAGCTACTTTGAGACCGACTAAGGAAAGGCTCATGGCCATGCGATGATCGCGGTAGGTCTTTAAGTCTTGTCCTACTAGCGGCTTGGGGTGGATCGTCAAACCATCGTCGTGCTCCTCGACGGCAGCACCTAGTCGACGAAGCTCGCAAGCCAAGTCACCAATGCGATCTGTTTCTTTGTGCCTATTGTGAGCGACCCCACGAACGCGAGTTGGACCGTCAGCAAACAAGGCAACCGCAGCAAGCGTTTGCACCGTATCGCTTATCGCGTTCATGTCGATATCGATCCCGGTGGAAGCCCGCCCTGAAACCTCGATGAAATCGTCACCGCTTGTCACGTGGCATCCCATCTTTCCGAGTACCTTTGCAAACTGAACGTCACCTTGCAGAGCGTGAAAGCTAAGGCCATCGACACGCATGGTTCCGCCAGTGATGGCGGCAGCGCCAAAGAAGTAGCTGGCGGCGGACGCGTCTGGCTCGATGGAGTAATGGCAACCCGTATAGGACTGCGGTGAGTTCACTTCGTATTGTGGGCCATTTGCTCCTATCGTTGCTTGTAAATCGACCCCAAAGGACTTCATGACTGCGATGGTCATGTCGACATAAGGCTTGGAAACGAGATCGCCAACTACGCGAATCGCAACCGGCGAATCGGCATAAGGCGACGCCATCATCATACCGCTCAAAAACTGGCTTGAAACGTCTCCAGAAACGCTTCCCTCGCCGCCCCGTAGTCCATTGGCGATCACACGGACTGGCGGGCAGTTAGGATGGGTTGGATTGGTACTGAAAACGTTGGCGCCAAGTTCTCGCAGGCCATCGATCAGGTCGCCGATGGGCCGCTCACGCATCCTGGGGACGCCATCCAATGTGTAATCGCCGCGCGTAGCAGCCAAAGCCGCAGTGAGAAAACGAATGGTCGTCCCACTGTTAGCGATATGCAAATCAACCTTTGGGATAGGAGGCTGACCATTGCACCCCGTGATTTCGATCGACTTTGCCGTCCGATCCCAATGGACCGATAGTCCAAGAGCAATCCATGCGTCGATCATCACGCGAGTGTCTTCACTTTCGAGGACACCGGAAAGGACAGACGTGCCGCAAGCCATGGCCGCGCATATCAATGCGCGATTGGTAATGCTCTTCGATCCCGGTACGGTTACACGACCAACAATGGGGTGCAAGGCTGGTTGGAACGAGACGGCGTATGCGCCCATTTCGGACATAGCTTACTTTTCAGCAATCTTCCAAAGGCTCGAGACGCCACGCACGTACATGGCATTTCCAGAAACGGCTGGCGAACCTAGGACCGCTTCCCCAAGCTCGTTGGTGGCAACTACCTTGCCCTCTTTGTCGCCAAGCTCAACAACGAAACAACGTCCATCGTCGCTGAAGACATACAAGTTATTGGCCGCAACCACGGGCGAGGACCAGATGCTTTTGGCATCTGCCAAACGAGTCTGCCATTTGGATTCGCCTGAGAAAAGATCTCCGCAAGCAAGTACGGTTCGGCTAATTGTGTAGACATTCTTTCCCACAACCAATGGTGAGCAGGCATTCGAGCTTAGTTTGTTGTTGTCCCACAGTTTGCTGGGACCGGTTCCGACGCTGGACAAGTCAAACGCGGTCAGACCACCTGCTGGCACAAAGAGTTTGCCTTCCGCTGCAAACGACGAAGGAATTGTAGAACAACGAAGCTCCTTCTTCCAAAGAATCTTGCCAGACTTGGGCTCAACCGCGAGAAGATCTTCACTTGATTGCATCACGATGACTTGTTGACCGTCGAGCATTTTCACGATGGTAGGGGACGACCAATTGGCTTGCTTAGGGCGATCCAGTTTCCAAAGCACCTTTCCATCTTCGGCGTTCAATCCTGCAGCAAACGAATCCCCTTGGCATTCGATCTGAACCACGCAGACGCCATCAAGAACGACTGGCGAACTGCTCATTCCGACGTCGTTTCCAGCTTTAGGAAAATCGGTCGAAAGCGAGCGATACCAAACCAAGTTACCTTCGAGGTCAACGCAGGCGATGTCGTTGGAACTATAAAATGCAAAGACATGCTTGCCGTCCGATGCTGGCGTCGGTGCAGCATTAGCGCTGGTGGGGTGACAAAACGGACGGCCGCGAGCAACGAACTCTTGCTGCCATCGAATAGTCCCATCCTTGGAGTTGACGCTGATCAAATGCAGTCGCCGCTGATCCATGCCGCTGCTGCTGGTGGTAATGGCTTGATCGCCGACGACAATAACACCACCAACGCTTCGGCCCGGCAGTTCTGTACGCCAAGCAATATTCTCTTTTGCTTCACCGCCAAACTTGGTCGGCAGTTTTGAGTCGATACCGACGCTGCCTGCGTTCGGTCCTCGAAACATGGGCCAATCGGCCTTGGCGGTCATCTGTTGCGACAGTGTTGCCACAGTCAACCCAAACGCAAACCAAGATGATTTGTAGAATTTGTGCATGTTGAGTCTCATCGTCTATCGTCCTTCTGTCAAAATGGCTTTGCCGGTGGCGTCACAAATTCTCACTTGAAACTTGTAGTCTTGGGCCCATTGTTCCTTCTGCTCGTTCTGGCAAACCTTGACCAAAATTTGGTTCTTGCCAGCCTTGAGGCGAATAGGTTCTGCGTATTGATCGATCTGAGTGCCGGTGTGATAGACTTCGTTGGATATCACGAGTTTGCCGTTGACCCAAATTTTGTTTCCGTTGATGCAGCCCAATCGTATTTCTGCATCTTGATCTTTCTCAGAATCAAATTCGGCTGCAGCATAAATGATGCAACCTTTTTCTTTGTTGTAGAGCTCAGCCAAGTCGACGACTCCGTCGGGCGCTGCGGTTGTGTGCGGCTTCCATGTGACAGCTTCTGTCTTACCCTGGTACTCGTCCTTAGTCGCTCCCCTGGCCCAATCGGTTTCCACTTGGAAAGCTTTGTCAAAGTTGACCGTCCCGACGTTATCAAACGGGCCGATCAATCGCCAATCAGGCAAGAACCCGAGTTGCTTCGACTGGTCGATCGTGACACCGAGTTCTTTGAGTTTTTCGATGATCGATACCACTTGGCTCGGATGTCGGGCGGCATCGAGCAACACCGACAGGTCCTTGTTTTCGAGCTTGACCTTCATGGCTTCGTCGATCGCTAAGAATCGAAGCTCGGGGCTCGAATCTTGATTCATCTTGGCGAGCAGTTCTTTCCGAAGTAAAGCGTTGTTGGTTGTAAGCCATTGGAAAACGAGATAGCGAGCCTCGCCGTCTTGACTGGCGTCTTCCATAAATTTGGTGAGCTCGGCCGTTTGCGACTTGCCAGACTTTCGATAAAGGGAATTGGCAAGTCCCGACAGCCAGTTGCGACCTACAGGTGTTGCCCCCTTCATTGCCGTTAACGACTGGATCAAGGTGACGTCGCTGGCTTTGCTAAGTTGCGTGATCGCCTTCGATGCGGCTTGAGTACTGTCATCACCGGACGTCAGTTTTTGCAAGACCTTGATGGAGTCCAGGCTGCCGTCGGCCCTGACATCGACGGGATCAAGGATCGTTGCGGAGATGGAGAATCCGACGGCGAAAATCGCCGCTCGTCGAAATGTCCTCGTCTTGAGCCTAACCAACATGCTTAGCACCCTCATTCGTAATCACTTAGGTAAATTCCTGCGTATAGATTATGCAGGTTATGCCAGCGAAGCGAAAGGGGCGAACGGTTAACCCCGTTTATTCATGAGTTGCAGTGCACTAGAGCCAAGAACTGGAAGTTCCACTCAGGTTCTTGCTTAAACAATCGAGCCGAGAGAAACGAAAAGAGCCGAAAAAAGAGAAGATCGAAACAATGAGTTCATGCGTATCTTGAATGACCAGCGAATGGAGACTTAGCAAAGTAATAAGTCGATTTTTTTCGCCCTCGTTCGTTTCTTTCGGCAAAAAGAGGCAGTGAATTAAGGCTTTTGGCACTAGCTAACTCACGGATGTAATCGCTCTGCTTCCTGAAGGGCGCAAGCCGTGCAGTAGTCGCCCAATCATGAAACTCGACCTCTGATTCGCGCCGGCTCGCTACTAAAGGTCAAGCGATTCGAGTTTGCGAAGTCGCTCCCTTACCTCCGTTTGCTTTGCTCGATCGCAATCGACCAAAATTTGTTCCGCGTAAAATCGAGCGGAATCGATCAAACGACTTTCTTCTGCCAAGTCCAAGGCTAGTTCAAGTGCTCGCATCCGAATCTTTGGTTCCGGTGGTGGGGCTCGAAACAAGGCAGCTTTGCGAAAAGCCGCCAGAGCATCCAGAGGTCGATTTAATGTTTGATAACACATGCCTAGTTGGAGACTAGAGCGAGCTCGCAAATCGGGCACTTCGGCAGCGCGGACAAGCAGTTCGATGGCTTCGTCAAAGCGAGCCAATTGCCTCAACCCAATCGCCCAATTGATGAGTATCTCTTTTTGTTCGGGATGTCTACCAAAGCGATCTCGGCAAACTCGAATGCGTTCATTAGCTAAATTGACTTCGGCTTGCTCCAGACCATATCGCGTTTCATCGGATGGATTTTGTGCAAGTGCCGTCTTCGCTTGTTGCAACCACTGGCTGGCCTGATGGAGTAATAACTCCTCTCGCATCATGACGAGCGGTTCGCATTCCGGGCAAAGCTGCACACCTGACTCTAGGACACGCTTTGCATCGTTCCATCGTTCTTGATTGATGTAAATTTGCCCGAGCTCGACATAGGGAGCGCTGTTTGCCGGACAATTGCGAATCTCCTGTTCGAGATATTGAAACCTCTCGAGCGGAATTGAACCTCGCTTCGACGGGACAGCCTCCGGCGTTGGTCGAGCGAACAGTGCGTCAACATCGGCAAATCGAGAAAGAAGCTTCGAACCCACTTGCGAGGTCGAATCGATTGGCGTCGATTTTGTAGAGTCGGGTGCGGTATTCATCGTGATTGCATTATACACCACAGACGGACCAAAAAAACGGCCCGTTTGGCAGTTCGCCATCGTGGCGACAGAGAGGCTGCCAAACGGGCCGTTGGACCAATGAGCTCAAAAAGCTCGTGGCGAACGGAAAATCACGACACTAAATCACCAGTTCAGGATCAATTCCTGGGGTTGGAACCCAATATTTGCCATTTTCTGGCTGAATCGGTGCTTCGTTGTCAAACGAACTCATCGCATCTGTGTTGGCGAGCGAAATCTTGCTGTTTAGACATTGGTCCCATTTGACGACTTTTCCGGTGTACGTTGCCATACGTCCCATGATCGAGGTCATGGTGCTGTACGCGCCATTGTCCCCTTCGTTAGGAATCAAGCCCTTTCGGATGTCGGCGAAAAGGTCGACGTGCTCTTTTGCATGTCCCAACTCGTTCTTCGGAGCATTCCAAATCACTTGGTTGTTCAGGTCATAAATCTTGCCCGCACCGATGTCGCACCAGCCCTTGCTGCCGTGTGCATATTCACTAACCGATGCCCAACATCCAGGGATGTGGCGGCATTGGCTCAGGAGCTTAACTCCGTTTTTGTAGGTGTATTCGATCATGTGGTGATCAAAGATCTGGCCACTGTCAGGACCGGTTCGGACTTGTCGTCCACCTTGGCCCTGTGCTGTTTCGGGTGGCCCGTCCATCAACCAGTTGATAACATCTAGGTTGTGAATATGCTGTTCGCAAATATGGTCACCGCTAAGCCAGTTAAAGTAGTACCAGTTGTTCATTTGGTACTCGAGTTCGCTCTGCTCTGGTTTGCGAGGGCGAGTCCACACGCCATCACCATTCCAGTAACAACGGGTAAAGTTAATATCGCCGATGGCGCCGTCTTTGAGCTTGGCAATCGTGGCTTGGTAACCAGATTCGTGATGTCGCTGCAATCCGACGGCCACAACGAGTTTCTTTTCCTTGGCCAGTTTGTTGGCGGCCAAAACGCGGCGAACACCGGGCGCGTCTGTCGCAACCGGTTTTTCCATGAACACATGCTTGCCAGCTTTGACGGCTGTTTCGAAGTGCAAAGGACGGAAGCCTGGCGGGGAAGTCAAGATAACCATGTCGATATCCGATTCGATCAATCGCTTGAACGCATCCACGCCGACGAATTTGCGGTCGGTTACGTCGATGCGATCTGCGTGTTTGCTGCCAATGCCTTTGAGCGCTTCATCGATCCGGTACGAAAAGGGATCTGCAACCGCAGTCAGCTTCACGCGATTTTCAGCGCTGTTGGTATCAAGAGCTTGTGTGGCAGCACCTGTCCCGCGACCACCGCAACCAACCAATCCAATCTTGATTTCACCGCTATCAAAGGAATGTGCAGCGCGAGCGATTGGCAAAGTGCCGGCCAGCGCACCAGTCGCGACTACAGCTGAGGTCGTCTTGATGAAATCGCGCCGATTATCAGCAGGATTAGGTTGGGTTTGGTTTTCGGACATTCGAAGTAGCTCCGGGAAATTGAATGGAATGACTGGTAGTAATTAGGCGAAACAGTTTCTGGGAGGAATAGTAGTACTTCACGTTGACCCCGCGAGAAATGAGGCAAACCCGCGTTTTGGAGAAGAAGAGTTACTTTGCACAAGTCAACGTGAAGTACCGGTGGGCTCAGGGGTGCTGATAGGAGGGTATGCCTCCCAAAAACACACGCTAAGGGGTCGCTTTTTCGCAACCAGGCCCAACTATAACTCTACCCATGCAACTAATCAATCGGGTTGCAGCCACATTCAACAGGACTTTATCTGGCCGGAACGGAGGTGTCTGGTAGGGTTTGACGCTAGCCAGAACTTGGTTTTCCGTTAAAAAAGCGGTTTCATTGGGCTCTCCAACGTATCTGAGAGGGCCGTTGATTCTCTCAAAAACTAAATGGATGGCGCAAGCGAAATGGCGAAAAAGAGTATTGCGGATGTGGATTGTCAGGGCAAAGTCGTTCTGATGCGGGTGGATTTCAACGTTCCGCAAGACGATTCCGGTGCAATCACCGACGATCGCCGGATCCGAATGGCATTGCCGTCCATTGAATCCGTAGTCAAAAGGGGTGGGAAGCTGGTTTTGATGAGCCACCTTGGCCGCCCAAAGGGAAAGGGGCCAGAGCCTGAATTTACCCTTCGACCGACGGCGGTACGATTGTCGGAACTTTTGGGGCTACCTGTTGCTTTTGCCAGCGATACGGTCGGGCCAGATGCCGAGGCCAATGTCAAGGCGCTTCAAAACGGTGGAGTGTTGGTATTGGAAAACGTTCGTTTCAACCCAGGCGAAAAAGATGGTGAAGCCGTCTACTCGAACAAACTAGCGAGCTGGGCGGATATTTATTGCAACGACGCGTTTGGCACATGCCATCGTTTGGAAGCGTCTATGGTTGCTGTGCCTAACGCAATGGGAGCCAAGCCAAAAGTGGTTGGCTTTTTGGTGGCCAAAGAAATCCAATATCTGAGTGATACGATCGCCAACCCTCAGCGTCCGTTTGTAGCGATCCTCGGCGGAGCGAAAGTCAGCGACAAGATCAACGTGATTCAAAACCTGCTCGGTATCTGCGACCAGGTTTTGATTGGTGGCGCAATGGCCTACACCTTCTCGCTCGCACAGGGTGGAGCGACGGGGAAGAGTTTGGTCGAAAAGGACAAAGTCGACCTCGCGAAAAAGCTGATCGCAATGGGCGGCGACAAATTGGTGCTGCCCGTAGATACCCACTGCGGAGATGACTTCAAGGGTAGCTGCAACAAGCAAGTGGTCAAAGCGGGAGAAATTCCTGATGGTTGGGAAGGTCTCGATATCGGACCGGAAACCGCAAAGAAATTTGCCTCCATCGCGGGGAAAGCTAAGACAATTGTGTGGAATGGTCCTATGGGGGTGTTTGAGATGCCTCCATTTGATCGCGGCACGATCGCTGTTGCAGAAGCGATCGCTAAGTCGGATGGCATCAGTATTATTGGTGGGGGCGATAGCGCTGCCGCAATCGAACAGCTTGGTTTTGCGGACTCGGTAACGCACGTTAGCACCGGTGGAGGGGCGAGTCTTTCGATGCTAGAAGGTGAAAAATTTGCAGCCGTCGAATTGTTGGACAATTGCTAGTTTTTGCTGAAGCCCATCGGAGTGGTTGTCTCTCTGGACAACGGATTTTTGATGTATTGTCGGAAGCAGTCCTTGCAGAGGTCAAACTGCTTTCGCTGATACACTTCGTCATCAAAAACCGAGCTACAAAGATCATCGGCCGAATCGAGCATGTCTTGAATGTCGTCAAGATGGTCAGGGTCATCTACCAATTCATGATCCGGGCCATCCAAGGCCGCTTCGATTTCAATGGTCACCGTATAGTGAAGGTCCGTCGAACCATCAATTTCTCGTTTGCATCTGTCACATGAATAGTGAATCACGATAGAGAACTCCGTAGGAATTGGAAAGAAGCAGGAAGAGGCATGTGGTACCGTAATCCTACAACGCGAAACTAGTTGACCGCAAGCAAATTGTTTTTTTCATTGGGAACCTTTGTCGTATTTGCCGACAAACGACGCCTCAATCGTAGGGTTGGCACCCATTGTTCTGGCTAGCCAAAATAGCGGCTCACCGGAGCAACTTCGTTCAGAGGCACCGCAGCAGAACTCGTAGACATGACGCAAATGGAGGCTGTCAAATTGCTGGAAAGCCAATTAGTTGGATTGAAGGGATGGCCTATTGCAACTGGTTGAAGAGGCAAGAGATGTTGGAGGAAGTTTAATTGTCGGTGTGCCATGCAAAGAGCATTCCTACGATAACCTGCTCGCTTTGCCATTGAAAGACTTGCCTATTCAGGGGCAAAGCCCCTATCGTTTGCATAGCGCCCAGCCCAACGGGCTGGGTCAATTCGAGCACACGACATTGATAGAGCCAGCCGCGTTTCTGATTTCAAAGGCCGAGAACTTCTTTTAGAGCAGCGTCTTCAAAGCAGCGATGGCGGGAGCATAGTTTGGCTCTTGAGTCACTTCAGGAACGATTTCTCCGTAAACGACTTTTCCACTCGCGTCGAGAACATAGACCGCTCGCGTCAATAGCTTCAGCTCATCGATCATCAATCCAAAGCTCATTCCAAAGCCGCCGTTTTGATAATCGCTGCCAACCTTCATCGACTTGATGTCTTCAGCACCGCAAAAGCGATTCATCGCAAACGGCAAATCGCGGCTGACTGTCAGTGCGTTAATCTTGTCCCCCATCGCTCCCAGTTCAACGTTGAACTTCTTGGTCTGGATTTGGCAAACACCGGTATCGAGGGACGGCACAACACTGATGATGGTCGGTTTGCCCTTTAAATCGGCTAAAGTAATCGTCTTAAGACCGCCCTCGAAAAAGTGGACGGTAAAATCGGGTGCAGGGCTGCCTACTGCAAGTTCAGTACCCAGCAGAGTCATCGGTGTACCCTTGAACGTAATTGCTCCAGCGCGTGACATCGTTAATCCTCGTTGTTGTTTTGTGAAAAGCGGTTAATCAGGCACGAAAATTAAGGTTTTTCCGACTATTCGTCAATGCTTGAACCGAAGTTCCTGAGAGTCAAGTTCGAACCGGCTTGACGGAATTTAGGCGAGCGGTGGGGGCCAATCTCCTTAGCACGACGCGCAAGCTAGTGAATTGGACCGTAAATTCACTAGCTTGCGAGTTTTGAAGTTGCACACTTTTTGCAGTGTTCTATGCAGCCATCCGGTATTCCCTTGGTGAAGTATTATGTAGCCATTGTTTGAGTTTTGCGATGCCTCCGGAAGTTTTTAATCGATTTGAGATGTATTTGAGCTCGTTCG
>JAPLNL010000041.1 GCA_026692905.1 Planctomycetota bacterium
ACGACGCGCAAGCTAGTGAATTCCTAGCACGACGCGCAAGCTAGTGAATTTACGCTGTGGGTCACTAGCTTGCGCGTCGTGCTATGTTACGTTTTGCTAGGTACATTCCGTTCCGCCGCTTGCTGAGTCAGCAAAAAAGACGGACGCATCAACATATCGAGCGCCGATGCTCCGTGCAAATCCAGCGTCGCTATCCATGTCGCCGACCATAACCAATTTTGCCACATCAAGTTTGTATTTGCGACTGAGATAAATCGCCATTCCCGGCATTGGCTTTCGGCAAAAGCAGCCGACCGGGAAGGCTGGGTGCGGGCAATAACAGACCTCTTGAACGGGCAAACCCAGCAGATCGATGGTCCGTTGAAACGCACCGTTTGCGTCGGCTTGACTCAGCTTTCCCGATGATATTCCGCTTTGATTGGAAACGAAAAACAGTGAGTAGCCATTCTCAATCCAACGCATTAGAGTTTCGCGGCGGTTTGGCAGGAGTATGACATCGTCCGCGTGCCGAGGATAAATTTCGCCGCTGAGGGTTGTTCGCAGCGTCCCATCCACGTCGAGCAACAGACCTTTTCCCGTGTGCCCAGCCGGAACTCGTCGAACAAAGGCAATGGAATCAATGGCCGAAAAACCTTCGTCCCATTCCGGTCGTTCCAGTGAGTCGTGCCAGCGTTGCAAAGCGATTGGTGGAGGTAAATTCGGGTCTTGTTTGGTGAGCTCTTTCATTTCGGCAGGTCCAAGCAATTTGCCATAACGATCCAACGTCCGGTGTACCACGTTGATCCGCGCGTCTTCAATGGATGTTTGCAGGAATCGACAACGAACGGGAACGCCTGCTTGGTGAGCGATTCGAATGACACCGGCTCTTGAAACTCGAGTTGGGTAGGTGTTGTCCAGCACAACTCGCTTGCCGCCTTCAGCCAGCAATTTTTCCAGGTGGCCATTGAGATCATCGATTTTGCCGCCCATCACATCACGATTGAGTCTCGCGTAGCCTTTGTCGACGTACGATTGAACAAGTTCGGTTTTGCCAGCCCCCTGAATCCCCATGAGCAAGACAATTTCAGACGAATCGTTAGGGCCTTGGTCGGGCAAAAGACTTGCCATGGACGAGGGTTTGGTGGGTGGCTGGATTGCGGCAGCTGCATCGGGATCGGCGTCGAAGGAGTATTTGATGCTGAGGGCAGTCTGATCACTGATATCGAGAACTAGCTTGGTCGCTTGAAGCGACGAGAGCAGACTCGTTGTCTTGGTGGCTCCGACAAGAGGGATTACGTTGTCGCCACCGCTTAGGACAGCAGCCAAGGCTACTTCGTAGGTTGTGGCGTTGTGCCGCTTTGCTAAGGGCACGAGCACTTTGTTCTTCTCGAGCTTCTCGACTTTCGCATAGCCGCCCAAAGGTCGATATGCCAAGAATGGGATACCGAGCTCTTTGGATAGCAGAAGCATCCCGTCTGCAGCCGACTTGCGGGCAAGAACGCTGAGTTCGCATTGCAGGGACTCGACGGTAAAGTGCCGAGCGGCTTGCCGAACTTCGGACGGCCCCACGTTGCAAAGTCCAAGATGGAGAACTTTTCCGGACTTCTGCAGTTCCGCGAGAACGCCAAGGGTTTCTTCGAACGGCACTCGGGTATCTTTGGCATGCAATTGCAGCAGGAAAAGCTGTTCCGAACCGAGTTCTCGCAAGCTCGCATCAACGGATTGCCGAAGATGTTTTGGACTACTGTTGGGAATCCATTTGCCACCTGGCCTAACCAAGCCCACTTTCGTAGCAACCCGAATTTCCTCTTTCGGCCCTTGCCACGAATCGATGGCTTGTTTTGCTAGCGTTTCGCCGTAATGAAAATCGGAATTGTCGAGGCAATAGGAATCGGCCGTGTCGAGGAGTCGGATTCCATTGTCGAAAGCCAGATGGATCAAGGCGATGGCATCATCGAGGCTGGGTCGACCTTCGGTGGAAAGCCGTAGCAACCCTAACGCAAGCGGCGGGTTAAGCTGGCCAAATATCCCAAATAGATGGTGAGTTGGTACGTTCATGAAGACAGTCTAAAGCGTAAAACGATTGTCCTCAATCGTTTCCTGAGTGCAAAACGATTGTCCTCAATCGTTTCCTGAGTGCAAAACGATTGTCCTCAATCGTTTCCAGAGTGTAAAACGATTGTCCTCAATCGTTTCCTGAGTGTCGGACAATTGTTCCCTTCCTGAAAATTAGTTGTCTTTATGTTGAAAATCAGCTGCCCACGCTCAGCCCCCAAACCGGGCTTAGCAAGAGCAATTTTCTGCCAACGACCTCAAGTGCCCACGGAGCGATTGAGGACAATCGCTCTACACTTGCGGAGTGATTGAGGACAATCGCTCTACACTGGACCAGATTTCCTGGAAATATGGCTAAAATGGACGCTTCGTAGCGATTTTCAACATCAGGGGAATTCGATAGAGGCAAAAATGCGTGCCAAACACGTGGATTAACCCTTGCAGGATTCGGCACTGCATCGCTACACTGTGGGGCTTCCCAAAGGGAAAACGCGTATTCTTGCCGTTTCAACGACCAAAAGAACCGCGGAAAAATTATCGTAAAGTTTAGGTAGATAAAGGTTTAGGAGTAGGCAAGTATGCCGCGTCTTCTCGGTGTTGATATTCCAAATGACAAGCAAGTCATTTATTCGCTACAGTATCTTTACGGCGTTGGCCCCGTTATTGCACGGGAAGCATGCGTAAAGACCAAAATCAGTCCGACCAAACAGGCTCGAGACCTGGATGAAGACGAATTGAGCCGCTTGTCGACTTTGCTCGAACGCGATTATACCGTCGAAGGTCCACTTCGCCGCCAAATCGGTCAGAGCATTCACCGACTGCGCGAAATCAAATGCTATCGCGGTATTCGGCACAAGCAAAGCTTGCCGGTCCGCGGCCAACGTACCCGTACTAACTCCCGTACCCGCAAGGGACCACGTAAGACGGTTGCAGGCAAGAAGGGCGTTAAGGACTTGCGATAGTTTCGCAATTCTGACGCTTTGTTTCCGCAATCCGATTTTGGGTTGCGGTTTGTTCGCTCGGCGAACGACCCATTTCGTACACAAGTATTATCCGCATTTCGATTTGAAGGAACGGTCCCACTGTGGCCAAGACAGCAGCAAATACCAGTGCTTCGGTTCAGAACAAGCGACGCAAAGTTCGACGAAACGTCACTTCCGCGGTTGCTCACGTGAAAGCAACTTTCAACAACACGACTGTTACGATCACTGACGCAAAGGGTGATACCCTTTGCTGGGCAAGTGCTGGTACCAGCGGATTCAAGGGCTCGCGAAAGAGCACCCCATTCGCTGGCCAATTGGCAGCACAACAAGCCGCTGAAAAAGCCGCAAAGTTTGGTGTCAAGGAGATCGAAGTTCGAGTCAAAGGTCCTGGCTCAGGTCGCGAGTCGGCGATTACTGCTCTACAAGCAGCTGGAATCACGGTTAAGTTGATCGAAGACATCACGCCGATTCCTCACAACGGTTGCCGACCTCGCAAGCGACGTCGCGTTTAATTCGTTTGATTCAACAGTCATCAAGATTCAGTTTTAGTTGTTTTTGGAGTACTTAGGCAATGCATATTCGTTGGCGTGGATTAGAACTACCGAGTCAAGTGAGTATCGATCGATCGACTCTTTCGTCGACCTACGGAAAGTTCACGACCGAGCCTTTTGAACGTGGTTTCGGAGCTACCATCGGAAACAGTTTGCGTCGCGTTTTGCTATCCAGCTTGGAAGGCAGTGCGGTTACGCAGATCAAGATTCGCGGCGCTCAGCATGAATTTTCCTCGATTCAAGGCGTTCTCGAAGACGTTACTGAGATCGTTCTCAACGTGAAGAGCTTGGTTGTTAAGAACCACAGCGACAACACCCGCGTTTTGACGGTGATGCGAGACAAAGCTGGCCCGATTACCGGCGCTGACGTCCAGACAGACTCCGATGTCGAGATCATCAATAAGGACCATGTTTTGGCCACGTTGACTGCCGACGTTCCATTCATGATGGAAATGGTGGTTGAAAACGGACGAAGCTACGTTCCTGCTACTGAACACAGCTCGGGTGATCACGAGATCGGAATTATTCCTGTCGATGCGGTTTTCAGCCCTGTCGTTCGAGTTCGATACTTTGTCGAAGAGACTCGCGTCGGTCAAAAGACCAATTATGACCGACTGATCATCGAATTGTGGACAGACGGTTCGGTTCATCCTGAGATGGCGTTGGTTGAGGGAGCAAAGATCCTTCGCAAGCACCTCAATCCGTTTGTTCAGTCCAGCGAACTCGGCAAGCAAGTTCACGCTGTTGCTCGTGGCGGACCTGGCAGTGCTGAGGCACAACTCGAAGCCAAGCTGAACACAACAGTAGCCGAATTGAAGCTTTCGGTGCGTGCGAATAACTGCCTCGAAGCCGAAGGAATCCGACAAGTTCGCGACCTGGTTCAGCGAACTGAAGACCAGTTGCTCGAGGTCAGAAACTTCGGCGAAACCACTTTGACCGAAGTGCGTGAAAAACTTGGAAACATGGGCTTGCATCTAGGGATGCGTGTTCCATCGTTGCGATAATTTGACACTAGCCGCGGGCTGGCCGTCTTACCAACTTATTAATTTGCTAAATCGTTTTGGATAAATGTCATGAGACACCGTAGAAAAGGACGCGTTCTAGGACGCAATTCGTCGCACCGCAAGGCCTTGTTCGCGAACATGGTTTCCGCAATTTTCCTGACCGAACGGGAGACGACGGAACTCGAACCAAACGCGCCAAAGGTTCCTGGTCGAATCATCACAACTCTCGAGAAGGCCAAAGAAATTCGCCCGATGGTAGAGAAGTGCATCACGATCGCCATGAAGGGATTGGCTGGAGAGGCTGGTGCCGTAGAGTTCGCAAGCAAAGCAGAACGCGGTTCGGAAGAGTGGAAGGCATGGCGCAAGAGCGACATGTGGCGCAAGTGGGCAGATGCTCGCTCGCCAGGCATCACCGCTCGACGACGCGTCTATGCCATGATCCGGGATAAGCAAGCCGTTGAAATTCTCTTCAATCGCATTGCTCCACGGTTCGTCGGTCGCCTCGGCGGCTACACTCGAATCATGCGTTTGGCCAAGCCTCGTTTGGGTGACAACGGCACGCGAGCAATTCTCGAATTCGTCGGCAAGAACGACCGAGTCAAGAAGGCCAAAGCCGAGAAGCCAGCTTTTGAATCAGCGGCAAGCTAGTCCATAGCTTCCAGCGAATGAAACCAAAAAGGGTGAGCACAGCTCACCTTTTTTTCGTTTCAGAGTCGAACGATTGTCCTAAATCGTTTTTGGGTTTCGTTCGTTTAACAGTCAGCCGAAGGCGTACTGTCGAGGAAGTGAAGTACGCCTTCGGCTGACTATTAAACGACTAGTGCACTTTTGCGAATTAATACGCAATATTGTGTTGCTGATAGATAATCAGTCTTGCTGCACGCTACCTTCGCGGAGGGCGACATTGTCGCTCGTCGCTCCGCGACGATTGGCGCACCGCGTTGTGTTTATCGGAAGAGGGCACGACATTATTGCCTGTGTCGGAGCAGCCAACTTTCGGTGTCTAGCGGCGTGAGATACCATGCAAAGCGATCGGGGAGAAATTGGTACTTTTTTGGAAGTGCCGGGAATGGCCGTTCGATTTTTTTGCCAAAGTTCAATTGGATTTAGTTGGAAAAAAGATGATCACGGAGCTTGTACAATTCGGTCCTGACATCAACGACGAAAAGAAGACAAGTGAATTCACAAAACGATTTAAGCGGCTTAATCGACGGCAGAACAAATTCAAGAGCTCAAAAAAACTGGGAGAGTGATTTAGTGCGCCCTCGCTAGTTCGGTGGCGATTAGATTACCGTTTCGGACGTACCAGTGCAGCAGTCTTCGCGCGATTTAAGCAAGCGAACCCCGCCGATACTCCCAAGAAGAACGCGACGATACCTACTGCATTGAAAAAGCTGGAAGGAATCTCCATACCGTTTTTCATCGCGATGAGCATCAGGACTGGTGGCATGAAAGCAATTAGCAAGAACGGGATATAGAACGCAAACAGCCCGACGAAATACCACATGAAACCATTGCGATCGGTCGATCGCGCAGCCGGAAGCATCTGATAACCAACGTAAACCCAGACGCCAAGGACAAGAAGTTTGCGAATCAACGGCAGGAAAGTTTCCACGCTTTTTCTCCTCACAAAAAGCCTAGCTACTCACTGGTTATCATTTTGATTCTTGAATGATCAGATCAAACGCTTGCCGCGCTGAGTCGTAAGCGGCAGTCGCTTCGGCTATTTCGGTTGGCCGAACCTGCCCCTTCTTTTTTGCCCAACATTGATCCACCGCTTTTCGGCACCAAGTCGCGCTTGCCAAGGATGCTCGTATAGGTGCTTCTGCAATCTCGACAAAAATTGGGTTGCTGTGCATCGAGGGGAAAATGCGTACGGCGACCCAGCTTGATTTATCCAATTGGATGTCCCATTTCAGATCCCGGAACTCGCCGTCCGCTATGAGCTCTTGTTTTGCAACTGCTTCCCCGTTGACGATTAGCTCAACTGGCACCGTGCGAGTTTCACCAATGCGGGCTCGTTCGATATGCCAGTATGGCTTCTCATCGAGACGCTTGTTCTTAATCTGCTTCGCTTGTTCGCTGATCAATTCAGGCAGCCGGGCCGTAACGCGAGTCAGCACGTTTACTTTTTGGGCGCTCTTCAAATTGAGCTGACTCACTTCGCCATCGTTCCCCATCTTGCCCATGTGGACATCGTTGATACGAAACTGCGATAGATGGCTCATTCCATCTCCGACATAGCTACGTCCGTCTTTGAGGCCCGAGACCCAATCCTCGTATTTGAATTCCGGAGTTTTTGGCAATTCGACGTAGATGCGACCTAGCCCAACGCGTTCGCCATAGATGCATGGATAGTCCGTCTCGCCACTGATTCGAGTTCGATAGCCACAGTTGAGAGTGTGATACCAAATGTTCAATTCCCAGATCGCGGGTGTATCGACCGTACTGATAAAGTCACATGCGTCTTGAGTAACGGCGACGATGTATTCGTTTGCACCGATGCCATCGAATGGAGGGATCTCGTAGTCTGGGAGTCGGTCCGCCGCGCGTCCAACGGTATCCTTGGCTCCGCCTCCATATTGTTGAGGCGTTAAGCCTCGTTTCCCGTTGGGCAAGTAATCGGGTAATCCAAGCCCCCAACCGCTATGGCTATATCCCACCACGCCACCTTGGCTCTTCCCCCATTTCAAGACAGGCAATGTCCATGTCGGCCAGTCCTCGATCGAAGTCGTCTTGGGGAAGTCGTCCTCCTTGAGGTTCAAAAGACAAAGATGGCCGGCATGCGAAGAAGGAAAACCGCTCACTTCGACATCGTAACGCATCAAAGTTCTGTTTTTCGACAGCGAAGAAGTCTGTCCGTCAAAGAATTGCTTTTGGTGATACCAACATGGTCCCCAGCTGAGCACACATCCGACGTTGAGATCCTCCCCTAAGATATGCCGAAACATATCGGCAGGGGTGACACCTTCCGTAGGGTTCTCGTAGTGAGCGCAACCGGCAGCATGCACATGGTGGTCACCCGAGATCCAGCCGAGTTCCGCCATATGGACCCAACGTTCTAAACGTACCGATATGGGTGAAGGGGACTCTCGGCCGTCTACGGTGTACTCCATTTCCAAAGGGATATATTCAGGCCCTCGGGAACATTGGATTTTGTACTTGCCAAGCGGCAACCGAATTCGCTCCTGATCCTCCCGGTAGATTTGGCTGTGAAAGAACATGTCGGGGGCCAGTCGTCGCGATTGATTCGGGTAGACGCGGCCCAACTCGTCGCGAATAACCATCCAACAGGTGATAGGCGAACTATCAAAATCTAGAATCGATAGGGGTATGTCGAACGATGCACCGCAATCGAAGAGGATCGGCACTTCGTTTCGAAAACCGAGATCCTGTGTCCCTTGTCCGACATCGAATGCAAGTGTCGCTTCGCGTTTGCCCGCATCGCGGCTGTACAACTGAATGAGCCGATATTCAAGTGCCACTCCAGAAAGAGCCGGTAGCAACGGCGGGCTGTTCAGACTAGCGATGTCGAGCCACCTTCGCTCCGCTTCCGCTGGCGAGATCAACGATTTGGGCCGAGCGCTTGAGCTGCTCTGCTTGACCATTGGCAACGATTGTGGACTGGAGCATCGAAGCGGTGCTGTCACACCAGCTTGATTGACTACTTTAACGAGAAACGTTTGCCAGCCTGCCTCAACCAGTAAAGCGGGAGCGGGTCCGCGAACGACGTGGACACGACTCTCTGCGCTGATCTCGACAGCAACCAAGCAAAGTGGATCGAGCATCGACTGGAGCTCCTTGCTAACCAAGTCATCGCTACTAACCTGTTCGAGTTCCTTGATCTTGGCTTGAGTCGCACCGGAGAGCGGAGCTCCTGCGACCATCAACGCTTCAGCGAGTCGATTCACCGAAGCTTGGAGAGGCTGACGAGGTACGTTTTGAACGATGGGCCAATCCGAATTGGTTGAGGCAACCACCTGATGAGCCAAAACGAAAAAACCGAAACAAGCAGTGACGATTCGCATAACAAGTCCTTGGTACAAGAGGCGGGAGTACGGGGCACGCGCTTTACCTTCAGGGAAGAGCGGGTTCCCTAGCCGCGATAGCGGCGCCATTTCGTAGTCGAGGGGCTCGCCCCTCGGCTTACCTGTGCTCGTCGCGGAAGTTGTAAAACTTCCTGGAGTTCGAGGCACTTCCGGAACTCTTACGAGATTCCTCTACATGTTAATTCAACGCGCTTCGGAGCAAGCTCCAGCAGAATAATTTAACGAACGAGTTTACTGTCTGGAATTTGCAGACCAATACTGGGATAACCTGTGTCGGCGAAGTTAAATTGTTCTTCCAAGCCCGAAAGCAATGAAACGACCTAAGCTCCATCCATGGAAAGAGAACCAACTTCCTCATGCACGGCTATCCGTTTAAAGACATCATCCAAGTTGAAGTAGGCGATCGCAAGATTCCCGTTCGAATTGCCGGACGAGGCGAACCGCTTATGTTGTTGCACGGCTATCCGTTGAACAGCAGACTTTGGGATCGCGTCGTCCCGTTGTTGTACACTCAGTTCCTTTGCATTGCGCCGGATTTACGAGGGTTCGGATGTAGCGCCGAGGAGCCCAAGTCGTTTTCGATGTCGAATCTTGCGGATGACTGCATTAAGATTTTGGACGCCCTGCAGATTCGACAGTCGATTGCCCTATGCGGGCTTTCGATGGGTGGATACGTTGCCATGGAGGTGGCTCAGCGCTACCCGGAGCGACTCGCTCGCTTGATCTTAACGAACACGAGAGCCAATGCAGATGATTTGGCAGGAATGGCGACGCGTCGATCTGCTGCCGCTCGAGCGCTGACTGAGGGCGTGCCGAAAGTTGTTTTGCCTATGCTTTCAAAGTTGTTGTGTCAGCATACCATTGCGAATCAGCTAGAGGTGGTTGAATTGGTCCGGTCCATGATGCTGGAAACCAGGGCGTCGACTATCGCTTGGGCACAGCTGGGGATGGCCTCCCGGGCGGACTTCCAATACAAGATGCGAGACTGGACGATGCCGGTTGTGTGCATCGCAGGGGCGGAGGATCCGATCACTCCGCCGGAGGTTCTGGAGCAAATTTCCGGGGCGTTGCCGAATGCACAATTTCATTCGGTTGAAAATTCATCGCATTTGACGCCGCTGGAGTGCCCGCAAGAATTTGCCAAGATCATTTCGTAGCGAAACGCGTGGAAATCGTGCTTTGGAATCTGAAATCAGGGAGGCTTACCCGTGACATGTTCGCTAAATTCGCTATCCTCTGAGAATGTCGAAAACTAACTTTTCAGCAAAATGTCCAACTTGTGGCCGCGATTTCACTGCTGCGGCGACCGCTGCTCATATGCCTTTTTGCTCGGATCGATGCAAATTAGCAGATTTGCATCGATGGATGAGCGAAGAGATCGGTATCCCAACGGGCTCCTCGGAACCAGAGGACGAACCTGAACCCGAGCCGCCTCCTTCTCAACGGCAGTGGAATTTCGATTGATATCCCTGGAAAACCGCTTTGATTCACACCTGACCGAGACACGTTCAACTCAATGAAAGATTCTCCTCTCGACTCCGTAGCAACTCCCAAGGTCGCAATCGACTGGTATCGTGCTACTCCCTGGTGGCCGCTCGCATCCCAGAGCATTGTGATCTCTTGGCGTGCGACGCATATATTGTTATGCGCAGCTGCTTTGCTCTTAACTCAAGTGTGGCTAGCCGTTTGCCATGCGACTTTTGGGCCAGAGAAAGCGATTTTCCATGATTGGCTAAATCCATCAGCGTTTCCACAATCCTTTCCGTTGGGATTAGGACCACAGGAAACCGAATCGCCACTTTGGATTTGGCAAAAGTTCCTATTTCCCGTCTTTCAGGCGCTCTCGAATCCGACACTGAGAGAAATCGCTTTTTGCCTTTCCTCCATGATTGGAATCATCGCGATCTGGTCGTTCGTAGGCGGATGTTTGGCGAGGCGTTCAGTAGTCGAAATGGGGACCAAGATGACTGCCCCCTGGGCTGCATCCATTCGTCTGGTTTTAGGACGATGGCAATCGATCGCTTGGTCGGTAACAATGCCTAGCGGCTTGATCGTGTTGATTGCGGTCGGCCCATTGCTTCTTGGTTGGCTCTCCAACATTCCTGCCGTGGGGCCTTGGATCGCTGGATTGCTGATGGTCCCAGTGATCTTCCTTTGTATTGGTATCGGTTGGTGTGCTGCTATAACGCTGTTTGGCTTTCCGCTTTCCGTGTGTGCGATCGTGACGGAAAAAGGTGCCGACGCTTATGACGGAATATCCAGGTCTGCTGCCTACACGTTTCAAAGACCTCTCACTCTCGTTCTTTGTGTTCTTGCGGCTGAGTTTCTGAGCAAGGTAGGGGGCATACTCTTGTCCATCGTTCTTACGACCGGTTTTCGCGTCGTAGAAGCCGCCTTTGACTTAGGTTCGTTCTCGTCACTGCGAGACTTCGAATCGATGTGGGGGCCAATCCTCAGGGGAATCGTTCCGTTGCTTTTGGCCGCTTATGGTTTGAGCTATTTTTGGACGGCTTCCGCTGCGACGTACTTGATCCTCCGCAAAGACGTGGACCATGCCGAGTTTGATTTGGTCGACATGGAAATCGAGGAACGCAAGAGTTTGCCAGAACTGCCCAAAGCTGATTTACCAAAAGGTGGAGCGGCCGCACCTGCGAGTGAGGCTCAGAGCAACGATGCTCCTTCGAATGCTCTACCTGAAAGTACGGCCGAATAGGAAAGTCACTCTCCCATTGGGAGAGTCGGCCAGAGGCCGGAGAGGGTGCGCTGATTTGTGCAAGTGCAACTGGCACTTCACTCTCCCCTCGCTACTGATTTGTGCAAGTGCAACTGGCACTTCACTCTCCCCTCGCTACGCCTCGCTAAGCTCGCCCCTCCCAGAGGGAGGGTGACTGAACACGCGCCATCTAGGCTGTCTTGTTATCGCGTTCATGCTCAAGCACGCCAGTCACGAGGGTTGTCAAACGAGGTTCCGCATCGTTTGCAATCGCAATAATCTTCTGCACATCGGCAGGCTCAAGCGCATCTGGCAAACACATGTCGGTAATCACCGAGAAACCTACGCATCGCATGCCGCAATGAACCGCCACAATCACTTCAGGGACAGTTGACATACCAACCACGTCAGCACCGATGGCTCGCAAGAAACGATACTCTGCTCGCGTTTCTAGATTCGGCCCGGAAACCGCAACAAACACTCCCTTGTGCGCCACAATGTCGTGTTTGCGAGCTGTCTTCAAAGCTGCGTCGATCAACGACGGGTCGTAGGGATGGCACATGTCTGGGAAGCGTGGGCCCAGGCGATCGTCGTTGATGCCGATGAGCGGGTTGCCGCCGAGCAAATTGATGTGGTCGTCGATCAACATGATATCCCCTGATTTGTAGAACGGGTTCATACCGCCACACGCGTTGGAGACGACCAAAAGCCCAGCACCCATCGCATTCATTACGCGGACAGGAAGCGTAATCTGCTTGAGCTCGTAGCCTTCATACATGTGAAACCGACCTTCCATCGCCATAACTGGCAGTCCGCAGAGCATCCCGCAGACCAATCGACCACGGTGCGAAGTGGCTGTGGAGCGAGGGAAGTGCGGAATGTCGGAATACTCCAAAGTCGCTTCCACTTCGATGCGTTGAACGAGTGGTCCGAGACCTGTACCAAGAATGATGCCGGCGTGGGGAGTTCGCCCCCAAACTTTGCGAATGGCTGCGGTTGCGTCTTGGATCTTGTCGTACAGGTCTAACATTTTTTGCTTCTGGTTTGTGAATGAGAATAGAAAATCGTCGATTGAGAACGGCCTATTTTACGCAATCGTTTCAAACCCACTACTCATCTTGCCAACGTTTTGTAAGGATTCGAAAAATGCTAGGCAAAACCTCCAAATTCGTCACAATTGCGGGTTCGTTTCCGTTTTTTCGTTTGGATCGCTCTCGAAAGAGCATTCCTACCAAAGGTTGAGCCTTATGTCGATTGTCGTATTCGAAGATCCTCAATGTGAACTCCTGGCTCCGATCACCACTGCCCGACTAGCTGCGGCGGTCACCTGCGGGAGCTTTCGACTCGTGGATTTGCTGGAACCGTTTGGGAGTGAAGTTTATGGCATTTCTCGCCCCTATCTACAGACCATTCAACGAATCGATTTTCCGGGGTTGAAGATCCCCGATGAAGGTTTTACCGACGACAGGCCCGAGCGGCCTATCACTTTGCTGCTCAATGCTCGAATTGCGCCAACCACTCAGAGCTTTGCTCAGATCGAGTCTCTGCTTCGACTCGCAACACAAACGACCCGAAGTACCGCTCCGATGGTTGTCTGGGATCGCGAACACGTCGCGGCAGTCATCAACCCTCCCTGGACGGTTGAGCAATTGTTTCACTACGGTTATTTAGGGGTAGAAGAATGGTTAGAGAAGGCCAAAGCGTTTGAGGTATACGCATGCGATCTAGCAACGATTGCAGTGCCGCACGAATTGATCGCTTGCAACATGGCTTGCATTGGAGATAGTCTTGAGTGGCGGATCCAACTTGGGCAGAGTGCCGCCGAAGGGAGAATGGGAGTTCCGCAGGTGAGTCAATTGAGACAGATGGGCGATGGCTTGTTCCTGGCCGATGGCGCATCGGTGGGTGAGTATGTCTTAACGGATACACGCAAGGGACCTATCGTGATCGATAGCGGTGCTCAGATCGGACCGTACACACTTTTGCGAGGACCGATCTACATCGGCAAGAAAGCTCGTATCCTGGAGCACTCCGCTATCAAGGATGCTGTTTCGTTATCGCACACAACCAAGATTGGCGGCGAGGTGGAAGCGTCGGTCGTTGAACCTTATAGCAACAAGCAGCACCATGGTTTTCTTGGCCACAGTTATCTCGGCAGCTGGATCAATCTCGGCGCTGGGACATGCAATAGCGATTTGAAGAACACCTATGGCACGGTGAACATGGAGTACGGCTTTGGCAAGGCGTCGACCAACATGCAGTTCTTGGGTTGCATCATGGGTGACTATTCCAAGACGGCGATCAATACAGGAATCTTTACGGGCAAGGTAATTGGCGTTTGCAGCATGATGTACGGATTCGTGACTAGCAATGTTCCTAGCTTTGTGAACTACGCGAGGTTGTTTGGTCAAATGGCGAGCTTGCCGCCCGAGGTCATGGTCAGCACGCAACAGCGAATGTTTGCACGCCGCGATGTGCAACAAAGAGGCTGCGACGTCCAATTGATTTATGACATGCACCGAATCACGCAAATGGAACGCGACCGCTTCGGCGACGCTTTGGCTCTTTAGAGCACTTTCGTAAATTTACCAGGCGCCCATGCGATCCTGCCACTATTTCGATCGCTCTAGAAACGTAAAGAGCTCGTCGAGACAAGCTTGAACGATCGTCAAGTGCTCGACGTCCGGGTACTCCGAATACTTGACCTGACAACCAAAGGCTTTCAAGCTATCAGCTAAACGTTTCGCACCACCTTTGCCGAAGTCCCGTTCGCCCGCCGCGACATAGAACGGGATTTTTTCAAGAGCCCCCGTTCGTTTGGGATTTCCTCCTCCGCCGACGGCTGCCACTGCGGTGATGCGCTCTTGCGATTTTGAGACTTGCTCGATCGCTTGTGCCGCACCCATCGAGTGCCCGACCAAAAACACTCGATCAAATGAAACACCAAACTCGGTCTCGATCAATGGAAGCATCGCCGCAGCCGAGAGCGAAAGCCCTGTCAGCGGTTGTCGTGGACAAACGACGAACCAATTGCGTGCCTTGGCCAATTCGATGAGTCGACCTGCGCCATACGTTTCGAAGAACATGTTTTCACTGCCGCCCGCTCCATGAAAGGCAAAGATCAATGTGGGCTTATCCGGCGCAGGCACAGGCACATGCATTCGAACAACTTGTTCCGCTTTTCCGTCCGTGAATACTTGCCATCGACCGCTCGGGCTTATCGGTCGCTGCTCTGGTCGTGAAAATGCAATGGACTCAAACTCACTCAGCCAAGAATCCAACGGCAGGTCGCATTCGGAACCTTTGCCGCGATCGGCCAACTGCAGTTGCTTGCCGAGCAACCGGGCGGTGCAGAGCGATGACGCTTTCGCTGTCCGTTTGTTGTTGTCGAGCCAGTCCGAAACCGCCTCAATCCTCGGCTGCCGATCCAACAAAACAGAGACACGAGTACCAACAATCCTAGCTTTCAATCCATTCTGAATAAGTGTCGCCGTGAGTTCGAATTCACCAGCCTCTCGTTTGCCTAGCTCCCACTCGATCAGGAGTGGCAGCTTCGAAGCCGCCGAATTGCTAAAAGACAAGTCAACCGTCTTTGTTTGCGGCTTGGTTGCATCCGTCTTAGAAATTGGACTTAGGGTAAGCTCAAGCGATGCGGAATCGAGCCAATCAACATTCGAGGCAGGATAGATGGACATTAAATAGAGCTCGAGCTTGGTCTGATTTGCGTCCATGAGTGGCGGAGCGGAGACCGATAGCGATGCTGCGTTGCGTTGAAACCCCGAGGGCTCCTTTTGCATCGACAACCAAGCTGCATCGAGGCTCTTTGCAGCCCCGCTCAAGTTGAAGCTAAAGAACTCTTGAACGGCTCGTTCCATCGTCGCGGTGCTTGCCGCCCGAACTTCTGGACTCGAATTCTCCCACAGCGACTCGTACCTTTGCACGCGTTTGCCAAGCTCATATCGAAGGTTCGCTTCTTGGGCCATGGATTGTTGTCCAAGCAGCACTGCCATACACAGGCTAACGATCAAGGCACAGACTAGGTTTGTGATTCGCATTTCAAAGCAATTCCGTTCGTCAATCGGATGACCAACCCTTTCACAAGCGATGTTACTGCACGGCGTCATCACAAACCCGATCGATGTCATTACCAACCCGATCGGCTGAAACCTGAGGAATCGTCTCCCGATGAAGAGCTTCCGCCGCCGGAAGAACCTCCTCCTGACGAAGAGCCCCCACCGCCGAAGCCACCTCCGCCACCGAAAACTCCTCCACCAAAACCGCCGCTGTTCGGCCAGGGGCTACCTGAGCCGAAGATAGAAGGCCCGGAGCCGATGAGGATGGTGTCGTTGCGACGCGCTCTGCGTTCTCGTTCGAGTCGCTCCGCGCTCATTTGGGCTTCGATACGGCGATTTTGGACTTCGCGTTCCATCTTTTGAATGGCGAGTTGCGACGCTTGCAAGGCTTGATTGCTCAATTCAAGCACGGCGGAATACTGGCCACGCTGCAGATTAACGCGAGCGGCCTCAAGCTGTCTTACCCCTGGGGAATCGCTGATTCGCAGTCCCCACGGCCCTGTCCAATGCTCCGCTTTGTAAACCGATTCCGAGGCTGCTTGGAACGATGTCAGGGCTGCGTTTGCTTGCTGCAGCTCCGAGCTCAATTGGCGGGAGATCTCGGACAAATCAGACTGCGTCTCGGCCGCTCGTCGTCCGACTTCTTCCCAATCGCCGTGTTCGGCTTCGATGCCGCGCTGCACTGCGATGACCGCACGCTCCAAACCATCGATACGTCGTACACCTTCCGTGGTTGCAGGGGAATCGGGAATGTTGTCTGTCCGGGACTGCTGTACGAATTGCTTGGCCACATTCCATTGCCTCGCCGCCCCATCCACCGCCCTGGCTGCTTCGGCATAGCCATGGCGATCGGATACCACCATCCCCTCAAGTTCCGCAATTCGCTTCTGAAAGAAAAGCAACAGCTGTGTGAACTCGAACGGATTGGTCCCTTCGGTAGAGTTGCGATATTGCGACTGAACCGACTGAAGTTGTTCACCCAAAGCGTCGATTTGCTGTATCGTCGGGATCGTGACCATCCTATCTCGGCGGTAGTCTTGTAGGTGCTGGATATCGGAAATGCACTTCACCAGCGACTTTTGATTCTCAACGACTTGGCGTTCGAGTTGCTGCAAATGCTCATCGACTCGATCGTGCCTTCGGTCCATTTGTGTCAGGAACCCGCCCGCTTGTTGCAGCTCCCCAACGGCCTGCAGCACCATCCCTTGTCGGAACTTCGATTGCGCCGACGCGTGCAACCGATCGCACTCTGTCGCATAGTCCCGCGCATGCTCGAGGAGTTGCGAGGCATGATCGCCACCCAAATGGAGGACTTGCCGGTCACCATCCTCCACCTCCGCTGTCCCATCGCTGGCTGGCCCATCGCTGGCTGGCCCATCGCTGGCTGGCCCATCGCTGGCTGGCCCATGCGGATTTGCAACCGACGGGTTTCGTTCGGGCTCGACCCAGTTCGCGTCCGCGATCGGAGCGACAGAATAGGCCAACTGCAGTGCTGCGGAGGAGTAATTGCGTTCTGCGTTTCGCACCATCAAGGCTAATTGCTTGCTCCGCTGAACGACCTGCTGCAATCGACTTTGTTCTTTCGCGAGGGTTGATTCGAACTCTTTTGCTGAGGTCTTGGAAACCTCGATCCATTGTCCAGCACGTTCCATTTCAGAATCACATCCCTGGATTGCTGCGCGGCACGCATCGATCTTTCCCTGACGCAACATGGTGACTGCCGCCTCCCAACTCTTTCGAGCGAGCGCGTGCGCTGTATCGGGGTTCCATGCGGGTTCGACGAGGACTTGCGATTCGTTCAACTTCAGTTGGCTGGCTAGTTCTTTGCGAGCGGCTTGGATGTCCTGAGGCAGTTGCTCGACGCGCGGTTGCGTGGTGTCGCGCAAAATTTCCGCCAATTCAAGCGCCTGCTGCGTTTGCCCAACCAATGCGACCATCGACTCCTTTAGCTCCGCAAAGCCACCGTCTATCGATTGGGCGGCGGCTTGTTCGAACAATCGATCGGCGATACTCGATCGAATTCGCAGTTCGGATTCCAACCAAGCGGTGGGGTATCCCATCGCCTTAAGTTTGTCTGACATCGATTTGAGTTCCGGCAATACACCCTTGCGGAACTCAAGGAGCCACTCACCTAACGCTTTGGCCTCATCGAGCTTTCGTCTGGCACGGCGAATAGGTCCTTCCATCGCAGAAACCGCATCGAGCGTCGACTGGGACTCCGCATCTGCCAGATCGCTCTGGACCGAAGGGATAAGAACATTGAAGTAGTTCGGAACTGGAAACCATCCACCTGCGGAAGCATTTGCTATCCTTTTTTCTTGATCGAGCAAGCCTTGAAGGTCGGCTTGGCAACGATTCAGCTCGTCATTGACACGTGTAAGGGAGTCTTCGATGAGTTTCAAAGCAGAGCCGGCTCGCTCGCGCCGCGATTGGATGGCTCCGTAGATTTCGTCGAACGTTAGGATCACATGGTCAGGAACTTCGTTAGGAATAGGTTCGTTCGCATCCTGGGCACGCTTCTTGAGAATGTCCATCGCCACCCGAGGAATCCCGGTAGCCCTCGAAAACTTGAGCGGCTTACCGGAAATCTGTCGAACACTTTCTTCGAATTTCGCGCTGCTAAAAGCATTGACGATCTGGTCCCACATGCCTTTCGGATTGACCAATCCCTTTGCCTCCGCGAGAACCCGTCGAATCTCTTTCGACATGATGAATAGGTCGTCAATATCGTTGATAGCTCCCTCGCCAAGCTCCCGTGTTCGTCCAGTGTACCCACGTTGTGCGATCCGCTCGCGAGAGCCGATAAGGTCGGCGCATTGCGTGAAGAGTTGGTCGAGCCCATCGGTCTCTTTGGATACGGACTCTTCGCGCGTTTTCAAATTATCGATGGCTCGAATCATGGCTGGTTTGCGTTTGCGATGGAACAACCACAGGATCATAGCCACGATTGCAGTCAGAATACCGGCGATGGTTCCGACGACCTGGCGAACCAGCTTCGCATTGGCCTTGTCCGCTTCCATACGGCGATTCTCGTCGTCGATACGGCGATTTCCTTCGGCGATTTTCGTTTCAGCTTGACGCAGAGTCTCGGTGAGTTCCATGTCTCCATTGCGGTGTTTTTTGTCGGCAGCTGCGAGCAATTCGCGAAGTTCCTTGATGGGGCCTGCGGCCACCCCATTGGGCGCGTTGGCGAGCGGCCCAAATTCCGACTCAAGTTCCTTGCGATTGGCTTCGTACCCTCGCGATGCTGCGTATGCATTTAAGTACGAATCGATTTGAGTTCCTAGTTGCTTGATCGTTTGGTGGGACTCCTTGGCATTTTCTAGTTGGAGCGGCACCTCGATCTGGGAAATTCGTTTTCGCCATTCTTCAATATCTGGCTTTGCCAGCGCACCGGTCGCTTCAGGACGTTGTGCTCGAAACGCAACGCTTTCTTCCCCGACTTGATCGACTAACTCGGTCAAGTGGCTCAGTCCTTCTTTTGCGGTTTGCAGGTCCCGTTCTCTCTCCAACGTTTGAGTTCGAGCAGCTTCGGCCTCGGAACTGACCATTCGATTCAATCGTTGGTTGATGGTTCGGACGGTTTCTTTGACAGCATCCACCACGCGTCCGCCACCTCGCATCGCGCGAAAGGCGGGTTGGTCCAATTCACCAATCCACTTCGATCGCCCAAGACCGCGGCGATCCTGGGCCTCCGAGCCAAAGTAACTGAACTTTCGTTCTTTGAGAAACAGGACGAACATTGCGCCGTCGGTTTCATGGGTTAACGGATTCTCTAGCTTGCCAAAGCCAGTGCGATTAGCGAGTCCTTTGCCGAGCGCGAACTCCACCGCATCCATCCCAAAATAGGAGCGTCCATCTGGAGCCACGTAGTACTCGCCACTCGATTCCTGCATCAAGACGACGGTCCAATGCAGTCCTTCCCTGTTCAACCACTGCTGCAATTCATCGAGACTCGCATCAGGTACCCCGAGATCTCCTTTGACGTAGAGATGTTTATCCTCGCTCCATTGATCCATGACATCGTTGACCGACTCAATCGACACATAGCCAGTTCTCTCTTTGTTTGCCCTCAGCTGTGCCGTTGCGATACCTGGATGCACGATGGTATACCCAAGAGCGAGAACAAGAAGGAACGATGCGATGAGATGAAACCGTTTTTTAAACCAAATAGGCCGGTCTCGTAGCACCAAAATACTAATCATTGGATTGCAAATCGCTCTATGCTATGTTTTAAATCGGACGACCATTCGTCTATCCACTCTGAGAAATTCTCGTCGTTCGGGCCGTATAGGATACACGCGATTTCGTCCACTGTCTCGCAAAATTTTTCGCGAACGAAATCCGTAGTCGGCATTGAACGGATCGTCGCAGAACGCTCCTTCGATTCGCATCTCACGAAACTTGTTCACCGAGCGGCATAAGGCCGCAGGCTTCTCATGGAACACGAATCGCACAAACACTAAGGTCGTGATTGTTTCAGTGCCCACTTTTCATCGAAGAAATCGGCGTTCGCGATCTTGCCTGGGAACCTTGAGTCGGGTGGCGTTGTGATGTCGACGATCGCCCAGTCTGGCAGTTTTGGAATTTGCCGAGCGTTGTTCAGATAATCGTACTCGCGATAGGTAAAACTGCTGTTGAGCACGACATACCGATCGGGGTTCAGCGGATTTGGGAAAATCAAGACTGGGACATGCGTTGCCGAGGGGTATTGGGCTGCACCAGCGGATACGTTTTCTTGATTCCATTGAATCGGCAGTTTGTCAGCAAGCTTTGCGAGAGTCGGATTGCTCTTGGTGTCCCCCCACAATACCAAATGGTAGTTTTCGATGTCTTCCGGTTTGAGTTCGTCCGATGTTTTAATGATGGCGTCGCCTCGCATTTGGCGATGCCATTCTCGGACGGCTCGATTGAACTCCGACTCTACCCATTTGTCCACTTTCGGATGATTGCCAGTCGCTGTCGGCTTTACAAAAAGAAACGGCCCCATGAAGGCGTCGTCGATCGGCCCTTGCAGGCCATGCTTCTTAACAAGTTCCTTCGCCGGTGGTTCAATCGGTGACACTTGCTCCCAATTGCTACCGAATTTCCGTAGGCGAATTCCCCAAGAAAGATCAGAGCGCTTGGCGGCGTAAAACTTCTTACCTTGCAAGTCGACCGAGAGCCCCTGAACACTGCTGTTTACGGTATTGGCATCCAGGTTTAGGCTGAGGTCCGTTACGTTGTCCACTTGGAGACTGATATTGCTTGGGCTGGAAAATTCCGCCGAGATGGTTGCAGGAACCCAGTGCTCTTTTAACGCATTGATGGTCACCCAATGGGCTTGATTGTATTTCAGGGTCGTCGTAGTGAAGGCAAGTTGCTTGGGCAATTCGGACGAACGCATCTTATCGAGGATCGCTAATCGTCGTTCGATTTCGACACGGGCCGTTGGGTCGACTTTGTGGGCTGTCTTCGGTGCAATGATGTGGGTCAGTTCGAAACGCACATCCGCTGGCAGTGATAGGCACGCTTCAGCCATCACGTCAGCTGCTTGTTTCTGCTTGTCGATTTCTCCGCTGTATGCGATCGTTGGCAGCATACGCAAATTGCGAGCCCATACGGGGCAGTCGTACATCTGCCATAGTTTTTGCTCGAACCAAGTTGGCTTTAATTCCTCGGACTGAAACACTTTTAAGAACTGTGGCGTTTCCGAGAAGCCCGCACCTGGATTGGCCGCTAGCCATTTGTCTGGATAGTGGACAGCCAAATGCCAAGCGGCTGCTCCCCCCATCGAGAACCCTCGAATCACGACACGCTTTGGATCGAGGTTGTACTCTTTGATGGCGTGCTCGAGCACTTCCAACGTGTCGGCTTCTCCGGCTAGCTTATTTGCGTTGCAATAGCGACCGAAAGGATGGATCATGATCGTGCCTGGTTCGGGAGCTGGGTCGGAGTTTGTCATACGAGTCGCGATGAATTGCAATTCGAGACCCTTTTCGGCTCGGCCACGACACCAGATGTCGGCGCGCGGAGTGTCAGTTCGGTCACCGGATTGCGAGGTGACGACACCATAGGGCTGGACGGTTCCGTCCAACTTGGAGCGAAACCCCCTCACCGTTTGAAAAGAGCCACGATGGTCGCGCCAATGTGTCGCTCCAAGCTTCAGTGCTTCGGCTCGTGCAAGTCCTTCTTGTAGTACTTGCTTGGCTCTCTCTGCATCTTTGGGTTCAAAGAATCCGTCTTCGTTGAGGGCCAGCTCGACGGCTCTAGCGAAAATCTCGACATCTGGGAGGTATCGCTGAGTGATGGCGTTTTTCGATTTTCGCAGTTCGCTGATTTGCGACTGAAGCGTTGACAGTTCTTTCTTTAGATTGCTACGCACTTCATCGTCGATTGCGATTCCAGGTGGTGGAACAGGGCGTACCGATGCCGCTTGATTGTCGGCTGGTCCGTCGGCCATAAGACTTGAGGCAATAGTCAAGAGAAAGAGGGCAACCGAGAACCGAGAAATCGTCATGGGGTAGGCCGGATTGGTGGGAGGGAGGGATTCAAAGTGCGGACCCTAATTCTCAATGGTTGGCAATTCTTTGTCCACCGTTTTTTGAAGTTTTAGTGGTTGGGAGATCCAGGCCTGATATTCTAACTCCCCTTCTCCTCCTCGGGAGGAGAAGGGGCCGTCTCACTTTCTTTTTGAAATTGCTTGCAATTTCAACGGGAGAGCGAGGCTCCTGCCGAGCTTGATGCGTAAACGGCTCGGCATGAGCCTCGCCCTCCCAAATTACCTCAATGTTTTATCGGGTTCAAAGCAAGACGGTCTCCCAGGCCCCTTTTGTAGCGAAGGTCGTCAAGACTTTTGGCTGCATCGCCTAAACGACCGAAACTCTTGACGAGTTTCGCTACGAAATGATTCAAAGTGTTAAGGAGAAATCACAAAATATTGTTTATTCAGAGATTCCTTTTCCCTGTCTATTGCTGCCGGTTCATAGCGTTTCCCATTGTCAATTGAGGTGCGTGTGTTACAAAAGGAATCCAAGGTGCGAGGCCGAATCTACGCCCATTCATTCTTTGTTTTCCCAACCATTTTATTGATCCTTCATGAGTAACATCGAAAACTGCGTCATCATCGGTAGCGGACCTGCAGGCTGGTCTGCGGCAATTTACGCGGCCCGCGCCAATCTCCGCCCATTGCTTTTCGAAGGGGCCATGACCGAAGAAAATCGTGTGAATGGTCGATATCCCATGGGGCAACTCGCTCAAACCACCGAAGTCGAAAACTACGCTGGTTTTCCTTCTGGCAAGCTCAAAGAGTTCTTGGACTCTGCCATCGGCGACGATCGAAAATACATGCTGCCGCCCATCGAGGAACATGCACACGCTGTCACCGGCCCGGAATTGATGGAGCTGATGCGCAGACAAGCGACCAACTTCGGCACCCGAGTCATCACCGACGACGTTGTCAGTGTCGATTTCTCGGGCAAACCGCTCAAGCTCAACACGGGCGAGAACGGGACTTTCGAAACGCATACAGTCATCCTAGCAACCGGAGCCAGCGCCAATTACTTGGGATTGCCCAGCGAAGAGAAATTCAAGAACAAAGGGGTTAGCGCTTGTGCCGTTTGCGATGGTGCCTTGCCCCGCTTTCGCAACAAACCACTTGTCGTCGTCGGCGGCGGCGACTCGGCCGTCGAAGAAGCGACTTACCTGAGCAAATACGCTTCGAAAGTGTATTTGATCCTGCGACGAGGCGAGATGCGTGCATCCAAGATCATGCAGGATCGAGCGTTGGGTAATCCAAAAATCGAATTGGTAAAGTTCTCCGTCGTCGATGAAGTGCTCGGCAACGCTGAGGACATGCGAGTCGGAGTGACCGCTGTTCGCACTAAGCATGTTGAAACCGGCGCGACGACTGAGCTTGAGGCTGCTGGCATGTTCCTGGCCATTGGACACACGCCGAATACCAAATTCCTCGGCGGCCAAGTGGAAAATCGCGAGAACGGCTATGTCAAATGGACGATTCCTGCTCGAACCCATACGAGTGTCGAAGGAGTCTTCGCTGCTGGTGACGTTGCGGATGATTACTATCGACAAGCCATCACTTCCGCGGGGACCGGTTGCATGGCTGCCCTCGATGCCGAACGCTATCTCGCGAGCGCCGGAGTGCACTAAAGCGTGACAGCCCAAGATCAACCGATCGTTGTTCGCGGTGCCCGCGAGCACAATCTCAAAAGCGTCGATCTCTCTCTCCAACGCAATCAATTCATTTGCTTCACCGGTGTCTCTGGCAGCGGTAAAAGCTCCTTGGCTTTCGACACGCTCTACGCCGAAGGTCAACGCCGATACCTTGAGAGCTTATCAACGTACGCTCGACAGTTCGTCGGGCAACTGCCCAAACCCGATGTCGACTTTCTGTCCGGCCTAAGCCCATCGATCTCGATTAGCCAAAAATCGACAGGAAACAATCCTCGTTCTACCGTCGGTACGATCACCGAACTTCACGATTTTTTGCGAGTTCTCTTCGCACGTGTCGGTACTGGATTCTGCCCGGAATGCAATTCCGAAATCGCTTCGCAAACCCGCGACCAAATGGTCGAGCGTATCCAGTCCATGGATGCGAAGACCCCCTTTCTCTTTTTGGCACCCGTCGTTCGCGGTCAAAAAGGGGAGCACAAGGATTTGTTTGATGAACTGCGTCGATATGGCTTCAATCGAGCAAGAGTGGATGGCCAAATCTACTTGCTCAGTGAGCCTCCAGACCTAGAACGCCAAATCAAACACAACATCGAGCTGGTGGTAGACCGCATTGTCATCGGCCAAACGTCCCGCCAACGGATTGCCGAAGCAGTCGATAACGCGATGAAGTTTGGAGAGGGAACGATGCTCCTTTCTCCCATCATCGACACCCCAAAAGCGCAACCAGGCGAAGCACCGGTCAAGAAAGCAAGTCGCAAAAAGAAAACTCTCGCGGCCAGTGAAACCGTTTCTATTGCGACCAACGAAATCTCACCGGTCGCCTTGAACAAACCGCTGGACACGAGCGATTCTTCTTTGGACGTGGTGTTCTCATCGACCTATGCGTGTGCCAAGTGCGGTCTGTCTTACCCACCACCGACGCCACAGTTGCTCAGTTTCAACTCCCCTCAAGGCGCTTGCAAGATTTGCGATGGACTCGGTGAAACGTTTACCTTTACCGAAGAACTTCTGGTCACCGATTCGAACAAATCGCTCAAGAATGGCGCGATTGACTTGATCGGTAAGTCAACGGAAATGACACGTTGGCTTCGTCGTTCGATCACCTACTTTGCCAATTATGTCGAGCACTTAAAAAAGTTCGACCGCAATTATTTGCTAACGACCCCCTGGAAGAAGCTTGAGCAAGAAGAGAAAAACTGGCTGCTGTTTGGATACCAAGGGCTTAAAGTCCAAGTCAAAGGGCGAGCCTTGCACGGCCAAGCGTTTACGGGGATCGTTCCGGACTTGTTGGCAACATACCGTGCCTCGAAAAATCCGATGGTCACGAAACAATACGAAAAGTACATGCAGGTCAGCACGTGCAGCGATTGCAATGGCACTCGACTCAATCCACAAGCCCGCTCGGTTCGTCTTAAGTCGCTAGCGCCTAGATTCAAAGAGAATTCATGGCTGGCGATCGGAGACTGCTCTCGTTTGCCGCTCGATCAGTGCGCTGAATTCTTTGGTAGCCTCGACTTAACGCCGTTGCAAATCACTATCGGTGGAGAGGCGATCAAGGAGGTTCGAGCACGATTGCAGTTTCTGCTCGATGTCGGGCTTTCATATTTGTCCTTGGAGCGAACGGCGCCAACGCTTTCCGGTGGTGAGTCCCAGCGTATTCGCTTGGCCAGTCAAATCGGTGCGGGCTTGGTTGGCGTTCTCTATGTTCTCGATGAGCCTTCGATCGGTCTGCACCCGCGAGACAACGATCGATTATTGTCTTCATTGGAAAGGTTACGTGATCTAGGCAATACACTCATCGTCGTGGAACATGACGAAGACACGATGCGAGCCGCTGATACGATCGTCGACTTTGGTCCTGGGCCGGGCGTTCGAGGTGGCGAACTGTTGACGGCCGGCTCTTTAGAAGACATCGCAGCCAATCCGAAAAGTATCACCGGTGGCTTCCTCAATCGGACGCGTCATATCCATCGGCCCGCCGAACGCCGCAAAGGGAATGGCAAGACGATCACGGTTCGAGGTGCTCGGCACAACAACCTCAAGAACATCGACGTTGAAATTCCTCTTGGATGTTTTGTGGCGGTGACTGGGGTCAGCGGCAGCGGCAAGAGTTCCCTCATCAGCGATATCCTGTCGCCTGCTTTGCGAAACGCTTTGCAACGAGCCGAAGATACGCCGGGTGCACATGACAAGATCGACGGCATCGAGCACCTCGACAAGATCATCGACATCGACCAAAGCCCGATCGGCCGTACGCCTCGCAGCAACCCTGCTACGTACGTCAAGCTGTTTGATAGCATCCGCGATTTGTTCGCCGAGTTGCCCGAGTCCAAGCGACGCGGTTTCACCCCGAGCACGTTTAGCTTCAATACGGAAGCAGGACGTTGTTCGGCTTGCGATGGCCACGGTGCCAATCGCCTCGACATGGAGTTCTTGGCCGATCTTTGGGTACCATGCGCGATCTGCGAGGGCAAGCGATACAGCCGTCCGACGTTGCAAGTGGAGTTCAAAGGAAAATCGATTGCGGATTGCTTGGACCTCGACGTGCAGCAAGCCCTTGAACACTTCTCTGCCTTTCCGAAGATCTACGAAAAGCTGCAAACCCTGCACGACGTAGGGCTCGACTACTTGAAACTCGGGCAGCCGTCGCCGACCCTTTCAGGAGGCGAAGCGCAACGCATCAAACTATCGCGAGAGCTGAGCCGTCGCGCGACGGGCCGAACGCTTTATGTGCTCGATGAGCCAACGACGGGCCTGCATTTTTACGATATCGATTTGCTGTTGAAAGTATTGCAAAGCCTAGTTGATCTCGGTAATACCGTGATTGTCATCGAGCACAATCTGGACCTTATTCAAGCTGCCGATTGGGTCATCGACATGGGACCGGAGGGTGGTGCAGGTGGTGGCAAGGTACTGTGCCAAGGTACTCCAGAGGAGATAGCCAAGCAAAAGAAATCGTTCACGGGCGTGGCATTGAAAAAGTACTTTGAAACGCATACGAGAGCTGATTCGAAAACGAAGTCGAAGGCCGTTAAGCCACTAACCAAAGCCAAGAAATCCGTCAGTGCAAGTTTGGCTTTGCAGGATATTCACGTCGTCGGTGCTCAGCAACACAATCTGAAGAATATCGAACTAACGCTACCTCGCAATCAAATGACGGTCTTCTGCGGGCAAAGCGGCAGTGGTAAGACCTCCATGGCAATGGACACGATCTATGCGGAAGGCCAGCGGCGATTTGTCGAGAGCTTGAGCCCCTACGTTCGGCAATTTGTTGGCCAAATGCCAAAGCCGGTCGTTGAGAGAGTCGATGGCCTTAGCCCTTCGGTGGCCATCGAGCAACGCAATCTCTCGCACACTCCGCGAAGTACCGTGGGGACCGTGACCGAGGTTTACGATTACTTTCGAGTTCTGTTTGCACGATTGGGACAGATGCATTGCACCCGTTGCGATCAGCCTGTTAGCACCCAGACTAGCGATCAAATCGTCGATCGTTTGATGGCCTTGGGCACGGACGCAGGGACCAAGGCATTGTTGCTAGCCCCAGTTACTCCACATGCCAACCAAACTCCAGAGCAGTTCTTCGCCGACTTGCAACGCGAAGGCTTCGTCCGAATCCGAATCAACGGACGAACTCAGGAAATCAATCTCCTGCCGTCATTGCAGAAAAAGAGCCGTTACGAGATCCAGCTCGTGGTCGATCGTATCCGATTAGATGGCAGGGATCGCAAGCGGTTGAGTGATAGTGTCGCAACCGCGCTGACCATGGGCAACGGTGTCATCCAACTGGCGATGGTCGATGACAATCGAGCGGAAACGCACTGGGAGACGCACACGTTTTCCTTGCAATTGGCGTGTGCGCCGTGCGGACTGTCATTTCAACCGCTTACGCCTCACAGCTTTTCGTTCAATACGGCTGTTGGATGGTGTCCAAGCTGCAGCGGCTTGGGGACTCAAACCGGAACGGACCCGGCGGCCTCAGTTGACGAACTTCGTTCGCTCGAAGATGGAGCAATGCTGTTGTGGCCGAACCTTGAGAACCCGTTGGCCCAAGGCATGCTGCGTGCATTTGGTAGAGAGGCTGGGATACCGCTCGATCGGCCGGTTTCGCAGTTGCCGACGGGACAGCGTTCGCTGTTGTTTCATGGCATGCCGGACCGTGAGATCGTGGTCTATCAATCCGATATTCATCCGCCAGAATCGACCGACCAGCAAATCAATCGGACGGTGGCGATGACGTTTCATTACCGAGGAGTCTTCCCGGCGTTGGAGCTCGCTTCGAATTCGAACATTGGGCTTCGCATGCGACTCTCCCGATTTTTGGCTGAGGTACCGTGTACTGCCTGCGGTGGTGCTCGAGTTCGAGCGGAAGCAGCGCACTCGCGATTTCGTTCGCATACCATTGCGGACATCGGTCGAATGCCTATCGGTGAACTGCTTGCGGAAACCAAGACTTGGACATTGGAACGTCGAGAAAAAAAGATCGCCGGCGAGTTGCATCGCGAGATCACTCAGCGATTGCAGTTCTTGGAGGATGTGGGTTTAGAGTACCTAACGCTCGATCGAGCGGCCAATACTCTCTCGGGTGGCGAGGCTCAGCGCATTCGCCTGGCCAGTCAACTTGGCAGCGGATTGTGTGGCGTGCTCTATGTTTTGGACGAGCCCACAATCGGTCTACACCCGAGAGACAACGATCGCCTTATAGGAGCCATGCATCGGTTGCGAGATCTCGGCAATACGTTGCTGGTCGTCGAGCACGATCGCGATGTTATTGCAAGCAGTGACCAGCTTTGCGACTTCGGTCCAGGCTCAGGTCCATTGGGTGGTACCGTCGTCGCACAAGGGACGCCCAAACAAATTGTCAAGCAGAAGGGCTCCATCACTGGGCCATTTCTTAGTGGTGCAAGATCGATCGAACTGCCGAGCAAACGTCGGATTGCCATGCCCGTGGACATTTCGGCTTCTAGTAGCGACTGGACTGAGTATTGTGAGCCACCCAAGGGTTGGCTAACGATCCAAGGTGCTCGGGCCAATACACTTCGCAACGTCAATGTGAGTATTCCTCTCGGATGCTTTACTGCGGTGACGGGACCGAGCGGCAGTGGCAAGAGCAGTCTGATCAATGGGATACTTTACCCGTCGTTGGCCCGATCGCTTCACCGCGCCGACATGCAAGCCGGACCGCACGATAGTATCACGGGGACCAAAAACATCAACAAAGTGTTGCGTGTGGACCAATCGCCGCTGGGCAATTCTCCATCGAGCAACCCGGCGACCTACACGGGTGTTTTTGAGCATATCCGGCATCTGTTTGCGAAACTGCCTGAGGCCAAGGTTCGAGGTTTGCATGCGGGCCACTTTAGCTTCAACGTGTCAGGCGGCCGGTGTGAAAAGTGCGAGGGGAATGGCCAAATTCGTATTCAAATGCATTTCTTACCGGATGTTTGGATCGAGTGCGATGCATGCCATGGCAGTCGCTACTCTGAGGAGATCTTGACAGTCAAGTATCGCGGAAAATCAATCAGCGATTTCCTGTCGATGTCGATCGGTGAAGCACGCGATCTGACGAGCGAGTTGCCCAAGATCCATGGCATGCTGAAAACGCTTTGCGAGGTGGGGCTGGACTATCTCGCATTGGGCCAAAGCGCGCCGACGCTGAGCGGTGGCGAGGCTCAGCGAGTGAAGTTGGCGTCGGAGTTGTGTCGGCCCGCAACGGGGGACACGCTGTATTTGCTGGATGAGCCGACCACGGGCTTGCATTTCGAAGACATACGAAAACTGATGCACGTGCTCAATGCGCTGGTGGACAATGGAAACAGCGTGGTGGTGATTGAGCATAACCTCGACGTGATCAAGTGCGCAGACTGGGTCATCGACATGGGACCTGAGGCTGGCAAAGCGGGGGGGCAAGTCGTCTTCGCAGGGCCAGCCGAATCGCTCGTCCGTTATGCGAGTGATGTGAGTTACACCATTCCTGTAACGACTGCCGCAACCAAGAAAGGAACAAAAAAGGCTTCAAAGAAGACTCCTGCCGGGAAGGCTCCCGCCAAGTTGCAGCAAGTCGCTGAAGCCAGTGTATTGCCAGCAAAATTGCGTTCCTACACAGGCGAGGCCCTGAAGGCCGCAGTGGAACGGTGTCTCACGCCACCGGCAGTTCTTGTGCCGCCCTCCGGGCTCCGAATTAACCGTTAAAACACATGACGATGCGCTTAGCCAATGTCCAATGCTTCTCGATTTGACTGGACGGGAACACCTGGTTTTCAAGTTCGCTTACCGGTTAAATAGCCGGTGGGCGTTAGCCTTGTCATTACGGGTCTAGGCACCCTCCCGCTGGGAGGGTCGAGCGTAGCGAGGGGAGGATGAAGTGCCAACAACGATTGCACAAATCAGTTCACACTCCCCGGGGGGACAAAGCCCCGGTCCCCGGCAAGAGTCACCCTCCGGTGGCTACGAACTGCATGAGAGCATTGAGCATCCAGCCTTGTGCCTTGCCCATTCCGGGCGTTTCATCGCATACGCATCCATGCTCTGCTGCGATTGATATGGATTTTTGAGCACTTGCAGGACACGAGCGATTTCGCTGAAGTCGCCTTGCTCAGCCAAATCGATCGCTTGCTGAGCGATATAGTTTCGCAAGACGTATAGAGGATTGGCCGCGTCCATCTGAGCTGTCCGTTCCGCGTCGCTTCGATGATCTTGCGACAATCGGAGTAAGTACGACTTCATCCAGTCTTTCGTTTGCGAAAGCACCGCGCCGTTCACCCTATTGAGATCATAGTATGCCTCGTCCAAATGGCGGAGAAGCCAGTCGTCGGTTACCAAGCCATCGATACCTTCGGGCGAGACTTGATCGAGCGATATTCTCGACAGCCTCCGATAGAAAATTGACATATCGGTCTCAACCAACTGCAAAACCGAATCCAATTCTTGAGTCAGCATTGCATCAGAGGCTTCGTGCCATTTGCCCAAGCCAAGTTTATTTGCCATCATAGTTTGGTATGCCGTCCTGAACACATCCAAGTAGCGATTGAGGCCTTCTTGCAACGGTTCTTCTTGTTCTATTATCGGCCAAAGCGCATTAGCTAACTGCAATAGATTCCAATGTGCGACCTGGGGTTGTTGGCCGAATGCGTAACGATGGTGCGCGGCGTCGGTGGTGTTGGGGGTCCAGTTCGGATCGTACCCCTCAAGCCAACCGTAGGGGCCATAATCGATAGTTTGACCGAGAATCGACATATTGTCTGTGTTCATCACACCATGTACGAACCCAACTCGCATCCAATGCACGACCATTTCCGCCGTCCGCACGCAAACTTCGGTAAACCATTTTTGCAAAACGTTGGGGGCGTTTGGATCCAAATGCGGAAAGTCATTTGCGATGGTGAAATCGACGAGCATTTTCAGCCTATCGTTTTCATGTCGATCCGCAAAGATTTCGAAATTCCCGAATCGCGTGAAGGACTGAGCTACGCGGCAAACGATGGCTCCTGGTTCTTTGCGAGGGCGCCCGTCGTAGAACATGTCACGTGTGACTTGCTCGCCGGTTAAGACTAAACTTAATGCTCGCGTGGTAGGCACGCCAAGGTGATGCATGGCTTCGCTGCAAAGAAACTCGCGAATCGAAGAGCGAAGCACTGCGAGGCCATCACCGGAGCGAGAATAAGGGGTGCGTCCGGAGCCTTTCAATTGCATCGCCCAACGCTGTCCGTTCGGGGCGATAGCTTCGCCGAGATTGATCGCGCGACCATCTCCAAGCTGGCCGGCCCAGTTTCCGAATTGATGGCCGCCATAACAAGCGGCATAGGGTTTCATCCCAGGCAACAATTCATTTCCGCCTAACACTGAGGCGGCTTGTTGGCTTTGCAGCCAGTCTAGCTCAATCCCCAACAGTCCAGCGACTTCGCTAGAAAATGCGATCACCGAGGGTTGAGAAACCGCAGTTGGCTTAACCAGGGAATAGCAACTGCCAAAAACTTGACGGCAAAAGTTGCGTTGTTCGGCGTCACCCGGCAATTGATCTACGAATCGGCTATCAAAAGAAATCATGGGAGCAATTTACCACGTCGCGGCAATTGTATCTAGATTCCTATCCTCGCCTGGCCATGCCGCAGGCGTTCGTGCTTCACAGAAAGTCCATTGGGCCAGTACATTGAAGTCTTGGGGGGGCTATATTAGGAAACAGGACTTCTTAATCATTCAATTATTGGAGCAAAAATCTTGTCTACAAACACGCCCTACAACTACCAACTCCCGTCCTCGCAACCGCCTCGTTCGGGAATGAGCACGGCCGCTG
This sequence comes from Planctomycetota bacterium, assembly GCA_026692905.1. Lineage (GTDB taxonomy): Bacteria > Planctomycetota > Planctomycetia > Pirellulales > Pirellulaceae > JBKCUI01. Next base: position 31,870 of record JAPLNL010000041.1, read on the forward strand.
TTATCGCCGTGATCTTGGCATCCATGCTTGGCATGATGCTTGTATGTGGTGGGATTCTGGTGGCGTTGCTCTTGCCGGCCGTTCAAGCTGCACGGGAGGCAGCCCGTCGAATGCAGTGTAGCAACAACATCAGGCAGATTGCTTTGGCGTTTCACAACTACGAATCGGCTTACCAACAGCTTCCACCCGCATATACGGTCGATGAGGAAGGCAAACGACTGCACAGCTGGAGAACCTTGCTATTGCCTTTCATGGGAGAGCAAGCTTTGTATAGCCGAATCGATTTATCGAAACCTTGGGATGATCCCGCCAACGCCTTCCTTCAAGATATTGACAATCCAATATTTCGTTGCCCTTCGTCGACAACCGCCCCTGGAATGACAACGTATCAAGTGATCGACGATCCGACGAGCGCCTTCCCTGGAAGCATTTCCATGAAGTTTAGCAACATCAAGGACGGCTTGTACAATACTCTGTTCGTCGTCGAATTCGACGAGAACCTCGCAGTGCATTGGGCGGAGCCTAAGGACCAGAGCTTGTCAAGTTTCTTATCTGTTTCCAAGGGCTCACATACAGGCGGACGAAACGTCGCAATGGGAGACGGCTCAGTGCAATTCATTTCGAACCAAACGGACAAGCCAATTCTGCAAGGGATGGCAACTAGCCAGGGTGGGGAAAACCTCATGGGAGTTGTCATTGAATAGCCTCGCTCGAAACTCTTGAGAAACCAACATATCGTAATTGAAGGCACTAAGCACATTTCATGTGCAAGCAGCCTAAAGGCGGTACACCAACATCAATACCCTTAGGTCAATTCGATCAACTCATCTTCCTCTCTGCTTGAAAGACCAAGAGAATGGCCAAAAAGAAAAGTGGAACCCCAACGGATATTCTCGCTTCGCCGACAGCCGGGATGGCACCCTCAAACATGATGCCGTCCGCAGTCGCACCTCAAATGGGAATGCCGCAAATGGGAATGCCCGGTGCGCAGATGCCCGGAAATCCGATGGCAGGCAATCCCATGTTTGCCATGATGCAAATGATGCAGTCCATGATGGGAGGTGGGATGCCGATGGCTACCGGCGGCATGATGGATCCGTCTGCCATTCCATTTGCAAGCGGTGCAACCGCAACCGATGACGATGCTGGTCTCAACTCCGATATCATTCGACCGATGCTGCTGAAGAATCGGATCAAGAATCAGCAAGGGATTTCGCTGGGTTGTGTCCTGGATCACCTTTGTTTGACCAACGATCGCAAGAACTCGCTCGGCGGTGTCCCCAAGGGATGTACGATCGCATTGGCCGGCCCTCCTGGAAAAGGCAAAACGCGGTCGAGTTTGGCTGGCCTTTCCAAAGTTGCTTTAACAGGTATGCCGGTCGCGTTTGTGATCGCGGAAGAAGGCTTTTACAATCCACCGGAATTTGGCCGAGATGACCTCTGTAGCCGCATGACCAAAATTGGAATGAAGGTGACCGGGCTGGGTGAAGAAGAGTTTGCCCAAAAGGTCTTGAGTAATATCTTCGTCATGCAAAGCCAATACCATCGTGGTAAGAGCTGGGATGACTTTGTGGGAAAGTATCGTTATCTGGTCGAAAAGGAAAACATCCGTTTTGTGGTGATCGATTCGCTGAATATGCTCGATCCAACACGCAATCGAACAGCCGATAATCTTTCGGCATTAAAGACCTATAACCATGAAAAAGGGATCACTTGCATTTGCATTGGTCAAATTCGAGATACCGGAATGCCGGTTGGTGGCGAAGCGTTAATGCATACCGCGGATGTGGTCTACTTGGTCGAGGAAATGAGTCTTGGTTCGAAAGAAATTGCGGACTTCTGGGGCGGTAAGTATCGTGAAAAAATTGAAGTCGTATCCGCGATCAAGAGTGTTACCACACCGATTTTGCAGTATCCCATTCGAACGGATCGCGACCCCGAGACCGGTGTTATGATTGCGCACGCGTCGCAACCCGCGGACTATCCTGTTTTGCCCATTTTGTAAGCGAAAGAGTTTAACCCCGTTGAACAGTCAGCCAAAGGCGTACTGTCGAGTTCCCGTTACCTGGCGGACCATCGTCCGGTTTGATTGCAGGGATTTTCAAAGGGTCACCCTCCCTCGGGGAGGGTCGGGCCTTCGGTACGGGGAGGGTGAACTGACTTGTGCATCGGTTGTCGGCACTACACCCTCCCCTCGCTACGCTCGACCCTCCCAGCGGGAGGGTGTCTAAACCTGACGCTGTCTAAACCGGACGCTTGCCAATGTGCTGGACAATGCCTCGGACGACCGTATCCCAGTCACCTACTGCTGGCTGCCGGAAGAGCGTGCAAGTTGGATACCAGGGACTGTCGGTTCTATTTTGGAGCCAACGCCAGTCGGGTGTATACCCCAACATAACGCAAGCTGGTCTGGCTAACGCGCCGGCCAGATGTGCCATGGATGTATCGCTTGTCACAACCAAGTCCAAAAAGTGGAGAATTGCCGACGTGTCCATAAATGCACCGCTGGTTTGGTCGATGCTCTCAGGCAAACAATAAATGAGCTTGCTCCCCTTCCAAGTTTTCAGCTGCTCTGTCCCCGCCCCACGCTGCAAGCTAATCAATTGAATTCCGTCAATCTCAGCCAACGGAGCCAGCTTTTCCAGTGGAACCGACCGAAACATATCCGCCTGATGGTCCGGGTTCCCTTGCCAAACGATCCCGACACGTAACTTTGCTGGCGGCAGCTCTCGAGAGAGAATTCCTCGCCAATAGTCGATCAGCTGCTCGGAGCACGCGATATAGGGCACTTGGTTTGGGATATTTGTGCTGTCGATGCCCAATACGTATGCAACATCCAAAAGGGAACAATGGTAATCAAATGGCTGGTCAATTTTGAGCGAGTTGGGAACCAGATAGTCGATCCCTCTGCAGCCTTGCAGCAACGCCAATAGTGGTGGCTGAATGTGCACAATCGTTCTTGCGCCACGATCCTTTAGCGCTTTGGCAAATCGAATAAAGTGGATTGTGTCTCCAAGTCCTTGTTCGCAGTAAAGCAAGATCGTTTTGCCTTCGAGCGGTTCGCCTCGCCATTTCGGCTGGCTATAGTTGTGCTGAATCGCCTCGGAGCATTTCCAGCGATAATCGTACTCGCGCCAGCCTTCTTGGAAGTTTCCCTGTAAGAGATGAATGACACCTAGGTTGCGATGAAGCTCGGCGTCGTTCGGATTGAGCTGCATCGCCTGACGATAGTATTTGAACGCAAGATCGACGCGTCCAGTCCATGCATGAAGGGTCCCTCGATTGCGAAACGCGTTGAAGTAGTTGGGCGATTGATCGATTGCCTTTTGAAAAGCCGCATCGGCTTCTTGGACGCGTCCGAGATAGCGGAGCGAGTTTCCCATGTTGTTTAAGGCGATTGGGAAATTGGGCTGCAATGCCAGCGCTCGCTCGTAAGCTTGCACCGATTGAGCGTACCTTTTTAAGTCATGGTTCGCGATGCCGAGATAGCACCAAGCGTTTACGTGGTTTGGCTCTTTTTCCAAGACAGCGCGATAAACTTTTTCCGCGTAGGGAGTGTTACCTTGCTGGTGTATTTGCCAGGCATGGGCTAGTAATTCATCCGAAGTAGGCATTGCAATCCATTGTGTTAGGCAATGTCGAAATTAAACGAGAGTATACGGTGGGAGGGTGAGGCCACCGCTGTAAACATCTTTGCAAAGTCAATTCCATTGAAAACCTTAGGGAGGGCGAGGCTCCTGCCGAGCCAACGGTGCAAAGGTTCGGCAGGAGCCTCACCCTCCTGAGCAATGAATTGCTTAAACTTGTTGGAAACATGTTTACAGCGGTGGCCTCGCCCTCCCGTTCTTGAACGCATTACTTTGTCAATGCACCGATACAATATAACGAAGTACGCGTTCGCACGACTAGATCATCCCCCAAAACAGCGGGCGATGCCAAACAGCCTGCTTCCAATGTGTTTTCGGCAAGTGCCTTGCCATCTGTCGAATAAACGTGCCCTTTTCCTTTTTCATCAAAGCAATAGATTCGATCTCCGGCTAAGACAGGCGAACTGCTGAAATCGCCTCCGAGTCGCTCTTGCCAAACGACGTCGCCGGTAGCACGCTTCATAGCCGTCAATACGCCGCGATCGTCCAAAGCGCAGATTTGATCGTTGCCAATCAGCAATGGCGATGGTTTGTTTCCGATAGCCTTGGCTGCTTCCCAGGTCACGTGTGTTTGGGTGATGTCCCCATTTCCTCCGGCTTCAATCGCAAGCAATTTGCCTTTGCTAAAACCTGTGTTGGTGAAAATGTGTTTGCCATCGAAAAGTGGGCGAGTCGCAGAGGAAAACTCCGAGTAGCGTACACGCCAAATTTCTTTGCCGGTCATCGGTTCGTATGCTAGCACCGCCTTGGATGTTGTGCTTACCAATTGAAGCTGTTTTTCCGTCTTGCCAGGAATCGTAACTTCGATGACCTGAGGGGTTCCAAAAGCTTTCTTGACGTCTCCGTCGTCTGTTCCATAATCGACGGTTCGATCCACGCTCCAAACGTTTTCGCCCGTTTGCTTGTTGAGTGCGACCACGTATTGCTGATCATGTCCGTCCATGTGAAAGATGAGTAGATTACGAAAGAGAATCGGTGAAGAGCCCGAACCGCGAAAGTGGTTGCATTTTAGGTCGCGCCGTTGCCAAACTATTTCTCCACTCTCTCTTTTTAGAGCCGCGGTACCGTACGCGCCAAACGAAACGTAAAGATGTTCACCGTCGAGAACAGGTGTTGGGGATGCGTACGAATTGAATACGTGGAAATCTTTTTGCGTTTCGGTGTTGGCGAAGACTTCTTTGTCCCATCGGATCTTGCCCGTCTTTCGATCGATTGCCATCGCCGACATGCTCAATCCATTTTCCGAAGCCGTGGTCAGCCAAAGCGTGTCGCCCCAGGCGACAGGGGACGACCAAGCTCTGCCGGCGATTTCGGTTCTCCATCGCACATTCTCCGTTTCGCTCCATTTGATCGGTGGATTGGCATTTTGCTTTGCATGGCCGTCGCCAGCTGGGCCGCGGAATTGTGGCCAAAACGAATCGCCTGCCGACCCAACTTCCTTTGCCGACCATGCCCAACCGACAGCAAAAGGCTCTTGAGCCTGAGCCGTATTTTGCCCGACGCCATTGATTGCGATCAGAGATGTCAGAGATAAGGAGAAAACAAGGGAGGGACAAGAGAGGCGAGGCATAGAACGGTCCTTGGAGGTGAGGAGGGGCATTCGCAAAGGTGGCATAGGCTTCCGGCCTGTGCGGAAGTGTTTGCACACAGGCTGGAAGGCTATGCGATACATTATATTCCAAAAGCGACCAGGGTGGCTCTTGGGGGTGCACAATGGCCCTATACTTCCAAGCAAAACCGGTTTAAAAATAGACGGATTGTTACTTCCAAGCCTCAACATCAAACCCTGACCGATCGCACATTATGGCTGCAAAACGAATCTTGTTTCTCGTTGGTGACTTCGTTGAAGACTACGAAATTATGGTTCCATTTCAGATGCTTTTGATGATCGGACACCAATGTGATGCTGTTTGCCCAGACAAAAAGCCAGGCGACACCATCCTGACCGCGATCCACGATTTCGAAGGTCACCAGACTTATAGCGAGAAGCCCGGTCACCGTTTCCGAATCAATGCCGACTTCGCGACAATCGATCCAACAACCTACGATGCGCTTGTCGTCCCAGGGGGCCGAGCTCCGGAGTATCTTCGCCTGAACGATCGGTTGCTTGACATCGTGCGCCACTTTGATTCGGCCAAGAAGCCGATCGCAGCGATATGCCACGGCCCTCAGATTTTGGCAGCAGCCGGAGTGCTTACCGGCAAACATTGCAGTTGCTACCCCGCCGTTCGCTACGAAGTTTCGAGCACGGGCGGGACCTACGTCGAACCCTCGGCCGGTTTTGATTCAGCGCATACCGACGGCAATTTGGTCTCCGCGCCTGCTTGGCCCGCCCATCCAGCTTGGATCGCTCAGTTTGCGAAGCTGCTAGGCTCCAAGATCGAGGCATAAGCGTTGTCGATGTCGAGTAACGCCACCGATCCGATCGATCTCCTCAAGCGACGATTTGGCTACAACAGCTTCCGATCAACCCAACAGAAGATTATCGATCGGACGTTAGCTGGCGGCAATAGCTTGGTCATCATGCCGACCGGCGGTGGCAAGTCGTTGTGCTTTCAGCTACCTGCGCTCGTTTACGCTCAAGAGCATGCAAACAAGTCCGCCGCGGAACGGGCTGCATTTAGACCGCCTCTGACACTTGTTCTGTCCCCTTTGATCGCGTTGATGAAGGACCAAGTGGATGCATTGCAAGCCAAGGGAATTGAAGCAACCTTCGTGAACTCGTCGCTCGATCGAGACGAACGCAATCGTCGCTATCGCCAGATCGCAGCAGGTCAATATTCGTTGCTGTATGTTACTCCCGAACGCTTCCGCAAAGAAGAGTTCGTGGCGGTTCTCCGCGCTCGCGAAATCAAACTGCTTGCCGTCGACGAAGCGCATTGCATCAGCGAATGGGGACATGACTTTAGACCAGACTATACGCGAGTGGGCGAATTTCGTCGCGAACTAGGCCTCCCTACCACCATTGCTCTCACCGCCACAGCCACGCCTGATGTTCAAACGGACATCCTTCGGCAACTTGGCATCGTAGCCTTCGGCGAATCGACGGAACTGTGCCAGCTGTTTCATGAAGGAATCCAACGCCCGAACTTGTCCCTGCAGGTTCGAGAGGTTTGGGGGCTCGATGAAAAGGTTTGCATCGTAGAAGAAACCTTGAAACGCTGGGGTAATTCTAGCGGTATCGTTTACTTTACCTTGATTCGAACACTTGAAGAAATGAGCGAACGACTCTTCAAGCAAGGGATCGAGCACGACTGCTATCACGGCGATCTGGCGAGAAACGATCGGCGCCGTGTTCAAGATGGTTTTATGCGTGGTCGCAACCCGCTCGTTTTAGCGACCAATGCGTTTGGCATGGGCATTGACAAAGAGGACATTCGATTCGTTCTGCACGCAGAAGTTCCAGGATCGATGGAGTCGTACTACCAAGAAATCGGCAGGTCTGGTCGCGATGGTTTGCCGTCCGAGTGCATTCTCATGTATGACCAGCGTGACTTGAATACACAGGTCGAATTCATGCGATGGAGCAACCCCGACGCCGACTTTTATGAACGCACTTACGATTTGCTATTGCATGATGCCGATGCGGTTCGGTCGTTTGGTTTGGAGTGGCTGCGTGAGCGCCTGTGCGATCGACAAAAACGAGATCGCAGGCTTGAAACAGTGCTTGCGATGCTTCAGCGATATGGTGTCATCGAAGATGAGATGGATTTAACGAATGTCCGCGTTGACGGCCCCTTGCCGGATTCTCTCTCGGACAACCAGCAGCGAGCGGCCAAGCTTTTGCGAGACCAGAAGAAACTGTATGCATTGGTCGAGTACTCCAAAGCAGAAGATCCGCGAGAGTTCATTCATTCTTACTTTTCTGCCGCGACGGAGTGTTTGCCATGAGTCAACGTGAACAAGGCAAGCTGCCAACTTCGACGAAATGGCTGGTCGATGGCTTCTGTTGGTACACCCAACGGATGGTTGCCAAGCAGTTCATTTCCTTTGGTGTGCAGAAGGAATTGTTGGACGCACACCCCATCGATGGTTCGACTCCCATCATCGCTTATGCGAACCACGCAAGCTGGTGGGATCCGATCGCCGCTATGTTGATGCAACGGGCCTATTTTTCGAATCGAACTTTTTACGCGCCGATCGATGCGGACGCATTAGAGAACTACCGGGTCATGGCCAAGCTAGGATTCTACGGAGTTCGCATGCAGAGCTTTGATGGCGCGTCCGAGTTTTTGAGTGTGACGAAAACAATTTTAGAGGCCAAGCAGGTCACGATTTGGATCACACCCGAAGGTCAGTTCGCGGATGTTCGAGACCATTCCTTGTCCTTGATGCCAGGCCTAGCGCATCTGGCTTGGAAATCCCCTGAAGTAAAATTTGTGCCCGTTGCGTTCGAGTACGCTTTTTGGAACGAGAGTCGTCCGCAGATTTTTGCTCGCATGGGAGCGCCGGTAAGTTCCTCAACGCCACTATCGAAATCGAGTTGGAATCAATTGCTCACGGAGCGATTGCGGCAGACGCAATGCGAGTTAGCTGAAAATGTGAAGGCCAGGGAGTCGGCAGCCTTTGAGTATCTGATTGCTAGTCGACCTGTTCGGCAAAGTTGGTATGACTATGGCCGAAGCTGGTCTGCATGGATGCGTGGCAAGCCGTTTGATCCTCGCCATTCGGCCTAGTGGGATAGGCTTCCAGCCTGTCGTTTGTTTCGCGACAGGCTGGAAGCCTATCCCACTGGCGAAGCCTATCCCACGAGGGTTGTGTTACAATGGAGTTGGATGCCACCACTTGCGCGATGCAAATTTTTACGCTTGAACCTCTCGGAACCACCTCAATGCGAACCTGCCATTTCCTCCTGTCTGTATCTCTATTGCTGATTGCGAATGCAAACGCACCAGCCGCCGATCCGCCCGCAATCTCTTGGACAAAACAAGTCCTCGATACGAAGTTTCGATCCGAAGGGGTCGCCGTGGCAGACGTCAATAAGGATGGAAAAAAAGATGTCTTGAATGGCGAATACTGGTACGAAGCTCCAGATTGGAAGCCTCATGAATTGCAGCCACCGATGGATCACAAAGATGGCCTTCAGAATTACAGCCGATCGTTTGCATGCTGGTCCGACGATTTCAACAAGGATGGCTATCCCGATCTGATCGTTATCGATTTTCCAGGCGTTCCTTGCTATTGGATGGAGAATCCCAAAGGCGGCGATGGGCACTGGACTAAGCATACCATTTGGCATAGTGCTTGCAACGAAACTCCAATTTATGCAGACTTGCTCGGGACAGGAAAACGCGTTTTGATTATGGGCTTTCAACCCAAAGGAGCCAAATCGGATGGCAACGAAGGGCAAATGGCCTACTTCACCCCTAACGAAAATGCTCCCAATGAACTTTGGGACATGCATCCAATCAGCGAGCCAACCGAGCCAGGCAAAAACGGAATCCCTGGCACGATGCGGTTTAGCCACGGACTTGGTGTTGGCGATCTCAACAACGACAACAAGCAAGATGTGATCTGCACAGGCGGTTGGTGGGAACAACCAGCACAAGCCGATGGTAAGACCGCGTGGGCTTTTCACCCAGCCAATCTTGGAGACGCATGCGCCGACATGTTTGCATTCGACGTCGACAACGACGGCAAGACCGATGTGATTAGCACTTCGGCTCATAAGTTCGGAGTGTGGTGGTACAAACAAAGGCCAATCAACAAAGAAGCAAATGAGCTGCACCCAGTCTTTGAAAAGATTGAACTGTTTGGCCGCTTGGCGTCCGAGATGCATGCCGCTCACTTCGTCGATATCGATGGCGACGGCAACAAAGATTTGGTCACTGGCAAGCGATGGTGGTCGCACGGTCGCTCCGAGCCAGGATCAAGTTGGGATGCTGCAGTGGTTTGGCTTCGGGCCGAGAAAGAGTCGGATGGCTTTGTAAATTTTGCGCCGAAACGGATCGACTCGGACTCCGGTATCGGAACCCAATTTGAGGTTACAGACGTGAACGGCGATGGCTTGCTGGATATCGTTTCGTCCAACAAAAAAGGGGTGCGCGTGCTTTTTCAAAATCCCGCTACCGGACCTTTGTTTTTACGGGCTCTTGACTAGCTTGTCTCGCTTGGGCCAAAAACCAAGCAATGGTTACTCGGGAGGGTGAGGCCACCGCTGTAAACATGTTTCCAACGAGTTAACCTAAGTCATTGATTGCTCGGGAGGGTGAGGCTCCTGCCGAACCTTTGCGTCACAAGCTCGGCAGGAGCCTCGCTCTCCCGACGAAAACTTACAACACCCATTTTTCAAATTCACTCATCTAGGTACCAACAAGCTCCAAGTATGTCGATTTCTACACAAGCGTCCGAACTCACGATTCCCGTCGTCAACTCGAAACCCATGCCTTCAGTTGGGCTGGGCTATTGGAAAGTGGAGAAGCCCGCTGCGGCAGCCTTAACAGTTGAGGCAGTCAAGGCAGGCTATCGATTGCTCGATTGTGCGTCGGATTATGGCAACGAAGCCAACGTGGGAGAGGGGATTGCCGCGGTTGCCAAGCAAGATCTATGCAGTCGCGAAGAGCTTTGGGTAACAAGCAAACTTTGGAACTCCTATCATCGTCCAGAGCATGTAAAGCCTGCGGTTCAGCGATCGCTTCGGGATTTGCAGCTCGACTATTTGGATTTGTATTTAATCCACTTCCCCATCGCTACGCAGTACATTCCGTTTGAGACACGCTATCCGGCTGGCTGGTTTGCTGACCCGAATGCTGCCCAGCCGAAGATGGTGCCTGATTCGGTTCCAATCCGTGAAACCTGGCAAGCCATGGAGGAGCTTGTGGGGGCAGGACTGGTCAAGTCGATCGGCATCAGCAACTTCTGCGTGTCGCTTGCTCGGGACTTACTCACTCAATGTCGGATTCGGCCGAGCGTCCTGCAAATCGAGTCGCATCCCTATTTGGTACAGCCCAAGCTGCTTCGTTTCTGCAGAGAGAACTCGATTGCGGTTACTGCGTTCTCGCCGCTGGGGGCTCCGTCGTATATTCCAATTGGGATGGCAACCGAATCGGACTCTGTTTTGGCGAATCCAGTGGTGACTGCCATTGCTGGGGCGCATAGCCGAACACCAGCACAGGTTGTGCTTCGATGGGGCGTGCAGCGAGGTACCGCGGTGATACCGAAAACGGGACGGGTTGAACGGCTTGGCGAGAATTTGGACATCGCTGGCTTCTCTCTTTCTCAAGAGGAGATGGCGAGTATTAGTGCACTGGACAAGAACCAGCGATTCAACGACCCAGGTGTGTTTTGCGAATCCGCCTTCGGCTGTTTTTATCCCATTTACGAGTAGGCGATTTTTGAAATGAGTAAACAGAGAAAAAGACACGCTTCGAGTGCCGCATCGCGACTTTTGAGCGTTTGTTATCGATTCATTTTGCCGCAGTCAAGAAACCAATTCGTTCAACTGAGTATGTTCGCTTTCTGTGCACTCGCACCCATCGGAATCGTACGATCCGACGAGACTGTCAAACTGAATGATGGTTTCCAAATTGCAGAAACCGACTGGCCTTGGTGGCGTGGCCCGAGTCGAAATGGAATTGCTTCGGCCAATCAAACTCCTCCGACCCAATGGAGTATCGAGAGCAATATTGCTTGGCAAGCACCGATCCCTGGACGAGGTCATGGTTCACCGACGTTGTTCGGCGATCGCATTTTCTTGCAGACAGCCGACGAATCGACTGGATCGCAATTGGTTCTGTGCCTTGATCGCTCAACTGGCAAACAGCTTTGGGATACGGTGGTACATGCTAGTGGCGGGATGCGAAAGAACAGCAAGTCGACAGCAGCATCGAGTGCTCCCGCGTGTGATGGTCAACGGGTCTTTGTCAATTTCCCGAATAGTGGTGCATTGCTTACCACAGCACTTGATCTCGACGGGAAGCAGCTTTGGCAGACCAAGATTTGCGACTACATCGAACACCAAGGGTACGGATCGTCACCGGCTTTGTATCAATCGTTGGTGCTCGTTTCTGCCGACAACAAAGCAGGCGGCGCCATCGCTGGTTTGGACCGGAAGACAGGTCAAGTCATATGGAGCCGCGAGCGTCCGAAGCTTCCGAACTACCCATCCCCGATCTTGGTCAATGTCGCTGGCAAGGATCAACTCATCATGACCGGCTGCGACTTGGTTTCGAGCTTCGAACCATTGACTGGCAAAACGAATTGGGAGGTTCCTGGAGCGACGACAGAATGCGTCACTTCGACCGTCACGGATGGCAAACGAGTCTTCACCAGTGGTGGCTATCCTAAGAACCACATGTCGGCCATCTTGGCGGACGGATCAGGCAAGCTTGAGTGGGAGAACGAAAGCCGTGTCTACGTTCCATCCTTGTTGGTTCGTGAAGGTTACTTGTATGGTGTTTTGGACGCAGGTATCGCTGTTTGTTGGTCGGTAGAAACAGGCAAAGAACAGTGGAAAGCCCGCCTGGGGGGGACGTTTTCGTCATCGCCAGTGCTCGTGGGGGATACGATCTTGGCAACCAACGAATCTGGCGAAACGTTTCTCTATCGAGCGGATCCAAAATCGTATGTCGACTTGGGCAAGAACAAACTTGGCGATGAAGTCCTGTCGACAATGGTTGTGTGCGGCAGCAAAATCTATTATCGGGCAGCATTGACGAGCGGTGCGGGCCGCAAGGAATTTCTGTATTGCTTGAGCAAGTAAGGTTGGCCTTTCATCTCTTCTAAAAAACAACTTTGAATCGAGTAGGATATGGCACAAGCGATAGTTGACCCGGAGCAGCTTCGCAATTTCGCGATGCAATTGAAGCGGTTTTCTGGTCTGCTGGGGGACGCGTCAGGCAAACTGTCGCAACAGATGCAGCAGTTGGCAACATCGTGGCGCGACCAAGAGCACGTCAAGTTTTCGGCCGAATTTGAGCAGGAAATGAAACAGCTCAAGCGTTTGATCGAGACCAGCGAACGGCATGTTCCCTATTTGATGCGCAAAGCAGAGCTCATTGAGGAGTATCAGCGCGGCAATGGGTGAAGCAAACGTCAAGAGCTTAGAAGCTATCGAGATCTTTGTTGAGTCTATTGGCAAATTACGGCACGATACGCGAAAGCAGATCGACGAGATCCGTCAACAGTTGCAACGCGTTACGACTTGGATTGAAAAGGAGTTGCCTGAATACTGGTCCAACGAAAAGCGAATTGCCGAGACACGCTGGGTAGAAGCCCGCGAAGAACTCTTGCGATGCACCGCCAAGTCGCGGGCTGAGGACGAAACCTCCTGCTCGGTTCAACGCAAAATGCTTCGGAAGGCCACTGAGCGTCTGGCACTTTGCGAAGATAGAATGCGTGCCATTCCAAGGTGCCTCATGCAATGGAATCAGTTTTTACAGGAAATTGCAACGGATGTCAGGCAGGTTGATGATCTTGCCGAATCGACGTTGCTCAACGCTGGGACACGTTTGCAGTCGACGCTCGAAACTCTCAAAAAATACGCAAACCAGTAGTGTCGAACAATTGTCCCAATTGCTCTCGCCCTGCGTCGCTATGCCAAAGCACAACTTTCGGCACATAATCTGCGATCTAGCGTTCTATTGAGCCTGAACAACTGCTTTTGCTCTCGGTTCCCGCTTTGCGCAAACACCCCGCTTTGATCACTTGGTTAAGATCAACTTACCCTGTTTCGTTCGTCGCAGTCGATAAATCTGCCCGTCGTTTTCGATCCAAATTTCTTCGCCGCATCGACATAGGTCCTTGAAGGCGACGATCTTTGGAAACTTTGGGAAATCGGGTGCTGGTGTTCCATCGGACTTCGGCGGTTCCCCATGGGTGAGGAAATCGTTCATTTGGTACTTTCCGGGAGTAGCGAAACCTCATTTTTCGCAATCCGCCATGCGAAAACCGAAGCCAGTATTGACGAATCAACCGCAAAACGCAATACTGTAATGAGACTGATTCTCAGTAGCAACAGAATCGGTGAGAACGCAGCAAGCGATTGGGCTCTTTCGCCAGTTGGTGTACCGGCTTTAGCCGGCTAAAGCCGGTACACCAACTAGCGAGAGATAGAACTCCTCAGCCAGCCACGTAACGCCAGCGAGTGTCGATTGGGACGCTCGGGCAATCCGTTACTTGGTCAATAGGGGAGTTTTTACGATGAATTCAAAACGGTATTTTCCCAACAGCAGTGCTTCGACATTGGCCGTTACGCGAGGCTTTACGCTAGTGGAGCTCCTGGTAGTCATTGCGATTATTGGAATCCTAGTTGGGCTGCTATTGCCGGCCGTTCAGGCGGCCAGAGAGGCTGCTAGGCGAATTCAATGTGCCAACAATCTCAAGCAAATCGGCCTTGCCATGCAACTCTACGGCGATGCCCACCGAGGCTTACCTCCAAATGGAAACTACGCTTGGAGCGGCTCTGCAGTTGTGACGAAGAACGCTTGGTCCGGCTTAGCCAGAATCCTCCCGTACATCGAACAGGAATCGCTGTTCCGTGGTATCGACTTCAACATTGGCTACAACCTCCAGCCCGGGATATCATCAAGGCGCGTTGGTACATTCATCTGCCCGAGCGAAGTGAATGATCGCGGCTATGGTACCGATCCCACATTTGGAAATAAGTACTGGCCGGTCAATTATGCTTTGAATCAAGGTACGTGGGCTGTCATGACGGCCAAGTCGGCGGGGATGCGATTGGGAGACGGTCCTTTTAGCCCAAACCGGTCTAGCAAACTAGCTGAGTCCGTCGATGGCTTGAGCAACACTATGGCGTTAGCCGAAGTAAAGGCATACACCAATCGCATTGGCGGCGCGAGCAATGCAGCAACTTTCGCTCTGGCTCCTGAGCCACCCAACTCGCTCTTTGAAATCGGTCTCGGTGTTTTCAACCCAACGTCATTTACCCATGTGGAATGGGTTGATGGAAAAGTTCATGAGACAGGAGTTACGACGGTATTCAGCCCTAATACCAAAGTCATGTACAGTAGCAGCGATGGCAAGAAGTTTGATGTCGACATTGTTTTGGCCACGGAAACAAACCCCGGAGACACTTATGCGGCTGTGACCTCGCGGAGCTATCATGGGGGAGTCGTGAACATCGTAATGTTAGATGGCTCAGTTCACGCGATCAGCAACAGCGTTCGAAGAGAAGTCTGGAGAGCCTTGGGTACACGAGCAAGCGGCGAAAGCGCCAGTGTGCTTGAGTAAAATTTTTGCTCCATCGTTCTTGTTTTGGGTAAGCCACAATGCCCCTCAACGTGTGAAGCATTTTGTAGCGAAACTCGTCAAGAGTTTCGGTCGTTTAGGCAATGTAGCCGAAAGTCTTGACGATTTTCGCTACACAAAAGCCTGCTTTTCGTAACGCAAGATGCTTCATGGCGTTGCTTCTTATTCATCATTCCTGTTTCGCAAGACTGAGTTCCAGAGCCGTTTGCCTGACGAGCTCAGCGCAAGTTTGGAAAGTTCATCGACATCGGCCCAAAGGGTTTCTACCTCTTCTTTCCACCTAGCACGCACCGACGAATCAATCTCCGCTTCGTAGCTCTTGAGTTGGATTCGATACCGAGTCACTGCATGTTTGAGTTCATGGATCTTTTGGCCAATCCGTACGGACTTGCCGAACCGTTCTCGGAATTGCTCTGCCACATGTATTGCTTCTGACGCTTCCGTTTTGCAGGGAGTAACATCAAATCGGGGGAAATCCCAAAGTCCGGCCCACCGTTCTTTCGAACCGCAGCGGCGCATGAGGAACCTGCCTTTGGAATCGTAGATCACCAATGCGACTTCGCGAAGGTCGGTAAAATCCTTCGGCGGTTTTGGCACTGGAATCATGGCTTGCGAACCTGACTTGAACGTAGGACAAAGGTCGCTTAATGGACATACCAAGCAAAGCGGGTTCTTCGGCAGGCATACTTGCGAGCCAATTTCCATCAATGCTTGGTTGACGCTGCCGCTCCCCTTTCGCTTCGGTAGTACAAGCTTAGCAAACGACCATAGATGCGATTGTCCAGTCTTGGAAGTCGTTTCCTGTTTGAGATGCAACAAGCGAGCATAGAGTCGCTGCGTATTGGCTTCCACAATCGGCTGCCGTTGGTCCGCCGAAAAAGACAGAATTGCTCCAGCAGTGTAACGACCAATCCCAGGCAATTCACGTACGCTTTGGAAGTCGGTTGGGAAGACTCCTGCATGTGCCTCTTTCACCAACTGGGCCGTTTGGTGCATTTGCCTCGCACGTCGATAGTAACCAAGCCCAGCCCAATGTCGGTACACATCGTCCAGCGAGGCTTCGGCCAAAGAGACTACATCAGGGAAGGATGCAAGAAAGCGATGGTAAAAGGGAATGACAGTTGCCACTTGCGTTTGCTGCAGCATGATTTCGCTCACCCAAATGGCATACGGATCCGATGTGATCCTCCACGGCAACTTGCGACCGTTTTCAGAAAACCACTTGATCGCAAGTCGTCTCAAACGACTTAATCCCTCTGGATTCCAGACTTCCATTTTGTCCTGCATCACCTGTCCCGGGTGATGTCAGAGCGTTTTCCAAGCGTCACTGGTACCTGAAGCTTCTTTAGTTCGTATGGCCCTTGCATCGGAAAGTCGAATCGAAATTCAAGTGATGGAGCCTTTTCTTGTCCATCGCTGATGCGCTCTTTTCTTTCAATCTCGATGACGACAGACTCCCCATCGGCAAACTTGGCAAGCTGCTTTCTGAGGTCGTCGAAAAGTTGGATTGGTACTCCGTTGACCGAAAGCATTCGGTCGTTCTTCCTAAGTCCAGCGGCTTCTGCAGCGCCACCTCGCACGACTTCGTTAATGACAGCAGAATTTCCGTTGGCTTGCACACCCAAAAAACCGCCGCGGGAAATAAACAACTCAATACCATCCAGTTGAGATTTCAGCGACTGCTGACCGCTTGAAGAAAGCTTGGTGCCAAACAGATAGAGATTGCCCCACACCGGCAATTTTAGAAGTAGATCGACCGACTCGTCGCCAATCGGTGAATACACGAACTCCAGTAAATCTAAGTCTGGAGCGTCCTTCAGAATGACTAAGTCCTCCACCGTCAGATTGGTTTCGATCAATTGAAGTTTCCTAAGGTGCGGCAATGCAATCACATGCTTTAAAACTTGTCGACTGATTTGTGTCCCCTCCAATCGGGCGAACTCAACGTCCGTCAACCACTTTAAACAAGCCAAATCATCGCCAGTCCCTGTGAACTTCCTATCGATCACCAAAGGCTGCTTCTCATAGACTCTGCTGCTCATAACTTGGAGCTCGCGATCTCTTAACGATACCTTGAGAGTATCCAGCAATCGGACCGCAGCCTCGCGTTGTTCGGCACCGATGACCCGTAGAATCTTTTCAGCCCGGATCGCTTTGCCCGTGGTTCTTGACGCTGCTAATTCATTCAACGAGTCGAATGCCCGTTTGCCTGAGTCACTGTAAGGGTCCGAAGCGACTGACGACAGAAATTGAAAGAGACGATCTGACTTTTCGCCCGTCGCAACGCTGGCCGCCTCGGTCAAGAACGGAATCGCGTCTTCTTTGCATTTGCTCAGCCTCAGGGCAGCTACCTGTCGGGTTGAGTAATTGTCGGAACCAAGGTCTTCGATCCAGGATTTCACTTCCTTTTTAAATGAATCTGACACATCGTTCTGTGATAGGCACAACTGCGTATGGCAAAGCGAGAAAATCGCAAGGAAAAACGCATTTGCCAACCAACGAATTCGACAAATGGGGGTTTGACCGCTTGCTATGTGTTGGTTGCGTGGGACACAATACGTCCCAAATCGAATGGAGTGTTGGTTCACTTTGGATTTCATTCCGCGTTTTTCACTTTTTTTGGAACTTGCAGCAGCTCCGATGGAACACAGTTTTATAGCATGGGTCAAGCAAAGAGCAGCCCGATTGCCCAAGGTTAAGTTAGGAATTGGCGACGACTGCGCTCTGATCGGCGGGGAGTCGTTGGATTTGGTCCAATCGGATTTGGTAATCACAACGGACTCTCTTTGCGATGGAACCCATTTTATTCTAACCGAATGTGGAGCCCAGGCGGCAGGTAGAAAACTAATGGCCGTCAACTTAAGCGATTTAGCTAGCATGGCCGCTACACCGATTTCGGTCTTCCTTTCGCTCTGCTTACCCAAGGAAAACGCTGGCGATATCGCTGCTGGGGTGTTCGAAGGGGTCTACGAATTGGCCGATCGATTCCGCGTGGCCATTTCGGGCGGCGATACCAACGTGTGGAACGGCCCCCTTGTGATCCACATGACGGCACTTGGGAAAGTCGCAACGGGTGGAAGCTGGCTTCGAAGCGGAGCTTCGGCGGGGGATGCGATCTTCGTAACCGGGAAACTTGGTGGTAGCATTCTTGGAAAACATTTGACATTCGAGCCACGACTCGAGCTCGCAACAGAGCTTCATCGGTTTGGTGCTGTGTCTGCTGCGACAGACATCAGCGACGGACTCGGCATCGATTTGCTCAACATGACAGTCGCCAGTAAATGCGGTGCGGAGGTTTGGCTAGACCAAATTCCTATCAGCGACGAAGCCAAAGAACTCTCAAAAACATCTGGCCGAAGTCCGCTCGAACACGCGCTGGGAGACGGCGAGGACTTCGAATTGCTGCTGGCAGTGCCTCAAGAAAAATTAGCCTCTCTACCTCGCGAGATCTTGGGAGTGCCTCTGACACGTATTGGAACGTTTGTAACTCGAACAGGACTCTGGTCCAAAGACAAAACCGGCGTGAAGCAACTAGCGCCAAAAGGCTACGTCCATGGCTAAGTCTGTTTAGGAGAGCGGCAAGAGGAAAGCGACCTCAGCACGACGCGCGAGCTATTGAATGGGATGGTCGATTCACTAGCTTGCGCGTCGTGCTAGGCGCCTTGGAACCCGCCCGCTCGCCTTAGTCGCCCAAATCGTTAGCAAGTCCAAAACAAATCCCGGCAACACGTCTTCCCCGGAAAGCGATACTGGTTCTGCCAACACCTACAACTCCACTTGCACCACAGTCGGCAAGCTTCTTACCGCTTGACCACTGCTCAGCTGGTATTCAGCATGCAGTCGAACAGGACCGTAGCCGATCTTGGACGGAGAAATCTCAAGCGAACTCTCATTTCCCGTCAGCGTGCCGATCACTTCATAGTCATGAACGATTTTGATTTCGCCAAATTCTCCCTTGCGAGCGACCGAGACAATCAGTGGCTTGCCATCTCCAAGTTGCCAGTTCTTTGGAGCCACGAGACTAATTTGCTCATCTTCTTTTCCGATAGATATCCAGAACGCTTGCTCAAATCGTTGTTCGATGGGTTTAGCAGCTTTGGTTATCAGGCGAACTTCATGTGCGCCGACGTCGGACTTATTGAAACGCATTTGCAAGTTCGGATCGAACGGATCTTGGGTTCGAAGCAATCCATCCAGCAACCCTTGAAGCACTTCAGGTTCGGTGGTAGACGGTGACTCTTCTGCTTGGAGAGTCAGCACCATTGGTTTGTTGTCCAGGTCCTTGTCGTTTTTCATTTCGATCGCAAATCGAGGCGGGTTGCAATAAGGCTGGCATAAAGGATCGCCGACGATGAGTAGTTGATAAGGGCAAAGGACGGAACTATAAAACGCTTCGGCGGTAGTGAGTCCATCAACATAATGGACATGGATCATCGGGTGAGGAAATTTCTGTTGAATAGAATACGGCTCGGTGACAGCTCCGCTGCTCGCAGCTGCCCCAAATCGAAGCAGCTCGGTCGCTTTGGTTTGCGAAGTTGTCGTCATGGCACCGCCGAGGCTGGTCAAGTTATCAGCGATAGAACCAGGTAGCAGCTTGGCGCCACTTTCGTTCCATTGGAATTGTGGGGTACCAAACATAACGCCCGAACATTCAGCTCCGCGAGGAGGCAGATCTTTTTCAACGATCTTGGCCGTGAAGCCTCGCGATTGAAGTCCGTTGATGGCAATCGCGAAATGAGGCTCTCTTGTTTTGGTACGCACGTCATCCGTCTTGGTGAAGTAGAAAGCCCCTTTCGGATGACTGTAGTCCGCTCGAACGGACGATTGCAGATTTTGCTTGGCCTCGAATTGCGAAATACCGAGATCGCGGGTGACTGCCAGTACCATCGAGAGCATGTAGGAGACACCTATCTGTGGATTACTACTGCCAAGGGTATTTGCGTTGTAAAAAGTCCGTGCATCAAATCCACGGCTTGGTAAATAATCAAACGGGAGTTCAGGAGCACGTTTTGCAATCCGTTTGAAGTCTTTGTCATCGACGAGGTTAACAAAGGCTGGGTCTTCGAGCAGGTGCGAGCGATAGGCCCAGCCACCTTGAATCGATTTCTCGATTCTCTTAATGGCAATCTTGGCGTCGTCTGCTAGAGCCCATTGCTGTGCCGCAAGATACTGCATTGGATAACGCAGATCCTTATCAAGCGTTTCGCAAATGGTATCGAGTAGCTTGGCGACTTCCTCATGTTTCATTTGCGAGAGACAATCAGCCAGCTCTTTGGCTTGCTCGCTGTTTAGAGTCAACGGACGCAATAGTTGGCTGGGGGGCTGAGTCGCGTAGAGATTGCAGTCGAACCCGATGTAGCTTGGATTCTTCGCGAGCACGAATCGAAAGAGATAGGTCATACCGTTGATGGAGCCTACGGGTGTGAGGTAGGGCGATTTGTTTGGCACGGCATCGATATCGGCTCCTATTGCAACGGCGGTCGGAAAATCGGCAGAATAGGCGACCCCTTGGATGTGATTAGTCAGGCCGCGGACTTCGATTTCTTTGAGGACGGGGGTAAGGATCAATTCGCGAAATTGATCGACGGTGATTTGATCGGAATCTGGGATTTTGGACAAAACGATCACGTTTCGGCAAGGAATATTGCGGGCGGTGCAATAGACATTGGCGATTGTGCGTGAGTTAAGGGAATCGCCGTTTACGACGACGACCCAATTGCTGGCGGTGGCCCCTGCGAAAGCGGATGATTTTTGAAAGTTTGGGAGCAGGAAAGCGAATGCGAAAACGAGCGAAAAGCAAAGCAAACGCAACGAATTGGCGGGTAAAACGGGGTGGTTTTGCATTCGAGCCATTGGGGAAGGGAAAATGGGTGAAAAACAAAGCATAAAACGAACCCCTTCAAAATTTCGGTGACATTGGTAATATCATCGTATTCCTTGGGAGGAGAACTTGGTTGAGGCGCAGGCGGAAACTGAGTAACGAATTCGAAGAAAATGAGAGCGTAGCTCAGTTGGTAGAGCAAGGGACTTTTAATCCCTGGGTCCTGGGTTCGAGCCCCAGCGCTCTCATTGCCCCCAAACCCTGGTTTTTCTCGGTTAATCCCTAAGAAATCAGGGTTTTTTCATGCCCAAAGAAACAGGCAAAAAGGATCGAAAACGGGTGTAGTTCAGAAAGGCTACACCGGTGACTACACCACCAAAATCCCCTCTCTCATTGCCCCCAAACCTTGGTTTTCTGGGTTAATCCCTTACAAATCAGGGGGGTATGCTCATATCGGACAGTTCGAATGGACACAGTCGACAAAAGTAGCAGGTACGGTCCGTCGTGCAGTCCGCCGAAGTGAATTGCCAATGACTCCTAGTGATCAGCACATGGAATATGCCTAAACCGATTTGTGATCGCGCAAAGCCTCATAGAGCTTTGCCGGCCCCAGCAAGATTGCCTTCAAACCTTTTCGAATGGCTTCGGAACTAAGCGTTTGTCGATGTACATTCCGCACAAAAGCGGTTGATCGAAGCCGGTTTGGAATTTGTTTGCGACCAACAGTATTTGATACTCGTCCTCTTTGAACGCCTCTCGTATATCGCGACCCTTTAAATTCGGGTTCAGCGTTTTGCTGTTTTCGGTGAATGGGTCCGGTGATGTTTCGGTGTCGGTCACTTCACCCGAGAAAGCGACCAAGGCTTTGAGCGGATAACGATCACTTCACCAGCGTTAGCGCCATGGCTCTTGGTCGCAGCATCCCAAGCATCCGGTTGCGATTCCCGAAGCCAAGCAATCACATCGTCAGGAAATATCGCTCGAGCCCGATCGTATCTACTTGCATCGCTATCGGCGTAGAGCCAACTGTGGTCTGCAAGATGCTCGCAGATGGCGTTTTCGAAGTGGATTTCGGTGTGGATGGTCATATATTGCTGGGCTTGCAATCGATTAGTTTTTCATTTTCTGTCTGCGGCAACATAACGCCATCCAATAGTAACTTCTGCCACGATCCAGCGGTTTTGTGACTCGTCTGTGAGTTACAAAGTGATTTGTGAATCGTAAAAGGCAAAAAACGAGACACAAATAGTTTCGGGTACTCGACCGCACTGTTTAGTATGTCGCCCATTAATTCCGAAAGCGCTTGGTTGTAACGGCCTAACTAACACTCCCAATCTTCGCAAATTAGCCCGGGTACCCGCGAAAACTCAGATATGTTATGCGTGACTACAACAAGTTGGTTGGCCTTGGCAATCGCTGCAATCTGCATATCGAATGGTCCAATGGGACGTCCAGTTCGTTCCAATTCTGCGCGAATTTCACCGAATTGGTATGCCGCCGCAAGATCGAAATCAAAAAATCGAAAGCAAGCCATGAACTTGCCAAGTTGATTCAACGTGTCCTGTTTCCTTTGCGACTTAGCTGCACCGTACAGCAGCTCGGCAGCGACAATCGAACAAATGCACTTTTCCCTGGGCCGAAACTGAATTGAATCGCTTTAATAAGTTGTCGCTGCGTCCTTGAAGGAAACGAATGCATACGTTGGTGTCTAATAGGTACATCAGGTCAATTCCAGGCGCGAGTCGCACTCTCCTTGAGCCGTTCGCTCCGGAAAGTCTGGGATTGAACCAAAGAACTCGACTGCCGAGTGGTTACTCGTGTCGGGCGCTGGACTGTCCTGCTCCTCCGTCCCGGAGTTAGGTGGCGCACTGTCCATTGCCAAGAAGATAACTTCGGTTTTTCGATTGCGCAGTTCTGGCGGGACCTCAATCACGTCGGCAAGATGCTCATGAATTTGTCGAATAGCGATCATTGGAAATCTCTCCGCGGACTGATTGTAAGCTTGACGCAATAC
The DNA here is from genome assembly GCA_026692905.1 of Planctomycetota bacterium. Taxonomy (GTDB): domain Bacteria; phylum Planctomycetota; class Planctomycetia; order Pirellulales; family Pirellulaceae; genus JBKCUI01. The sequence continues at coordinate 54,560 of JAPLNL010000041.1, forward strand.
AGCTAATTATACACTGACAGGAACAAAACCTGAATCATGATTGCTCAGTTTCCAGCAATCCTCGTATGTCGGTCCAGCCGATTGCGACGGCGTAATGGAAATCACGGCGATCCGGCTTTGGTGCGTGAGAACGATGTGAAGTGTCATTCTTCGTCATCTTCGTCAGCTTCATCATCAAACGAAGGATATTGCCTAGGCGTTGTTCCCAATTCGCTTTCCACTCTGGGGTAGTTAACTCCGGGCGAGGCTTGCTGGAGGCTTTTTCGCATCTTCGATATTTTGAAAACCCACTCGTCTCCCCAATCAAACAGGTAATACAAAGATTGTTTGTCAGGGAGCGGAAACATGTTCTTAACGGTGTTCGAATCTACGGACTCGTCTTCGTCGTGAAAATACTGACGAGTTCGGCTACGATCGGTGCGCGACACGAAGAAGCTAAAAGAGTGATCGTTATCAAAGCCGACAGCCATTTGAATTGCATCGTGAAGCTCTGCTAGCGTCGATGCTTCGTCCAACTCGATGTTAGCGGTCCAGTTATCCTCAAAATACCTGCCACGTACGAGTGTTAACTTCAGCGTCGCGATCATAGTCATGTCTTCTCCGATTCAAAGAAGTCTCTAACATCGAACTTGCCGGTGACGGCGGCGGAGATCAGGGCGGTTCTGCGTTCTTGCAGCAGCTCGATGGCTCGCTCGGCCTCGGCGGTTAGGGCGTCGAGCTTCAAGCTGCTTTCCGAAACGAACCGGATTATTGAAGTTTGTTCGTTAGCAGGCGGAAGCACGACCGGAAGTTCCATGAGGTTGCTTGACGAGATGGAAGCAAGATTTGTGCTCTGCTTCGATCTGCTCATGAAATAGAACTGGGCGTAATCCGAACTGGTAATCGTATTCAGCCACTGTAGTCTCGCCGGTCAAGTCCTTCCCCTTTGCTACTCCTGTTTGGACGGAAGCGATTCGCTTTAGTGCAACCACCTCCCAGTGTTTAGGCACATCGCCGAGCCATTCGATGCCGGAGGGCTTTAGGGGGGCGTGAGGGTTCAAGCCTTTGGTGACGGCGTGGGAGATGACGGCTTGGCGCTTTTCTTTCAGCAGTTCTATCAGCCGACGCTGCTCTCCCACCAACGCGTCTATCTTCGAGGTTTCACGGTCGAGAAAGGTTGCGATCAAATTTTGTACTGTAATTGGCGGAAATGCCGTTGCGAAGTTCCGAACAAATGCATCGGGAACTCGCTTCTGTCCTCCGGCGCCGTACATGTGTGATTCGCCCAGACTGCGAAACTCGGTTGAGATGAAAAGGTAGTGGAGATATGTGCCGATTACTTCATGGGGTTTTGGGCGCACAACTATCAATTCTGTTGTACCAAAACCGATTCCATGGGTAAGCCCGCACATCAATGCACCTTTGCCGTTCTCAAAGCATGGTGTAATTTTCGCTACAGTGACGTCACCATTGCGAAAGTAGGTGTATCCAGTTTCCACTTCGGCGATCGGTTTTTCCTTTGCTAAGTTCAACGTTCCGTCATCCCCAATCGCCTCCATTGGCAAAAACGAGACGGCGGTTTCACGAGGAAGGTGGCTGATCTCTGATTTTGACGGATTGATTTCTGTAGCGAAACGCAGTCGTTTAACATTCCAATTTGCTGGAACTTCACCAAGCCATTCGACGCCGCTGTCTTTGTACTTTGGGTATGTCGGAAAGCTCATTTGTCGACTCCAGGAGTACCGATTTTCACGCGGAGACGCGGAGTTTTGAGATGCATTCTCTCCGCGTCTCCGCGCCTCCGCGTGAAACTTATTCATAGAACCGAGAACGATCATTCTTTGACCTCCGGACTATTCCGGTTCACACGTAATACCGTTGAATCCGACGCAGAAAGTTTATTCACAATGCGATGTAGCCCTTCCTTTAACGTCGCTTCTCCGAAATTGATCAACAATCCAACTTGCAGATTTGTCAACCGAAGGTAGGTAAGTAACTGTTTACTGTGAACAGGAGCAAGTTTTTCGACCGACTTGAGTTCGACTATCACTCGCCCCTCCACAAGTAAGTCGATTCGGAATCCCTCTTCGAATACCATACCATCGTATTCAAATCGAATCACCTGCTGCCGTTCGACTCGTAACCCACGTCTCTCCAACGCACGAGCCAACACAGCTTCATAGACCGATTCAAGCAACCCCGGCCCAAGTTCAATATGGATCTTGATCGAGCAATCAATAATCGCCCCAGTGATTTCATCCAGTTCCATCATTTGCTCCCACCCTCTGCGTCTCCGCGCCTCCGCGTGATCCCGTTTGAATATTCAGTTCTCATGACTCGCCCTCTGTGGTCAAATCCTGTGACAATTCGGCTTCAATGTCTTCAATGCTTGGCAGACTGGACGCGAGTTTTTCGGGTAATGCTCGAGTCAGTTCATAGTCCGCCACCCCGATCGGCTTGTCGATGTCTCTCAATGAATATTCCGCAATGATCCGATCTTTGGTTTGACACAGGATTAGACCAAGCGTTGGTTGATCTTGGGGATGTCGTAGTTGGTCATCGACTACCGAGCAATAGAAATTCATCTTGCCGGCATACTCCGGTTTGAACTCCCCCTTCTTCAAATCCACCACGACGAAACAGCGAAGTTGCAAATGGTAAAACAGCAAGTCGCTGGTGAGCCTGTGATTTGATTTGAGCCGTCAAAACGTCGCGGCTCCAGCCTTGCTCGATGGTCTGTCGAGCGTACCATAGCCGAATGGATTTATCCTTTACCATTTGCATCAAAGCAATGTTGTGGCTCCAGCTCACCTGCAGAAGCAAAGCCGTACTTAGATTTTCGGTTGCGAGCTCACTTAATTGGCGCACGGTCTGTGCGCTAATTTCGGTGCCGCCCACGGAAGATTTGTCGCCAGCAATTTGGCGCACGGGCCGTGCGCCAATTGAAGAAAACTCAGGGGTTTCGTTCCAAAATCGAACCATTCGCTTCAAATTCGCTGGTGAAAACCCTTTTTCTTCCGGAAGCTCATTCTTCAAATCAACGGCTAGCCGTGGAATCACTTTTGCCCCCCAGCCTTCGCGTTCCTGCCGAGACGCAATCATTCGTCCCACGTCCCAGTACATCAGGATCATCTCAGCGTTGGCAGACAAAACCGCCCGTTGCTGAGCTTGTCGAACACGAGCTTTGATTTCAGACAGCAGTTCTGAATAGAGAGATAATTCGTTTTTGTTCATTTGGACAATCCTCCAATCATTTTCAAGATGCGATCGGTAACCCCTTTCAGTTCGGCGTCGATCTCGGCAAGTTCCCTTGGTGGCTTGAAGACGTAGAAGTGGCGGTTGAATGGGATTTCGTAGCCGACTTTGGTCTTTTCGTGATCGATCCAAGCGTCGGGTGCGTGAGGCAATACTTCGCGTTTGAAATAGGTCTCGACTTTCTCGCTCAGTGGCACGTTCTCCGTGTCGCGTAGGTTGGCGTCCGGTTGCGGTTTGCCTTTCAGCTTGCCTTTGGTTGAGAGCACGATGTTGCCGGCTGCGTCACGTTCGGGGCGTTCTACGGTGATGGTGTGGTAGCCGAACTCTTCGTTTTTGAAAATGCGGCTAATGGGTGTCGCGTTCGTATGCCCCTCACCCCCAGCCCCGTAACTCACAGTTCTCCCCGAAGCGGGGCGAGGGGAGCCAGATTTGATTTTGATAGGCTTGCGGGTTTCAGGATCGATGGAGACTTCTTTGCATTCACCGAATAGTCGAGTGATCTCGACAATGTGTTCGGGACTGAGTTCCTTGCGCTTGCTGCCAAGGCTCTTTCGCATCTTCTGCCACATGCCGCTTGCGTCGATGAGTTGCAATTTGCCTTGGCGATGTGCCGGCTTACGGTTGCTAACGATCCAAACGTAAGTGCTAATTCCAGTATTGTAAAACATGTCGGTGGGCAAGCCGATGATCGCTTCCACCAAATCGTTTTCTAGCACGTAGCGACGAATCTCGCTTTCGCCTGAGCCCGCTCCACCGGTGAACAGCGGTGAGCCATTGAGGACGATGCCGAATCGACTGCCACCATCTTTGGCGGGACGCATCTTTGATATGAGATGCATCAGGAACAGAAGTGAGCCGTCACTAACTCTTGGTAGACCGGGACCGAAGCGACCGTTGAAGCCTTGCTGTTCGGCTTCTTTGCGGATGTCCTTTTCGATCTTCTTCCACTCGACACCAAAGGGTGGATTCGACAGCATATAGTCGAACTCTTTTCCTGGGAGTCCATCGTTCGAGAGTGTGTTGCCGAACTTAATGTTGGCGATGTCTTGTCCCTTGATCAGCATGTCGGCTTTGCAGATGGCGTAGGACTCTGGATTGAGCTCTTGCCCGTACATGACTAAACGTGCGTCTGGGTTCAGCTCGGCAAGATGCTCGCCACCAACCGAAAGCATACCCCCAGTTCCCGCCGTTGGATCGTACATCGATCTGACCACGCCGGGTTTGGTGAGAGCATCGTCGTCTTCGATGAAGAGCAAGTTGACCATGAGCCGGATGACTTCGCGGGGCGTGAAGTGCTCTCCGGCGGTTTCGTTGGAGATTTCAGCGAACTTGCGAATGAGTTCCTCGAACACGGCGCCCATGTCTTCATTGCTGACAGCTTCTGGGTGAAGATCGATGTTGGCGAACTTCTCAGAGACCTGGTAAAGCAAGGCTGCTTTGTCCAGCTTTTCGATCTGCGTGTGGAATTCGAACGATTCGAAGATGTCGCGGACTGCCGGCGAAAACGCTTGGATGTAGGCGAACAGGTTTTCCTTGATGTGATCTTGGTCCCCCATCAATTTCTTCATATCCAGCGGGGATGTATTGAAGAACAGTTGCCCCGACTTCCTGAGCAGAAACGGTTCAGGGGCAATGCCGGCTGCGGTTCGCTTCTCGAGTTCCTTCAGTACCGCTTCTTTGGTCCCATCGAGCACGCAGTCCAGGCGTCGAAGGACAGTGAATGGCAGAATGACTTTGCCGTACTCAGATTGCTTGTAGTCGCCACGCAGAAGATCGGCAACGGACCAAATAAAGGACGAAAGGTTGGGTTGATTCATCTAGATTCCAGGCAAACGGAAGGGAGAAGTCCGTGTAGTATACTTGATTCTTGAAACAATCGATCTCTCCTTGAAAAATGGCAACGACGAAACTTCCTTGGTTTCCGGCCTGATATCGTAAGCCAACTCCGGCTTACCAAATTTGTTGCTCCAACCCGAAACGAAAACGATGCCGAACTCCATCTTCGTATTGAATGGCGAATCACACCCCGTAGCGGTGAATCAAGCCGCTTTTGATCTGGAGAGCGATCTGCAAACGCTTATCGCACAGTACCCCAATCTCCTTAACGACGCGTTGAAGTAAACCGTCATACCGCGCGATAGCAGCGTTTGCAGTGCCGACTTTTTTGATCAATCGTCGGATATCAAGGCAGGTCAAAGGCAATTCATCGGGAACATATGGCGTCATTGTTTTGCTCCTTGCAAGGCGAGTTCGCGGACGTCGATTTTCCCGGTCACGGCAGCGGAGATTAGGGCGGTCCGGCGTTCGTGCCGTAGCCAGACCCTTTAACTGCGACACAAATTGATTCCTTCGATTGAAGTTCTGATTTCGTATCAGGATTATAGCAGATGGCGAAAATTGGCAAAATCGCCGGAAAAAGCTTAGTTTCATCGGAATAAAATCAGCGACCAATACTTCTCGCTGCACAAAACACGGCTTTTTGGGTGCCCGTTTTGCGATCATCAGGTCGACAGTTCAACAATTTCCCCTTCCGCGTCCCTCAGTCCTGACAAGATTGGTCTAAGGACTCTCATCGAGTGGAGATCATCCTGAGCAATAGAGTCGAGCAGTTTTTCAGCCGCCATGAGTATCGATTCTCACGCGGAGGCGCCGAGACGCGGAGCTTTGAGATGCATTCTCTCCGCGTCTCCGCGTGATCCCCGCGTGATCCCCTTTGAAAATTGGCGATCATAACTAGCCCGCTGTCGTCAAATCCTTCGGCATCCCACCGGAACAATTGTCCGAATCGGAGCAGATTCTAGGCAAAAATTGGGAATCGATTTGCTGAACCGTTGACAAGCCTTGGCCGTAATCGATATGATAAACAAACGCAATTCGATTGCATTTGCGTTTTAAGCGGTTTTGAGCGGCAGTCTGGCCTTCCCTCTTTTCGGTACAAAGTATGAAAACGAACTCCCTAAATAAAATGCAGAAGCGACGCGGCTTTACCTTGGTTGAGCTATTGGTGGTAATTGCGATCATTGGGATCTTGGTGGGATTGTTGTTGCCGGCCGTTCAAGCGGCCAGAGAAGCAGCTCGCCGAGCTCAATGCATGAACAACGTACGCCAAATCGGTTTGGCTTTGACGAACTACGAATCGGCGTACAAACGATTTCCAAGCGGCTGGGTCGATTGGAAGCAAACGACCAAGCCGGGCTGGAGCATGAGCCAAGCGATCCTTCCTTTTATGGAGCAAACCAATCTTTCCAACCGATTGGACACCCATTTTTCGATCGATTCGATCGTGAATCGCCCGTTCCTCGAAACGGTCATCCCGACCTTTATCTGCCCCTCCGATCCGGCTCCCTCGATTTTCGAAATTGCGGAAGACTCGGGCTTGGATGAGGATGGAGGACAGAATATCGACATCGGCAATAAACTCTTTCGCATTGCAAAGTCGAATTACGTTGGAGTGTTCGGTACGCTCGAAATCGATGATGTCCCATACAGAGGGGACGGTGTCTTTTTTGGCAATTCCTTCATTCGAATGCGGGACATGACGGACGGCGTTAGCAATACCATTATCTTTGGTGAGCGAGGCAGCCGATTGGGCGGCTCTCTATGGCACGGATACATTTCCGAAGCGTCTGGTGCATCGGCAAGGTTTCTTGGGACGACCGACCACGTTCCCAACAGCCCCATCGGACATTTCGATGACTTTTCCAGCTATCATACTGGCGGTACGCACTTTGTGAATGGCGACTGTTCGACCAAGTATTTGTCCAACAGCATCGACTTGGAAGTGTACCAAGCGCTTGCAACACGTGCGGGCGGAGAAGTTCCGAAGTCCGTCGACTAACATCAGTCGAGTTCAACGATTTGTTTCGAAGTTGGCCGCAGATGTATTCCACTGTGACTAAGACAGTCTGCTGGCGAGCGAACATTCATTCTCAGTTTGGATGGTTATGAAATTTGCGATTTGCAACGAAACCTTCGGCGATTGGCCAATCGAACGAGGGTTTCAAGCGGCAAGAAAGTACGGGTACGCGGGCATCGAAGTTGCCCCGTTCACTTTAGGCCCCAATGTTTACCAAATATCCGATTCCCAGCGTTCCGAATACAAGCAATGCGCTGCCGAACATGGGCTTGAGATTGTCGGGCTGCATTGGCTGCTTGCCAAAACCTCGGGCTACCATCTCACCACCGAGGACCTCAACATTCGCTCCAAGACTAGCGAATACCTTTGTGCCCTGACTCAACTTTGCAGTGACATAGGTGGCAAACTGATGGTGCTGGGTTCGCCTTTGCAAAGGAATTTCCCTGCCACCATGAGCCACGAACAAGCGATGGCAAACGCGGCGGACCTTCTTGCTGGCGTCGTTCCATGCCTAGAGATGTACGGAATTCAAATCGCGGTCGAACCGCTCGGACCTCAGGAAGGAAACTTCCTGAATCATGCCTTCCAAGCCCGCGAGTTGATTGACATGATTGGCAGCCCTCAAATCCAATTGCATCTTGATGTCAAAGCTATGAGTAGCGAAGGAGAACCGATCGACTCAATTATCCGCAAGCACGAAGACTTGATGATTCATTTCCACGCAAACGACCCGAACCGGCTTGGGCCAGGCATGGGCGATGTCGATCAAAAGCCCATCTTTGCTGCCCTCAAGGCAATTGATTATGCGGGCTGGGTCAGTGTCGAGGTGTTCGACTATGCGCCCGGTGTTGATACGATTCTTGGCGAAAGCATGGCAAATATGCTCAACGCTCTAGGTGCGATCTAAATTCATGACGGACAGAATTGTCTTTTTGGAAGAACGCGTTGTCAGCGTTGAGTGTTCGTTGATTTGGTTACGCTCAAACTAATTGCGATCCCCGATGAAGTTCGGGCTGCGTTTCAATTAACCAAAAAAGCCTTGCCGTGAAAAAACGCCAACACTTTGTCTTCTTCAACAGCTACCTGGCTATCGCCTAGGCTTTCGTAGCCACTGCTTGAATCCGAGGTAGGCCATGCACAGAACAGCCAACGTGCAAATGGTGAGCGTCCAGTTCGTTCGCGCTCCGATTTCTTTTGCGATCGGCTCGACCACGACATTCGCAGCGACACCCGCCAAATCCCTCGTTCCGTTAATAAACGGTTCTGGATCCGCGATGAACGCGACGAGCGCCGTTCCAACCAAAAGCGAGCCTTTGTTTTTCCAAACGAAATTCATGGCATCGTCGCCATACTTTCCAACAACATTCATGAGCTCAGAAGTTTTACCTATTTTTGCCAATACCCCATCGTCTAACATCATCTTGAGTTGTCGCCCACCCTTGGTCGAAACGTTTCTTAGGGCGGCCGCACCGGACTGTCCGGCTAGCTCCAAGATAGGCTCCGCGATCTCTCCATGCTTCATCATGGCTTCCGCGGCCTCGTCGCCGAGCTTAGACGCGATCGCTCGTCGGCTTTGATTCGCGACGACCCAAATCGCATCGTCACCATGCTTGGCTAAGAGTCTAGCGGATTGTTCGACCCCTTCCGCAGCTGCGTTATCTAGCAATTGAACGGATCGAGGACCGACCTTCCGAACCGCTGCCGCTACATCGTCTCCATACTTAACGAGTAGTGACTCGACCTTGCGAGTTAGAATCTCACTCCCTTCTTCTGCGACCTCTTTTCCGAATCGGCGAGATATAAACTCAACCAACTCGCGTGCCATGACGGCCTTTCCTTGCGCAAAAAGAGCAGAGCATTGACACACGTTCAGGCCACACATGACGAGGCAGGCTGGCACAAGCCATAGCTTTGAATTCGGACTCATACTAAACCTCGCGAATTACTTCGTAGACGGAATGGAATCGGGGGCTGCACCGAGCAATTTCGAAACGGCAACACGCCGTAGCTCGGCTCGCGACTTGGCGATCTCTTCAAAATGCTGCACTAATCCTTTGGTGTCTTTGTCGCCAAAACAAATCAGCCTCTGCATCACCTTGAGCTGGATATTGAGCTCTTCCTCCAGGTTCTTTTGCGGATCGCTAATGTGAGTCCAGATGGCGGAAACTATTTGGTCGATGACAAGGCCAACGATAACGCCTACGCCCAAAGTGAACCATCCTGACGCCGCGCCTGTACCAAGGATACCAGCGGACACCCCCAATCGAATCGCCACCTGAGTCAGCACTTCGCCAACAACGATGGATACGAGCTGAGAGCTGATATTCGATTGCAGGTCATTGCCTGAAATCAACATGGCGTTTTCAACGGCAGCGTCAAATTGCGATTGTACCTCTGCAGAGTCCATCCGCCCAAGCTCGTATGTGCTCTTGAAGTCCTCGACGTCAACTCGCAAATCGACGAGCATCTTGCTTTCTGAATTTCGTATCTCCGCAAGAAATTCATTGACCGCCTGCTCAATTGCTTTGCTGAGATCTTCTCCCTTGAGCACCTGCGCTTCGAACTGTTCTTTCAAGTACTCCGCATGACGATCGCCGCGTGTGAATGGAGTCGCATCCGCAATAATACGCCACTTGCTTCCCCACCCCAACGCCGACTTGGCAAAGGTTGGTGATTGAGATCGACTCCTAACGAACAAAGCGTCTATCGCCTGAAAATGCGTTCGAGTGGCTTTTGCGATACTTTCTTCAGCTCGGTTCAGATGGGGCGCGGCGATCGTAACTGGCGACGGTGCTCTGGATTGGAATGTACCCAAACCAAACTTACCAAGCCCTAAAAGGCTCAAACCGAATAGGCAAATCGCAACAGCGAACAAGCACCAAATCGCTCGTTTCTTCATGGCTGCCTCTCCCAAAAACACGCACGTCATATTAGATTGCCGAAGTATCCAAGCCTTAAATTATCGCAGCTGCGAACCCGTTTGGATAGATCGACATGTGTTACAATGTCAAAGACGTATTCGCACACGACCAATCCATAAACCTCTCGAGAATAAAAACGTCATCCGCATGAAGAACCGACCAAGAATGCCCTGGAAATTAGGTGCCGCCGCCATCATCTTAGCCATATCCTTTCAGCCGGGTGCGTCGCAGGCTCAACTCGATTCGCTGCAAGTGATTCCCGACGTTGTCTATGGACACAAGGACGGAATGGCACTCACCTTCGACGTTTTCCAGCCCAAGCAAAACGCAAACGGACATGGAGTCCTATTCATGGTCAGTGGCGGCTGGGTCTCAAGTTGGGCTGAGCCAAAGCAAATCGCTCCGATGTTCAAGCATTTGCTCGATCGAGGCTACACCGTTTTAGCAGTTCGGCACGGCAGCAGCCCTCGTTACGTTGTTCCAGAATGCGTGGGGGATGTCCAGTTGGCTTTGGGCTTCATTGCAAAACATGCGGCAGACTGGCAAATCGACCCAAAGAAACTTGGAGTCTTTGGGTACAGCGCAGGTGGCCATCTTTCGTTGATGCTCGGAACTGTTGGCGGCGCAAAACAAGGTTCAGACGAAGTTGCCCGTGTCGCCGCCGTCGTTGCGGTTTTTCCACCAACCGATCTTGCTCCCTATGTTGCCCCAGAGAGCCCGCGTCGAGAGCAATTTCCAGCGCTCAAATTCGACCCGAAACGCGCCGAAACGGTTTCGCCCTTGATGCACGTAACGGCCGATGACGCGCCGACCTTGTTGTATCATGGAGACCAAGACGAACTCGTGCCCCTTTGGCACAGTGAAAAGATCCAACAGGCATTCGACGTAGCCAAAGTAGACAACAAGCTGGTCGTGATTCCTGGTGCTGCACATGGTTTCAACGAAGAAGGTAACCGCCGGCTAGCAAAAGACATGGCCGACTGGTTTGACAAGTATTTGAAGTAACGTCTTAGGCGAGCAGTGGGTTCCATCATACTTAGCACGACGCGCAAGCTAGTGAATTGGAAAGTAGATTCACTAGCTTGCGCGTCGTGCTAAGTTGATTTCAAACTGCCGCTCACCATGGCTAGTGAATTGGAAAGTAGATTCACTAGCTTGCGCGTCGTGCTAAGTTGATTTCAAACTGCCGCCTGCCGGGTGTGCCTGGCTCCCTCAGCCAAGTAATGCCAGAGTCGACTGCTGGCTCGAATGCCTCGGTAGTAATCTTCTAAGCAAAATTTTTCATTCGGGCTGTGTGCCCCGTCGTCATCAAGCCCCCAGCCTAAAAGCAAAACGTCGGCTTTGGTGGCTTCCACCATTTGCGCCACGATCGGAATCGAGCCCCCTTCGCGTATCAAGACTGGCATGGCATCGAAGCCTTCATGGACCGCTTGCATCGCGCCTCGCATGAACTTGGAATTGGGATTCACCATAACTCCGCGACCTCCATGCAAGTCGATGATTTCCACTCGCACGCCTGGCGGGGTATGGCTATGGATAAATTCTTGCAGTTGCATGCTAACCGTTTTGGGATCCTGGTTTGGCACCAATCGAAAGCTGATTTTGGCAGCAGCCCAAGACGGGATGATGGTCTTGCCCCCTTCTCCTTGATACCCTCCTAATAGACCATGGACATCGAAGGTCGGTCTGGCCCATCGTCGTTCTAACGTCGTGTAACCAGCCTCCCCCGTAAGAGCATCGACCCCAAGTTGTTTTGCAAACACCTCGTCTGAGAAGCTCATGCTGGCCCACATCTCGCGTTCGCTCGGCACGAGCTCAACCACGGAATCATAAAAGCCGGGCAGCTGAATCTTGCCGTCCGCAGTCTTCATCTCAGTGAGAATACGTGCTAAAGCCAAAGCAGGATTTGTCACGGCGCCACCGAACGAACCGGAGTGCAAATCCGCCTTTGGGCCGTGAACTCGCAATTCGTAGTAGGCAATGCCTCGAAGACCGTATGTGATTGCGGGCTGACCTTTGGCGTACTGCGATGAATCGGAGATAACAATCACATCGCATGCGATTTGTTCGGTGATTTCACCCAGTTTTGCCTCGAGCACTTCGCTGCCATTCTCTTCTTGCCCCTCAATCAAGAACTTGACTTGGAGCGGCAACTTTTGACCGCATTGGTGCCAGGCGAGGACACTTTGAACGTGGGTAAGCATCTGGCCTTTGTCATCGGTCGATCCGCGAGCAACGATGTTCCCATCTTTGAGGACGGGTTCGAAAGGGGGCGAATCCCACAAATGGAGCGGATCAACCGGCTGAACATCGTAGTGGCCGTAGACCAGAACGACAGGTTTGCCAGGTACGGGTTCTGATTCCGCGTAGACCAGCGGCGGGCCATCCCCATGAATTTGCTCGGTTTTTAGGCCTCCGGCAGCAAGTTTGGCTTCAACCCAGTTCGCGGCTTGGGACATTTCGGCACCCTTGGTGCTGTCGGCGCTAATGCTCGCAATGCGGAGCAGTTCAAAGAGCTCGTCCAAGTGACTTTGACGGTTATTCTGTAGGAATCGATCGAGTGAGGGAAAATCTGTCATTATCGGTTCTAAGTTTCGTATGATTTGTTCTTGCAAAGACCACCTGGTATAGGTTTACAATATAACGGAGTTGTACCGGATTTGTTTGTCGTACGGGTCGCGACGATTTTGAGTGCAACCTAGTTAGACCATTCCCCCTTTCCCATTGCGAAACAGACGCAGGGCAAATGCAAATGTCAGATTCCAATACCGCAGTCGCAGAGCCGATCGTTCGTCCTAAGAACACTCCACCCAAGACAAAGAAGCAGCCGCGGTACCACGTCATTTTGTGGGACGATCCCGAACATACTTTTGAGTATGTCATCGAGATGATGCAAAACCTCTTCTATTTGTCGCCAACCCAAGGCCGAAAGATTGCGGATGAAGTCGATCGGACAGGTCGCGCTATTTGCTTGACGACCACCATGGAACATGCCGAACTCAAACGCGATCAGATTCGAGCATTTGGAGTGGACCCATACAGCAAGAAGTCGACGGGCAGCATGTCGGCTTCGATTGAACCTGAGTTTTGAATCGTGTTGAACGATTGGCTCAATCGTTCGACATTCTTTTGAGTTAGTAATCACCAACACGGTACAGTCCTATCTTTCACATGGAATCCCCTGCCCCAAAGTTCCTTTGGCGCCCCAGCGAATCTGCGATCCCGCAAGCCAACATAACCCGGTTTGCAAGTTTTTTCCGAGAAACGTTTCTGTCGGATCTTGGCCCGGACTACGAATCTCTTCATGCCGCCAGCATCAGCCATGCCGGCGACTTCTGGAAGGCGATTTGGAAATTCTGTGAGGTCGAGGGGGATATGGGTGAAGCTGCATTTTCGCCCGGTACAAGGGTATTCAATGGGAAGTGGTTTCCTGACGCTCGACTCAATTTTGCGGAAGAGCTACTACATGCAGAAAGAATGACGGATCCGATGTTCGCGGATTCAGTAGCGATCGTTGGTATCAGCGAGAGTGGCGAACGGACCTTGCTAACACGGAAACAATTGTTCGACAAAGTCTGTCATGTTGCAACGTTTTTGAAATCGCAAGGTGTTGGCCACGGCGATCGAGTCGTTGCAGTCATGCCCAACAACACCGAGGCAGTCATTGGATTGTTAGCGACGGCAGCCATCGGCGCGATATGGTCCTCATGCTCGCCCGATTTTGGTGAAGATGCAATTTGCGATCGATTCGGTCAAATCGAACCGGTTGTTATGCTGACGGCCGCCGAATGCATTTACAACGGAAAGACCATTCGACCGATCGGCAAAGTCCATCAAATCCTGAGTCGACTTCCAACGGTCAAAACTTTGCTGGTGGTTGGTGGGAGCGGTCTCAATGTTGCCTATTCGAATAACACCGCGAGCGTCAAACCATTCGTTACTCAATACCATTGGTCCGATGCCTGTGAGCATCCCTTGGACGTCTTGGCGTTCGAACGATTTTCATTCGATCAGCCGTTATGTGTTGTCTATTCGTCAGGCACAACAGGTGTTCCGAAATGCATCGTGCATGGAGCAGGCGGAACACTTTTGCAGCACAAAAAAGAACATATGCTGCATTGTGATCTCAAATCAGGCGACACTCTATTCTACTACACAACGACTGGCTGGATGATGTGGAATTGGCTGGTCAGCGGACTCGCCTCGCAAGCGACCATTGTCCTTTTTGATGGTTCACCTTTTGCCCAGGGTTCGGAAACGTTGTGGAAGATTGCAGAAGCGGAGAGCATTACGCACTTCGGTGCAAGTCCTCGCTATTACACGACCCTACAGAAAGACGGCTACGAGCCGTCCAAGAATGTTTCGGTCCATGCTTTGCGATGTGTACTTTCGACCGGGTCGCCGTTGCTCCCGGAAACCTTCGACTGGATCTACCAAGCCATTGGTTCTTCGATTTGCGTATCCTCTATCTCAGGTGGAACGGATATTCTCTCATGCTTTGTGCTCGGAAATCCAACTCTCCCCGTGGTTCGCGGCCAGATCCAATGCAAGGGGTTGGGGATGGATGTCCATGTGTTTAATGATCAAGGGACTTCGGTTTTGGATGAACCGGGTGAACTGGTTTGCACGTCTGCTTTTCCAAGTATGCCTGTTGGCTTTTGGAATGATCCCAACAATGAAAAGTACAGCGCTGCTTATTTCGAACGATTCGACGGGGTCTGGTGTCATGGGGACTGGGCACAGCAATCCGCCAACGGTGGATTTCAAATCTTCGGGCGGTCTGATGCGACACTGAATCCAAGCGGGGTTCGAATCGGAACGGCTGAAATCTATCAGCAAGTAGAGGTGTTTCCTGAGATCACCGAATGCTTAGCAACGGTACTTCGTAGCGATGGAGACGAGCAGATTGTGTTGTTCGTCAAAATGCAAAGCGGCCAGACCCTTACGCGTGAACTCAAGTCGTCGATTCGGCTGAGGCTTAAAGAACGATGTTCGCCGCGACATGTTCCAAGGCATATTGCTGCAGCCCCTGACTTACCTCGCACGATCAGCGGAAAGATTTCGGAGATCGCGGTCCGAAGCGCAATCAGCGGCAAAGACCTCGGTAACGCAGGTGCATTGGCCAATCCTGAATGCCTATCCTTTTTTGCCAACTGGAAAGCAGAGCAATCCTCCAGCAATTAGGTTGCCAGCGACACATCAAAGCCTGCGACATTTCATCGAAAGCTTCGAAAACAACTCACCGATGTAGCGAAACTCGTCAAGAGTTTCGGTCGTGTTAAGGAAG
>JAPLNL010000042.1 GCA_026692905.1 Planctomycetota bacterium
GCGCAAGCTAGTGAATCGACCTAGCACGACGCGCAAGCTAGTGAATCGACCTAGCACGACGCGCAAGCTAGTGAATCGACCTAGCACGACGCGCAAGCCAGTGAACCTACCCGGCACGACGTGCAAGCCAGTGCCGTTTTCACTAATTGACCTTGATTAAAAAACTTGAGTCTGAGTATGTGGGATAGGCTTCCAGCCTGTCGATACTGCGGTTGACAGGCTGGAAGCCTATCCCACGTTAACTTAGAATCGCACCACTAGTGAATCTACCCGGCACGAAGCGCAACCATGCGCGTCATGTCAACCTAACCTTTGACAGCTTCTCGAAACGAAATGAATTTGCAGAGGTCTGCATCCCACAATTTTAGTCGAAAGCACGCCAAGATATCGCGTGGGTGAAGCGTCGTCGTTCCGGGTGTTTGAAGTTCTTCCATTGCCGCCATCGCTTCTGGCAAGCGATAAAACGGTATCTTTGCATTCAAGTGATGAACATGGTGATATCCCACATTGCCTGTAAACCAGTGCATCAATTTACTCATTCGAATGTAGCTCGAGGATTTCAATGCTGCCAAAACGTAATGCCAATCTTCGCGACGATGCAACTGGCAAGTTGGGAAATTGTGCTGTGCGTAAAAGAGATAGGCCCCAAGACCACATGCGACGACCAACGGCAGTAACATTCCTAGGATTAGAATATCCCAGCCTTGCTTGTAGCAAAACGTAAGCAACGCTACGTGGAGAACCATTGCAACGCCGGCATCAAAGTGCTTGCGCGGATGCAAAAAGAAAGAGCGAACTGTCATTCCATACAAAAACACGGTCAAATAACCGCCAAACACCGTAATGGGATGCCGAGAAACAGCATAGGCAAATCGCTTCCAACGGTCTGCCTTGACATACTCATCGCGAGTCATCAGCGGGTACGAGCCCGTATTGTTACCCGATGAGCGAGAATTATGCTTGTGGTGGTGATCATGTGAATGAGTCCATACGCTGGATGGGCTCAGGACAAGCATCCCGTACAACTTCAAAATGGATGCGGCAATCCAAGATCTCCTCAAAATCGCGCCATGGTTGAAATCGTGGTAAATGATAAACAACCGAACGATGACCAGACCGCTGACACAGCTGCTTATCGTGCGAACAATCAACGGAAAAAAATCGCTGCAGGCCACCGCTAAGCTGAGCGCATAACAACCGATAGAGGTCAGCAAATGCCACCAGCTGATCCATTTCGTCTCGGACGTAAAGGCTTTGGAAGCAACTAGCAGTTCTTTAGGGTTACGCATGCATGGCTCAAATGGGACGTCTAACAATTCACCGTGGATTCCAAAAACGGTTCGACCTCTGCCCGGCTACCGACACAAGACAGTCGTCGTCCACTAAGGGCCGCGAGTCATTTGTAGGGGGAGACAGCGAAGTGCGCGAACTTATTCCGAGAACACCCAAGTAGGGTAGGCATGCACCGCCATTCCTCCAATCCCAACTTGGTGAAAACCAGAGGATTTCGAGGCAATTAAATCGGTTATCATCCACATGTTGGGCCAATGGAATGAAATCTGGACCAAACGGCCTAGATTCGTCAAAATTTCCCAGTTGAATCGTCATTGTTGAATTGTGAAGGGTAGTCGTGATAAGATGTCCAAAAAGGTTTGTGTCGTAGGCTCTGGGATTATCGGACTTGGTTCCGCACTTCGCTTCCTTCGAAGCGGTCATCGCGTGACCATGGTTAGTTCCCCAAGCCACTTTATGCCAACATCTCCCGTCTCGGCTGCCTTCTGGTTTCCTTACGCTTGTTCGCTGTCGCTCGAACAAGAGATCGCGCTAGCAGAGCCGACCTACCTCTTTCTCAAGGAATGCATGCAATCGAGCGACACTGGAATTTCGCTTCGAAAAGGGCGTGCGTATTTTGATGAGACGGTCGAACTTGCTGAAACCACGACTCCCTGGTGGGCCAAGTTGGATACGAACTTTCGACATTTAGCCTCGACGGAAATTCCATCGGTTCTGGGTGAGGATCAAACCGTCGGACCCATTGTTGGTGGTTGGTCCTTTGAAGTGCCTGTTATCCAAATCCCTACATTCTTAACTTGGCTACAACGCGAGGTGGTGGCGCTCGGCGGCGAAGTTAAGGAGCATCGTGTTACCTCATTCAATGAAATCGACGATTCCTATGATTGGATTGTGAACTGCACCGGGGGCTGGGCAACACACTTAACAAGCGATCCAGTTTTAGTCGGATTCCAAGGCACGGTCATTGAATTGCCAGGGGAACCGCTGGGTGAAACATTGTTGTTCCTGGAGAAAGGTAAAAGCTCCAATCTTCCAACGTATATCGTGCCGCAAGGTTCGAGGACCATTCTTGGAGGTACTCTCAAGCCGGTCACCCAACTAGGTGAAGCATGGCAAACGGGAAGCGATGGGGCCAAGCAACAATGGGTTGGAACAGACGAAGATGTGCTAGGAATCATTGAGCGATGCCAAATAGTCTCAGGCAAACCGATCCCGCTGGCCCCTGGCTCCAGTTGGAAATCAAAAGCTGGCCTCAGGCCTGTGCGGTCCCATTCGCCGCCGCGAATCGAAATGGATTCCAACTCGCAACGGATGATCGTCCATAACTATGGTCATGGAGGCTCCGGCGTCACGTTCTTCTGGGGTAGCGCACAAGCCGCCTACGATTTAGCTCAGCCATGTTGAATGTTCCAGCAAACGTGAGTGGCAGCGACGAAACATCGCAAAATATTTCCGTACCGGCTTCCTCTGCGTCCCAAGTTATCCGCAAAAAAGGCTGAATCAGTTTTTTTGATGTTTGTGGTTGTCCGATTATCAGCCGGCCTATTGCATTCTGCATTGGCTTGGTCTAAACCTGGATGTAGTTCTTTTCAGCACTTCTAACACCGCTATCCCAATGAATAATACTGCTTCGTCTGGTGCCGCTACCGCTCCTTCTTTAACGGACCATGACGTACAGGCGATCGACAAATTGCGAACTGCCTATTCTGAGTTTGCGGCCGAGCTAGGCAAGGTCATCGTTGGCCAAAAGGCGGTCATCGAACAACTCGCGATTTGTTTGTTCGCCCGACGACACGCCTTGCTGATGGGGGTACCTGGTCTCGCCAAGACGTTGCTGGTTAGCAAAATTGCGGAAACCATGTCGCTGGGATTTAGCCGCATTCAGTTTACGCCCGACTTGATGCCCATGGATATCACCGGAACCGACATTTTGCAGGAGACTCAGGATGGCCGTCGCGAGTTTCAATTCATCCAAGGTCCGATCTTCTCCAACATTATTTTAGCCGACGAAATCAATCGCGCCCCACCTAAGACACAGGCGGCTCTCTTGGAAGCTATGCAAGAACAGCGGGTCACGGTTCTTGGCAAGTCGTTTGAGCTTACGTCGCCATTTATGGTCCTTGCCACTCAAAACCCAGTGGAACAGGAAGGTACTTACCCGCTACCTGAAGCTCAATTGGACCGGTTCATGTTTTTGGTTGAACTGGATTATCCAAACGAAGAAGAAGAAATCCAAATTGCTCGCACAACCACTGGGGACGATCACGTCAAACTCAATCAGCTCATGGGCGCCGAAGAGATCATCGCTCATCAGCGGTTGGTTCGTCGACTTCCTGTGCCGGATCACATTTATCATTATGCTGCCCGACTTGTACGCAAGACACGACCTCAGGGCGAAACCGCACCTACTTGGTTGCGACCTTATGTTAGTTGGGGGGCTGGTCCGCGTGCTGTCCAAAATTTGATCTTGGGCGCGAAGAGCCGGGCCGCACTCTTGGGTAGCTACATGGTTCGCATGGAAGACATCCAAGCGGTGGCCAAGCCAGTCCTAACGCACCGAATCATTACGACGTTTGCTGCCCAAGCCGAAGGCATGTCGGCCAAGCAAATCGTGCAGCGTTTGGTCGAGGAAATGGAATAGGCCGAACGCTTCATTTATGCTTCCAACCGCACGTTCGTTTCTCGATCCCAAAATCCTATCGCGACTTTCTGCCGTGCCGCTCATGTCGCGGCACGCCATGCAAGGCAACATCTCTGGCAGGCACTCGTCACCTCACCGCGGTTCGAGCGTCGAGTTCGCAGAGTATCGAAAGTACGTACCCGGCGACGACTTGAGACGCCTCGATTGGCGAGCCTTTGGGCGAACCGATCGTTACTATGTCAAGGAGTTTGAGGCCGATACCAATCTGCGATGCTGCGTTGTGGTCGATACCAGTGGATCGATGGCTTATGCTTCTAAAGGACATGTTTCGAAGATCGAATACGCACGGCAAATCGCAGCTTCGATGTCGTACTTGGCTGCCCAACAAGGGGATGCGGTCGGGTTGGCTTGCGTTGCCGAAAAGATGGTTCAGAACATTCCACCTCGACGCTCGGCTGCCCATTTAAAAGTCATTCTCGATACGCTTGAAAACGCCAAACCGTCCGGCGACACGCAGTTACCCGCCATCTTGGACGAAATTGCAGAAACGATTCGACAGCGCGCTTTGGTGATTATCATCTCGGACTTTTTCGTCGACCCTGCAATCTTGAAGGGGTGTTTCGAGCACCTTCGATTTCGCAAGCATGATGTGGCCGCGTTTCATTTGCTCGATCCGCTCGAAATGGAGTTTACGTTTCAGCGTCCTGTTCGCTTTACGGATATGGAGGGTGGCCAACCGTTGTTTGTCGAACCGACCGAAATCGCGGACCGGTACCATCGAGCGCTGAATACATACCTGACCGATTTGCAACGGATCGTACTCGAGACAGCGGTTGACTACCATCGGGTCATCACGAGTGAGGCGTATGAGCATCCGATGATGCGGTTCCTTGTTGGCCGAACGCGTGGTCGGGGGGTTCGATGAATTTCATTCAGCCTTGGATGCTGGTGGCGTTGCCGCTCGTCGCCGTTCCGATCATCATTCACTTGGTCAATCAAAGACGCTTTCAAACCGTACCTTGGGCGGCCATGATGTTCTTGATGCAAGCCAGTCGTATGTCGGCCGGTTATACCAAGCTGCGGCAATGGCTCATTCTGCTGATGCGTGCTCTGGCTGTCGCTTGCTTGATCTTTTTCACGTCCAGGCCTTTGGCTAGCGGCTTGATTGGGTTGCTAGGGAGCCGATCGAGCGAAGTGGCCATCGTGCTATTGGATCGTTCGCCAAGTATGCAAGAAGCGCAAGCAGGGAGCGGTGCGACCAAGTTGCAAGGGGCCCTGCAGCAACTGTCAGGCACTCTCAAAACCCTCGGCGTGCAACGTGTCATCGTGTTTGATACCGCCAGCGAAAAGCCCATCGAATTGGAAACGCCCTCGGCCATGGTTTCCGACCCGTCACTGGTTGCCAATGGCTTAACGAGCGACATCCCCGGCATGCTGGAGCGGGCCTTGCTCTATGTCAAGAACAATCGAACCGGTAACGTCAATATTTGGATATGCTCAGACATGCGAGAGAGCGATTGGCGCAGCCGCGATGGTAGATGGGCCGCGGACCGAGAGGGGTTTATCAGCCTGCCGCAAGAAGTGCGATTTCAGATCTTGGACCTCGGAGCTGCTTCTAGCGAAAACCGTTCAATACGTATTTTGTCGGCCAAGCGTGTAAAGGGACCTCAGGGCGTCGAACTGTCGCTCAGTTTTCGCATCGAGCGAACACTCGGCTCGGGTGCACCTACTGCGTTGCAAATCCCGGTCGAAATCGAAGTCGGTGGCGCGAGGTCGGTCGTCAATGTCGACTTGCAATCGGAGGCCGCGGAAGTGAACGACTATCGAATTGCACTTTCTTCCGAAAACGACAACGCTGGCCTCGATCAAGGTTGGGGCGTGGTCCGTTGTCCCGGCGACATCAATCCCGCCGACAACACCAGCTACTTTGTTTACGAAAAACCGCCCGCTAGACATACCGTCATCGTAAGCGACAATCCACGCGTGATTGAAGCCATTGAGCTGTGCACGAACATCTCACCTGAGCAGGCCATCGAATGCGAAACCGAAACGGTTGCTTCCTCGCAACTCGACTCCATCGATTGGAACGCGGTCGCATTGGTCGTATGGCATGAACAATTGCCAGAGGGGCGTTCGCTGGAGTTGTTGACCCAATTCATCGCCCAGGGTGGTCAAGTGTTGCTATTCCCTCCCGAAACGCCAAACGACACAGCGGCATTGGGGATTCAGTGGACAGGCTGGCAAACCTTGGATTCGAAAGCAAAACCGGATGCTGAGACCGTCGAGGGTGATGTAACGCTGGCCAAAGTTTTGCAATGGAGAAACGATTCCGAGTTGTTAGGCAATACGCTCAACGGAGCCCCGCTGCCAGTTGGCCAACTCGGCATCAAACGGATTTGCAAGTTGCGAGCGGAGGGGACAGTGTTGGCGGCCATGAGCGACGAGTTGCCATTGCTCATGCGAATCGACGCAACTGGCTCTTCTAAAAATGGCGTGTACGTTTGCACAACGACCCCATCGCTGCGAGACTCGACTTTGGCCTCGGATGGCATCGTGATGTACATCGCCATCCAACGGGTTTTGGCCGCCGGCTCCGAACGGATTGGCGCGACCCGAATGGTGACCGTGGGACAACCAGTGAGCTCGCTGTTGGATGCCGCCTCCCAAGCTGCAGGTGACTCGACCATTTTGACGAACCAATATGCCCAGAACACGGGTGTTTACCGAACCAACGATCTTTTGATTGCACAAAACAGGCTTGGCGATGAAGACAGTGGCAAGCTGGTGTCGGCGGAAACGCTTTCGAGCTTATTCGGGGCATTGAACTGGTCTCGCATCGAGGTTGGAGCTTCGGCAAAAAGTTTGGTGCAAGAGATTTGGCGGTGGTTCCTCATCATCATGTTGGTAGCGTTGGTTGTCGAAGCGATGCTCTGCATGCCCAAGCGACGCGCTGTTGCCATGACAAAAGTCAATTAGCCGTTGGGCGCTAGGAGGCCCGGTTTGTTTTTCAGGGATTCAAAGTCACCCTCCCTCGGGGAGGCTCGGGGAGGCTCGGGGAGGGTCGGGCCTTCGGCCCGGGGGAGGGTGAACTGACTTGTGCAATCGTTGTAGGCACTTCACCCTCCCCTCGCTACGCTCGACCCTCCCAGCGGGAGGGTGTCTCGACCGTGGGGCAAGCCCGGGGCGAGCCCCACGGCTACAAAGTGTCGCCGCTATCGCGGCTAAGAAACAAAGCGATCGTCGCTTACCAGAAAATCGCAAAGTTCAAAAGCGAGACAACCTGCGGCTAATTATCAATTTCACTCAAAGACTTGTGCCGACGTGCTTAGCTTGCTTACACCACGATTAAACGTCGTTCTTTATCAGCCGGAGATCCCGCAGAACACTGGCAACATCGGTCGCACGTGTGTGGCGCTCAATGCCAAACTCTGGATTGTAAGGCCAACCGGCTTTCGTTTGGACAACAAGCAGTTGCAGCGCGCCGGATTGGACTATTGGCAGCATCTCCAATGGGAATCAGTGGATTCTTGGGGCCATTTGATTCCAATGTTACCGATTGATCGCACATGGTTCTTTACCAAATTTGCGACCAAGACTTATACCGAGGCGGCCTTTCAATTAGGTGACTGGCTAGTCTTCGGAAGCGAGTCCAGCGGCCTACCTGATTCCGTCCGCGAGCAATATGCATCGCAATGCCTCGCGCTTCCGATGATAGGCCCCGTACGCAGCTTAAATCTATCCGTAGCCGTCGGAGTTGGGCTATTCGAAGCACACCGGCAATTGTCTTAGGTCAAACCAATGTCGCTCGTCGCTCCGCGACGATTGCGTGCGACAAGACCGGTTATCTATCAGCAACACAGTACGGGCTTGTTGATTAAACACGTGGCCAAATGCATTTCGTTTAACAGTCTCCGTAGGCGTACCAGCAAGACGCGCAGGCTAGTGAATGGGATCGTACATTCACTAGCTTGCGCGTCGTGTTAAGTAGTTTTCATGCTGCCGCGCGCCTAAGTACGCCTACGGCTGACTATTAAACGATTAGATGGAACCACCAAGTGATCGGTGGTCGATTCAAGTCTCACGGTTTCTTGGCCTTGGTCGCTTTGGTCAGGACACGATCTAAAGCCGAAGCAAAGGCACCGCGATCCTTTGGGCTGTAAGGGGCTGGGCCTGAAAATTCCATACCTGCCCCGCGGGCGGCGTCAAAGAGATCGCGTGCGGCCAATCTTCCCTTTACGTTGTGGTCATCATATTGCTCGCCACGCGGGTCGATGACATAGACTTGCTTGTCGACTAGTTGAGCCGCCAAAGGAATGTCGGCTGTTATTGCCAAGTCCCCGGGTTCGGCGTGATCCACGATGTATTTGTCCGCTACGTTAGCTCCTTCAGGAACGGCCACACTGGAAAACAACGAGCCAGTTGGAACCCACATCGATTGGTTGGCGACGAGAACGACAGGTAACTTCAATCGCGTCGCCGCTTTGAAAATCAATTCTTTGACTTCGCGAGGGGCTGCATCGGCATCAATCCATATCTTCATGATTCGCAACCTTTCAAGAGCACGTCCCAGTCGAGTGTACGCAATCTTCGCGGAGCGACGAGCGACAATGTCGCCCTTCGCTCCGCGACGGAAGCGTACGGCAAGACCAATTATCTATCCGCAACACTATAATGCGTTTGTAATTCGTAAAAGTGCTCTAGGTGCGTTTCCTAAGTGAGTTTTCGAAACGCACGTCGCGCTTCGAGGAATCGTCGCTGGCTCGACCGCATACAAAAGCGTTTCGATCGACGAAGAACCGGTAGGGGAGTTCTTTTGCTTGACTGATACCAATTCGGCCCCATCGCCCACGTTTTCGCTGACGATGTTCATGCAATAGCGATGAAGTGTGGGGTGCTGAAAGAATTGGATGCCCAGTTTCGGCATTCTTGAGGGTGGAATCTGAGAAAAATGAACGGTTTGATTTCGAGAAATACAGAAGGGTGTACAATTGAATGAATGGAATCGATGACGCAACTAACACATTTCGAAAACAGCGAGGGAACCCCAGCGGCCGGAGCCAACTTAGGCAGACCAGGTCTTGTCTATCATTGCGTATGCGGTACCGAATTTCGCGTGGACCCAACCGTCGGCGGCGAATGCCCTGACTGCAAACGCATTGTACAGTCCGAAGCCATTCAGCACGCCATGAGCGCGACGGTTTCCATCACCAATTTCCAAAACGATGAGGAGATTCATCATTTTGAATTGGAGGATAGCGAAAACCTCATCAATCGCCTATACGGGCACTTTCGGATCGATCGCAAATTAGGGGCGGGCGGCATGGGGGCTGTCTACCGAGCTTTGGACACGTCGCTGCAACGCTACGTCGCAGTCAAGATCATGCGAAACGCTCACCACTGCGTCGATTCTCGCGTCGCCATGATGTTGCGGGAAGCAGTTGCCCAGGCAAGACTGAATCATCCCAACGTCGTTACGATCTATTACGTCGGTCGCCAAGGCGAAGAGCCATTTTTGGCAATGGAGTTGTTGACGGGGCCGACCCTATCCGAAAAACTAGCGACCGATGGAGTGATTCCTTACGCAGACGCCATTCGCTATGCCGTCCAAGTCGCTTCGGCCCTTCGGCACGCTGCCCAGTTTGGAATCGTTCACGCCGATATTAAGCCCGCAAACTTATTGATGGCTGGCGGTGGTCGAATCAAGCTTTCTGACTTTGGACTCTCTCGAATTCAAAATGATCCCGGGCAGCCGACCACGGTTTCCGGAACACCAGCTTACGTCGCGCCCGAACTGATCCAAGGCAGTCCCATCAGCATTCAGTCCGACATGTACGCGCTGGGCATTACGCTGTTTGAGCTGGTCTTTGGCCGACTGCCATTTGAATTGACGGGGACCACGGTTCGCGAACGAATTGAGACGCACTTGACTGCGGAGATCACGTTTCCGCCCGTTTGGCCGAATGCGATCCCTCGCGAATTTGCAGCGATTATTTCTCGATTGCTTTCGAAAGACCCAATCAATAGATTCGCTACTTATGACGAACTTCTCGCGGAATTGAGAGCCGTAGAGCCTGTCGCAACGACGACTGCTGGGGTCGCCTTGCGAGCCGTCGCGTACACGATTGACCAGCTGTTTTTGCTGGTCTTTATCGCTCCATTTGCCTTTGCAATCATTCTTTTGAATTGGACCGAGGTTCCGCAGCTCAGTGCGTACCGATGGGCAACTCCGATCATCGCGTTTTTCTCGCTCATTGTGCCTGCTGTCTATCTTTCGATGATGTATCGCGGTTGGCGATCGATTGGTCGGTACTTATTTCAGCTGCGAATTGTTGAGGAAAACGGATTGCGCCCGCGCCGTGAGCAGCTCGTAACTCGTGAAGTGCTTCGCAATGCATTTGCATGGTTTTCGCCGCTTGCTTTTTACGTGGATTCCAGCAACCCGATCTTGAGTCGAATCTTCGAAGTTGCCTTGGTTTCGTTTTTGGGTATCGACTCCGCCATGATTCTCCTGCTAAAAGGACGCAAATCGCTGCATGATTACTTGTGCAATTCGCGAGTGGCGTTGGCTGTGGATCGGGAAAAGGAATCGAAATAGGTGATGCAAAAAGTTGAAGTGAACCTAGAGGAGCGGACCTATCCGATCTTCATTGGCACCCGCACTTTGGATCAGATCGCTGTCGGTTTAACGGCATTCATCCAAAGCTGGTCGCATTCCATCCTCATTTGCGATGCCAATGTCGAATCGACGTTAGGACGAGCCGTCGAATCCGCCTTCAGTGAAGGTGGCAAACGCACCTCCATGCTGATTGTTCCCAGCGGAGAAGAAAACAAATCGATCGCAAATCTATCGCAACTTTGGAGCCGGATGCTTGCGGAAAAGGCCGATCGCAAAAGTGTGGTTGTGGCTATCGGAGGTGGCGTGGTCGGTGACTTGGCGGGCTTTGCATCTGCGTCCTTTATGCGAGGGTTGCGCTTTGTCCAAGTGCCAACGACACTCTTGGCAATGGTCGACAGCAGTGTGGGTGGCAAGACGGGTATCAATCTACCGACAGCCAAAAACATGATCGGTGCGTTTTGGCAACCTCACGCCGTCTGGATCGATTCCTCTACGCTCGACTCGCTGCCCGATCGCGAGTTTCGAAGCGGACTTGCGGAGGTGGTCAAGTATGGTGTCATCCTCGACGAGCCCTTTTTTGAATACCTAGAGCAAAATGCGGATGCGATCTTAGCGAGAAGCCCTGAGCATATTGAAACCATTGTGCGCCGCTCCTGCGAACTCAAAGCTCAAGTAGTGTCGCAGGACGAGCGAGAGACGACGGGGCTTCGCGCGGTTCTCAACTACGGGCATACGTTTGGGCATGCGATCGAGGCCAAGACCTCGTACGGTCGCTTCTTGCATGGCGAAGCGATTTCCATTGGAATGACGATGGCCGGTCAGTTGGCGTTGAGGCTAGAGCTTTGGCCAAAGGAGTGTTTGAAGAGACAGACAGCGTTGCTCGGCAAATTGGGGCTTCCAACAGGGATCAACGAACTGCCTCCTGAACTTGCCCCTGAGCAACTCATCGGTGCGATGCAGTCTGACAAAAAGACGGAGCATGGCAAACTCAACTTCATTTTGCCGACGCGAATGGGGCATGTCAGGACCGTTTCCAATTGCGAATACCACGATATCCTCGGCGCGATCTTGGGCAACGCAACGTAGCCACATCATTGCTCACATCATCGCCCCTATCTTCTTGCTCCCCTCGCCCCTCCAAGGGGAGAGGGGTTGGGGGTGAGGGGTTTTGCAATTTACAAACCACTGCACCGGAGACTAAGCAATGCCCTCACCCAAACCCGGGAAACCTCTCCCCGACACGGATCGAGGAGGAGATGCACACACATCCGTCACCTGGAGCGAGCGATTGAGTCGCACTTGGATTCTGGCTCTAGTCGGCGCGGCGTTGTATTGGATGTCGCTGCCGCCGATGCATTTGCCATGGGCTGGTTTCCTCGCTTCTGGATGTTGGGTTGCCATCATCGCCAAAGACTGTCCGCCGACCCGTCGAGAGTATTGGTCGATTTGGTTTGCTGGAGCAATCATGTGGCTTGCGCTGTTGCAAGGGATACGATTGGCTTACTGGCCTCTTTATGCAGGTTGGGTGGCGTTGTCGTTGTATCTGGCGGTTTACTTACCGATGTTCGTAGGGATGGCGAGGGGCCTACATCGTTGGCATGTTCCTTTGCCGTTGGCCGCCGCGACAGCTTGGGTTGGCTGCGAGTTGATTCGAGCCTATTTTGCGACTGGCTTCGCTGCATGCCTGTTGGCGCATAGTCAAATCCCGTGGCCATGGATGTTGCCGATAGCGTCGCAGTTTGGCAGCTATGGCGTTAGCTTCGTCGTCATGTTGATTGGAGCGATACTCTATCAATGGCTGAGTTGGGCAATTTGGCATCGTCATGCATGGGGGCCAGCCAAATCGCAGCGATTTTTCTTGCTCAATTCGGTGGATACGGCTTTCGCAGTCGGCATTGTTTTGATTTCGGTGTGGTCGATGCGATCGCATGACGCATGGATTGACAGTCAAGAACCGATCAAACCGTTGGGGACGGTTTTGTTGATTCAGGAAAACATGCCGACGCAGTTTGATGGCTCGCAGGAGGATATGATCTTAGGCTGGCAAAAATACGAACGACAAAACGCAATGGCGGCAGCCACCAATGCGAGCAAGGGAGCGGATTTGGTTGTATGGCCAGAGAGTACTTTTAGTGGCGGAGTGCCGTGGCTTGATTCGGAGGAGCATCCGAATTCGCCGCCTCAGCTTGAACTCTCCGTGTCTGATCTAGGGCAGTGGAGACAACAATTGGAAAACAAACTGCAAAGGATTTACGGTCCCTTCATGCCCAAGGAAACGAAGTTCTTGCTCGGCACGGATGCGGTGAAGTTCGAATCAGGAAAAGCTCTAAGGTATAACTCAGCCCTTTGGTTTGACCCCAAAAACAGGGACGCTTGTCAGTACTATTCGAAACAACATCTGGTCATGTTCGGAGAATACATTCCAATTGTTTCTAGCTTCCCAAGCTTGCTTGGGATGATTGGCCTTGGCCAACTTGAAGCAGGAGATCGGCCGATGGCTTGGCAGCTTTCCACTGGTGCAACGGTTTGTCCGAGTATTTGCTTTGAGGATGTTCTGCCGCACGTGATTCATTCGCAAATACGGCAATTGAAAGCTTCGGGCAAATCGCCGGACATGTTGATCAACATCACCAACGACGGTTGGTTTCGCGGTTCGAGCATCCTCGATCATCATTTGAACAATGCGATTCTGGCTGCGGTTGAAAATAGGCGGCCGATGTTGGTGGCGGCCAATTTGGGCATTTCGGCTTGGATCGATGGCGATGGCCGTGTGGTCAGGTCGTTACCTAGAATGGAGCCGGGTTCGATCCTTGCTGAGCCTATTCCGGACGGTCGATGGGGTTGGTGGCAAGATGTTGGCGATTGGCCAGCGAGGATTTTGGCAATCGTTTCGTGTTTGCCTTTTCTCGTCGGCCTAGTGAGCGCGTTCACGGCAAAACGCAAATCGGACTAAGGCGAGCGGCGGGTTCCGATGTACCTAGAACGACGCGCAAGCTAGTGAATTTGCTATCCATTTCACTAGCTTGCGCGTCGTGCTAAGGTAGTTTTCATGCTGCCGCTCGCCTTACAGCGGTGGAGTCACCCTCCCTCCGGGAGAGTCGGGCCTTCGGCCCGGGGAGGGTGAACTGACTTGTGCAATAGCTGCTGGCACTTCACCCTCCCCTCGCTACGCTCGACCCTCCCAGGGGGAGGGTGACTGACTGTGGGATAGAGGTGTGACTGAGCCTATGCCACAAAACCTCACCTCCATGTAGAATCGTGAGCACGATCTCCGGAGCAATTTCATCGAACCTTATTTTCTGAGCATAAGGCTTACCATCTTGAGAACCTTGTTGAACCAAAAGTTGCATATCTTGTTTTTCGGATTGTCTATTGCAATGGGGCAGGCCTTCACTTCTGCGGATGACAACTGGGCGCAATGGCGTGGCCCAAACCGGGATGGTATTGCGGCACCGCAAGCGCTCCTTAATAAATGGCCATCGGACGGTCCAAAGGTTGCTTGGAGTTTTAGCAATGCGGGTACCGGCTATTCCAGCGTCTCCGTTGAAGGCAATCGACTCTACACACTTGGCAAACGTGGCGACAAGAACCAATTGATCTGCTTGGACACCAACAGCGGTAGCGAGCTTTGGGCTGCATCGATGGGACGTGCCGCGAGCGGCAAGGATTACAGTACGGGATGGGGAGATGGGCCACGAAGTACAGCTGCAGTAGAGGGTGATTTCGTTTATGCGTTAACGGATCTGGGCGATCTTGGCTGCTTCCAAAAGACCGACGGCAAACAGATATGGTCGGTCAATCTTGTTTCCGATTTTGGTGGCGGGATTCCGAAGTGGGGTTATAGCGAGTCGGTTCTGATTGACGGTGATCGTTTGGTTGTTACGCCTGGTGGAGCGAACTTTTTGATTGGGTTGGACAAGAGAACTGGAAAGAAAATTTGGGAGTCGGATTTCTCAGCCGGGGCTCAGTACGTATCTGTCATGAAACATACCTTTTCAGGCGTTCCCGTTTATTTGACAGCTTTCGACCAAGGGCTTGTGGGTATCCATTGCGAAACGGGCAAACTACTTTTCAAGAATGCCGCGACAGGGAACGGAACGGCTGTTATTCCTACTCCAATTGTATCAGACGATTTGGTCTACCACTCTTCTGCGTACAAAGCAGGGAACGCGGCGGTCAAAATTTCGGTCAAGGATGGCTTACTATCAGCCGAGCAGATTTATCATCAACCCAAGGAGAGTATGGAAAACCACCATGGCGGATATGTTTTGCGTGAAGGCGCGATCATTGGCTTTTCGAAAGCTCTGCGCGGCGTATGGATGGCTCAAGACTTAAAAACAGGAAACGTCCTTTGGTCAAAAAAGTTGGGGGAATCCAAGTCCGGTTCGATCGCACTAGCCGATGGATTGGTCTACTGTTACGACGATCAACAAGGCATTTGTTATTTAGCGAAAGCGACGAGGACAGGCCTAGAAGAGATAAGCCGGGTAAAGCTTCCCGAACAAACGGCCACAGACAGAAAGCAAGGTGCGATTTGGGCTCACCCAGTGATTGCGAACCAAAAACTATTTATTCGAGATCAAGAGAAAATTTTCGCTTTTGACATCGCTCAAAAAAATCAATAAATCCAATGCCGAGGTTACTCATGAAATTCAAGCTGCGACTCGTTTTTAATTTGGCTACAGTGGCTCTCATCCTAGCAATTCCGAACATAAATCTCGCTTGTTGCGATGAAGTCGTGACGGAACAAGCCGATGGTAAGGTAACACTTATTTCGGCGGACTATCAATTCACCGAAGGGCCAGCGGTCGATGCGTCTGGAAATGTGTTTTTCACGGATCAGCCCAACGATCGGATTCTGAAGATTGACCTTGAGGGTAAAGTGAGTGAGTTCATGAAACCAGCCGGGCGGAGCAATGGAATGTTTTTCGCGCCGGATGGAAAGCTAATCGCTTGCGCCGATGAGAAGAATGAGATGTGGGAGATATCCGCTGACAAATCGCATCGAGTGTTGTTTGCAACTTTTGAGGAGCGAAAGCTGAATGGTCCGAACGACGTTTGGATCGATTCGAACAGCACGATGTATTTCACCGATCCCTATTACCAACGCAAGTGGTGGGAGCACAAAACGAAGCCTCAAAACAAACAATCTGTGTATCGTGTGGATAGAGATGGGGCAAATGTCACCGTGGTCGACGACACGTTGGTCCAGCCTAATGGGATTGTCGGCGATTCAAAAAGGAGATTGCTTTTTGTGGCCGATATCGGAGCATCGAAAACGTATCAGTACACGATCGCTTCGGATGGTACGCTCGTGGATCGGAAATTGTTTTGTGCAAGCGGATCGGATGGCATGACGATCGACGAAGCTGGCAATTTGTACTTGACCGGTAAGAAAGGAGTCATGGTTTATAACATGGATGGAAAAGAGATTCAGATCATCTCCGTCCCCAAGAATTGGACAGCCAACGTTTGCATCGGGGGTAAGGATCGCAAGACCCTTTACATAACAGCCTCGGACTCGGTTTACAGCGTTCGTCTCAAGCATGCCGGATTAAGCAACTGAGTGCACAGCGAGTTCCACTACCCTAGCACGACGCGCAAGCTAGTGAATTCCCTGCCGACTACCCTAGCACGACGCGCAAGCTAGTGAATTCACTGCCGACTACCCTAGCACGACGCGCAAGCTAGTGAATTTACTGCCGACTACCTATCGTAGTTGCCTTAACTGCGGAGCAGTGGCATTGGATAGCCACGGATGGAATCCGTGGTTTGCAACGCACCAGATGGTCGAGAGTCGCAACGCGACGGCATTGTTGCGTTGTCCGCGAGGCGAATCAGGGGGGCACGAAGAATGCGGGTTGGCCGTTGTGTTTGAACTGCGGAGCAGTGGCATTGGATAGCCACGGATGGAATCCGTGGTTTGCAACGTACCAGATGGTCGAGAGTCGCAACGCGACGGCATTGTTGCGTTGTCCGCGAGGCGAATCAGGGGGGCATGGAAACTGCCATCGCGTTCGCGATTTAGTCGCATGAGGCAACGATGGTTTCGCGATGTGACGAGCGATGATCGGGGTCGGCTAGAGGTGATTGAACGGTGGTACCGGTTCGTTGTGTTTGAACTGCGGAGCAGTGGCATTGGATAGCCACGGATGCAATCCGTGGTTTGCAACGCACCAGATGGTCGAGAGTCGCAAAGCGACGGCATTGTTGCGTTGTTCGCGAGGCGAATCGTTAGCATCACGATTGTTGTTTGGCCGGTATGATTGAGGGGCGAATGCCGCTCCTTCAGAGCTCGGAATTTGGGGGGGGGCGGCTTACCTGGGGTTGCGTTCGCGGCGCGAACTTACCCCAGGCTGGAAACTGCCATCGCTTTCGCGATTCAGTCGCAGGGGCATCAATGTGCGAACTTTACCCCAGGCTGGAAACTGCCATCGCGTTCGCGATTTAGTCGTATGAGGTTTCTACCGTTCACTAGCAACGATCTCTAGTACGACGCGCAAGTTTTGAGGTTGCGCAAATGAGGCCTGAAAGGCCGACCTTATCTCTAGCCGTGGCTGATAAGTTGGGGGTGTCGGAACCCGACGCTCACCCTGACTACTTTCGGAACAAATTCAAAATGGAGATAGCCTTGTCCAATCCACCTGCTGCGTTGACATAACTCTGCATGGCGGTGAACAGATCGTTGGTGCTAGGTGCAGTATTGGTTGATTCGACTGCAACGCGTGGCTTCGGTCCGCGTTTTTTCCCAACCGACTTAACCTTGGAAGAACCACCATTTCGAATCGCTTGATAAACCAACGGTAATGAAACGGGTGTTCCATCCTTTTTCATCTGGGCTGCAATTTCACTCGCTTTCCAGCTTGGGTTTTTAGCGAACAACTCTTTGATGAGTGCCGATTTGTTTACATTCTTTTTCATGGTTAGCCTTTTCTTAAGGAAGTTGCTCTCGTAGTGACAGAATTATAGTTGAAGTTTATCGTTATGGAGAAATGTTGGTTGAAATTAAATAGTACAAAATGGAACTAACCGCGGCAGGATGTTGGCGGACGACCCGCCGCGACAGGCGGGCTTGGAGGTAGCGGAAGTTGTAAAACTTCCCGTAGTTCGATGCACACCAGGAACCCCCGCCAACGTCGCAAATGCATTGCGTGCTACCCTGCTCCACGCGTGCTGATTGGTCCTTAGCTCACCACAAGTATGTTTACAAACGGTGGGCGGGAGCCCCAAGTTGGTGATTGCACAATCGGCTCCCCAGGACATTCCCATTGCGGTAAGACTTTCACGAATAATGAAAAAGCCCCACGGTTTACGCGGGGCTAAATCAGAAAGGATTACTTTGCTATCGATGCTTACTTACGCTACCAGCTTTTTGCGAAAACGTCGGCGGATGCCAGCGCCACCTAGTACAGCCAAAGTCGCCAGAACCATCGAAGAAGGCTCTGGAACGGCGGTGATGTTAATGCCGCCTCCAAGGAACTGAACCCCTGCAATCTCATTTGCTGACGAATCGTACACATAACTAGGATCATTTACCGTATTGACAAACGACAATGCATAGAGACCAGGTCCGGTTCCACCAGCGACGTTGTAGTTCAATGTAAATAGATTTGTGGGATTCGAGGAATTGGTACTAATCGATATCGAACTAGAAGGTGATCCACCGGCGGCTATCCAAGAATCAAACGGGCCCGTGGTAGGTGACAACGCGGTGCCAGTTCCTGTAGTTATTGCAGGATTGGATATGAAGCCCGAGGCTGGAGCAAATCCTGGTGGTAATCCTGCTCCAGAGAATGTTCCCCCAGGCCCTTTCAGGTCAATCAACAGGTCAAATCCAGAAACCGAGATTGGACCTGAATCCGAATAAGCCGAAACATCAATTCCGACCGTCGTTGGCAAGCTACTCTGAGCAACAGTTTTAGTTTGAAATTGCAGTATCAGTCCAGCTTGGGCTACAGGTCCAGACCATCCACTGGCAACTAGTGCGAAAACGATCAAAAAGTACCGCATCAAATTTCCCCCTGTCAAAAATCTCGAAAATGACCCTCGTATCATAACCTCACCTGCTTTTTTTGGAACAATCTTCCTGGGAAGATTGCTTTTTTGATCCTGAATTATTCGACTTCTTACGTCGGATCGGTTCCTGGCAATGTGTTGTTTAACCTTGCAAAGACCAAACTGGAATCGTTGCTCAAGATCCGCCCACTAGCATTGATGTCACGACGTGGATCGTAAAGTGGTCCATCCGACGGACGAGCATTGAGTTGAGCGAATATCAAGCTGGAATCGTTGCTTAAGACGCGTCCGTTTCCGTTCACATCCCCGGGCAGTACGTTGAGCCTGAATTGGAACGCGGAAAGCGAGTTTCCTGCCAAGTCCTGTATCAACCCAGCGCCGATCTTGATCAGCAACTTGTCCGCAGTCAATTCAGAGTCGAAATCGAGCGTTGCTTCCCGGGTCGCTGGGTTGAAACTGACAGCCGTCAGTTTCGCTCCACCTCCCGATGCCTTGTAGTCGAGCTTATTAACACCGACGACTTCAATATTTGTCAGATTCACACCGGTGACGTTCTCCGAGAATGCGATCACGATTCTATTCATGTTCGTCCAAGGCAGTGGTTTGAGCTGATTTGCCGACGTATCCGTCGGAATTTGATAACCCACTCCGTCGTTTCCGTCGGTACTATCCGCGTCAGCCGGGTCCACAAAGGTTGTGAATGCAGCGTTCCAAGATGTACCCACAACCTTGACAGCACCTACTGTCGGAGCAGTGACATCCGGTGCTTGGATATCAACCGAGCCATTCACGTAGGTATAGCTAAACGGTGCTTCCGCCGCTGGCCCACTGACTGCGAGCGGTGTAACCCCTGCAGTCGCGCCGGAGAGCACGCTAAATGCTAGGTTCGCGAATTGACCCGCAGTAGAAACCGAGTTTCCTGTTCGGTAGAGAACCACACTCACCGTTCCCCCCACGTTATCCACGTTCGAAATAAGCGTCCATCCACTCTCGGTCACAAACATACCAGCCAAGTTTACTCCACCCGCATTGACACCGTTCGGCAAGGAAAGCTTAGCGGTATCATAGCCAACCGTGAAATTGAATCCGCTCAGTCCTACAGCGGAATCGGTAATTCGAACCGGAACATTCGCAATACCACCCGGGACTCCGATCACCAAATCATCCACGTCGATCGTTGGATCGACACCACCCGCAGCGGCAATTACCCCAGCTGGCAGATTTGGAATCTCAGGTCGCGCGATTCCAGCACTCCTCATCGCAATCCAAGTCGAATCCAATCCATCAAGCGAACCATTTTGTGTCACGTCCGCAATGATGGTTGGGTCGGTCAGTGGGTACTCGCCAAATCCTGTGAACATGTTCACTCGCACTTCGGCGGCCCAACCCGCGTCTTGACCTGTGTAGATTCCGCTTGCATTGGTATCACCGATAAAGATCGCCTTGTGAATGGCCCTATCCGCAATCGATGGCACCGATCCATTAATGTCATACGTCGCCAGATTCTCAATGCTGATCACCTCCGAAGCACCATAAGTTGCCCCAGACTTAACCTGGCCAATGATTCTAGCAAACTCGCGAACGCCACTGCCCAAGCCTGTCACACCAAATCCAGTGATGCGGATTCTGCCAGGTCCGACCAAGTTCACAGTCAATCCACCCCATCCTGCCGCGAGAGCGTCCGCACCAATCGATGCCGATGAAATCTCGATCAAGTTCGGATCATATACGACATCCATATCGATGCTCGTTATACCCGTGCCATTGTTGATCGTAATTGGAATTCCCGGCGATACTGAGTTGCCGAACGGCGTCGTCAGTACTTGACCAGCCGTCGATGAAGCACCACGTGCAAAGTCAGCGATCGACAAGACTCTGGCCGTCGACGATACAACCGCAAAGGAACTGACATAGTCCCCGCCAGCGGTCAAGTTAGCATCGCCATCAAGCAATCCACCGCTGCCATCCTTGAACGAAGAGGCTCCGCTCACAAGCGTCACGGTGTACGTGTCTGGAGCAAGGATGCCACCGGTTGCGACAAACTCAAGGCCGGTGAAGGTCGAGTTCCAAACCATCGAACCACGAACATTGCCGACGGTCGCACCAACCAGGGTCACGTCCGCAGCCCCAGTGGAATTGCCACCAGCAGCGAGACGACCGGCATACAGATTGACCGCAGATGGATCAACCGCACGATTGAAGGTCGCCACAAATCCTGACGGTGTCGAGGAAACCCCAGAAACCTGGAAGGTAGACGCTGTTACGTTAATCGTGACCGTCGATGTCGAAACCCCAAGGTCATTATCCATGATCTGGCTGATTACCTTGTACGTGCCCGGTGTAGCGAAGTAGCTTCCAGGAATCGTAGCGGAGTTCGAAGTCACACTGCCCGCATAAGTACCATTACCGAAGCTTGCTGCTGGCGTAATGAGTTCACCTGGCAAATCGAGCACATTGTTGTTGTTGAGGTCAATACCGTAGGTGTATCTCAAGCCAGGGATGTCAGCCGGGCTAGTGTCGGTCGAACTCAACCAGTTCACAGAAACCGGAGTGTTCTGTGGTACAGAAGGAGTCGAGGTAACAAACAGGCCGGTCGGAGCGACGTTATTGACCACCACGGCTGCAGGTAACGAGCCTGACGCCAAGGACATGTTGGTGAACGTCAACGTTGGCGACAACTGAATGCTGTCAACCGTCAGGTTAAACGTATCGCTCGACGTGCCAGGCGTCGAATCATCAGCGTAAACCTTAGTCAAGGTAACTGAGCCACCGGACTGAAGGGTTGTTAGTTGGGCACCGGAATTGATGACCGTCTGAGTACCATCCCCCCAATTCACAACAACTTGGCCGGTAGCTGCCAAATCGCCGAGTCCTGGGTCAGCCAAATTAAACGTAACCGAAGCAGTCGAATTCTCATTCACCGGCGTTGATATCGCGGTGAAATTCACAGTAGGTGCAACATCGGTCACAGTGATGACATGAGTATCTGTTCCACTCGCACCATTGTTATCTGTCACGGTTACGGTAACCGTGTATGTGCCATCATCCACTGGAGTAAATCCATAGGTGGCACTTGTGCCATTCGCAATCACCTGTCCATTGCTCGAAACCACGGACCACTGGTAAGTAAAGGTGTCGACACTGCCCGGGTCATTAGGCGAAACGGTCAAATTGATCGCGGTACCTTCTGGGCTTGTCGTCACACCATTGATTGTCGGAGCAGGAGCAGCGTTCGTCACACTTACGGAAACCGTGCTTGTCGCCGCAAATGTTCCACCGCTACCCGTGACGGTTGCCGAGATGACGTAGTTGGTAGGACCGTCCGCATAGATGTGCGTGACGGAACCAGGATTTCCACTGACCAACTCTGCTGGTCCATCACCCCAATTTACCAACCACGAAGAAGTGGTTGGATCCGTGCTCGCCAAAGTCAAGGTATAAACCGATCCTTCCGCAACAGTAGCAGCACCCGAGATGCTTGCACTATCATTGTTGTTGATCGTGCCGGTTCCGCTGGCATCACCAATCACAACGCGAGTTGCATCGGTAGCACCATCGAACTTAGCGTCGCTG
Source organism: Planctomycetota bacterium (assembly GCA_026692905.1). GTDB lineage: Bacteria > Planctomycetota > Planctomycetia > Pirellulales > Pirellulaceae > JBKCUI01. The sequence continues at coordinate 22,140 of JAPLNL010000042.1, forward strand.
ATCGTAGCCGTGAATGTTTCGTTCTCTTCGACGATCAAGTCACCTGCGATCGAGACATTGATCGTTGCGGTAGTCGATCCGGCAGGGATCGTTACCAAGACACTCGACAAGGCCGTGTAATCCGAACCGGCAGTGGCGGTGCCATTGCTGGTGTTGAC
>JAPLNL010000043.1 GCA_026692905.1 Planctomycetota bacterium
CCAACAAGTTTACCTAAGCAATTCATTGCTCGGGAGGGTGAGGCTCCTGCCGAACCTTTGGACCGTTGGCTCGGCAGGAGCCTCGCCCTCCCTAAGGTTTTCAATGAAATTTACTTTGCAAAGATGTTTACAGCGGTGGGGTGAGGCTCCTGCCGAACCATGGTTGTCGCAAGGTCCCGCGGCTGTATCGACCTGCAGTACACGCGACCTGGATTCTAGAGCGACAATGAAACAACTCGTTCCAAGCCTCTATCAATTTCCGAGATTCTCCAGCCGAAAGAAACGAGAAAAGACGAAAAGAAGTCGAAACGCGACGTTCCTTTTTTTCGTGTCTTTTCGCTTTTTTCGGCTAAGATGCTTAATACAAAACCGTCGATTGCTACTGGCCCCCTTCGGTTCGCTTTGACCACCAAGGCAACTGAACGCCACCGTCCATGGTTAGAGTGCTACCGACCATGTACGAAGCTTCATTGCTCAGCGTAAAACAAATTCCGTGCGCCATTTCCTCCGAGGTGCCCAACCGCTTGAGCGGCAAGCCTCGTGCGCCTTCCTCTAATTGCTCTTCGGTAAAGAATTTCCGCTCGCCCGGCGTGTCGATCCAGCCTGGGTGAAAGACGTTGACGCGAACTCCCTCTTTGACCAATTCGATTGCAGCCGTACGGGCCATATGATCGATGGCGGCTTTGGCCATATTGTAAGCCATGGCTGTTGGGAACGCAATTTTGGAATGTGGCGAGCTGACAATAGTAATCGCCCCCCCTTTGCCTTGTTTGACCATTTGACGGGACGACGCAATCAAGCCGAATAGAGCCCCCCACATAGAAATGTCGATCGTGCGTTTGAAGCCTTTCATATCGGCTTCTAACATCAACTGCCGATCGCTGTACGCGGCGTTGGAGACGAACAGATCGAGGCTTCCGAAAGCCTCCACGGTTTGGTCCACCATCGCTTCCACGGCCGCTTGATCCGACACGTCGCAAGTGACGATGATCGCCTTTCGCCCAAGCTTCTCGATTTCCTGTTTCACTTCTTCGGCGGCGCTGCGGCTCGAGCTACAATTGATGGTGACGTTGGCACCGCCGCGGGCAAGTTCAATGGCTACCGCCCGGCCAATTCCCTTAGACGAACCAGTGACTAGGGCATTTTTGCCTTCAAACGAGTAATGCATCGAAACTTGATCTCCAAGGGTGAAAAACGTTACCTGCAGCATCCGCCAACGCGGAATCCTGGCACAAACCATGGTCGATTTATGGCGCGTTCATTGTACCGTTTCTTCGGTTCTTGGTTAGATCTGAGTTGGTGTTTGCTAGAATGCCAACAGAATGCATTTACGCCCGCTCAAGGAAATGGAAATGAAACTAGTTACGGTCGCAATCTATTACGACTCGCCGACTGCCTGGATAGCTTTGAATCAACTCAAATCCGAAGAGATTCAGGCCTTCATCGAAAATGAATCGCTCGTTCAAAATGCATGGGAATTGGGCGAGGCTGCGGGCCAAATTCGTCTCCGGGTTGCAGAAAGCGATTTCGATCGGGCATGTAAGGTCTTAGGAGAGGACTCGACCGTTAACTTGTCCGAGCTGGACCAGTTGGCAATGGAATCCAAGCCCGAGGATGAGTCCAAGCCGCTCTTCAAACGCTTCTACCCAGATGAGTTCAACGACGGAGATGAAGACGATGAGCATCAGAACCGAGAAAACGGGAAGGAGATAGATGACGGCCTTAAGGACGCCGACGAAGAAGAAACGCTAAACTCCAGAGAGCTGCTCATCGACCGAGCTCTGAAAGGCTCAGTCGTTTCGTTTTTCTTTTTCCCGCTTGCTTTGTTGGTAGCCTACATGCTGTTTCAAATCTTCCTCCAAGAAGAGCCCATTCGCCCGAAATATCGCAAGAAACTGATCCAGGCCTACGCATTTCACCTGCCGCTCTTTGTGATTTTGCTGACTTTGGTGCGATTGATTCTGCAGCCTGTGTAAGCTAGGAGTTTCGCTGCGGTGCGGGAAGCCCGAGCTTGCGAAGGGCAGCGACCGGTGGGCTTGACCCGGGCTTGTTCCACCGAAGTCGCAAATGCTTGGCGTGCCAAAAGGCCAAGTGAGCGATAATCGTTTCGCACACCATAATGTTGCGAACATAGGTTCATTCTGTGCGTCGCTTAACAACAACGCTCGCCGCTGAGACCCCGCCCTTCGTCGCTGCCATGGTTCGCCCTTGCTCAACCGCTGCTTCAATCAGTCGAAGGATGGAATCGCGAAATGAGAAACATTGTTGGCATGCAATTGACTTCTCCACTGTATTAATATTAATGCAGATATGACTTCTAACGAAAATGAAAGGATTGTAATCTTTGCGAGGTCGGCGTACTTTCGATACAATTCCAAAATATGTCGAATACGCGCCATGCCCACGTCCGAACGCTTTCCCTTCGCTGCTCCCCAAGCCACCCCGTTCGTGTGATGGGATTCGTCAGGCACTGAAGAACTTTTGACGGCCATAGAGGCCTTGCCCAAAGAACTTCAGTTTGCCCTCGCGAATTCAGTACTAGACCGATTGGCGGTCGAAGGTCCACCGCCAATCTCTGAGTTTCTTAGACCGATTGGCGGTCGAAGGTCCACCGCCAATCTCTGAGTTTCTCAAAGCGGAATTTGTGCGACGTGAGGAAGCGTTTTTTTCCGACCAGCGCAAAGGTGAAGCATGGAAATCCGTCCGTGAGGAACTCTTCGGAAAGTGAACCGGGTCAGCATTGTTATTGAGCAGGAGGCCAAGTCGGATATCCGTGTCGCCCGCGACTACTATTCCGACAAAGACGAGCTCACATCTGACCGATTCAGGGATGAGCTGACTCAGGTGTTCGATCTAATCTCGCGACATCCTGAAGCTGTTGCAATCGCATTTGGTAGCACGCGTCTTAACCAATGCGTTACTTCCCATACGTCATTGGATACATCTTTTACAACGGCGTGATACACGTAACCGGAGTCCAATACGGTGGCTCGGGCTGGGCTGAATTTGAGCGCCGACAATTTTGAAATTGGATAACTACTTACGTGATTCTTGCTCCTTCAACTACTGAGTGTGACGCCCGAAATTGCGAAGAGCAGCGACCGGTGGGCTTGTCCCACCGAAGTCGCAAATGTTTGGCGTGCTAAACGGCAGAGCGAGCGATGATCTTTTAGCACGCCAAGCATGTTGCGAACTTGGGCTAAGGGTCCGCGTTCGCGAGAGTCGCTGAGGAAAACAGGGTCTGACCCCACGTTACTGCCCATAAGACAATTGCTTTTCGAAAGGTTTACTGCGACAATCTTTTCGTTGTGATTTACGTTGTTTGGTGTACGTATTCTGAGACAGAGCCAAAATTGAGTCAACATCCGAACTTTAGGACATCTGGAATGCTGAAACTGTTTGCCTTCGTCGCGTTCGGATTTCTCCTCACAGGTTGTGAACGCATGGATGAACCTAGACCATCGGCGAACTCAGTTCCCCAACGAGTGGATCAAAACACCATTGATCGCCCATGGGAGCAGTTTGGAATTGACGAGGCTGAGTTCCGCAGAAACGTAGAGCTAAGCAAAGAACGAGCACAAAGGAAATTCGTTTCCGATCTTCCTCAGCCCAGATCATTTCTATTTCGTTTCCAAAATACTATCCTGTCCGTTTTGGTATTCATTGCACTATTTGTTTACTTGAATCTGCCAAATCGCAATGTTATTGTAAAGTCCTCGATGAATTGGAAAAATCGACGCTTTTTCAAAGGAAGCTGAACTTAGGATTAGGGTGGTGGCAGGAAACTCATTGTCATTATTGAAAATCCTAACTGAGGAATTTAGATTTTCGCCGTTCGCATTTAATCGCGGTGAAATTGATCTGAGATGTAAACGGTTGTCTTTGAGCATGCGCTCGATTAGCACGCCAAGCCTCTTGCGAACATTGGGCTCGAGGTCCGCGTTCGCTTTGACTTGCTTCTCATATGAGTCGGGAAAACGCAGGTAGAGTCGATACCAATGACTGGCGAGTCCAGCTATGATATATTGGTTTGAGCCACATCTCCTTATTCCCTCCAACACAAATTCATCCCTCCCTGAATTGGACCAACCATGACCCGATACTCAAAAACCATGTTGGTTGCTTGCTTTGTTTCCGCTCTAGTGCAATTCGCGACAAAACAAACGTCGGCGACTGAACCGATAGCTCCCAAACGCATTGTCTTCATCGCCGGTAACCCGAGCCATGGCTACGGCGATCACGAGCATTTCGCTGGAGCTCGAATCCTGGCCGATGTCATCCAAAAGACCGACCCGAATGCCAAATGCGAAGTCATTCGAAACGGTTGGCCGCAAGATGATTCCATTCTGGATTCAGCCGACACGATTGTGATCTACTCCGATGGCGGCGGCGGTCACCCTGCGCTCGCTCATTTGGATCGTCTGAAGAAGCACATGGATCGCGGAGCTGGGTTTGTGTGCATTCACTATGCGGTCGAAGTCCCCAAAGACAAAGGTGGCCCAGAGTTTCTTTCTTGGCTCGGTGGCTACTTTGAAACCGATTGGTCCGTCAATCCACACTGGGACGGAAAATTCGACAACCTGCCAAAACACCCCATCACCTCAGGGGTCAAACCCTTTCAAACTCGAGACGAATGGTACTTCCACATGCGTTTCCCCGACGGCATGAAAGGCGTAACTCCAATTCTCTCCGCAGTGCCACCAGCCAGCACCATGGATCGTCCGGATGGTGCTCACAGCGGTAACCCAGCCGTACGCAAAGAAGTCGCTCGCGGTGATCTACAACACGTCGCTTGGGCAACCGATCGCCCCAACGGTGGACGTTCGTTCGGATTCACCGGCGGCCATTTCCACTGGAACTGGGGCCGTACCGAACCCACCAAACTCGTTGCGAACGCCATCCTTTGGACCGCGCACATGCCCGTTCCTGAAGCCGGTGCGACCGTCGAGCCAAAAACCGTCAAGCAACTTCAAGAAAACCAAGACGACCCCGTCAAACCTGACTTCGATTTGGAAAAGACCGCCAAAACCTTTCAACTGATTTCATCCAATACCAGCACTCCAGCAACAACAACGAAGCCAGCCAACGGCAAACTTCTCTTCTCGTCACAAACCGTCAACAACCAAACATCGCGACATCAAATCGATGTCGACGTCGATGTGACCGGCGTTAAAAAGCTTTATCTCGTGGTAACCGCCGGTGATAACTTTGCGTTCGACTGGGCCGATTGGGTCGAACCAAAACTTGTTGGCAAACAAGGCGAAAAATCGCTCTTGGACTTGGAATGGTTTGAGGCATCGACCGATTACGGCAAAGTCGCTAAGAATGCGAATGTTGAAGGTGGGCCACTGCAAGTTCGCAACCAAGTCGTCAAGGGAATCGGCACTCATGCCAACAGCGTTATCGGATTTGTTCTCCCAGAAGGCTACGAACGATTCCAAGTCGGTTGTGCTCTCGACAACGGCGGGGTTTCACGCAGCCCAGACGCAACTTCGGTTCGATTCCATATCGCTGCCGAAAGCGTCCCGGAAGGCCTCAACAACTGGGGCGGTAGCGGCGCAAAAACAGACAACCGCAGCAGCGACAAAGCTGTGGCGGGTCTCGCTGTGGCCAAGGGGCTCGAAGCGTCCTTGGCTGCCTCCGAACCAATACTCAAAAGCTTGACCAACATCGATATTGACCACAAAGGCCGCATCTGGGTCTGCGAAGTCGTCAATTACCGCAAGCACAAAAATGATCGAGTCGAAGGTGACCGAATCCTCATTCTCGAGGATACCAACCAAGACGGGATCGTTGACACATCGAAAGTCTTTTATCAAGGCCGCGACATCGACTCGGCCCTTGGCCTATGTGTCCTGGGCAATCGCGTCATTGTCAGCGCTGCTCCCTATGTTTGGGAGTTTATCGATGAAAATGGAGATGACGTACCGGACTCGAAACGAGCTCTCCTCACCAAAACCGGAGATCCACAACACGACCACTCCGTCCACTCGTTCCTATTCGGTCCGGACGGAAAACTCTACTTTAACTATGGCAACACCGGCCACCGACTGTGCGACACCGACGGCAACCCCATCAAGGATCGTTGGGGCCGAGAAATCAACGACTCCGGCAAACCTTATCGTCAGGGAATGGTGTTTCGATGCAACGAAGATTTGAGCGACATGGAAGTGCTCGGCCATAACTTCCGAAACAACTACGAGGTTTCAGTCGACTCGTTCGGAACACTTTGGCAATCGGACAACGACGATGACGGCAATCGAGCAACACGTATCAACTACGTAATGGAGTTCGGTAACTACGGGTACACGGACGAGGCCAACGGCGCGGGCTGGCAAGTTGAACGCACCAATTGGGAGCCCGAGATTCCTCGCCGTCACTGGCACCTCAACGACCCAGGCGTCGTGCCCAACGTCTTGATCACCGGCGCTGGTTCGCCGACCGGAATCACGGTCTACGAAGGCAGCTTGCTCCCAGAAAAATTCCGCAATCAAATGATCCACTGCGACGCGGGTCCCAACGTCGTTCGATCCTATATCGCCAAACCAGATGGTGCTGGCTATTCCGCCACGATCGAAGACATCGCAGTGGGTGAATTCGATAAGTGGTTCCGACCAGCAGACGTTTGCGTCGCACCAGATGGCTCCCTCTTTGTATCCGATTGGTACGATCCAGGCGTTGGCGGCCACAACATGGAAGATATGGAACGGGGCCGATTGTTCCGTATCGCTCCTCCAGGCACCAAGTACACCGTTCCGAAGTTCGACTTGTCGACTGCCGCTGGCGCCGTCGAAGCCCTTCGCAATCCTTGCAACTCCGTTCGATTCATGGCCTATCAAGCGATCATGAAGATGAAGGGGAATGCCGCGAATGAACTCAGCAAGTTGGCTGCGGATGCCAACCCTCGAATGCGAGCTCGAGCACTCTGGCTCTTGAGCAAGATCGGGGACACCAAACAGGTTGTCCAGCAAGCCAGCAAAGATGCGGACTCAGATGTTCGTGTCACCGGGGTTCGAATTGCACGACAAGCGAAACTTGCGACCAAGGACTATATGCCGCAATTGCTCGGGGACAAGAGCGTTGCCGTCCTGCGCGAATTGGCGGTCGCATTGCGAGAAGACAAATCGAGCGACATGCCAGAATACTGGAGCAAACTCGCAGCCAAGTACGATGGTATCGATCGCTGGTACCTGGAATCGCTCGGTATCGCAGCGACCGATCGCTGGGACGATTGCCTCGCAGCTTGGAAGAAAGCCAACAACGGGAATCTCGAGTCCAAGGCGAGTCAGCTAGTCGTTTGGCGCGCTCGCGGAAGCATGGCAGCGCAGTTGCAAGCCGACGCATTGCGGAACCCAAAGATCGCGGACAGCGAAATCCCAGCCATGTTTCGTGCGCTCGACCTGCAAGATCCGGAATCGCGACAAAAAGCACTTCGCACTTTGTTGGACATTACGGGTCGAGACAACATCGTCGTTGAGGCTTTGATGCGTTTGGACGGCGTCGACGTCCAGTCCAATCCGAAGCTCGTTCAGGCCGTCAATCGATACCTGAGCCAACTTAAGAACGACCCATCACAGCTCAAGATCATTCAGAAGCTCAAAGTACCTGGATTGGGAGATCGGCTCGTCGATCTTGCTGCCATTTGGGGCGAGAACACTCAATCGGTTCAGGCCCTCGAATTGGCTATCGAACAAGGTGGTTTGCCAGCCCTCACTCAATCGCTGATGGCAAAGGCTCCAGATGATCGCATCTTGATGTTGTCCAAGGTACTCACATTGAGCAACAAAAAGCCCGTGCAAGATCTTCGCCTCGCGTTGATCAACGACGAAAACGTTTCAAAAGTGATCAAGGTTGACGCGGTGTTGGGGCTTTCCAAAAGCAAGGGGTTCCATGCACAGCTCATCGATTTGGCCAAAGCCAATAAGCTACCTGGTGAATCCAAGATCCTAATCGGTGCGACCCTAAGAAGCTCGGATGACGCCGCGATCAAAAAGGCAGCGGACGAACTGTTCCCTCCAATTAAATCCTCGCAAAACCCTCTGCCGCCTATAGAGGTATTGGTCAAAAAGAATGGCAACCCCAACGAGGGAAAGAAACTCTATGCCGGTGTCGCAACTTGCTCGCAGTGCCATCAAGTTGGAACCGAGGGAAAGAATGTTGGACCGGCTTTGACCGAGATTGGCAGCAAGCTCTCGAAGGATGCGATGTACGCAGCCATCCTAGCGCCTAGCGCCGGCATCAGCCATAACTACGAATCGTTCGCGGCCCGAACCGACGACGACGAAGTTGTTATCGGCTTGATGGTTTCAGACACACCTCAGAGTGTTACGATCAAAGACGCAAAAGGAATCGAGAAAACGATCAAGCGCGAGAACCTTGCCGAGATCAAGAAGCAAGAAAAATCGTTGATGCCTGAGAACTTGCAAGAGACCATGAGCGAGCAAGGACTCGTGGACTTGGTCGAGTATCTCATGTCGCTCAAGAAACCGTAAACGAGTTCGTATGGACGATCGCGTAGACGACAAAGAGGAGCAGATCTATCTCAGCCAAATTCCGAAGGCTCAACCGTCCCGGTTTCGAGCCAAGACGATTTCGTCGATTGTGGATCGGTTGATTGTTGAGAAAGGCTATGCCGCTCAACAGTCAGCCCAAGTGCTAGAAGAGCAATGGCGAATCGCGGTAGGCGAAGACTTGTTCTCGCAATCACGTGTTGGAAAGGTGAGTCGCGGAGTTCTGCAGGTATTTGCAAGCAACACGATCGTGTTGTCTGAGTTGGAATATTCCAAGAGCAAAGCCCTACGCCACTTGAAGGCAACGCTGCCTGATTTCAAGATCAAGGATCTTCGATTCAAGCTGATAAGTTAGGCAAGCGGAAAGTATACTTGAGTGAGTGGCACGACCTCACGTCAAAATGGTGATCCGAAGCGTGCTCGACGAAGGTTCACCCTCGTTCCAGGGCTCTGGCTTGGCATGCGCTGCTTTCGAGGCTCCGCCTCGCGTGATCGGCGGTTGCCTAACCGCAAACCGGGGCTACCGCCCAACGGCTAATGGTTTCGATCGACTGCGTGCAACTAGCGGCGCGCCTTGGCCTCTTCTCGAGCCGCTTTCATTGCCGCTGTTTCATTGGCAAGCTTGTTTTCTGGACCAGCTGGGAAGTACTGGACATCGTCTTGCAAATAGTAGGGGCTTGGCAGGGTTTGGCCTGCTACGTGGACTTGGCATCCCGTGTTGGCAGCTACTCCCAGCGAACCCGCTGCAATGACTATCCAAACACCAAGGTTGGGTTTCTTGCAATTCAACATTTCTGAATTTCCGTTATCCTGGGCCGGTACTGACCGTCAATGGTCAGCTCGATGCTGCGTCGAACTCAATGTAAGCCGACTATACTAGGGGTTGTATCGGACAATCTGGATTTCCACTTGAGTCAAACTTTGCCGGTTTCGCCGATCGAAACGTTGGCGTTCGTCCCCGGTCCGGTCCATAATGTTATTGCTGGCAAAAGCCAGAACGGGGAATGGGCCATGGTCTACTTCGAGAAAGAGCAGAAAATGTGCGAATTGAAGGGAAAATCGAACACCATCCTCGACGGAGGAATGTTCAAACTCATGGTCGGGTTCCTAATCATCGTGCTCGCTTGGTCGTGCGCTCCAGGCATAGTTTTTGCCAGGCAATCTCCCGTCGCCAAGGTTCAATCCGGCAATATGATACGGCATGAATACTATGCGGCAGGCGATTTCTTTGCCGACGGCCAAACGTCTCAAGCGGCAATGCTTTTCGATACGGCTCTGGAACAATCCCGATCGGTCAACAATCAACGTGGAATCGATAGCATTCCGCCGATGGTCAAATTGGGAGAATGTTCTTTGGAACAGTGCGACATCGGGATGGCATTGGAACGATATGACTCTGCCTTGCAAGTCACTCTCCTTCATTCACAAAGATGGGTAACGCTGTTAAACAAATCGGGAAGTATTCGTCCCGAGACTCGCATTCGCGAAGTTCCTTGGGCGGGCACGGTCCGGACCACCCAAATGGGTAGCTTTAGCGAAGTCACGCCGATTCCACTTGGTTCAACCGAAATGTTGCTTGAGTCGACCGCGGGCCAAGGAGTAACTGGAAAATTGGTCGCAATAGATGCTTTGGAGATTTTGCGATGCCAAGCGATTGCGCTTCGTCGACGCTATCAGTTATTGGGACCGCTCGCCAAACATAATCCGTTGACCGATCCGTTATTGAAGGCCTTTAGCATAGAGATAAAATCGCAATCGGAACCCATCCAGGTCGCCATGAATATTTGCCGCGCTTTTGCAAATATCGGAGCAGGCGAACGGGTCCAATCCGAGAAACTCTTGATCCAGAATTTGAGCTTAACCAACGGACTTGATCACCCGCTAACTGCAGTTGCGTTGTTGGCGCTTGCCGACCTAGCGATCGATTCCAATGCGACCAAGGTTGCCGAGGAGCGGGCCATGGAAGCTTCGGTGGTCGCCGGGCGGGCTGGGCAAATGGAGCATCTCGCCGAAGCGGTGGAGTATCTTTCCAAAACTGGCTTTACCGATGGACATGATGTTGTTGCAGCCAAAACTCTTCAAGCCATCTTTCAGTGGTCTAGCACCAAGAGTCGATTGGTTTCGATTCACACCCAGGTTGAAATGGCTAGGCTATCGGCGCTCGCTGGGGCCATCGATGTAGCGACGAAACAATGCCACGTTGCAACGTCGATGTTATTGCCCAAGCAAGTAGTTATGCCTCGTTGCGAATCCGTTGTCCGTTATGCAGAAGCGAAAATAGCTTTGCTCGAAGCGAGACTCATCGACGGAACAAGCAAGCTGTTGGAAAGCACTGCCTATCTACGAAGCAATGAGAAGGGAATTGGCTCGCGACCGTTGTTTCAATTGGACCTTGCTCTACAGTTAACCAAAGGAAAGGCCCTCAATGAGACCGTTGCCGAAGATGTACTTAGCCAATTGTTGAGTCCTCGGCCTGAAGGGCATTGGAGGGTTCACCCTCTAGAGCAATTGGATTGGCTGATGATCAATAAATCAGAAGCCAAGAGTTTGCTCTTGGACTTGCAGCTACGAACCAAGGACGAAAGTCAGCTTGCCGCCGCCTTCGATGATTCCAAGGTACAGCGATATCGACGAAATAACGAATTAGAGGCTCGCGTCTTTGACTTGAAACTACTTTTGCATGGTAATAACCATTTTGGCGTAAACCCCACCGAATTAATTGCATTGAGGAAGCTGCTACCGGTTGTTTATCAAAACGCGAATAAGATGCAACAGTTGATTGCACCGCTTCAAGCGAGTCCGAAGTTGGATCTACGAAAGTGGACCGAAGATGAGACGAAGCGATGGGAGTCGGTCCTGCGACTTGCAGCCGTGCAAGAGACGTTATTGTGGTCAGCAGCCATTAGCCCGATAGTCATACCCGAAGCGTTTCCGCCACGACATTCTCAAGAGCTGCTGGCGAATTCATTGCGGCCTACGGACGCTGTGGTGATGTTTGCGGCTCAGGGTTCATCCCTAAGAGGATTTCTCTACACGGCAGGCAAATGGCGTTCCTGGGAAGTAACAGACGGGGCTTCGGTGGAACGAAAAATCACGAACTTGTTGAGTGAAATGCAGCTTTTGAAGAAGCGAGATGCAGACTCGGTTGACGTCAAAAAGAACTGGGGGCTCGAACGGCGAACCGATCTCAGAAATCAGCTTTTCCCAAAGGACATATGGGCAAACATGATTTCAGCCGAACGTTGGATTGTGATACCCGATGCGAGTTTATGGTACTTGCCGATCGAGTCGCTACCACTCTCAGATTCACCATTCGCGTTGCCTTGCCTTTCCGAGCACAGTATCACGTATTCGCCGACTCTCGGTTTGGTACCGTACTTGTTCGAGGCCAAGCCACAATCCAAATCGTTACATGGAATCGATGTCCATGTGCAGGATTTTCTGTGTCAGGATGCCACAAAACATAAGGGACTGTGGGAAGAACTTGCGGCGAAGAAGCGTCATATTGTTGATTTGAATATCAAACCTTCATTCCTCCCAACCAGCCGTTGGTTCAAGGTTACCGCAGACAGCATTCATACCTATGCGCCCATGGGCTTGGACACAATCGCGCCGGTCGCGACCGATCCGGACGTCAATCTATCAAGTATTAGGACATGGAGTTCCTTTCCGTGGGGTACACCGTCATCGATGTTGCTTGCCGGTGTTGACGCGGTTCCACCCACAGCGCAAACAACAGGGGACGAGTGGCTTCAACTTGCCCTGCCGTTAATCGCCCAGGGGACACGGCAGCTCACCGTTTCACGATGGTCGGTGGGAGGTGAAAGCACGGTTTCACTCATGAAGTCGTTTTGTGAGAACCAGGAGGATTTGGCCGTTTCCGAGGCTTGGCAACGAAGTGCATTGATGTTCTGGGAGGAGCAATTTGAACAGCGTAACGAACCTCTTTTCAAAACGGCGCCGTTTGCAAAGCCAGAGAATCGTGTTTTTGGTAACCATCCCTTACTATGGTCTGGTTATCTTCGAATCGGCGACTCGAAGTAATACCGGACCGACTTTTGGCACTCTAGACACCCTCCCGCTGGGACGGTCGAGCGTAGCGAGGGGAGGGTGAAGTCACCGCTGTAAACATCTTTGCAAAGTAAATTTCATTGAAAACCTTAGGGAGGGCGAGGCTCCTGCCGAGCCAACGGTCCAAAGGTTCGGCGGGAGCCTCAACCTCCCGAGCAATGAATTGCTTAGGTAAACTTGTTGGAAACATGTTTACAGCGGTGGGGTGAAGTGCCAACAACCAGTGCACCCTCCCCGGGATTATCTGTGGAGCTGCTTAGACTTGCTTAAGACAATTCCCTATTTGAAAATTTCCCTCACAACGCGTGCCGCTTGCACTCCGGTTAATTTTTCCTTTAGGCCGTTGTCGAGAACAAACAGTTGCTCATGATCCAGCCCGAGCAGATGCAACATGGTTGCATGCCAGTCCGGGACGCTCACGCGATTTTCTACCGCGTTGAGTCCTAAGTCGTCCGTCGAACCGTGGGTCGTACCGCCCCGTATTCCTGCTCCCGCAAACCAAACGCTGAACGCATTCTTGTTGTGATCGCGACCTGCATTGCGGTCGTCCTTGTCCGGTGATAGCTGCGCGATCGGCAATCGACCAAACTCGCTACCCCATGCTACCAAGGTGGAGTCAAACAAACCTCGCTGCTTGAGATCCTGCAACAGACCCGCTATCGGCAAGTCCGTCCGATCACAACACGACTTCAGCCCGCTCACCAAGCCCGTGTGATGATCCCACAAATTGCCATTCACGAACAATTGCACAAATCGAACTCCGCGCTCAACAAGCCGACGGGCCATCAAACAGCGACGGCCGTACGAGTCCGTCGGCTCACGACCAATCCCATACATGTCCAACGTGGACTGCGTCTCCTTCGAAAGGTCCAATGCATCACTAGCCGACAATTGCATCCTTGCTGCTAACTCATAACTGGCAATTCTCGCCGCCAGAATCGATTGCCTGGGTCGTTCGCGCTGGTGCAACGCATCGAGCTTCGAAATCAATTGTCGTTCCTCTTTTACGACATCCTCCGCTCTAGCTACATCTGGCTTCAAATTGAGCACCGGCGCTCCATTGGTGCGAAACCGTGTTCCTTGAAACATCGGCGACAAAAATCCCGCGTCCCAGTTCTCCACGCCGTTGACCGGCAATCCCAATGGATCATCTAGCACAATATAAGCTGGCAGATCTTGGCTTTCCGAACCTAGTCCATACGTTACCCATGATCCCAAGGTCGGACGGCCTGCACTCATTTTCCCGGACTGCGCAATGTAGATCGCCGGTTCGTGCGTGATGTTCGTGGTGTACATCGATCGAATCATGGCGAGATCATCAACGCACTTCGAAAGATTCGGTAGCGCGTCCGACATCCACATCCCGCACTGACCATGCTGAGCAAATTTGTATTGACTCCGCATCAACGCACCGGCCGCCTGAGGGTTTTCGACTTCCCCAGCGATCTTGTCGAAATATTTCTCGCCATGATGTGCGTCCAGCATCGGCTTTGGATCAAACAGATCCATCTGGCTCGGACCACCATTCATGAACAAATGAATCACCGACTTGGCTCGTGGCTCAAAATGGGGCAAACGGGGTTTTAAATCCATCGCGAACGGTGCTTGACCATTGCCAGCCAACGCGATTTCATCCGCCAACAATCCTGCCTCGAACAACCCTTGTGGTCCCAACAATCGTGCTAAAGCTGCACCGCACAAGCCACTTGATATGCTTTGAAACAAACTGCGGCGGGTCATCGGAAGCGACATGGTGTTCACTCAATCCACAAACAAAAAAGAGGCGGAATTCATGATCGCATGACAGTAAGCAGTCAGGGACTTCGACTGAACGGTTTCATCGTTTGACGTAGAATTTGGAGCAGCATCTGCTTGTCCGCTCCCGCTCAGTTGTTTCGAACCATCCGCATTAAGCTTGCTCAGCATCTCAAGCCCGATTTGCAATTCCTCGTCGCTTGGCGGACGGCTTAACGCAATCCAATAAATCGTTTCAATCTGCTTCGACGCTTCCGAGCCAGCCTCCCGAATGACGCGAGTCGCAAATTTTCCCGCGAGATCGAGCACCATGGCATTGTTCATCAAATGCAGAGCCTGCGGAGCAACCATGGAATCACGTCTCTCAATGCAGTTCGGATTCATCTGCGGAAAATCAAAACTCTCCAAGTGAGTCGCTAGCTGTTTGCGAAGTTGTTGAACGTAAATCAAGCGCCGCCAACCTCGCTCCGTCCCCGTTGGTGTCACCAACCCATCCGCTCGGCCTTGAACGCGATCCGCTGGACCAAATGGCGTTTCGTCAAGCCGACCGGCAAGCAACAGTAGCGAGTCATAAAGGGACTCAGCATTCAATCGCGTTAACGGCATTCTGGAAACCAACTGATTCTGTGGATCGATTTGTGCATGCTCCGATGACACCTTGGAGCTCTGCCGATACGTCGCGCTGGTCATCATCAAGCGATGCATTTCCTTTAAACTCCAGCCTCGACGGACAAACTCACGCGCAAGCCAATCTAGCAATTCTGGATGTGTCGGCAACGTTCCCGCGCGTCCAAAGTTTCCTGGCGTCCTGACGATACCCGAACCGAAATGATGCAGCCAAATTTGATTGACCTGAACACGTGCCGTCAGCGGATGATCCGGCTGAATGAGCCATCTTGCAAACGCGAGTCGTCGCCCGGTTTGCTTGGCTCCCGGCCATGGTGGCTCAACCACGAAAGACGTTTTTCCATCGGTCAGCGGTGAGGGAACACCGGGACCAACCAAGGCCGTTGGATTCAGCCAGTCACCGCGACGATAAATGTAAGTCGGTGATGGGTCTCCACGATCCCAGAGTGCATGGATGCGAGGTTCCGGCTGACGCTTGGCTTCCCATGCTTTGATGCGATCCTCGGGTTCCGAATTCGCTTTCGCATTAACGATCTCCTCATTAATTTTCGCTTCATGGCTTTCCCACTCTTTGCGCTCTGTTGTCGTAACATAGGGCAAACTGCGACCGCCGATTACGTCCTGACTGACCGGTCCAATACCCGGCTTAATCTCGGGCTTGAGCCAAGCGTATTCGTCGTACGCCCCTTTGAAAACATCCACGAGGCGATAGTAGTCTCGATGCGGTATCGGATCGAACTTGTGCGTATGGCAGCGAGCGCATTTCAAGGTCAGTCCCATCACGGCCGAACCGAGGACATCGATCTCGTCCGCAACCACATCGATACGATCAGGGACATAACCTGTGATGTTGGCCCACGTCGCATCGGGAGTCATTCGCAGAAACGCAGTCGCCACCAAATTGTCATAAATTTCCTGCGTGATCTCGGACGCGTGTTCGTAGTCTGCTAATTCATCACCTGCGATCTGCTCCAACAGGAATCGATCGAACGGTTTATCCGCGTTCAAGGAGCGAATCACATAGTCGCGATATCGCCATGCATACGGTCTAGGCAAGTCCTGTTCTCGTTTGCCTTCTGAGTCCGCATAACCGGCAGCATCCAGCCAGTATCTTCCCCAACGTTCACCGTATCGCGGTGATTCTAGAAGCCTATCAATCAACTTTTCATAAGCATCGGGACGTTTGTCCTCGTGGAATGCTTTGACATCTGCGGCCTCGGGTGGCAACCCTGTCAAATCCATCGTAGCCCGCCGGATCAAAGTCAATCGATCCGCCTCGTCGTTGAGCGACAAGCCTTTGGATTCGAGCTTCTGCAAAATGAATGCGTCCATTTCGTTTCGTACGCGATGGACGTTTCTTATCGATGGAATCTCTACTGGCTGCGGAGCACGAAATGCCCAGAAGTTACGATCCTCATCGCTTACTAAGGCATCGCCTTCAGCCGTTGCAACATCCGGTTCTATGGCAACTTCGGGAGCACCCGCAGCGATCCACTTCGCAAGCACTTCGATTTCCGCTGGTTCAATCGGCTTCACGCTGACTTCGACAAGTCGATCGAGTGGCGGCATCTCGCCCGCGTGAATTTTGGTTAACAACAGACTCTCGTTCGCCTGTTCTAGATTGATCGCCGGTCCCGACTTGCCACCGGTCAGCATCGATGCTTTGGTTCGCAGATCCAGATTTGCTAGTTGCTGATGCCGACCATGACAAGCTGCGCATCGACGAAGCATGATCGGAATGACATCGTGCTGACTGGGCAGCTTGGTTGTGGCCGCCATGCCTTCCGTGTCACCGAAATTCGCCCCGTTTCGAATCCACTGTTCGATGCGTTTGATCTCAGCGTCGCTCAACCGGTCTTTTTCGTTAGGCGGCATTTCACCGCTTATAATCTTTTCATAAAGCAGACTCTTGTCCGGCTCGCGTGGCACGATCAGCTCGCCGGATTCACCTCCCTTGGCTATGCCAGTGGCGGTCGCCAGGCTCAAGTCCGCCTTACGAGTCGTCTCGCCGTGGCATTCGCCGCATTTTTTCAAAAGCAACGGATGGATATCGGTTTGATACGACACCTCATCGGCCGCTAACAAACGCGAATGGCAGCAAAGCATGCTGCAAGCCACACCGACTGCCGTAATGAAATATCGAATGGTTCTTAGCATCGACTTAGACGAGTGGCAGGTTTCAGTATAACTAGCACGACGCGCAAGCTAGTGAATTTGCTGTCCAATTCACTAGCTTGCGCGTCGTGCTACGAATCGTGGTAACCTCAGAATAGCATGTTTTGAAGACACTTGTCGGCGAAAAACATGTCCAAATTCATCATACTGTGCAAGCCGTTTTGGCTTTTACTTGCCTAAAGTGCCCGCAAAGCGATTGAGGACAATCGCTTTACTCTACCCAATGTCGGAAGGCTTGTTGGAAGATTTGTGTTCCTTTGGCTAATTGTTCGAGGCTGATCCATTCGTCGCTGCGATGGGCTTGTTGAATGTCGCCTGGGCCGCAGATGAGCATTCGCTTTAGACGCTGGAGGATACCTGCATCGGTTGCAAAACAGACGCTGTGCGATTCTGGTTGCTGCACCAGCCTCAACATGTCCCGGACCCAAGACGCATCGCTGGGAACTTGCCATGGCTCGACCCCGTCGTTGATCGCCAATTCCAATTGGTGCTTGTTGCAAAGCCTTTGGATGGCCTCCAGCAGTGGCCTATGATCGACACCTGGCATCGTTCTTAGAAAAATGTTGGCTTGAGCTAGCGATGTTGTCACGTTGACCGCCTCTGGCTCGTTCGTGATGGTCATGTTCCAAGATAATGTTGGCGGATCAAAGTTCTGGTTTCGGTACTTTTCGTTTGACTCGCTTTCGTTTCGCAGTGTTAAGAGTTCTGGCAAAGCTGGTATCAGTTGGTAGTTCGCATTGACACCATCGTTTGTGCTGGTGTGAGCGCTTTTTCCCCTGGCTCGGACCGATAATCGCTGACCACCTTTGTGCGCATGAAAGACTCCCAACTTGGTGGGCTCGCCTACTATGCCCACCGTGTCCCCTTCGACCATTTCTTGGAAGTACTTCGACTTGGAATTGACGATTTGTGCTCCTAACATGCCGACTTCCTCATCGCTCGTCACGACAAAGTAGATAGGCTTGGTGTGCGACTGCGGATCCATGGCCCTCGCTGCTTGCAACGCACAAGCCAATGACCCTTTCATATCGCAAGTTCCGCGGCCGTAGAGTCGGTCGTCCCGCTCTATCGGTTCGAAAGGACCACAAAAATCCAAGGACCAGTCTTCTGCTGGCACTACATCCGTATGGGCCAAGTAGGCGACGCCACCTAGACCTATCCCCCGCTTAGCGACCACACTTACCTTGTTTTGGTTTTTGGCATCGACATAGCTGTGCCATTCAACGTCGAATTTCATGGCGGTGAGTTGGTCAGCTACAAATTGGCTGACGGATTCGTTGCTGACGTCGCTCACCGACGGAAAACGCACCAAATCTTGGGTCAATTGCGTCGTTTTTTCTATTTCGCTTCCATTCATCTCTGGCTTCTGCTTTGGCTAAACTGTCCGGGTTATGCGGTTTAGAGTATTCTAGTGCTTTGTCCAAGTTAGTCGTTGGGGATCATGAACGGGAGAGCTAGGCCCCTGCCGAGCTTAGGTATTGGCTCAGCAGGAGCTTCGGCCTCCCAACCCTAAGATCTAATCTTGCCGCAGCACTTGTGTTAGTCCAATGGCTTTGACCTACTCCGGTTCGTTTTTTAAAAGGTTAAGTGATTTCGATGCTCAACGATATGCGCCAGGTTATTTCTTTGATCCTGGGTGGTGGTCGCGGAACCCGGCTGTTTCCCCTTACCAAAATTCGCGCCAAACCTGCCGTCCCTTTGGCTGGCAAATACCGTCTTATCGACATCCCTATCAGCAACTGTCTCCACAGCGGTATCAATAGGATTTATGTTGTCACCCAGTTTTTGAGCGTATCGTTGCACCAACACATTCGCCAAACCTACCGATTCGACAATTTCAACGGCGGCTTCGTCGAACTTTTGGCCGCCCAACAAACCATGGAGGGGGGCACGGAATGGTACGAAGGTACCGCCGACGCTGTCCGAAAGAATCTTCGCTATTTCGACCAGAACGATTGCAAATACGTTCTCATCTTGAGCGGTGACCAACTCTACCACATGGACTACTCGAAAATGCTCGAGACCCATATCAACTCCAAAGCGGACGTTACCATCGCCGCCATCCCGGTCCACCGTTCGGCTGCCCACGCTTTGGGCGTCATGCGTTGCGACGATACCGGACGCGTGACGGGCTTCCTGGAGAAGCCAAAGACCGACGAAGAAATCAACATGGTCTCGACCAGCCCCGCTTGGATCGATGCTCGTGGCATTCCATCCCAAGGTCGCGATTGTTTGGCCAGCATGGGATTGTACATCTTCAACAAAGAACTCTTGTTCGACGTCCTCAACAAAACCGACTACAGCGACTTCGGAAAAGAAGTCTTTCCTGCCGCGATTCGATCTCGCAAAGTGCAAGTGCACTTGTTCGATGACTATTGGGAAGACATCGGTACCATCCGTGCTTTTTACGACGCCAATTTGTCTCTCACCAAAAACAACCCACCGTTCGATCTCTTCTCGGCCGACAAGCCGGTTTATTCCCGAGCTCGATTCTTGCCGCCGTCGGTAGTGGACGGAGCGACCATCTCGAGCTCGCTCATCGCTGACGGTTGCCGGATTGGTAAAGGGACTCACATCGAAAACAGCGTCATCGGACTTCGATGCGTTATCGGCGAGGGTGTCACCATCAAGAACAGCGTCATCATGGGTGCTGACTATATGGAAACCGAACAAGAGTTGGCTACCATCAAAGCGGAAGGAAAGGTTCCAGTAGGCATCGGCTCAGGAAGCCTCATTGACGGCGCCATCCTCGACAAGAACTGCCGAATAGGCCGTCATGTCCAAGTCGTCAATCGATTGACAGTAAGCGACTCAGATCAATATGAGCCATGCTATGTTCGGGATGGTATTCCGATCGTTACCAAGGATGCGACTCTCAACGACGGCTGGACAATGTCCTAAAGTGCATTGAGTTGGGCACCACTAGTAAACATCTTTGAGATAACCAATCGGCTGAAAATCTATGGGAGGGCGAGGCTCCAGCCGAGCCAACGGTGCAATGGTTCGGCAGGAGCTTCACCCTCCCAAGAAAAACGGGTTGTTAAAGTCTTTAAAAAGATGTCCACAAAGGCTGGCCCGGCTCTCCTTATATACTAAATAGAACTATCTATTTGTTGTTGTTGTTGAGGGAAGCGTTTTGATGTCGACAACTGTCCGTGACGCTTCCGAAAGCAGGGAAAACGAAGGCGCAAAGGCCCAAAGTCCTTTGTGGAAAACGAGTCACTTGATCCCAACCAAGTGTCGGTAGCCATGTTCACGACAGCGTACCTTGTGAACAGCCAAAACTAGCGTGTTGGTAAGCCAAACTATGGACAACAAAATACTGAACGGAAGCAACAAGTTATCCACTACCGATAGACCGATAGTCGGTTCGACAAAGGGGATAACAGCGGTAGCGTTCGACATGGATGGCCTCATGTTGAACACAGAAGATCTTTACGAACAAGTGGGTCATATTCTGATGCAACGTCGAGGCAAGCGTTATCGCGAAGAGGTCCGCAGCCTGATGATTGGCCTGCCAGCACCCGAAGCCTTCGGTGTATTGATCAGGGAGGAGGGGATGCCAGAGACTTGGCAAGATCTCCAAAAAGAGACCGACGAAATCTTTCATACGATCCTGCCAGATCAATTAGCACCGATGGTAGGACTCGTGGAACTGATGAATCACTTGGATGAAATCAAGATGCCGCGGTGTGTAGCGACAAGTTCGACGCAGAGCTTTGCGAGAAAAGCTCTTTCTATCGTTGGAATGTTGGAACGAGTCGATTTTGTGATCACAGCTGAGGATGTACCAAAAGGCAAACCCAATCCGGATATCTATTTGGCCGCTGCACAGCGGATGTCGGTGTCAGTGGAAGACATGTTGGTACTGGAAGATAGTCCAACGGGAACGAAAGCAGGCGTATCAGCTGGAGCTTACGTAGTGTCGGTCCCCAATGAGCATACCAAGCATGGGCCGTTCCATGGCTCACGATGGATTGCGCAGACACTGCAAGATAAGAGAATCTATGAGTTGCTAACAAAGTAGCAGGCACATTCCATGTGCGTTGGTAACCCAACGCTGTAGGAAAATTGGCCCAACAAGAAGCATTATGGATCAAGCGTAATCATTCCTCCCCCTTGGTATGTTCCTTCGTATACTGCTACGGGATTTGATACACTTGATATGGGGCCACTGTACAACCCAACTTCAATAGTAGCTCCAATGGGAATGTAGTACTCGTTCGAGTAGTACTTCCGACCACCATCTTCATCGTAGGAAAAGGTGGCAATCAGTGGAATATTTACTGTGCCCTCCTCTATAAGCCCACCGTTTCCGTCTCCGTCACCACTAGTGACAAGAGTGTAGTGAACGATTGCTGTTAGATCTGGAGTCCCATAGGCCAATACATTCGCTGGGACAACAATCGATACCCTTGTAAGCGGGGTAATGCCAAGTTTACTCGACGCTGAACACGAACAACAAAACGCGATAGAGAATAGTGATAACAATAATCCATGTTGACGTAGGGGGACGGTATTTACCATACGAATGTACTTCCGCTATAGATTTGTTATGGTTGATATTAAAAAATTCCGATTATTACCTCAGTTGGATTATGCACAATCCCATTTATCCGTTTCTTGGTAAGACAACTTTACATTGCCAACCCCTCGCTAGCGGGACATTTACCAAACAAATTCTTGTGCAGCTGCCTTTGCTAGGCTAATTGGGTGCGATCCGTGCAATGCGCCTGAAAACGGCTGAAGTGATATAGGAAAAAAGAGGCGTCCTCGCCCAAGATGTTGGTTATCAGACTAACTCCGAAGGAAAGGACGCCTCATGGATGATCAATTTACGTTGCCTAGCCTC
>JAPLNL010000044.1 GCA_026692905.1 Planctomycetota bacterium
CAAGAAATGACGGGCCAAGATATAACGGGCCGCTGCAGTATTAGGCGGCTCGCGGAATGAAAATTAACGTAGCTGGATTCGCCAGAATTCAGGACGTACTGAATTCTGGCGAATCCAGCTACAAATCGTGGTAAAAGCAAGCAACGCACTTTTCGCAGATTATGGTCACTCTCGGCACGAGTGACCCACTTCTTTCACCAACCAGAGTCCCATTTCCAAAGTGCAAACTCCATTGCTAGTCATGGATAGTATCGCCAAACGTTTTGGCGCGACGCATGCATTGAGAAATGTTTCTCTGGATGCGTTTGGCGGCGAAACGCTCGCTCTGATTGGGGAAAATGGAGCCGGCAAAAGCACCCTCATGAAAGTGCTCTCAGGCGCTCACTCACCTGACTCAGGTTCACTCATGTTGAACGGTCGACCCTATCGACCGAAAAAACCAATCGACGCGCGACGCGCTGGCGTGGCCATGATCTACCAAGAATTGAACCTCGCTCGCGACTTGTCCATCGAAGACAACATCATGCTCGGTTGCGAGCGAAACTATTTTGGTTTTGTTCAAACCGGCCTGCAACGCGAAAAAGTGCGAGAAGCGCTTTCGCTCCTTGGCCATGCCGACCTGAGTCCACAGAGGCCCGTTGGATCTTTATCGATTGGGATGCAACAAGTGGTGGAAATCGCGAGAGCAATCGTTTCAAATGCGCGTGTTATGATCTTCGATGAGCCGACCAGTTCTTTGTCCAAACAAGATGTACAACACCTCTTTGCCATCATCCGCCGATTGCAAGAACAAGGTCTTGCGATAATTTACATAAGCCATTTCCTCGAAGAAATCCGCGAGATCGCATCGCGATACGTGGTGCTTCGCGACGGCCAAACCGCCAGTTCAGGGTTTCTGGCTGAGACAAGCGATGAACAAATAGTTTCCCTGATGGTTGGCCGCAATGTTGCCAACCTATTCCCGACCGTCCCCCATTCCATGGGCGATGCCGCTTTGTCGATCGATCTTTTGACTGGGGATAAAATGCCAAGCGACCTACGACTGCAATTACGAAAAGGTGAAATTCTTGGCTTGTTCGGTTTGATCGGGGCAGGACGGACTGAATCACTTCGATGTCTGTATGGTTTGGATCGCGTTCGGCGAGGTAGTGTTGAGCTCAACGGTCGAATTCCTCCGCGCCGCCCAAAGGCTCGAATCGCAGCGGGGTTCGGATTGGTTTCGGAAGATCGCAAAGGAGAAGGTTTATCTCAAAAGCTCTCGATTGCCGATAACATGACACTTCCTGCCATCCATCGCTACAGCGCTGGCGGTCTGCTGAAACTGAGAAGCCGGCGAGTCGCAGTTGATACTTGGATGAAGCGACTATCGATCAAGGCTCGCCATCCAGAGCAATCGATCGGCCAACTCTCCGGTGGCAATCAACAGAAAGTAGCGATCGCTCGTGTGCTGCATCAAGAAGCCAGCATCTTGCTCCTCGATGAACCAACACGCGGAATCGATGTCGGGACAAAAGCGGAGATCTACCGGTTGATCGGTGAGCTTGCAGCGCAAGGCAAAAGTATCATCTTTGTCAGTTCCTATCTACCAGAACTGCTTGCTGTTTGCGATACCGTCGGGGTCATGGCGCGAGGAAAACTTCGCGAAGTAAGAAAGGCCAGTGACTGGACCGAAAACGAAGTGCTTTCGGTAGCGATCGCATCGGAAAACGATGGATAAGACGAGTGGTATGCTTAAAACTACCTGCCAAGGTATCAAAAGGGAGAGCGAGGCTCCTGCCGAGCTTTGCAATGGTTCGGCAGGAGCCTCACTCTCCCGGTATAACCAGAGCTGCCGCTCGCCTAAGACAACAAGATACAAATAGGTCAAAAAGACAAGGGCTTGATGTGAGTTTACCCACAGAGGACGTATCAAAAAAAGTTGACGCCACTTCGTTGTGGCGTCTCTGGACGGGGCGACTTGCGCCGATGCTCGCGTTGGCTGTCGTAGTGTTTGGCTTTACGCTCGCAGACCTGCGTTGGGGACAAGGTCACTTCTTCGAAATCCGAAACGCTCGCGTCATTCTCGTCGAAACAGCACCTGTAGCGGTCGCTGCGTTGGGCATGACACTGATCATCATGACTGGTGGAATTGATTTATCGGCGGGAACGGCCAGCATCCTTTGCGCGACCGTCCTTGCCATTACTCTCAACGCCGAGAAACCTGTCGTCGTGGCTGTTTTTGCTGCGGTTGGAACCGGGGCGCTGTGTGGCGTTTTTAATGGATTGATCATCGGTATTCTACGTCTTCCGCCATTTATCGTAACGCTAGGCTCCATGACAATCTTCTTGGGGATCGCTCGGCATTTGGCCAGTATTTCCAATACCTCAACAGTATTTGTGGAACGCACCCGCATTCCAGATTGGATCTTGAAGTTCACGTCAACCGAGCCACCGCAGTGGGTTGGCTGGCTTCCCAATATTCCGAGCGGTGTATGGTTTGCAATTGCCATCTCCGTTGTTATCGCCATCACATTGTCGTTGACGGTCTTTGGGAGGCATGTGCTGGCAGTCGGTTCGAACGAAGCCACGGCTCGACTTTGCGGGGTCAACGTGTTCACGACAAAGTTGCTGGTTTACGCACTCGCAGGAGTACTTTTTGGGATCGCTGGTTTGTACTCGTTTTCCTTGCTCAAAATGGCCAATCCGACCGAAGGGATCGGCAAGGAACTGAAATTTATCGCCGCGGTGGTTATCGGTGGCGGAAGCTTGAGCGGCGGCAGAGGTTCGGTGCTCGGTACCCTATCGGGTGCAGCTATCATGTGTGTCATCTCGAGCGGCTGCGCTCAATTGGGTGTCGTGAATGCGACCCAAGACATCATGATAGGAGTCATCATCATCGGAGCCGTTGCGATCGACCAACTGCGAAACCGCAAGCAAGATTAGCTGAGCCGCTAGCTCTACGAAGCGTGGCTTTTCTGTAGCGAAAGTCGTCAAGACTTTCGGATGCATCGCCTTGTTGGCAAGCTTCGGGAACTTGCCGCTTGCCTTAAGCGACCAGACCCTTGGTAATAAGCATAAAAACATCCTCGAGACTTGGATCTTTATCGCTGTAGGATTTCATTTTCACTCCGCCAGCGACTAATTGCTCGAGCAATTTTGCAAGTCCTTCGTCGTCTGTTTCCAATTCTGCAGTTGCTCTATCACCATCGATATCGAGTCCCCTCAAAGTCGGATCGCTTCTCAGGATGGAGACACCTGCGTCTTGGTTAGCCAAGAATCGTATCTCAACGATGCGATTCCGTCGAATTTTGCGATAGACGGAATCGATAGGTCCGTGCATCAACATTTCACCTCGTTCAATGATTCCGATTGACGTGCAACAGTCCGCTAATTCGGAGAGAATGTGACTGCTGATGAGGATCGTTTTACCCATCCGCCGAAGCTCTTTGAGGAGCGCCTTGACTTCGATTCGAGCACGAGGGTCCAAGCCGCTAGTTGGTTCGTCCAGAATCAAGACGGGTGGGTCATGCACAAGCGTCTTCGCTAAGCACAATCGCTGTTTCATACCGCGTGATAGGCCGTTGACGAAGTCGTCTCGTTTGTGTGTGAGGTCGAGCAGTTCCAGAACATCGCCGATGACTTGTTTGCGTTGCGTTCGGCCAATTTTGTATGCGACTGCAAAAAAATCCAGGAACTCCCATACCTTCATTCCGTCGTAAACGCCGAAGTCATCTGGCATGTAGCCGATGCTTCGCCGAACATCCATCGGGTTCTTGTTCACGCTAAAACCATTGACACTGCCATCACCGCGTGTCGCCTTGAGCAAGGTTGCGAGAAAGCGAATCGAAGTGCTTTTGCCGGCTCCATTGGGGCCAATGAATCCGAAAAGCTCACCCTTTTCGATCTTCATGGTCACATTCTTGACCGCGGTAAATTCGCCGTAGTCCTTGCCAAAATCGTTCAGTTCAATCATGAAGTGTTCGCAGTGAGAAAAGGGGCATGTTTAGCACGACGCGCAAGCTAGTGAACGGTTGGGATTGTACACTAACCGACCGTCACCATTTGGCTTCACGCTGAAATCAAATCATCAAATTCAGCTTCGGTGAGAACCGGCACCCCTAAACTTTTCGCTTTTTCGAGTTTGCTTCCAGCAGCTTCGCCAGCGATCAAGAAGTCGGTTTTTTTAGAAACGCCGCTGGCAGCTCGGCCGCCTCGCTGTTCAATCAAGCGTTCGATTTCGTCACGCGAGTATTTACTGAGCGAGCCAGTGACGACAACCGTTTTTCCTGCAAATACCCCTTTGGAATCAACGGAGTCCTCGGCGGACGCCTCCAAGGAAACGCCGGCAGCATGCAACTGCCTAATCAATTCCATACCGTCATCGCTTCGGAAATAGTCGAACACGCTTTGGGCGATGATAGGGCCGATTTCATTGGTGCTGCCGATCGTTTCCAAGTCCGCGGCCATCAATGCATCCACGTTTCCAAATCGTCTAGCGAGTATCTGGGCAACACGTTGCCCAACATGGCGAATGGAGATGGCGTTGAGCACGCGCGTCATCCCTCGGTCCCTGCTCGCAGCGATTCCTTGCAAAAGATTTTCGGCCGACTTCTTGCCAACGCGTTCGAGGGACATGAGTTTGTCGAGCGTCAGCGCATACAGATCGCCAAAGGAACCTACAAAATTGCTGTCGACCAACTGATTTACGAGTTTGTCGCCGAGTCCCTCGATATCCATGCAATCACGGGTAGCGAAGTATCTCAGTCGCTGCCGCCATTGAGCTGGGCAAGCTTTGGAGACGCATCGAATGTAGACCCCCTCTGGATCCTTGACCAAATCGGAATCGCACTCCGGGCATTTGGTTGGAAAGACATAGGCCGGCAGTTCGGTTGTTCGGCGGTGCTTTTCCACTCGCACAATATGCGGAATGATCTTGCCCGCTTTCTCCACGACGACCCAATCACCAATGCGTATGTCTTTGCGCTCAATTTCGTCGATGTTGTGCAAAGAAGCTCGGCTAACGGTTGTACCGGCAAGTTCGACGGGTTGAAGATCCGCTACCGGAGTAACGGTCCCGGTCTTGCCAATCTGTGTCGTGATATTGAGGAGTTGCGTGACGGCTTCGTACTTTTCTATCTTGTAGGCGATGACCCAACGCGGACACTTGGTTGTTGCTCCGAGCGTTTCACGCTGTTCGAGCGAATTGACTTTCACGACAAGGCCATCGACCTCGAAGTCGAGGGAATGAAGTTCCTCCACGAGACGATTGCAGTGCGCGACGGCATCTTCTTTATCTTTAAAGCATCGCACGTCAGGAGTCGTCGGGATACCAAGTGCAGTCACTTGCTCAAGAAAGTCCATGTGATCCCGAGCGTTGAGCCCATCGCAAAAGCCGATTCCGTGGCAAAAAAATCGGAGCCTGCGTTGCGCACAGATTTTGGAGTCGAGCAGTTTGATCGAACCGGCGGTCAGGTTGCGAGTGTTTTTGTATTCGGATTCTCCCGCCTTGGTTCGCTGTTCGTTAAGCGTGACCAAGTCGGCATTGGTCATATAGATTTCGCCCCGGAACTCCAGCGCCTTCGGGACTTTTTTGCCAAGAAGTCGCTGTGGTAGTCCTCGGAGTGTTCGTATGTTGTGAGTGATGTCGTCGCCAACGTCGCCATTGCCTCGCGTCACGGCTTGAACAAGCAAACCGTCCTCGTAACGTATCGAAGCAGCCACACCGTCCACTTTAAGCTCGACAACCCACTCTATGTCTTCGCCTGGGAGGAGCTTCTCTGTCCTGGCAAAGAAGTCTCGCAGCTCTTGTTCCGAATAGGTGTTTTCGATGGACAGCATAGGGACGCGGTGAGCGACCTGAACGAGCCCCTCCAGCGGCTTGTCCCCCAGCCGCTTGGTAGGACTATCCGCGGCCGCGAGAGCCGGAAAGTCTTTTTCTAAATCGGTAAGTTCTCTGAGTTTTCGATCGTATTCCAGATCGGTTATGGTCGGATTTGCGAGGACGTAGTAATGGTGGTCATGCTCTCGAATTTCGTCGGACAATTCGGCGATACGAGCCCTTGCTTCACCTTGATTTAGTTTGTTTACCATGAGAGATTATCGCTCTATAGGTTGATGTGGAGAGTCCGAGTCAGCGTTGTGGCTGTCTACGGTTTCAGCAAGAAATCGATAGCCAGCATCTCTTAGAGTCAGGAAGTGTTTTGGTTTGGCTGGATCTGTCTCAAAAATTTTGCGAAGGCGGAGCATGAACTGGTCGACGCTTCGAGTTTGCATTTCGCCTGTGACGTCCCAAACTTCGGAAAGCAATTCTTGGCGGCTGATCACTCTGCCCTGATTTTCGACAAAATAGCGCAGCAGTTGTAACTCCTTGTGTGTCATCTTGACGTCCCTATTCTCGACTCGAACCTCATAGGTTTCGAAGTTGATCGAAGCCTTGCCAAATGAAATCGAGGCAACTCTGGTCGCAACCGTGGGTGCGGGTCCTGGGTTTTGCTTCGAGTAGAGCTTTAATAGGTTTTTCACGCGAGCAAGAAGTTCATCTAGGTCAAATGGTTTATTCAAGTACTGATTGGCACCGCAGTCAAAGCCCCGTGCTCTATCCTCAGGTAAACTCCGTGCGCTCAAAATCAAGATCGGTAACATAATATTTTCGTCCCGAATGGTTTGGCAAACTGCATAGCCACTCATGCCGGGCAGCATCAAGTCCAAGATCATAAGATCGTATGCAAAATGATCCGCTTGGATCAAACGAATGGCAGTGGGCCCATCACCGACCAAAGTTATGTGGTAGCCTTCGGCCTCGAGATTGTACTTGACGATGGTAGCGATGTGCTTCTCGTCTTCGACAATGAGAATATGCTTCCGAGCTCGCATGTGAATGAGTTGGGTGAGAGAGCAAACTAGTTTTTGGGCGGCGGCTCGTTGTCGGCATGATTCTCGTCGACCGCATGATTCTCGTCGACCGCATGAATATCGTCGACAGGTCGAATTCTCGCTTTTGGCAAAACCAAATCGAATCGAGTGCCAACTTCCGTCGGCTGGTCTGCCACTCGGATCGAACCATTGAGTCGTCGAACAACCGAACGGACGAGGAATAGGCCAAGACCAGTCCCTGGCTTCGTTCGCTCCAATTCGTCTCCAGCTCGATAAAATCGACGAAAAATCTTTTTCCTAAGGTGCTTGGGAATGCCAGGGCCATTGTCGGAAATAGAGATTTTGGCCGAATCGGTCAGCGTGTCAAATTCAACGCGGATTTTGACCAAGGGAGGTGAACCGCCGTACTTCAACGCGTTGTCCATTAAGTTGCGAACCAAAATCTCGATGTCGACTTGACGAGCCCAAACATCGCACTCCGCGGATTCGATGCTTAACGATTCTTCGGGAACATGATGTTGTGCCGCGAGCTTGGAAATGCACGATTCCAAAATGGACTCTATCCCTACCCAGGTTTCTGGTTCAGGGGCATTCGATTTCTGTTGCAAACGAGCTACGTTTAGCAGTTGTGTGATGAGTTGATCCAATCGCTCCACATCGTCCAACATAGAACTGTAAAACTCCTGTCGTTTGGAATCGTCCATTTTCCGTTTTTCCAAAGTTTGCAAGAACAGCTTGAGCGATGCGATCGGGCTCTTAAGCTCATGAGTTACAGCATCGATGAAGTTGCTTTGCCGCCGATTAAGATTGATCTGCTGAATACTCCAAATGAGGTAGAGAATGACTCCGGCTAAAACAAACAAGAACATTACCGATCCAACACTCAACAAGGTCCAATAGACATTGGAGCTTTTCTCCGTCGAGATTGCGCCAAAGACGTTGAGCAATACCCAGCCAACAGTTAGGGCAATGAGCAACACGATCATGACGATCGCAAGCAGGATCGGCCACTTCAAGCTTTTTCGTTCAAACATGCTTTGCGAAAATGAGACCGTTCAAATGAGACCTCGCAACAATCATTGCATTGCGATAAATGCCAAACCAACTTACCACCCATCGGGATGGATTAGATGAAAAATCGAGCTGTTTAGCGTATCGAGGCCGGGGACTATTCGGAAAGATGCATGCCAAATTTTTTGGAAAATTGCTGGATACTTATGCAACTGACGCTGACCTGCGAATCACCACCACGTATAATGAAGTGTCTAGCAGAATTGGCCGTGCGTCAAAGGCGGAAGATGCACCTTTAGATACGAAGGAATCGAAAACGTGACTCCCGAAGCAGATAAAATCCAATTTTCTCGGCAAATTTGGCAGGCCGCGTCTGAACATGCGCATCGCTGCTTAACGCGTCGCGAGTTTTGTCCCGAACAGTCGCGGATTGAGAATCTGCGGTGTGTCCATCTCGAGGATGAATCGGAATCGCAATTCGGCAAACAACTATGGTGCTTTGAGGCCATTGGCATCGACCCGGTTGGCCGACGCCACATTTTGCACGGAGTACTCGAGTTTTCTATACAGTTCGGTTTCCTAGAAGCATCTCAAACCGCAATGTTTGAGGACTCAGAGCACCGCGAACAGTTTCTTCAAAACGAGTCTCAACCGCCTTCCAAACTGGTCTACATGTATCCGTCCACCCGATTTTGGGTCGGCTCAGCTTGGTGCAGCATAGTCGCTCTCACCGCAATTTGGATTTCGTTGCTGGTCAGCTACATCCGAAGCTAGAGGTAGTTTGGGGACCAGCCAATGACCACCAGCCAATGACCACCGGCTAATGACCGCTCTTCTTCGTCTCTTTTGGCTTGGCTGCTCCATGTCCGCTCGACTTGGCAGGTGCGGCGCCATGCCCCGATGCAGCAGGTTTTTTGGCTGGAGCCGCGTGGCCTGATGGAGCCGCATGGGAGGACGATTTCTTTGCCGCAGCATGTGAATCTGCTTTCGGTTTGGCAGCGGGGGCTGCAGGGGCCTTTGCCTCGGGCTCCGCTTCTTCTTCGGCAATCTCCCCGTCATGCCCATGGTCACCATGTTCCTGGCTCGCCTCGTCCTCCGTTGCCGGACTCCTCAACGTGGCAACCAAGCGTCTCGGAGACTGTGAGTGTCCTTGCGAGATGAATTCTAAACTCGCGCTGTCGGTCGTTTCGTGAACTTCGGTGATTACCATATCATCGATTGACGGGCCTCCGATGGTTTGAATCATGACCTCCATCAACTGAGACTTGAGATCCGCCAAATAGGGATCGGCTAGTACGTTGCTATCGAGTTGCCGCAAATATTCCTCAATGGCCTGACGAATTTGAGCCTTATTTAATTCGATGAGTTGCCTGCTTTTCATGCGGTGATTAAGCGGAACAATGGCGTGCAACCTCATTTGCAGAGGTACTTTTTTACCGATCTGGAAAGCCAAATACTGCCCTAAATCCACCTCGCAGGAAGCATCAATTTTAGCCAACGAAGCTTGGTGGCGTATAACACCAACGATGCTCGCATGAAGTCCGACCAGGACAATCACAAGCATGCCGATCCAATATTTACGAATAGTTTCAAGCATGGCAAAAAATCACTTTTTTGACTTCGCGGATCTCGCTTCGAATACAATACTCAAAGCATAGGGAATTGAGACTTTCGCTCGGCAACCCTAGGCTACAATTCCGTTCACGCATCGGCTCAACTCCTTAAATTTTGGATTTTTTCTATGAATACAATCTTCTTTGAGCAACCATGGATTGTCGGAGCGTTTGGGACGGTTATCACGATTGTGACGCTCTACGGCTGGGTACAGACGGGTAAACCGGTTGCACTCAAGACCGGGATTGCATTTGCGTTAGCCACTCTGATTCTCTTGATTGCAAATCTGTTCATCGTTACAGACGCGGAACAAGTTCGAACATGGCTAGCCAGTACCGCCAGCGAATTGCAAAACAATGACATCGACAACGTGCTTAAAAAACTCTCGCCTGACTGCAGCGATCGCGTTACCAACGTTGCGGAACGGATGAAGAGTGTCAAGTTCTCCATAGCCAAGGTAACCAAGATACATTCGATCGAAGTGCAGTCCGACAAAGAAGGTGTGACCGCCCAAATCAGGATGAATGCCTTTGTCGCAGGAGAAAGCAACGGGATATCGGCCAAAATTCCTCGGTGGGTTGCCCTTACCCTGGAGAAGAAGAATCACGGTTGGCTAATTACCGATTTTGAAGACAAAGAACCTCAACATGAGTTCATGAATTCAAGCGATGTCACAGATGCCTTTTCAAAGAGCCTGCAAGGCGGCCGTTAATCGACCGGAGAGTGCCGATTTTCCAAGCACGACGCGCGAGCTAGTGATTTGAACTCGTTCCCAGGCTCCGCCTGGGAACGTAATGCATCGGAGGCTCCCGTGGCTCCCGGAACACTCCTCACATGGCATAGCTATTCTATCTCGAATCGAGGGGACACCGTTTCGAACCATCGATTTGGCAGATCAAGGCATGCCGGCCATTACCGATCAGGAATCTATTCACTTCTGGGCAGATTCATCATAACCGCAACAAAGTGCCCGCGAAGCGATTGAGGACAATCGCTTTACTCTAGGCAAGTGCCATTACATCCGCCATCCACACCAACGCAGCCACTTACCAACTCGGCACACAAACCCAACGTAAGCCAGGCTCGCGATGCTGGAGCCAACCTGAAAGAAGAGCACTTAGAGTGTATCTGGGATGACGTCGTCACCAAAGTCGACCGTCTCTTTGCCCACTTGTTCCTGATGCGATTCAGCTTTGGCGGCCCCCAACGGTGTACCCTCAAGATCGCATGTGTCCAGTTCTGTTGCCGGTGTCTCGACGTCTTGAAAGATTGCGTCTTCTCCAGGCCGAGACACGAACATCTGCATGCGACGATTTGGCTGAGAATGAAAGTTCGCCATCATAACGGTGATGTTATCCGAACCGCCACCTTGTTTTGCCAACTCAACCAACAACTCGCATACGTTCTGCGGCCCCTTTGTATCCAAAAGCGCACGACGGATCTGAACATCCGAAACGTGCTTATTGAGACCGTCACTGCACATCAGAATGGAATCGTTTTTTTGCAAATCGACTTTGGTGCACTCCGGAACGACGTTTTCCGCACCCGCACCCAATGCATTGACAAGTACGTTCGACCAATGCGATCGCTCCACGTCCTCGGGATCAAGCTGGCCCTTGCGCATCATTTCATTTGCAACGGTATGGTCCCGAGTGATCAGCTGCAATTCGTTATTACGAAACAAATAGCATCGCGTGTCCCCTGCATGCGCCACAAACATCTGTGGCCAGTCTACGTAGGACATCGTCAACGTAGTGCCCATACCGTGAAAAGCCTCGGCGGTCTTGGATCGTTCCTCGATAGCTCGATGTGCATTTTCAAAGATGCTTTTGAGATGTTCGACGAATGCCTCTTCTGATGCGTCGTCATCTCGATCAAACCAGCACGACCCATTCAGCATCGCGTTGGCGCAATACTGAACCGCGAAACTGCTGGCCTCGCTACCTCCTCGATGACCACCCATTCCATCCGCGACCAGAAACAAATACCCGCGAGGCCCACCGAAGAGCCTCGAGCCTGCCTCGCATTGCAATGCTCCATATCGAACATAGAGGCTCGTATTTAGCTCAGCTATCAAAAACTGATCTTGGTTGTCTGTTCGCACTTTTCCTGTGTCTGTGATTCCAGCTGACTGGACATCGATGGGTTGCATAATATCTCGATGAGTTGAGTGTCCGACACCACGGAAAGGCACTGGGGAAGGGTGTTCGATGTCTCTCATAATATCAGAAGGTTCGAATAGGTGGTGATAGGCTGGCGGCAGCAAGCCGATTTACCTAGCACGACGCTCAAGCGCGCAAGCTAGTGTATGAAACATTGGATTCTTTACCTTAGCACGACGCGCTAGCTGGTGAATGAAGCAGGATTCACTAGCTTGCGCGCTTGCGCGTCGTGCTAAGGTCGTTTTCTGGCTGCCCATCGCTTTAGAAAAGCGACGCTGCGATCAAGTCGGCGATGGTACCTGGATTTCCTCGATGGCTTGTGTCTCGCAAAAACAGATCAAAAGCATGCCAAGCGCGTTCATATTCGTCGCTTCCAAACGCCCCTGCCGCGATCACTTCACCCGCTTTTTTCTTGACCTCCATTGCAAAGTCCAAGCCATTTTTTCGAGCGATCAGGCTATCGACACGTTCCGAAAGCAACTCCATTTGCAGGTATCGAATCGCATCTAACTTGCTTTGGCCACCGGAGAACTCCCTCGTTTTCATGCGCTCGGAAAGGGAAAAAACAAGTTCAAAGTCACTAACATATTGAAACGCGATGTCATCCCACTCCGCTGCCGTTCTCATTGCATCCAGAATGCTCTCAGGGGCAGACTCTCGCACATCCATGGACTTCGAATCCCCCAAGCCACCCGGCTTGGCAATTCGAATCGCTTCATAGATCGCAGCCGAGTCCTCGGGTACCAATGCCGCAAGCACGTCGCGAACCTGACCTTTCAGCGCATGTGTGAAACCGCACTCGTCGTTGCCGAGTCGGTTTGCGGCAACAGTGAGCGGTGCCATCAACAGAATCGTACCAAGGCTGGTGTTGGTTCCAGCTGACTCCATCATGGCCTTTACGGACTTCAATACAATTTGCCCAACGGATTCCTCAACATGCTCGTCGATGGCCCGTCCAATGGCTTTGGCAGCCACCCTAAAATGCTCATGAGTCAAATCGTGAAACGAAGCATGTGGATGGACATTGCCTGCTTTGATCGATGAGCATTCTGTCTCGATCGCAATTCGGACGCGATCACCGACCGACATTGCCATCCACCAGATTCCTCAGTTCGTCGAGAACCTCCGCCGCTGCTTCTTCCATGACATAGTGCCCTACGTCGGCAAGCTCGCGCCGAGTTGCGTTCGGCCAAGCGAGATTCATGCGCTCCATGCATTCAGGCCTGAAACACCAGTCGCGCATCCCCCAAACAAACTCGATAGACAACTCTTTTAGTTTCGGCAAGTTCTTTTCTAGCTGCACCAAAACCTCCCAAGTCGCATGTTTGGGCGACATCGGTATGTCCCGAACAAAACCGTCGATCGCAACGCGATTGCGGTACGAATCATAAGGGGCCAACAATCCATCTCGTGCTCGATCGCTCAACTTCGGCAATCGATCAATGGCCATGAAGATAGCCGCTTTGGCAAACGCATTTGCGTGACGCATAGCCCACGACCCTAGCACTGGAATACGACAAGCCGCAATGCGACGCGGGATATAAGGAGGTGGAAATGCAGCCGTATTGAGCACCATTACGCTCTTAAATCGATTCGCTCTTTCAACAGCCGCTCCGAGCCCAATCGCTCCACCCCAATCGTGCACCACGAGCGTAATATCTTTCAAATCCAGAACGTCCATCAAACGCATTAGGTTGGCGGTGTGCTGAACCAACGTATAGCGATACTCCTGCGGTTTGTCGCTCAATCCGCAACCGATGTGATCCACAGCCACCACCCGATGCGTATCGCGGAACGCTGAAACAATCGATCGAAAATAAAAGGACCAAGTCGGATTACCATGCACGCACAGAATCGTTGACTTGGTCCCGTCCTTCGGCCCTTCATCGACATAGTGCAAGCGAATCTTTGGCTCCAGCTCCAAAAAGTTGGATACAAAGGGATACTCATCTCGCCAAGCACTTGTTTTTCGGGAATCGCTCATCCGATACTAGACGCCTACCTTCGCAGCGTTCGTTCCCGTTACGCTATTGCGGATGTCGGCAAACGTTCGCAAATCGTAGGGCAAACCGACGTAGTCCAACACGCGGCACAAACCGCGCATGGCAACCCCGAAGCCATCTGGGCCGCTGAAGCCCCCAAACTGGCCGCCACCTTTGACGTGCGGTTCGAGATCCATAAACAATCCCGGAATGCCTCGCTTAGCAAGCTTGGCCAACAACTCAGAATAGTCCCGCTTAATATCGCGGAAGATGGCCTCGTGCCCCGAGTCTCCTTGATCGGCCGGAACGAAGCTCTTGAGCGACTCTTCGTCCACGTGCGCGGAACGAGTCAATGGTCTCTGATAGTCCTTGACGTGCAGCCACCCCATCCCTTCCTTCATGGCCAAGTACTCTTCGTATACTTGTTCGGTGGACATTCCTTGGCACACCAGATTGGCGCCATCAAAAATGAGGAGCATCGCTGGATCGGCAACGCCATCGTAAAGCTTCTTGAGCAGCTTGCCGGTTTGTCCGATCAGATTGGCTTCGACCTCGAGCCCGAACGTCAACCCATGCGAATCGCACAATCGAGCAATCGCACCGAGTTGATCGACCGCTTGGGCAATGTGCGGTTCCGGCTCCGTTCCACGCGGATGATAGAACGAGAAGCCTCGGATCAGTTTCGTGCCAAAGGTATTGGCCAAGTCGCAAGCGCGCTGAACGTCCTTTTTCAAGTACTCATCAAAGGGTACATAACGATTCGAGGTTCCATCTTCGACATCCAATAGCTTTACTTTGCCGATCGGAGAGCCGAGCGAGGAAACTTGAAGCCCATACTCCGATTGCAAAGCCAAAATCTGATCGATCGATTCAGGTGCCAGGAGCATCGCGTTTTGAATACCCGCCCCAGCGTCGATGAATCGCAATGTGTAATAGCGAAGGCCCAAAGCGGCAAAGGCACAGAACTGCTGCTCCGCCGTCTTTTGGTTCGCCGCCTCGTCGGAAAAACCACTTAAGAGCACCGGAGGTATCGCGTTAGGGAGGATTGCGCTCGACATCTCACTTTGCCTTTTCATGAGTGACGGTGATTACGGAAGTGATACCGCCACGGGCGCCCCAACGACTCTCGAGCGTCACGCGCCGTGGCTTGACGATGGTGACGAAGTCGTCCAGGATGCGATTGGTGACGTTCTCGTAGAAGATGCCTTCGTTGCGAAATTTCTGCAAATACAACTTCAAGCTCTTGAGCTCCACGCACTTTGCGTCCGGTACATAACGAAAAATAAGCGTGCCAAAGTCAGGCTGGCCAGTCTTGGGACACATGGAGGTAAACTCAGGGCACTCGATCTCGATGTGGTACTCACGGTCTGGAAACGAGTTGTCGAAGCATTCGAGTTGATCTTGGAACGGTGTGCCTGGCACAGGAAATTCTCCCAGGGATAACGGCGGTTCGGGGTACGTTTGGATTCAGTTGTGGTGTATTCTGATGAATTGGCACTAGAATAACAGTGCATTTTGCCATCGGAACGGTAGATTGATCGGTCAAAAGACGCGAATTCGAGGCCAGCGTGATCCGGATCTCAGAGATTTTTCATAGCGTCCAGGGGGAAGGCCGACTTACGGGGACCCCCAGCGTCTTTATTCGAACCAGCGGGTGCAATCTGCGTTGTTGGTTTTGCGATACACGATATGCCTCTTGGGAACCTGAGGGCGACTCATGGGAAATCGATACGATCTTGGCCTCCGTAACCAAGTGGCCAACCTCGCATGTTGTAATTACGGGGGGCGAACCTATGATCTTCGAAGAACTTGGCAAGCTCTGCCATGAGCTTCGTCGACAAAAACGCCACATCACCATCGAAACGGCAGGCACCATTCATCGGGACCTTGAATGCGATCTTTGGTCGATCAGCCCCAAGCTTAGCAATTCAACCCCCATCGGCTATGCGTCGGAGGAATGGGTCAAACAACATGACCAGCGCCGCAATCGCCCAGAAGTCGTTCGAAGCCTGATGGCCCTGGGCGATTACCAACTTAAGTTCGTGGTCGGCTCGATCCTAGATGCAGCCGAGGTGCTTGAGTATCTGAAGGAACTTGGCGATTGGGATCGAGAACGCGTCATGCTTATGCCTCGCGGTACAACGGCTGAGGACCTCCGGCTGCAATCGACTTGGTTGACTTCGTGGTGCCGTGACCATGATCTAAAGCTATGCGATCGAGCTCACATCTATTGGTTCGGTAACCGCCGTGGAACCTAATGTTGACGAGCACCTTACACAGCACGGGAGGGCGAGGCTCCTGCCGAGCCAGCGGCGCAACCGTCGGCTTTACCGTCATCCTTAAGCATCAAACGGCAAACCCCTTGGGTTTTTCGTACTCGTGCTCCGCCCGAAGGGCAGTACTCGTCCTCGTCCTCGATCGGATGGACAATCGAGTACGAGGACGAGTACCATTTCATTGAGTACGAGTACGAAGTCTGTCCGGAAATGTGGGTAAAGATGGGGCGCATGGTTCGGCCGGAGCCTCACCCTCCCTATGTAATATTACACGGAATTAGCGAACCAATGAACAATCGACTGCGATCCGAATCCTGGTGGAATGACCCCACCAATCCCGGCATGACAGCCCTGTACCTTGAGCGATTTCTCAATTACGGGCTGACACCCAAAGAGCTTCAGAGCGGTCGCCCTATTATAGGCATCGCGCAGTCCGCAAACGACCTTGCTCCATGCAATCGCGCGCACCTACAAACAGTCACTCGGTTGTGTGATGGGGTTCGAGATGGCGGTGGCATTCCGATGGTCTTTCCGATGCATCCGTTGCAAGAGTCTGTGCGGCGACCTACAGCCTCGCTGGATCGCAATCTTGCTTACCTGGGTCTAGTTGAAGTTCTCTATGGCTACCCACTCGATGGCGTCATCTTCACAACCGGTTGCGACAAGACTACGCCCGCGGCCCTGATGGCTGCAGCCACCACCGACTTGCCAGCGCTCATCTTCAATGGTGGACCAATGCTCAACAGCTATCTCGACGGGGAGTTAGCAGGAGCCGGGACGATCATTTGGGAAGCTCGGCGACGCTTGGGTGCGGGTATCATCGATGAGCAGAAATTCATGGACCTTCTGGCGGCTTCGGCTCCAAGCGCCGGTCACTGCAATGTCATGGGAACAGCCCTTTCGATGAATTGTTTGGCCGAAGCGATGGGGATGGCGATTCCGGGCTCAGCCAGCATACCAGCCCCGTATCGCGAGCGAGGTCAGTCCGCTTATGCAACGGGAAAACGCGTCGTCGAGATGGTTCGTGAGGATCTTCGCCCTTCGAAAATTATCACGCGACCCGCGTTGCTAAATGCCATTCGCGTGAACACCGCGCTCGGTGGCAGCACTAACTGCCCGCCGCACCTATTAGCCATCGCAAAACATGCGGGTGTTGAGCTCAGTATCCAAGATTGGGAAATGGCAGGATACGACTTGCCGCTACTGGTAAATGCCCAACCGGCAGGCCATCATCTTGCAGAAGACTTCCATCGTGCAGGTGGATTATTGACCGTGATGAAGGAACTGTTCCATGCAGGGCTATTGGACGGCGATCCACTGACGGCAACCGGCAAATGCGTGCGTGAAAACCTTGTAGATGCAATGCCTCCGGATGGAAATATCATCCGAAGCGTAGAGAATCCATTGCGGACCAAAGCCGGCTTCCTGGTCTTGAGCGGCAACTTATTCGAAGCCGCCTTGATCAAGACGAGCGTGATCAGCGAGAGCTTCCGCGATCGCTATTTGCGCAACCCGGTTGATGAAGATTGCTTTGAATGCAAGGTGGTTGTCTTCGACGGCCCCGAAGACTATCACGCGCGACTCAATGATCCTGCTCTCGACATCGACGCCAATACCATGTTGGTTATTCGTGGCTGCGGCACCATCGGCTTTCCTGGTAGCGGCGAAGTGGTCAACATGCAACCACCCAACTCGCTGCTTCGCTCCGGGATCGGCGAGCTACCGACGTTAGGAGACGGACGACAAAGCGGAACATCAGCCAGCCCATCGATCTTGAACGCATCACCAGAAGCCTTCGCGGGTGGCGGCTTGGCCAAACTGCAAACAGGCGATCGCGTTCGCGTCGACTTGCCTGCGCGCAGCGTAAATGCACTGGTCCCTGAGGCCGAATGGAATCAACGGGACACGACCGCATTTGACGTCCCACCTGAAAACGCGACCCCGTGGCAGCAAATGTATCGAAACCACGTGGGACAACTTCACACTGGAGCATGTCTCGATTTCGCCTGCGGCTTTCGATCGGTATGCAGCAAAATACCTCGTCATAATCATTGATTTGGTGTTGCTACGAATTGCTTCTTGAGACACCTGCCTAGCTTTTTTTCCATCGCCATTGAGTGATCTGCGACTCAATCGCGAATGCGATGGCATTTTAAAGCCTGGGGTGAGTTCGCATTGCGAACGAAACCCCAGGTACACTCCCCCACCGACAGAGAGCTCTGAAGGAGCGGCATTCGACGTGCATCATGCTGCTGTCCCAAACTAGATAGAGACGAAGTACTCCAATTTTTGGCCACGAAAAAACACAAGTGACACAAAAAGAAAACAGTTTCATCCTGAATCCAAAAGTAAAAATCTTCAAGATTGAGCCTGAATCGACAGCGAAAAAAGCGGTGAATCCGCGAGCTCAAAGCACCTTTCATTCCCCTTTGACGCGTCCTCTTTTGTGTCCTTTGTGGCTTTTCGTGGCAAGATGTAATCATTCGTTGATTTCATCGGTGGCTATCAAATATCGCTGCTCCGCAGTTAGAGCCAATTCGAATTCCATACCCACCTACCCCCTGTTCACGCGTTCAAATGCTAGCAAACGCCTGAGTTTTTGTTGTTTTTCGGCTTGACGGGTACCCCTGGTTTGGGACACGTTGTTACATAGTTCGATGTCGAATCGAGTCTCCCGCAGTGACTGGCTTCGCAATTCGAATCTTGGATCAGGATGATCCTTGAATACAAACCCAAAAAGATTGGCAAGGAGGCCACAAGCATGTCGCGAAATTCTGTTGCTGCCGTTTCACTTCGCAAGCTTTTCCCGTCCGCACAAATCGTCGGTGCCGACGACATTCGTTGCGACGCTTGCCTTGCTAGCTTCGACGAGGCAGTCCAAGACTGTGTTTTCGCAATCGGATTGGATAGCGAATCCGATGCAGCACGCGATACGATCGAGGCGATCAATTGCGGAGCCAAAGCGATTCTAACCGAGCAGTTTTTGCCCTCCAGCGTTCCGCAATGCATCGTGCCAGATGTTCGTGAAGCCTATGCGAGACTTTGCCAGGAGCTTGCTGGCAAGCCCTGCGAAAAAATGTTGACTATCGGAGTTGTCGGTACACACGGCAAGACGACAGCCGCTTTGCTGGTCTCCTCGATGCTCAAGAAAATTGGGAATCAAGTGGCGTACTACACTTCGCTCGGAGCGAGCAACGGTAAAGACGCGGGCCTGGTTGCACACCCGGATGCGAACGCCGATCATCTCGCCCAATGGCTCAAGTCGAGCGCCGACAACCAGACTCCTGCGGCGGTTATCGAATTATCGGACGACATGTTGCGATCGCATGCTGCTAGCGGTGTGGAGTTTGACGTCGTCTTGTTTACCGGACTGAGAAAATCGCAGCGCATCGATTCTTTGCAAGCTCGTGGCGTCGAGAATGCGATGCACCGGATTGTTGGTCAGTTGAAGCAGCACGGTATCGTGGTCTTCAACGCAGATGATGCCAGACTCAACCGTTGGATCGAACGCCATCAACCACACTCCATCGGCTACGGACTCGATGCCGTTGCTGACGTTCGCGGAAAACGCATGAGCAGCATGCCGGGCGAACAGTCACTGATGCTATCCGCAGGCAATTGCGTCATGCCTATGACGAGTCTTCTCCTCGGCGACCACAATGCACGGCACATGCTCGGTGCAGCGGCAGTCGGTTACGCTTTTGGTCTCGAGTTGTTTGAAATCGTCCAAGGGATTGAGCGATTGCGAAAGATTCCTGGCCGCATGCAACGCGTTCCCAATTCCGTTGACTGCCCAATCATCGTCGATAGCGCCGATCAAGCAGATCGCTTAGCAGTTGCGCTGCACGCAATGTCCAAACATGGAAGCCCAATCATCTGCGTCGCGGAAGTTCCCGAGGCTGCGACACCTGAGCAGATGGCCGCTTATGGACGAGTACTGGAGAGATCAGCTTCTCGAGTTATCCTAACGCAGAGTCGTCAATCCAACCGAAGCGGTCAGAAGGCGATGTGGCAAGTTCTGGATGGCTGTGAATACCCGGCCTCGATCCAAATCGTCCCAAACAGGGCAACCGCAATTGAACTCGCGATCCGAAGCGCAGAACCGGGCGAACAAGTTCTGTTAGCTGGCTGGGGCGCGAACAGTTGGACCAATGATCAGACCAAAGAACTAAAAAACGACATGGAATTTGCGACAACAACCATCGCGAATTTGCCGCCACGGACACGTT
Source organism: Planctomycetota bacterium (assembly GCA_026692905.1). Lineage (GTDB taxonomy): Bacteria > Planctomycetota > Planctomycetia > Pirellulales > Pirellulaceae > JBKCUI01. The sequence goes on from JAPLNL010000044.1 coordinate 20,127, forward strand.
CCGTGATTTCTCAAGTTCCTCGTCTACGGCTATTCGGCGGCGCGAAAAACTGATCTGCGCCGTCGGAAGTTACCCGAATGGCACTCACTTTTTTAGCGGAACGGCCCCAGCATGCATAAATTTCTTAGGAAGTTTCCGTTTCGCTTCTGCATCTCCACAGAATGCAACCTAAGGTTCATAGCGTGGATTGTCTGATGAGTGTACCGACGGGGAGTAGGGAATGTTCCAAAGAAACCGGCGAAGAAAAAGCAATCCATCCAGGCGTGCTGCGGCTACGGCTGAATTGGCAATTTGCTTGCCGATCGTCGTTGCGATAGCCTTCGCTACGATCGAGATTTGTAGCGCAATCTATCTCAAAGAATCCTTGACGATTGCGGCATACGAAGGTGCACGTGTAGGAAAATCGGCGGGAGGAACAAACGCCATTGTAAAGGCTCGAGTCTTCGCCGTACTCGATGAGAGAGGAATCAAATACGACGCTTCCTCAGTGCTCACCATATCCGCACCCGGATTCGACACGGCTGCAGAGTTGACTTTGGTGACGGTAAAAGTCCAGGTCGCGGCACAAGACAACACCATTTCTCTCACGAAACTCTTCCTTGGAAAACGAATCGAAGCACAAGTCGTCTGTGCCAAGGAATTCAAGAATGCGTAGACGGAAAGCGAACCAAAAACGACTTGGCGCATTGACGGTCGAATTCGCGCTCGTAGCGAATGTGCTGTTCTTAGTCATCTTTGGTTGTTTGGAGCTTACCAGACTGAGTTTGATACGCTGTCTAGCTCAGGACGCTGCCTATTTTGCAGCTCGGGTTGCGCTTGTGCCTGGGGCAACCGAAAGCGATGCAATCAGCGAAGCGAAGCGAGTCTTAGGATCGCTTGGGACAAGAGGTATTCAAGTACAAATTAACAACGGGCTTGGGCTATCCCAGGCTTCTACGGAATTGCGGTGTGTCGTCATTATTGACCTAAAACAGAACATGATAATGATGTCGATGATGCCAGGCTGGAAGGAGATTCGTGCGGTGTGTACCATGAAAACCGAACGTTACAACGATTTCTACAAGGGCGGATAGCGAAGACCGGTTCCGAATGTTTTTAGCACCACATTTCTTTCTTTTCACGTTTCGCCAAAGCAAAGTTTCAGCATGAACAAGCATCGAAAATCTTCTCGACGTCGTGGTGCGGTTGTCATTTTGTTTATGGTCGTACTTCCTGCGCTGCTTATCCTTTCCGCAGTTGCGATCAACCTTGCCTATCTGCAGCTTTCTCGAACGGAATTGATGGTCGCTAATGACTTGGCCGCCAACGCAGCCGGTCGCACGCTCTCTGCGAAACAAAGTGTCGCGGCAGCTCGCGATATGGCAATCAGCATTGCAAGTTCAAATCAAGTTGCTGGCCGGGCACTTGCCCTAGATGGTTCATCTGGCGCGAAGCAAATCGAGTTTGGGGTGTCGGCACAAACAACGAACTCTCAGTATTCCAAGTTCCAATTCGACGTGGTTTCTTCACTCTCACCAAAACAACTCAATGCCGTTCGTGTGAACGGAAAGCAAGAAAATATTTCGGTGTACTTTCCTGGACTGTTGCCGAATAACAGCACGTTTAAGACTCAGTTTTCGAGCGTTTCGATGCAAGTCGACCGAGATATTGCTCTTGTTTTTGATCGATCAGGATCAATGCGAGAATTCGAAATGACTTGGCCCTCAGGGGTCAACCCGCGATCGACCGCTGCCTATGATGCGGCTACGACAGCTGGAATTTTGAGAAAGTCGGGTTCCTATTACTACTACACAAGCGGTCAGGATGGAAGCACTTTAGACTATTTTCTATGGAACAATCACTTTAAGCTCCAACCTGTTGCCCTTACAAAATGGCAAAAACTAACGAGCGCAACGGATTCTTTGATGGGGCTTCTGAGCGAAACTCCCAATACGGAACTCGTGTCGGTGACGACGTATTCATCGAGCGCCAAGAATGATTTAGGCCTTTCCGTGGACTACTCCGTCATCATGTCCAATCTGAAATTGCAAGATGTAAACGGTAACACAGCTATCGGATCGGGTATGACAGAAGGAGTCAAGAACTTCGCCACGTCGAAGGCGAGACCGTTCTCTTCTAAAACCATGGTCGTCCTGACCGATGGCTACGAAAACTCAGGTTCCATCGGAGCAGTGGCTGCGGCAAAGCAAATCACCACAGGCAACGTGACGATTCACACGATTACGTTTGGTAAGAACGCAAATACAAGCCTTATGAAGCAAGTCGCGCAAATCGGAAATGGTCGTTTTTATGATGTCGATGGCGGAGACGCCGCAACCCTCACTGCCGTCTTTCAAGATATCGTCAATAACTTACCAACGATTTTAGTACAGTAAGAAAAGTACTCTCTAACCAACCAATTCATAACTAACTAGGGAGGGTGTGGCCACCGCTGTAAACATGTTTCCAACAAGTTTACCTAAGCAATTCATTGCTCGGGAGGGTGAGGCTCCTGCCGAAGCTTTGGACCGTTGGCTCGGCAGGAGCCTCGCCCTCCCTAAGGTTTTCAATGAAATTTACTTTGCAAAGATGTTTACAGCGGTGGGGTGAGGCTCCTGCCGAACCATGGTTGTCGCAAGG
>JAPLNL010000045.1 GCA_026692905.1 Planctomycetota bacterium
ATGTTGTTTCACTAGCTTGCGCGTCGTGCTAGATTTGTTGTTTCACTAGCTTGCGCGTCGTGCTAGACATGTTGTTTCACTAGCTTGCGCGTCGTGCTGGAAAGAAAGCGATAGAGTGGATTTTTATTTTGTGTGAATCCATTGCAAAGCTTTCGTTAATTGTTCGCGTTGCCTCCAGACAGATCGAAGTTCAGTTGCAATAATCGCGAGACGCCCACCCGAATTGCAAACTATCAAATGAGGTGCTTTATGTCGTTGGTTTTCGTCTTGCTGCTGTCCTTTATCGATTCCAGTCGTCCGATCGTGATCGCGCATCGAGGGGCAAGCGGCTACGTCGTTGAGCACACTGAGGCAGCCAAGACTCTGGCTCATGCGCAAGGTGCAGACTACATCGAACAAGATGTGGTGCTTAGCAAGGACGGGCAATTTATTGTGACGCACGACATCACAATGGAGGAAACCACCAACGTCGAACAACGCTTCCCTGATCGAGCGAGGCAGGATGGACGCTACTACTTCGCTGATTTCGAATGGCAAGAGATTCAGCAACTCACCATGCATGAACGAACGCAACACGGTTCGGATCGACCTGCGCTGCCAAACCGATTTCCCTATGATGCTGGCCAACGCGTCGTGCGACTTGCTGACGAACTCCAACTGATTGCCGGTTTGAATAAAACGACCGACAAGAACACTGGGCTCTACATCGAACTCAAATCGCCAGCCTTTCACAAAAAAGAGTTTGGGACAGCAATGGGCGAAGCTCTCTTGAAGCTCCTCGCAAGTCACGAGGTGCACGACCGATGTTTCATTCAGTGTTTTGAGATGGAAGAACTCCGCGACCTTCACGATCGATTGCATTGCAAATTGCCGCTCATCGCACTTCTTGGAAGACGACCTGCGGACGGTGACTTGGAAAACATCGCGAAGTTTGCCCAAGGCATCGGCCCATCGCTTGAACTGCTGGCAACCAGAAACGCCAGCAACGCGATCGAATCGACAGGACTGGTAGAGGCAGCCAGAAAATCCGGTCTAAAAATCCATCCCTACACAGTGCGAAAGCATCAACAACCAAGGTGGTCAAACTCGCTCGAGGAAACGCACAAAGTACTGGTAGAGCAACTCAAGGTAGACGGTTTCTTCACCGACTATCCTGACCTAGGGCGTGCGGCGGTGGATGCGGTGTCGGCTAATCCACGGTAAGTGTAGCCTTAACTGCGGAGCAGTGGCATTTTATAGCCACGGACAAAATCACCTTTAGTCTCCCTTTTACTCATTTTTTTGTTGACTTTGTGCCTTTTTTGGGTCTGCTGCTCGCCTAACGTCGTCTCTCAAGTCTTCTTCTCGCCATTTCTGGATCCGAAAGATCAAGCCGATCTCGAGCGTCTTTGTCCATTTTGTCATAAGCGTTTAAGGGTGTATCCGTTGGATAGAGCCATATGTTTAAGACACGCATTCGCTCGGACTTGTCGACCCCTTCGATGATCTTTCTGGCGGTTGGCGAAAGGTTGACTAGAAGATCATTGACAAGCGGTTCTAGTTCCTGAATGAGATCAATTCGTCTTCGGATCAAGAGCTCCACCAGCAACTCACGCGTATTCAATTTCCGAGTGGATTCTTCTGTTCCTATGGGAAGGTCTGAAAGCATCGCCAATTGCAGAGCGGGCCGAAACGTCTCGAGATCCCATTTTTCTAATTCCGCCTTGTCCGATGGCGGAATCAAATCTGCGTAATACTTAGCACACTTCTGATAGATCTGTTCTCTCAAAAAGTCGTACCTTTGTTCCGATTTCATGGAGTCCATTTCGTTTCGTCGCGAACTACCGATTCCATCCAATACGAGACCGATCAGACTCACGGCTTCCTGGATTTGACGGTGGTCCGGCAAATGCTCGATTTCATTTTCGATCGCAGTCAATCGGGTGCGTTCCTCGCGACTCAGCTTGGCTATCTTTTCCCGGCCGTCGTCCAATCGCGAAACTTGCTTCTGAGTTAAGCTCTGGACCCATGACTTTCTTTGATCAATCGAATCTGGTGGAGCTGGGACTAGTTTGTCTGCAAAATGTTGTCTCAAGACCGCCATAAGCTCTTTCTCTTGACTGAGCTTGACCGCAATACTAACTTCGTTGACGTCTTTTAATCCATGGATGCCAGTAACCAGTCCTAGCTCTTGAAGTTGCCGGCGAGTTTCGATCATGGCAACGACTGAGGCACACACTGCACCCGTGACTGCGCAAAAGGCAATGAGAGCGAGGAGCGTTGGCCATGCCCGCTTGTTTATTGGTTTCGAGAAGGGTTTGGGCGATACCGCGGTTTGGTTCGATTGAGGTTGCTTCGTCGCCGATAGATCTTTGATCACCAGTTCGAGTGTGCTTTTGGTGAAGCGTTGGTTATGCGGAGTTTCTGGCACCTCGTCTAGCAAGTCATAAGCTTGTCGTAGTTCGGCCAATCGAATTCGCAGTCGCTCGTCGTCAACAAGACTCCTTTCTAGAGCAGCAGCCTCGGTTGGCGAGAGCTCGCCATCGAGATAAGCGGTTAGTTGCTCATCGATTTGTTCCAAGTCTGGGAGATTCATTCCTCGGTTTCCCTCACGTTGGAATTCGCTTCGTTTTCTCGGCCCGCTTCCGCGTTCGACGCAACGGAGTCAGGGGAAACGCCGGTGGTAATATAGGGGTCCAACAGGTTCTTTAAGTTCACTCTGGCTCGGCTCAGAAGAGACTTGATCGCTTTCACGCTGAGCCCCATGGTATCGGCAATTTCCTGATAACTCATTCCCTCGAACTTACTCAGCATGATAGCCGTTCGCTGACGCTCCCCCAGTGCTTGCAAGGCCTGGAGGACCACCTCGGATCGTTCCATCCGGTCGATTCGCTTCGACGGCTGAAAACCGCTAGGGGCAACCGCCATGCTCTCCAAAAGGAACTGCGAGGTAGGATCATTTTCGTTAGGAGAAAGCTGGTATTCTTTTCGGTGCGAGGAATCGCGAATGTGGTTGGAAGCAATATTGTTGGCAATTCGGTACAGCCACGTGGTAAATTTAGCGGAAGGAACGTAGGTTTTTCGAGCCTTGTAGACCCGCAAAAAAACGTCTTGGGCTAAATCCTCCGACTGCTGAATGTTGCTGACCCACCCCTGCATAAATCGTTGAATTTTGCCCTGGTGCCGATCAATCAGCATCTCAAATGCGAATGCATCGTCGTCTCGAACGCGTAGCATCAGCGCCACGTCCGGGTCATTCGCTGCATTTTCTGAGGGATTTGGTGGATTGGACAAAATTCTAGGCAAAGCAAAAGTTAAGTAGCTGCTCAATTTGAACCCAAACCGCAGCCAAAAGTTTTCACGGGAGTTCGAATCTTTCCCGCCAACTCCCTATCATAACCTTTTCCGCTGTTAGGTTCAGCATACGCAGTTGCATCCCCTTTTCAAAATGCAAGGCAAATGCGATTAGCCGCGTCGGCGCCGCACGATCTCTTCCTCCAACTGCTGGTAAGCTGTCAACCCAAGAGCTGAGGATTCCTTTTCATTCTCGGAAAGAGAGTCTGTGATTGGAGCGGCACTCGACTGCACAGAAACAGAAAATGATGATTCTCCCTCGCCGCTACTTGAAGTCCCATTCAAGAAGTTCACGATCACCAATACGTCAAGTGGAGTGAGGAATCCATCGCCGTCCGCATCCAAATCGCTTTGCCCCAGGGTAGAAGCTGGGCGAGGAAAAGGGAGTTTGCCTTGCTGATTCGAGTTGATTGCATTGATGACAACAAGCACATCGCGTGGATCCACGAGGTTGCCTTCTTCCGGTTTACTCCGGTCGACATTCAACGCATTTGATCTGTTTTGCCAAGGTCGGGGATTTGCTAAACGCGTTAGCCCGATCGACAGTTGGAAGGAAAGCGGATTCAATCCAACCTCTGTCGCGACAATGGGTACCGTTATCGACAACGGATCTGTTTCGGAAAGCGCCTTGCCAGACGCAACCATCAGCCGACCGTCCTTTACTGAAAAGCGATCATCGAGAGACTGGATGGTATACGTTTGTCCAACATCTTGATCCGCAATCGAGATTGTCCCCATATCGAGGTCCGTGACGTTCGAAAGTACTTGTGTTGTCGCAACCACGGCACTCGTTGGAGCATCGTTTGCATCGGTCACGTTGACAGTAACAGTCCTATCCCCGAAACGCCCACCTGTGTCGGTCACACGAACTACGACCCTGTCGACGCGGCTTTGCTCAAAATCAAAAATCCCGGTCCGCGTTAGTGACAGCTCACCCGTTGATGCGTCTATACGGAAACGATTCTCCGCTTGAGGTAGAGAGAATGTGAGTTTTTGCTTCGTATCGAGATCGCTCGCTTGAACCTTGGTAAACGCGACATTCGGACTTTGCTTTTCCGATACAAAAATCGCGTTGCTATCGATCGTCGGCGCAAACTCGTTCACGTCCTCCACAACAACCAAAACCGAGGAGGCCGTTGCGAGTGGGGGTGTGCCATTGTCATACGCTTCAACAAAAAACTGATAGGAATCCCTGAGTTCGTAATCGAGTGCGGCCGATGCCTTCGTGGCGACCCAACCTGTGTTCGAATCGATCGTAAAAAGCTCTGGTGGAGTACCGACAAAGCGATACTTCACCTGATTTGCCAGGTCCCTGTCCGGCGCTTGTAGGCTACCTACGGTTGTCAATCCGGATGAATTCTCTGGTATTTGAAATAGGGTTGGCCGCAGTGCGGGGGCAAATTCGTTCACATCCAACACCGAGATTCGGAACAGTTGGTCCAAAGAGAGTGATGGTGTGCCCGAATCGGTCGCTCGTATCATTAAATCGACAAATGGAGATTGCTCATAGTCAAGCGAGCGGCCCGAAACCACGAACAATTGATTGCCTGAAATGGCAAACCTCGTGTCCACGTTTACCATCGAAAAGGAAATGGTGTCTAAGCCATCTGGATCGGTGGCAAAGAGCGTTCCCACCATGATGCCCGTTGCGTTTTCGGAAACACGGTCTCCGATCAAATTGATTGCTGTTGGGGCATCGTTGACATTCAAAATCGAAAGCGTGAATGTCACCGTTGCAAATGCTTTGAAGGAGTCGGTTGCCTGCACCACAAATTCATAGTTCCCAACATGGTCATTGGTCGGCAGTCCACTCAAACGACCAGCGACGGGATCGAAAGTTAACCAGCTTGGGATTTGCAGCCCATTGGTCCTCGTCAATGAAAGCTGCAAAATCGCATCGTCGACATCACTAAACCAAGCGTTCGTTGGAATAACGAGGTCAAAAAACTCGTCTTCAAACGATTCAAACGCGGGGTAGGAGACCAAGGATACCGGTGCATCATTGACGGGCGTAACCAAAGTTCTTAACGAGCTATCCAACAAAGACAAAGGCCCGTCTGCAACTGCCGATGTCACATTGATCGTGCTGCGAACCGTACGTGTGGAAAAAGTGCCCGCAAAGGTATTGTCTATCCCACGAAACCTCAACGGAGCAGGAGTGCCATTGAAATTCAATGCTGGCAAGAATCGAATCCAAGTGTCTTTCGAAAGCAGGAGACTCGAAGAGGAACTGACCATTCCGATCGGTACCCACTGAACACCATTGATGGAGTACTGCCATAAACCGGTTGCCGATGAAGCCGTGTTTGTGGTCACCGCAATCCCTGAAAGCGATGAGCCGATGTCGACATCCCGGAACGAGGAGCCTACGATCACGGCCACCTGCTGGCCTGGTGAGTTGGCAGTATCCTCCGGGATCGATTGCAATTTAGCGTCGGTAAGAACAGGGGAGTCATTGACCGGGATGACTCCGACCATAGCAAACGCCATGTTGCTTGCACCATTATCTGCGTTGTCCAAAAATACCGAGACGAGCCGCTGATCTGTCGTCGGAGCATCGGTTGTATGCTCGAACGTTAGTGCACGTATGACCGCCTCCAAGGCACCGCTGGTCGCCGCCGCATTGAAGCTAACGGATAAATCTTGCGACCCCACCGAAACGGTTCCAATCAGCGCGTCACCATAAAAAATGTCGCCGCCCGCGACAGAAATTTGCCCAGGCCCTGTACCTGACGAAGCGATCCCAAGTTGGTCGCCAGCTTGGTAATTGGTTGCTATCGCAAATTGGAGAGTTCCTCCGTCAAACGTATCTATGTTGAACGTGGTAAACGTAGCATTGGATGCGATCGGAATCGGCGGCGTGTTTTCGGTGTAGTCCGAAACATCCGAAACTGCAATTTCGATCGACGATGCAATCGTCCCCGAAATGAGATATTGACCGAGACTGACATAGTTCGAATATCCCGTAGGAGGATTCGCAGTGGGGGATCCAATCCCAACCCCAACCACTCGTATATAGTAGGTCCCGACACGTAGACTTAAATTCGAAAAGCTTGCCCTAAGCCCCACTGGATTAGAAACCGCAATGACGTTTCCGGCCCCGTCATAAAGCGTCGCTTCCACGTCAAGGTTAGAGCCTTGATTTTGACCCCAACGAGTGCCATCCAGAAAGGAAGACTCAATACTGTTGACGTATCCTCCATTTCCATTGCTCGTCCAAAGATCATTCACGTAGGGATCGATTGTGATGTCGACAACACCAGTTCCCGTTTGGAACTTAAAGAAATCCACATCGCCAGGCTGCTCAATCGTCCCAAGCGTCGATATGGTTTGTCTTCCACCCGCAATGGCGGTACCGACCAAAGAGGTCGCCAAAGTATCTGTATTTCCATCGGCATCAGGCACGAATCCAGTGCCGTTAAGTGGCTGCGTAATAACTGTCAAATCCGCCGGGCCCGATCCAAGGTTCGCGTTAGAGCTTCCGTTACTTGTCCCGAAATAGGTACCATCATCCCAAGTGGTTAGGTTTTGATAATATCCCGATCCCATAATCGGCCCCCAGCCATTCTCGCCGGTTCCATGCCCATCGTAATACTCAGCATTTTGCTGGAACGGATTGGCTGCACCTGTTCCATCGTGCGACAATCCAAGCGAGTGGCCGACTTCGTGGCTGGACGCTGCCGCAACCGACATCGATGTGCTATTGAACACGTAACAAGGCGTGTCAGTGGCGCCACTACTTTCATAATTCCATCTGAAACTGTTATAGTAAGCGAACCCTCCCACGTTTCGGTTTGTGAAATTCGTAAGTGTATTCACGACTCGGATTCCCCAACTGTCGTCTGCCCCTCCCGTGTTAACCAAGTTCGCTTCACCGGGATCCTCGGTTGTAACGTCGACATCAAATGGCGCAAAGTCTGCCGCCACACGCTGCCATGCTCCTCGAATTTCCCGCAGCTCATTATCGGTAAACACCGGGCCATTGCGATCCGGATCCCAAGCAGGCGAAACAATCGTCGCAATATTGTTGTCTCTATTCCAGGAAGTCCCTCGCGCGGTGAAACCGTCGAAGTCTAAATAAATCGTCTTTTTTGACGTAGGACGACTATGAAGCAAGAAAGTGCTCGCAGCTGGAATTGCCTCTCCTAACCCAGGACTAGGCGAACGATTTAGACTAACTAGTTCGGGCGGTTCCGGAGGCATATAGCCGAGTGTTGGTTCCGGTCCTTCACCTTCGGCACGCAAGTCCAACGAAGAAAAAAGATCCTGCGAAACAAGACAGTCTCCTGCCATGAGCGTTCTCGTTTCCAACGCCTCCAACCGCAAAAGTCGGCGGTACATGGAACGTTTTCCGCACAAGTTCTTCATGGACCGTAACCAACAACTTTGGATGCGACTCTTGATCCGGCAAACGTTTCTCATCAATCAACCTCAGCACACTAACAAAAGTTCCAGCGTGGAATACGCGGGCACAACAGGAATCATCGAAAAGAGGAAAATTTCAGTCTAAACCAAATCCAAATCTAACGGAAATGTTACTTTTGCGGATTTGCCATGATTTAATTGCATTTTCGAGCTTGGTTCCGCCTGGATTTTTCACGTTAACCGACTGGGGGCCAGTAGCAATCAATCCCCTGAACCCAATCGAATTGAGACCTTGAAAGAAATTCGTTTAAATGCCCAAGCTCGCTCTCGTCGATTCGGGTAGTTTTTTCGACTCAAGCATCCTCAGGATCTCTTCGAGAGAGCCTTTTTGGGATTTCAATTCTTGGACAATTGGAACCAACCGATTCAATTCTAATTCAGCAGCCCGTGGGTTGTTCATTTGACTCAAAACGTCATAGCGAGAAAGCCCGGTGTTCAGCACTGCCATTTGTAAATCCAAACTCAATGGAAAATCTGCTCGCCTTATCGCGAGGTAGCGATCCGAATCATCGAGGAATTGCAACGCTTGTTCCAATTCCCCATTAGCCACCATTACATCAATCCATACATCGAGAACTGGGCAGAAATCCACTAGGACCCATGATTCATTCTCGATTGGTTTCCATGCTGATCGGAATAATCTTCCCCCATTTTCAACGGCTTCAAGTGCAAGTTTGTTTTCCGATTTCAGCATTGCATAGCTAGCAATTCGTGCATATCCCTTAATTGCGTGCTTGGCTAAAACAGGACGATCTGGATGCTCACGCCATAGTTTTTCCGAAATCGACACCGCTTCCAACGTCAACTTTTTGCATTTGTCCGGATCGGCTGAGGATATAAGATTTGCAATATTTAGTTTCGTCGCCGCAAACGCATCTAAGTATTCAATCTTGGATGGGTTCCTTAGCGAAAGCCGCTCGATGTCAGAATGTGCATTCTCGAGCAAATCAATCCCACTTAACGAAATGGAAGCTGGTCGCAATTCCGGCATGCGAACCAGCCATTCGCCAAGGATCAATCGAGAGAAAAACTGTTGGTATAGATAAAGTTCGTTTTCGGGATGAGATTGAAGAAGCCTGGCGAGAATCTCTAGGACTTCTGCTCTTGCTGCTATGTACTGTTCTTTTGTTCCTACGCGTTGGTAAGCCATCGATTGAAAGTGACTCAGTACACTTTTGAGATGCAATACCTTCTCATCGTCGGGATGTTCCTCCAAGTATTCGACCAGCACACCCCGCATCTTCAATGACAAGTCCAGCATGACTTTGTCCTTGATACGCTTACCAGCGAAGACATCGTCGCCGACCCCCGTGTAGACCGACACAAGGTCAATCACACGCAAGCGTTCACGCTCGTTTGAAATCCTTTCGTTCCTCAGTGAAATCGACAACCCAATGATCGCCAAGCAATTGGTAAGAAACGCTACAGTCAACAAGCTCGATACGATGTTTGCGAGCGGCGTAGCTCCAACGTCGGAATAACGTGCTCGTCTTCGCTTCGACCGGTTCCCCTCGAAGAAAACGATCCAGATCCAAGCTAAGCTCCGCTCCGGACGGGTAACGGGCTGACGGCTCTTTGCCCAAGCACTTCAGAACCACCGCCTCAAGATCCGCCGGAATCAACTTATCCACCAATCGCGGACGAGTCGGCTCCTTATCAGAGATCATCGTTCGAATGTTCTGATCGAGGGGATCGTCAAACGGAACTTTTCCCAATAACAATTGATAGAGGAGGATGCCTAACGAAAAAACATCCGAGGTTGTTCCGACTTCGGAATGCGCCCCTCGGGCTTGCTCCGGTGACATGTATCTCACGGTACCTAACAGACGTCCATCGCGAGTCTTATTGGTACTGGAACCCTCCTGATCCAAACGCTTGGCCAGTCCGAAGTCAGTGAGCATAGGTTCAAACCCAAACTGCTCGGAACGGTCTAGCTCGCATGGTTTCAACAAAATGTTGCTGGGCTTCAAATCCCTGTGCAAAATAGCTTTCGAGTGAGCGAATTGAACCGAGTCCGAAATGCGTGCAACCACCCAAGCCGCTTGCCGAATCGACAGTGGATTGTCCTTTGCGATATAGTCGGCAAGTGTTCCGCCATCCAGCTTCACCGAAGTAATGTAAGGCAGTCCGCCGATCAGACCGGTGTCGTACACACGCACGATGCTTGGATGGCATAGCGAAGCCGTGACTTGGGCTTCGCCGATGAAGCGCGCTCGCAACTCTTGCGATCGACTCTTGGACGGGCGGAGGATTTTCATCGCAACGTCCATTCCCAGCAGTTCATCGCGCACGGAAAAAACGATACCGAATGCACCTACCCCTAGAAATTGCGGTACAGAAAAACGTGGCTTGCTTTCTTCTTGCTGTGGTGGCTCTATTGGAATGCGTTGCACGGATTGATTGTTCTCTATAGATTGATTGTTCTCTATAGAAATACCGGTGGACCTATCAGGTATTTCCTGCGATCCGTTCGCAGCTTCTGGAAGCTCAAAATCGCTGGCTATCTTTACGCTGTTTTTCAACAAGAGCTGGATACATATCTCCTTATCGCGACGAACTTCGGAGGGTTCGTCGAGGCTGTCCCAATCGTAATGGTCCATCCACTCGCGGATACGATCCAACTCGATCGGGTCATCCGCCGAAAAGCTTGAACCATCGGTACCTCGCGGCGCACTGCTGTCGTCAAACACTCAAGCCATTCGGAAACACGTCCGACCTCAAACGAGCAAGACATCGATTAACAAGCATCCGGACATCATTATCGGATCGCTCCAGTTTTTCGCCGATTTGCTTGTACGTCATGCCTTTGCGAAATCGCCAGCGCAGAACCCGCTGCAACTCACGAGGCAATCGATTCACGGAATCATTCAATCGTTCGCAAACTTCTTGGTTGAGAAGATTTTCGATAGGCTGCGAGTCCGAATCGACCAACTTGTTTACGATATGCTGACCCACCGTTTCGATTGGCCGTTCACGATAAATGCTCCGCTTTTGGCAAATCAAAAATCGGCGCCTGACGTCCTCGATCTTGTGCTTGAGCACGGTCGAAATGTAGGCCACAAACTGCAAACGACTCGTCGTTTGCAGGGAGGGAAAACTGCGGGCCACGTCGCGGCAAGTTTCCTGGACGATATCAGAAGCATCGATCTTCGAACGCAAGAGTCGGTCCAAGTCCCGATTGGCCATTCCTTTTAGCAGAGGCCGATACCAAGCGATTAAATCCTCAAGTGCGTTCGGGTCACGACGAGTTAAGAGTTCGCTAATGTCGGCCTTAGATTTCACCGGTTCGAATTCTTGCAGTTCCATCATGGATGATGAAGTCTCATGTACAGCGTGATTTGCAATTCGAGGATCGAGAGTTGAACATGAAGTCCCGTCCCCCGAGAGTATTGGTAGATGATACTCATTTGGCAATCGCAATGACGGATTTGTCGGACGGCATCGTCGATTTTCCACCAAAAAGGCGCCCCCCCCTGCTGACTACCGTTTCTGTCGCACGGCTCAAAGAACTCCATGAAACACGGAAGACGTACGCCTTCTGCTGACTGTTAAACAAATGGTCAAGCATTCGTCTCGATTCGAGTGAATACTATACCTCCTCGGCGGTCCAGCGTTTGACTAGGCTGCCGTTTTGTTCGGCTTGGCCGCGGGGTTTTTGATAGGCTCGGCGATGTTGCATTGTATGAGTAAGATCTTCGCTCGCATTGAGCATGAGCCGACTCTCACCCATCTCCCATGGCAATGCGTACGCTCCTGCTAATCCGTCTACGGTTCGAAAGTAGGCTCGGCATGCTTCTGCATCCATCTCTTTCCGCACCAGTCGCGTCACCTTGCCCTGAATCGCGTCCCACTCAGATGCAGGTGGCACGGTTTCTGGAGCACCGGCAAACGTTTCCCTAAAGTCTCGCATCCCCTCGTGACTCAACATGCTCTCCGGCAATGCCATGAGCATCGCTCGAATGACATCCGGAAAAGGAGCAATGGCTGTCGCCACGTTTCGGCTGACGTCTTGATATGGACAACGAATCTCGACGATGCGTGGTTTTGTGGGCGAGCTACATCCATCATGATGATAATACTCTGCCTGACTCAGCTTCGAAAAACTTGATTTCCCACGGACGCGGCGATAGGAGGGAGCGTCGGATCGGACATTTTTGCAAACCACGAGCCCTTCCTTTTCAATCAACGCCATTAGACCGTCACGATTCGATGGCGTAAGCAAGATTTCATGCAAATAATCCTCGGAGACTTGCTTGCCAGCAGACGGCACTGGACCTTCGATGACCAATCCGAATCGATGCGGACGCGACGTCGCAAAAGGGACATCGCCCAAAACAAGAGTGGAATGGTCCGTATCAGTGGAAGGCATTTAGCCGAGCCGTTCGGGAAAGAGGAGTGTCGTCGGAAAGAGAGATTTATAACATTTTCATCCTTGGATGCTTACCCCTAACGTTCCGCAAATGGTTACCAGGGAGGGTGGCTAAACCGGACGCTCCGCTTTCGGTCCCTTCCTATTTTTTGATCGCATCGCCGCTTTGTTTGACTCGAAGGTAGCGATGGCATTCGATACATTGGACTGTCATGTTGACGTACCCAAGTGCAGCCCGATCTAGATTTTCTTCGTGCGCGGCGCTAGTAACGACATGCAATGCTCGACGAAAGTCTGAGCTGTGGTCGAGGTATTCCATGGTTGTGTGCGCATTCCAGCTACTTTCCAGACTAAGTGCAGTCAGGGCTTGTGATGCCTTTGCAATCTGCTCAAAATTCTCGGTCGCAAGTCCCTCAAGGATCGCTTTGGAATGTTCCAGTTTCATTTCCATAAAGGAATCCAGCTGTGACTTGCTGGCCTTTCCCGTTTGCTCCTGCGGTTTACCATGGAGCGGGATCATACTTAGCATGATTGCTAAAGCCGGAATTGCGATCACTAATGTGCGTTTCATACTGTTTCCTTCTTTTTGCCAATCGAAACTAGGCGAGTTCGTTGAGTCGAGACCAATAGTAAATCCGAGAGATGCAATTTGGATACCAAGTAGCTTTCAGCCAAAGAAAAGAAGAAAAGCAGCTCCATTGGGCGAGCGGAATCCTGCATTCCGAGGCGTACGGGCTTGTTGATTGAATCACAACCCGAAGCGTAAGCGAGGGATTCCCCGCCCCTCGCTCGCGATTCGGGTTGTGATAGAGAGTTTGGTTTGCACCTTAAAAAACGAGCCGTTTTGGATCGTTTGCGCGCCCATTTGACAATCAATGACAGCCTCCCTGGCAACGCCAAAGAATGGTGCTTCTGCTAGAATGGGCTGCGAGAAGTTCACGGCACAGCCTAGGCAACGGAATTACTGAGCCGCAGGCACTAGTCGCGTTACGGTTTCCCTTATCAAAAACGATTGTCGCGGCAAGCGCCTGCGGCTCAAGCTGAACGAAGAAGCACGAATGGCTGAGGAGATTTCGCCGATCCAGGCGTTGCGAACCGCTTTGTCTGCCGCTGATCGTACCGCATTTCTGGTCGAAGCTCGGGTCATTCGTCGGTTTATTCGCGAGCGGTATGGTGTGGCAAACGTTGTGGTGGCGTTGCCTCACACGCAGTGCCAAGTTGTGAATGAAGAGGATATTCGAAAATTCGCACACCCAGACGAACTGGGACTGAATTCTTTTGAGTTGCTCCCCAACGAGTGCCTTCTGATATGTGAGCCAGAGCGTGGAGAGCTCGACCACTGGCCGTTGCAGGAGCTAAAACAGCAAGTCTGGCGAAGACTTTTTCATGCAACCTTGGATCGAGAACTTAAGAATGAAAAGCAGGCGGGGAATCGGATCGCCTTGCGAGAGAGCATCGCAGCCTTCGGGCAAGTCGAATTCGACGAAGCCCATTATGTTTTGCGCACGGAACTCCACTTGATGGCTCCCAATTCGCGAGAGGAAGCGTGGCGAGAACTTGCTGCCGTCTACTTCGAAATGCGTTATTTCGAACCGGACCTGCTACCGATTTGGTTCCCATCTTTGCGAGACAGTGATTCGGTTCAAAAACTCTTGGCTCAAGGTTTGAACGTTGAACAAATCTTTCGGGAAACGAAACTGGAGGGGGCACCTGCTCCTGAGTTGATATCGCACGCGGCTTCCGATGAAGATCGACTATTAACCACACGTCGAAATTGGTCTTTGGCAATTGGTGTTTCCCAATCGGAACAAAGCTATCAGCGACAACTTCGCAGGCGGGATCGAGCCAACGAGAGAGGCAATACGGTATTTGCCATCGCTTGCGCTTTGCGTGCAACACAGCGAGCAAACACCGAAGGCAAACGACTCGCAGCGGAAAAGAAAGCTCGTGATGATGTCCGCACCTTGGTGAATCGGTTGCGCAACGCTATCGCTTTCGCCAAACAGGACAAAGACGAATGGCAATCAGCCCTATGGGAGCTTACCAAGAACTCAGTTCATGGGTTTTGGAATGCTGAGAAGCGTTTGCTTTATGATCTTCAGAAGGTTTGCCTTGACCACGAACGCGTAACCTTCAAAGTCGACTTGGTCAAATGGGTCGTCAGTCGGGGCAAGAGGCCGTTAAAACGTCCTCTCAAAAGCCTGCGTGAAGTTGCCATGGCAAAGCACCTTGCCAGCGCTGCGTCAAGACTGACGCACGTGCGATTGAGCGGAAACGACCGCAACCATTTGACAGAACTGATCGAGCACGCCGCGGAACTCGCCGAGACGCAGATGCGAGAGCGAATGCGACCTATTCTCGCGGAGACGTTGGTTTCCGTTCAATTGCTTCCCTCCAGCGTCCCCGAGCAAGTTGCGTCCGAAAAGCTCGTTGAGGAATCATTGGACTGCATCGCCGAACGAGGCTATCTCACGATGGGGTACCTTCGTGATGCGATCAGTAGAAACGATCTCAAGCTACCGGACATTCAGGAGTTGCGAGAGGTCTGGCACGGCGACCAGCTATTGCGAGCGGATGACCAACTGGATCTCGCCCTGGATGGAGTCTATCGTCGAGGCGAATTCTATCTTCGATGGCTGCAAGTAGTCAGTTCCTTTTTCTTTGGCACACGCGTTGGCCGATTCGTAACCATGTACTTGATCATCCCCTTCGGTGGAGCGGTCGTGATCGTGGAAGGGACGTTGCACATCGTTCATATGTTCCAGCCTCGGACTCATCATGCCGAAGCGAAAGCTGCACACGAACTGGAGAGTGCTACCGAGAAAACAAACGTAGACAAGACAAACGTAGAAAACCAAAGCACCGGTAGTATGGCAGTTGAGACAAAACTGTCGTCTACAACGTCTACGGAGGTCGCTGCTATCGACCAACCTAAAGAAGGTAAAGTAGGGAATGAGGAAACCGACACGTCCGCATTGCAGGGTGATATCGAGACAACGATTTCTATTCCCCCCAAAACGACGGACGAAGTTGCTCGTCAAATCCTCTCTCGCCAAACACCAACTTTTTCGCTTGTGCTGATCCTCGGGCTATTGCTGATGGCTCTGATCCATATGCCAGCCTTTCGAAAATTCTGTGTCGGGCTCATTTTCAAAGCGTTACATTTGGTTCGAGCGGTTCTATTCGAGACCCCAATGTTGCTCCTGAAGCTGCCCATTTTGTTGCGAATTTGGATGGCTGATCCATTTGTCCGACTAAGACGATTTGTCCTTGGTCCCACAGTCCTTGCGGTTTTCTTTGGACGATTCCTGCCTTGGCTCTGCAATTGGAATTTGTGGGACTGGTGGATTGTTGGCGTTATTTCGATTCTTGTTAGTGCACTGCTTAACTCCAGAATTGGGCGCGATGCTCAGGAATTAACCCGAGACTGGCTCGAGAAATCGTTGCACCAACTGCAGGCCCGATTTGTATTCGCATTCATTGGCTGGGTGTTTGACTTCTTTCGATTGTTGATGAGCACTTTGGAGCGAGTGCTCTACGCTGTCGATGAATGGCTGCGATTTCACAGCGACGAAAACTTGCTCGTCGTCCTTGCAAAGGCAATCCTAGGAGTTGTTTGGTCTTTTGTCTCCTTTCTTATTCGCATCTACGTCAATCTACTAATCGAGCCAACATTCCATCCGGTCAAGCACTTTCCTGTCGTGACCGTCGCCCACAAGATTTTCCTTCCCGCGCTCATCATGCTCGAGGGGAACATGGTTCACTTCCTGGGGCAGTACATGGGCACTCCGCTTGCTCGATCCATCACTTGGTTCAACATGCTCTTCTTGCCTGGCTTCTTTGGGTTTGTGGTTTGGGAGCTAAAGGGGAATTGGAAACTTTATCTTGCTAATCGAACAAACAGACTGATGCCTGTCACTGTCGGTAGTCATGGTGAGACGATCGCTCGCCTGCTTCGACCTGGATTTCATTCGGGGACATTGCCAAAAATCTTTCGCAAGCTTCGGCGACTGGAGCACCAGGATGCGTCGCTCAGCCGATTTGCCAGGCGACGTTCAACTCGTGGGCAACTCCACCATGTCGAGAAAGCCATTCAATCGTTTGTAGATCGCGAACTCATCTCGTTGCTGAGGAAATGCGATGCCTGGACAGAGTTGCCGCTGCAGTGCGTTCATGTCGTGGCTGCCTCGAACAGCTTTTGCATCGAACTCGAATGCAAAGTTCTAGGGGATTCACCATTGCAGATCCGAATTCAGGAACAGAGCGGATGGATCGTTTCGAGCGTCGCACAAACAGGTTGGCTCAAGCTCGTTACTGAGGCTCAGCGAGAATCGTTTGAAAACGCTCTCGATGGATTTTACCGAAAATGTGGGATCGATTTAGTTCGCGAGAAACTCGAGGCGAATGTGACTAAGTCTCATCCCTATGACATCGACTTGGCAGGCCTAATCGTATGGCCATCGAACCGCTTCGAGGTAGAGGTCGTGATGGACTTAAACAGCGAAGGAAGGATAACGCCGGAGCCTGAAATGGAAGCCGCAAAAGCAGGCTTCGGACCAATGGATCGAGAGAAGGTTCTGTATTCCGCAACCAGTACCGAGTGGAAGACATGGGAAAATACGTGGCCAAGTGGCCATACGGGGTAAATAGCCTCAAGCCTAAGGACTTGTGGAAAGGGCGGCGGCGTTGGAAATGCTCGCCAGTTCACGTTGATGTTTGACGAGTCTATCGCGATAGGCCATGATCGAGCCGTAAAGTTGACTTAGCTCGGCTTTTTTTGCTGCGATCTGAGCATCTAGGTCCATAGCCACCGAAGCGATCACTTCGGCCTCTTTCTCATATTGCCCTTTGTCAAGTTTGAGCATTCGGTTCTCTGCTTCACCTCGCTGCTCCTGTGTATCGGTAACCTTGGTTTGGGCGACTGTTTGCTCCGTCTCTCGGGTGATCAACGCGTTATCTTGGATCGCCCGAATGGTGACGCGTCGGGTCTCACGAAATGCAAATGCGTAGTCGATAAGTTGCCGAATGAACAATCGAGAGCCTAATTCTACAGTACCATTGGCTTGGAGCTTGTCTGCGGAACCAGAATCCAAAACATAAGCATCCCCTTCTTTGAAGGTAAACTCGGCAGGAGCATCTCGCTTCAACCGATCGTCGATCATGTTGCCTTCGGAATCGTGGTAACCGCCCTCCAATGGAAGTCGTACTACTTTTGCGTCGACACCTTCCGAAAAGTCCTTACGGAATTTAACTTGGTAGCCAAGCAATTCTGGAGGAGTATCGTCCGACGCTGGTCCACCATCTCGGATGTAAGTATCCAAAATCTTTGCTTTCATTGCGTCGGTTAAAGGAGGAATGCATCCAGCAAATGCACTCTCGAATATCTTTGCGATATCCGCATTGTCCATTCGACCAAATGCGGCGGTTTCCTCAGCCGAGGAGCCGTCAGCAGCAAATACGTTGTGGGAGTCCATCGGCATCACTTCGTAGATAGCCCAGGACGTGTATCCGGAAATCGCTGTCTCTTGGTCTTTGGTCAGTGGAATCGTTGGAATGACCGTGATGGTTAGGTCCTTGGATTCCTTGACTACAAATTCGCCGAAAAAGACCTGCGGAAGCGGTCCGACCTGCTCAAGCTTTTCGCCGAACATGTAAACAACGCTTTCAAGCGCCAGTCCGGTTTCTGAAGTTGGCACGACAGCCACAGCGTCGGCACCTGGAGCGCCCTCGGGCGAAGCCGCAGGCAAATTGCTCACCTTCGCCGGCAATTGCAAGATTGCAGAGCTTGGCGTCTTTCCGCTTGCTGGAGTCGTTTTTTGCAAGACAGCACCTCGCCAAACTCGGCCACGTTCGAGCGTCAATCGATTAAGCTCATTGGTAAGCGGCACAAACTTGGTAAGGTCCAATTTGGGGTCAAGTCGATCGCCATACATCTCCAAATCGACCGACTTTAGAAGCCCCTCAACTTTAGCTGCAAGTTCGTCATGCTTTTTGGTGATTGCGATTCGATGATGAGCAACACCAGCCGCAAAGAACAAGAAAGTCCAGCACTCGATGAAGAGTAGGGTGAGCAAAATAGTATGGGCCACACCCCAGGACTGAAACGCTTTGACCAGTAAAACGATGAAAACGATGAGCGAGACGAGGACCATAGCCCAGATCAGCA
This sequence comes from Planctomycetota bacterium, assembly GCA_026692905.1. Taxonomy (GTDB): domain Bacteria; phylum Planctomycetota; class Planctomycetia; order Pirellulales; family Pirellulaceae; genus JBKCUI01. The sequence goes on from JAPLNL010000045.1 coordinate 18,294, forward strand.
TGCCTGTAATTTCCATGTGGGTCTGCCTGGGGTGAGTTGTTGCGAAGTTTGGGGGTAGCAGTTTTTACACATCACGTACGCTAAGGATCTACTCCAAAGCATAGTTGGAATTGGGAGGAATTCCATCAAATCCTCCCGCATTCCGATGTTAAGTTGGGCAGATTGGAGTGTCAAGTAATTGGATGAGTTTTGGGTATACTAGCCGCCACGTCTGTAGCGATTATCCGGTTTTCTAGCCATTTCCCCCAACCATTTGTTTCAAAATGTCTGAACCCATCATCAGCATCAGCGGCTTGCGAGGCATCGTAGGATCAGAACTAACCCCGGCTGTGGCGAGCAATTTTGCGGCCGCTTTCTGCTCGCAGGCCCCTGAGGGAGCGATCGCATTGGCCCGAGACGGTCGCGCCAGCGGCCCAATGTTCGCAGACGCAATCGCTGCCACCATCGTGGGCCACGGCCGAAAATGCTTGGATCTCGGTGTTGCCAGCACCCCGACCGTAGGCGCCTTTGTGCGACAATCCAAGGCGGCCGGCGCCATCCAAATTTCCGCTAGTCACAACCCCCCACCCTATAACGGTATGAAGCTTTTCAGCCCCCAGGGGAGAGTTCTTCCAAGCGAACCAGGTACTCGAGTACTCAACGCTTATCGCCAAAATCAAAACAACTGGCAACCGACCGACCGGCTAGGAACCCGAGACCGGATCGAGCAACCTCATTCAGGACACCTCGCATTGATTTTGGCAACTGTCGACGTTTCCGCGATCCGAAACTGCCGATTCAAAGTCCTTCTGGATAGCAACCACGGCGCGGGGGCCATTCTCGGGCGAATGCTTTTGGAGACTCTTGGCTGCGAGTTTTTGATTCTTGGAGAAACTCCGGACGGACTGTTTTCTCATCCACCAGAACCGCTAGCTGAGAATCTGACTACCGTCTCGCCCATGGTTTCGTCTCAGGGATTTCAAATAGGTTTTTGCCAAGACCCCGATGCCGATCGACTTGCTGTGATCGATGAGACTGGGCATTTTATCGGCGAAGAATACACTTCGGTTCTCTGCATGAAACGCGCCCTGATGTTGAAGTCGGGTCCTCTCGTCACCAACTGCGCGTCGAGCAACATGACCAAATGGCTCGCAAAGAAACACGGCGTCCCATTCCACCAAAGCAAAGTCGGTGAAGCCAACGTGGTCGACACCATGCAATCGCAAAACGCACTTTACGGGGGCGAAGGAAGCGGTGGACCCATCGATCCGCGCGTCGGATTTATCCGCGATAGTTTTGTTGGAATGGCCCAGATCCTCGATCTCATGGCCGCCACAAAGTCCACTGTGAGCCAACTTGCAAATGAGTTGCCTCGGATGGCCATGATCAAGGACAAAATGGTGTTAAGCAAAGAACAGCTTTCTGCTTCCATAAGTCGGCTTTCGGACAAGCTCAAAGCCGAATCGGTAAGCAACTCCGATGGAGTTCGGTTGGACTGGTCTGACTCGTGGCTGCTTTTGCGAGCCAGCAATACCGAGCCTATCGTAAGATTGATCGCCGAAACGCCGAGCGAGACTCAGTCACGAGACCTAATCGCTCAGGCTAAGACAATCATTGCGAGTTGATCAAAACAAAGGAGGCAACCCAAGCAATCGCCGCCACCCGGAGAGTTGCCCAACATGTGTTGCGAAGTGTGTCGTCAAAATATGAGCCAACAAATCACCCTTGGTCTTGACCGGCGTGTCGTAGAGAAGCGGAACCGTGTGGGCGACGGACAGTTTCGATGAATCCGCATCCAAGGATACAATGCAAAGCTTGATGTAATTGTCATCGATGAACTTGAGAAGCTCTGTTTTGGATGGCCGTAGTTTGGCATTCGACGCAGGATCGCTCCCCGGCCCATAAGAGACATGCCACTCTTTTGGAGCGACAAATGGCATATCAAGTTGCTTGAAGCCGTAATCGACGGCGATCGCGAGATGGACAAGAATCCAACGAGCCGAATGGCTCCCTGGCCCAAAAGTAGAATCCAATTCTGGGTCCGCGATCGAATCAATCATGCGATGAAGATAATGTCGATTAAACGAGTTCAAGGCGACAATGGGTTCATTCATAAGGATTTACGGCAGGTGTTTGAAATGGTTTAATCGAGAACATGCCGTTATTTGATCATATTCTCAACGAATGTGGTACGGGATTTGTCATCACGCATCGAAATCAAACCCAGTCTGAATTTCCCGGTTGGCCGGCCCCCAATCTGGCCCGCTCATCCCCCACAATGATCTGGTCGTTGACTTCTGATTGTTGGCTTCTGGCTGTTGGGATATGCCGCATTATTTACCATCGGCAAGTCCTACGCTGGCCGACGCCATTGGACATCTCTGTTGCGGTTATATTTCGAGCCATTCATGGGTACAATGTGGCTGCATCGGACCATGGTCATCCTCTAAGATCTCGAAATCAGAATGCAGCACGACATGCCTGGGAATTTGATTAGCATCGGCACAGATATCATTGAGTGCGTGCGAATTGCCCAAATGATTGAAAAGCATGGCGAGGTCTTCTTGCAACGCGTTTTCACGCAAAAGGAAATTCTCTATTGCTCTTCCCGGAAAGCCGCAACGCAACACTACGCCGGTCGATGGGCTGCCAAGGAAGCTGTTCTGAAAGTCCTCGGTACCGGATGGGCAAAAGGAATCCAATGGACAGACGTTGAAGTCGTGAATGAAGTTTCCGGTGCACCCGTCATCAAAATCATCGGTAAGGCGGCAGAAATTGCAAAGGAAAGAGGCATCCGGGAAGTGATGATCACGATCTCCCATTGCAGGGCTTATGCTACCGCGTTTGCAACCGGAATTACGTGAACGCTGTGAAGCATTTTGTAGCGAAACTCGCCCAGAGTTTCGGTCGTTTCGGCGACGCAGCCGAAAGTCTTGACGACTTTCGCTACACAAAAGCATGGTCGTTGAAGCGGAAAATACTTCACAGCATTGCTTAAATTCTTGAGCCCAAATCGCCAATCGATCACTTTTGCTAGCGTGAAAGGCGGACATTCGGAAAGATTGGCAAGACAGTCAGCCTAGGCAGTTCATGCAAGGCTGGTATTACAGGGATCAACAGCAAGATCGTCAAAAGCCGAAAGAGAGGAAGGATGCGTTTCTTGATTTTCTTTTTGGCAGTGGCGGTATTGAAATGTCTGACAAATCTCGCAAACGGAATTGGTTGAAGCTCAGCGTACAGCTTTCCTGTGTATCGCTCATGACGAGTGCTGTCATGCTGCCAATGGGATGCAACCGAGCGCACTACCGCAATCGAGCGGACCAAGAAGTGACCAATGTCATCAATGAGAAAATCGCCGATGCGTGCGCCCCGACCATTCCAGGCATTCAAATGGATCGAGCATCTCGAATGTTCGATCCGTTCAATCCGGACCGTCCTCCTATGCCCGAGGATGACAATACCGCGCACCAGTACATGAAGGTGCTCAATGGAAAGAAAGGCTATCCGCTTTGGGATGTCAACGGAAAAACAAACACAGCCGAAAATCCAATTTGGTGGCAGTATCTTCCGTTGGATGAGCGCGGTGTACTTGTGCTCGATGCGGACGCAGCGGTGCGAACTGCTGTACTGCACAACACTGTCTACCAATCCGAAATCGAAACACTTTACTTATCAGCACTCGACGTTAGCTCCGAACGCTTCTTTCTCGGTAACCAATTGTTTGCAGGTTACAGCACGTCGTACACAGCCGATGGCTCTCTCAGGCGAGGTGGTGGTGGTGCAAGTCGGTCGACTGTCAACGCAAACGCGTTTTCCAGGGGACAACGAGGATTGGCTTTGCAACGTCAATTTAACAACGGAGCGGACTTGGTCGTCGGTTTTGCAAACTCAATGACCTGGCAATTGGCGGGCCCAGATACCCAAAGCGCCACAACTCTCCTGGATTTTAGTTTGATCCAACCTCTACTTCGTGGAGGCGGACGAGACGTGATCATGGAGCGATTGACACTTGCCGAACGAACACTTCTCTACAATGTACGTGCCTTTGAAAGATATCGGACTGGCTTCTACACAACGGTGACTGTTGGCCGCGCCGCAGAACCTGGGCCGACTCGTCGTGGTGGTTTGTTCGGAGGCGCAGGCTTACAAGGATTCACGGGGCTTGGAGGCGGATTCGGCACCGTTGGAACAGTGCAGAACAATGCCGCCGGCGGTTTTGGTGGCGGTGGAGCTGTACCAACGGTAGGCGGGTTCTTGGGCTTGGTCCAAAATCAACTTCAAATCAGCAACGCAGAAGAAAACGTGGCCCGACAACGAGAAAATCTGGCTCGATTCGAAGATACTTTGCGAGAACAATTACTCGTTATTCCCGCGAGCCAAGATGCCATCCCGAGCCAACAACTGCAAGTTGCACAGGCTCGACAATCGCTGATTTCGTCTCAGGCCCAATTGCTCCAATTGCGTTTCAACTACGAACAGTCGATGGACAATTTCAAGGGGACATTGGGACTACCGCCCTATGTTTGTATCGAGATCAAGGACCCGATCCTCGACCAATTCAATCTGATCAGCAAAGAGCTCAAACAAAGACGAGATCAAGTTTCGGACTTGCGAAATGCAATCGGTGACAGCAACGGAAAACTCCTGGAGCTAAGCCCAATCCAGATCGAAAAGGCAACGGGCGCTAAGTTCCGTTCTTTGACCTGGAGCGACGATGCTGCAAAAGCCGTCGGCGAAATCAAAGGGCGAATCGGCAAAATCGAATCCATTCGACGCAAACTTTTAGATAGCGACCTCCCGCAAATCCGACTGGACATCGAAAAGCTTCGCAGCGTTTCCGTTGCCAGAGAAACAGAACTGGCTCGCCTTCGCGAAATTTATCAGCAAGAGCGCTCGACTGTTTGCAACTTGCTACCTACAGAATCCCTGGACATCGCGCTGCTCGACTCGGGGGAAATCATGCAACTCCCGGATACTTTGTCCAAAGACATCGACAAGTTGGAAAAGCGATTCCAAGAGCGTGAAGCCAGGATACGAAAATTGGACGCGGCCCTTGAAAAACTTCTTGCCAAACGCGACGAAAGCGATCCTAGAAAAGTCTTCGAGTCTTTGCGAGACCAAGCTCTTCTACCCAGCCAAAGTATCCTGGCGGAGTTTGCCGAAGACGTGTTGGCTCTGCAAGTGCTACAAGCGCGTGCGAGAATCGAAAGCGTTGTCTTACCACCAGTTGACCTCATGCCTGAAGAGGCGGTCGAAATCGCTCGAGCAAATCGTCTAGACTGGATGAATACCAGAGCTGGACTCGTAGATTCCTGGCGAGCCATTGAGGTTGTCGCCGATAACTTGGAGAGCACACTCGATGTGGTATTTTCCGGTGACATGCAGAATGCAAACGACAACCCGCTTTCTCTGCGAGGCAAAACAGGTCGACTTCGTGCGGGCCTTCAGTGGGACTCGCCTCTTACTCGTATGCAAGAACGAAATCAATATCGTCAAGTACTCATCGAATACCAGCAAGCCAAACGCGCTTACTATCGTTTCGAGGATGGTGTGTGGCAAACACTTCGGTCAGAACTGCGAAACATTCGCTACAACCAATATAATTTTGAGTTGCAACGATATGCCGTTCGAATCGCAGCACAACAGATCACAATCAACGAAGACTTGCGACAGATCCGCGAGAGTTTGAGCCTCGCCTCTGGACCAACAGCCGCTCGAGATAGCGTCTCCGCGTTGCAAGATTTGCTCAATGCGCAAAACACATTTCTGGGAGTTTGGGTCTTCTATGAAGCTCAGCGTAGAAATCTAGATCAAGACTTGGGTACGATTCGTGTTGACGAAAACAATATTTGGGTCGATCCCGGTTCGATCACTTCTCAAGGCTTCGGATTCTGTGGCTCCTCTGCTGTCAATGCGATGCCTTGGAATGACGGAATGCAACCGATGGATGTTGCACCTCCAGTTATGATGGACACAACGGCTATCCCAAATCCAGCAAATCCCGGAATCATGGCCAAGGCAACGACGCCACCCATTCTGTAAATTGTTTTAGAGCGGACCACACATGGAGTTCTTAGAAGAAGACGAGGGAGCAGGCTCTCTACTCCCATTCGGGGCAGAACACTTTATGCGGCGCGCCATCGAACTCGCCCAACAAGCTGCAACCGAAGACGAAGTGCCAGTGGGTGCGATCATCGTTCACAAGCATCAAATCATCGCTGCGGCCTACAACCAACGCGAGAACTTAGCGGACCCAACCGCTCATGCGGAAATGATCGCTATCACACAAGCCGCGTCGCAACTCAAATCTTGGCGGCTGATCGATTGCGAACTGTACGTGACTCTCGAACCTTGCCCGATGTGCGCTGGTGCCATTTTGCAATCTCGCATCCCTCGCGTTTTTTACGGCGCAATCGACCGAAAAGCCGGAGCGGTGGAATCATTGTACCAACTGCTTTCTGACCCGAGACTCAATCATCGATGCGAAGTCCAAGGGGGCGTTCTGGCAATCGAGTGCGGCCGAGTTCTCACCGACTTCTTTGAAGAAAAACGTCGGCAGGGTAAGAAATAAATTTGCATCACCTAGCAAGACTATCGGTGAAGCATTTCAAACAACGAAAAAGATGGCTATGTTTCAATAGTCGCTTCATAGAGGTAAGAATGTTGTCCGGCTCGGGCTTGTCCCGAATGGACTCCGCTTTGGTGTTCTAATGGGCCTCGCGATGAAAATGACACCTCCGGATTTGTCGCACCGCCTTTGGCGGTGCGACGAATCCGGAAGCACGCGGTCGGGCGGCGTGAATCTAGAACTCCAAAGCTGCGGACGGAGGGGCAAGCCCCAGCCGTCCTGAAATGCGGTGGCCCCGTTCTCCCATTGGTATTTCAAGGAGAAAGGGCGTCGAGAAGCGTACCTTTTACGTTGAATACTCGGAGTTGAATCGAACATACTCGGTGTTCAAATCCGTGGTCCAATGCGTAGCTACACCTGGGCCAAGTCCAACTTGAAGATCGATTTCGGTCAGCTTCCGGGCTTTGATCGATTGGCTTACTTTGGCGGCGTCGAACGCCAATGGCTCGCCTCGTTCAAACAATGGAATACCGTTGATCTTAAGGGCGGTATGATCTGGGCGTATAGGAACGCCTGCGTAGCCAGCCGCCGAAACGATACGCCCCCAGTTCGGATCGCCACCCGTGATGGCTGTTTTGACTAGATTGCTCAATGCGACACTTCTCGCAACTGCATCCGCATCGGAATCCGTGTTGGCTCCTTGAATTCGGATCTCCAGGAGATGGGTCGCACCCTCCCCATCGTCAGGAATCTTCTTAGCCAATTCGATCGCCATCTCGTTAAGTTGTTTTGCGAATGCGAGTTCGCTCTCGCCATGAAGGGCTGGGACAGCATCGGTCGGTTGCGCTGCCAACATAACGAGCGTATCATTCGTGCTCATGTGTCCCTCAACGCTGATGCAATTGAATGATTTATTAGCGGCTGACTGCAACAATCGCTGCGCTTGCGTTGGTTCGAGCGGCGCGTCCGTAATGAGGATTGCGAGCATCGTCGCCATCTTGGGACCAATCATGCCTGCCCCTTTGCACATGCCAACGATGTGTGTCTTTCGTCCCTCCAACTGAAAACTGCGTTCTGCTATTTTTCGGGCTATGTCGGTTGTTAGTATCCCGTCACATGCGTTCAGAAATGCTTGCTCGGTTGCCGCCAGCTCACTTGCCGCGGCAGAAATGCCAGCCTTGATCTTTTCCATGGGTAGAAATCGACCGATGATGCCGGTGCTCATGACGACGAACTGCTCTGCGGTCAGTTTGCCTTGCGGGTCGATGGCCGCCGCAGCATGCCTGGTCATCTCAACCGCGTCTTGGTGGCCTCGCGTTCCCGTACAAGCGTTCGCGTTTCCGCTGTTGACGACAATTCCTCGAATGGTTTGGGAGGGGGTTCGGCTACGAGAAACAACAACCGGGGCCGCAACAATTTGGTTGGTCGTATACACACCTGCGGCAACACAAGGTCCGTCGGATACGATGAGGGTCACATCACGGGCACCAGCCCGTGTCTTGATTCCGCCAATTACGCCCGCAAAACGAAATCCTTTTGGAAGATGCACGATAACGATTCCTTAAAAATTAAATTATGCACGAGGCCATGAGTCCTTTTCGTGCTCGTACTCCGCCCGAAGGGCAGTACTCGTGCTCGTACTAGATCGATACGACGATCGAGTACGAGTACCATTTCATTGAGTACGAGTACGAGTACGAAACCAGTCTGAAAAAGTGGGTAATGACAAGGGGCGATAGTCCTGGTTCTCGGCGAATGTCGAGTTCCGACGTGTTTAACCGATTAGATCAGCAATGTAGAAACTGCCGTAGGTATGTACGCGATCTAACTGATGCAGGCGCGTCGAGAGTTCTGAATGGAAACTCAGTAGCTCGGGCAGTTTCACGGTCCGTCCATTTCGCTGAACGGTGACATCGTTCATGAACTCCGTTCGCAAACCACCGGACCGCCATAGAATCCGCGTCTTAGGTGCGGCGCGGCTCAAGATGGCTTGCCACTCCGATTCAAGGAGCGGGAAATAGTGGTCACTCAACCAGTCCATATGATCCAGCAAGACAAACCGTGAAATCTGTCCGTCATGCTTTTCCAAGAAGCCCTGAACCGAGTCTGTATTTACCGTGAGCTTGTCGATCAATCCATCCTTGAGCTTCTCGAAGTTGGCTTGTTTGACATACTCTGGACAGCAATTGGGCGTATAACTGCCGGTGATATAAACTCGCCAAAAGTAGTTGTCTTGAATCGGTATCTTCGCGAAGACCGCTTCCAATGAGTCCTCAACGAACTTGACAATCCCACCTGGGTACTGCTCGTCAATTTGCTTACGCTGCGCTTTTGGAACTCCCAACATGCTGAGGGTTGTGTCACGATTCATCGCGAAGCGAAGTGTCTTGGACCAGATTTTGTCTCGCGTCCGCGAGTAGATTTCTTGCTGATCTACCAAAGTCGGAGCGTCCAAGATCTCTTGCACTTCCTTCCGGCAACGAGCAATGCGATTGATGTAGATTCCAATCAACCGAGCGAAAGCCCCCGAGGTTCCTCGGAAGTAAAAGGACTTGGCTGGGTTATCGAAAAAGCGAATCCATCGATCCCAGTATTTTCGGCTTGTAGGCGAAAGCGAGGTTCGCAAGTGCGAAGCGTAAATGGACTCGGCGTTGGGCAGATATCCTTGTCCAAACATCTGAAAAAAACGTTCGTAATCCAGATTTCGAATGGCGGACAGTTTTAATTCCAGAAGTGCGTTTTGTCGTGGATTCATGTCCACGGCGTAAACATGCCCTGCTCCCGCCAGCAAGTAATCCAGTGCGTTACAACCCGCAGAGGTAATCACAAGCACGCGATCTTGTGAAGTGAGCTCAAGGGCCTGTCGGTCCAATCGAGGATCTTCCCAACAGGTGTTGTAAACTAGATTGTTTCCATGGACGAATTTAAAAACTCGTCCGCTGACCCATTCACTGATTGCCATCGACTCGTTGCTTACTTCTTGTTGTTTTGGTTTGCTGGTTTGTTAGGATCTGCTGCGCCAGGCTTTCCAGGTCCGGCAGCTCCTGGCATGGGAGCCATTGGCTTCTTCGCTCCCGAATCCGCGTCTCTAATCTGACTAAAGTCCATCAAAATCATTTGGGACATCTGTGGGGTACCAGATGAATTTTCCATCGCACTATTCCATGGAGCTGAGTAGGCCGCAAACTGTCCAGACCGCGTATCGACGACATAAATCAATGACTGAGCAAGCTTGACATTACCGCCAAGCCGTGCGCCGAAAGTACCACCGCTGACAAGCAGATACTCAGGATTTTTGCTTTGCCCCAATTGTTGCTTCACGTTGGTCATGAACAGTCCGCCAAATCGTCCCATCTTAGGATAGTAAACCCAGCCTTTAAGGTCACCTGTGATGAAATCCAACGCGAAAAAGCCTTCGGCATCGTCACCTACCTGAGCCGTGCAAACCGCCATGTTTGCTCCACCGTGCGTTGCGGAAGCAGCTAGGAGATCGGTAGGAACTTTGTCCCTTGCAATGCCATTCCAAGTGGATTGGCTCGACGCCGATGCGGACTCTCGTCCTAGCCAAAACGCGGTCCCGACGACTACGCTCAGAGCGATACCGGCTAGCACCCCATACGCAACCAACGTCCAATTGCAGCATCGTGCCTTGCTGGTCGATGCCACCATTTCCAAACTTGTATCTACTTGGGACATCTTTGACTTCCTTAATCGAAAGAAACCTCGTCTGCAGAGTAGCCAGGAAACACTCCCAGCCTCGACTTCAATTTAGCAAGTTGTCTATCTCGAAGATACTTTTCCAGCCAGTTTTGCAGCTTGCTCTCTTTGAACAAACCACACCAAAATAGGGGATGCGATGAAAATCGAACTGTAGGTTCCGACCACAATGCCTACAAATAAGCAGTAGGCAAATCCATGGATTCCTTCGCCGCCAAACATGTACATCAAAAGAATGGCAAGGATGGTTGTTGACGAAGTCAACAGGGTTCGGCTCAGCGTTTGAGTCACGCTGGCATTGATCATTTGCTCAGTCAAGTTCTGGCTCTTTCCCTTGACTTCGCGGATTCGGTCAAACACGACGATCGTGTCGTTCAGTGAGTAACCAATAATCGTCAAGAAGCCAGCGATGGTCGTCAACGAAACTTTGAAGTCTTCGATGAGCAAGAAACCAAACGGCTTAAACAACCAATGGCTCACAGCAATGAATGCGAGGGTAATCAAGACGTCGTGCACGAGTGCAACCACCGCTGCAATACCATAGGCTAGTTTTTGAAAGCGGAACCAAATGTAGCCCACGATGAAAACCAAACTCAGCAAAAGACCAGCGATGGCCCGTCGTTGCATTTCACCTGCGACGCGCGACTCAATCGTGCTTACCGATTCAAAAACAGGCTCGGAACGTATTGTTTCTTTCATTTTGTCAATAACGGCTGTGGCTTTCGCCGAATCGAATGGAAGCGTCACGGTCCACGCCTCATATCCAACGAGCGATTCGGTGGTCCAACCGGTGGCGTTCTTTGGAACCATTTCAATTTGGGCCGGCACCAAAGTTGTTTGGATGGATTCTGCAGCCTCGATCAGTTTCTCGGAAACTTGCATGGCATTCATTTTGGCGGTGTCGCCTTTACCACTTTTGAATTCCAAGTCAAACGAAGACTTGATGACGGAATCGTCAGCAGGCACTTCTGCTTTCACATCGCCGTCCGTTTTCACTTCTGCTCCTGGAGCAGCGGCAGCGTTCGGATTTGCAGTCCCTGGTTCTTGGAACGAAATCAATTTGGCAGAACGCTTGGGACTCCAAGAATCGGATTGAGGGTTCGCTACAGGCTTGACGAAGACATCATAGTTCACCAACCCCGCCTTCCCGCTCTCCTTGAAACCCTTAACCAAACGAGACGTTACATCGTCTTTGTCTTTGATGGAAACGTCTAACTTATAGACGGTATTCTTTTCATGTCCAGACATTTCAACGTTGGTCAAAGTTGTTTGGATAGGCAACCCGTTCGAATCGGTTTCGAAGACCTTGTCGGAAATCTCTCGTACGTCTTCTACGGACGTACCTTTGTCGAGGGTGAAAACAACAGAGACACCGCCATTGAAATCGATATCCAGAATCTGGTTGCCTCGCAACGCCGTTGCGATCAGTCCGCCGATAATCAAGATCAATGATCCTGTGTAGCACGCAAATCGGTACTTCATGAAGTCGACATCCTTGTCACCAAAAATCGATTTGCGGGCAGTATTCACATAGTCCATCATGCCAAGCGACAGGAACTTCCACTTTTCAGCAACTTCAAACAATTTGTGAGTCACAAACACAGCCGTGAACAAGCTGATGACCAAGCCGATAATCAGAGTAATCGCAAAGCCTTTGATCTGTTCCGTTCCAACGAAGTACAGAACAACTGCGGTGATCAGGGTTGTTAAATTCGAGTCAAAAATAGTGGTCCAAGCCCGATCGAAGCCGTTGCGGATGGCCATTCGAGGCGTTGCATTCTTCTCTGTTTCTTCGCGAATACGCTCAAATACGAGAACATTTGCGTCAACACTCATGCCTACCGACAAAACCAAACCGGCGATGCCAGATAGGGTTAGCGGTTGTTTGATCACAATCATGCAGGCGAGAATCATTCCAAGATTCAGCAGGAGGGCAAAGGTCGCCACGATCCCTGAAAATCGGTAGTAGAGCAAAACACAAAGAATCGTAACGATCAGAGATATTCCGCTGGCGTATTCAGCCTTGGCAATCGCATCGCGTCCCATGCTTGCGCCAACCGTATTCTCGCTGATCGGGGTCTTCGTTAGCGCCCCCGGAAGTGCTCCGGAATTCAAGATACCGACCAGAAAGTCGACTTCTTTTTCAGTAAAGCGACCTTCGATCAACCCCTCGCTTCGAATCGTTGAATTCAATTGCGGCGCGGACAGAATACGTCCGTCAAGCAAAATGGCCATCCGGCGGAAGTGATCGCCACTAGGCAAGTTTGCTCCCGTTAGACGCATCAGCTTGTCGCCCCCGCCCACGGTCATTTTGAAGTTGACTTCATAGCCGCCCTTTGAGGATATCGACTTCTTTGCCGTGGCTAAATCACTACCGTTTACTTCAGAGTAAAGTTTGCCAGCTCGCTCGGTCGCCAGCAAAACATCGACGTCAATAATCTTTTGAGATGCCAACCATTTTTCAAAGTCATTTGCCTTACCACCGGCTGGTGGCGAAATCAAACGACCGGTTTGAGAATTTCGAATCAAATCTCCAGGCTGGTAACCCGTTACTTGACGGATGCCATCAATTTCAACACCGCGACCAAGCGTTCGCCACATACCAATGACTCGCTCTTCGTTGGTCGTCTTGTCAACCATCTTAATATCTCGTCGAACCCGCACATTCTGATCCGGGCTGTTCGCTTGGGCTGTCGCCAAATCAAATAGCCCTTGATGGTCATTTCGGTTGGCCACGATTCGAAACTGCAAAATTCCCGTTTCCGTAATCTGGCGTTTTATTTCAGCTAGTTCTGTTTCGTCAACGTCAGGAATCGTGATTTCGATTTGGTCCTCTCCAATGGGACGAATCAGCAACTCTTTGGTCCCTGATGGATTCAAACGGTTAACCAAAGGGAACATAAAATCTTTGGCCAAAATCTTGACCTTCGAGTTCCCTTCCGTCGATCTGTCGATCTGATAAATAAGATTCGTTCCGCCGACAATTTCAGGACCAAATTTCAATCGAAACTGCGTGTCAAATGGTTTCTTTTCGTCTGTACTACTGAAACTCTGCTTGTAATTCGCTGCGGGATTAAAAAAGGTCAGACCCAAAATCAGCGCAGTGGATAACACCGACAAAATGATCAAGTAAAACGCGGTCAAGTGCGCTGGCATCTTCAGCCTGCTCGCGGCCAACTTACTCAAAAGAAAGGGAATCAAAACAGCCCCGCCCATCACGGCGAGGTTGGTGATCCCAGATACCCAATCCGTGGCCAAGGGCGCGGCACCAGCTCCAGTTCCGGGCAATCCGGGGATGCCACCAACGTTCGAAGGGCCTTGTGCGATCATTTCCTGAAAGAAATTTCCAAACATCTGCTATTTAGTCCGTGCGTTGGATTCAGTGAAGCTTTTGGCTTCGCTATCAAGGGAGGTAGTAGGGGTAAATGGTGTTAACTAGCAACCGAACGGATCGAATTCCGGTCAATCGTTAGTTTTGCGTTTGAGTTTTCGTCGACTCGAAGAGTCACCGTCCCCGCATCCGTGTTGATATTGGATACGATTCCGTGAATTCCAGCCGTTGTGACCACTCGGTCGTTCTTCTTCAAATGGTTCAATCGCAGAAGCTGCGATTGCTTTTCGTTGCGTGCACTTCGAGGCTGTATGAACATCAAATAGATGTACAGACAAACAACTAAAACCAAGAAGTAATTGAGCGGGCTAGAGAAGAACTCTTCAAGCAAACTCGGGGTCTTTTTGAGAACGGGTTCTGACGAAGGACCTGATTCCGACTTGTTTTCGGTCGTCCCGCTCTCCAGCTGACTAACAGGAGTACTGTCCTCGCTCGCAGTATCCGCCGCCTTGATGATTCCTGCATCTTGTGCGTGCGACTCCTTGGTTGCGAAACACAACGCGGCAGAGGCTATCACAAAAACGAATACAAAGCGAGGCATTGGGGAGCGAGTCTTGAAACCCGTGGAAGTCTTGTACGGAAACGCAAACCAAGCAGTGTACGGCTACGCAAAAAACGTCACAAGTCCAGACTTTCCCAGTTGCCCCCTTTCCGGTCGAGTTTCCGCCTTGACCCGCCCCCCGCGATCTTCGTACACTGCCCGAATTACGCAGTTCTCACCAAACGGCCGCCCCACGAAGGCATGCGGCTGGTGAGGATCGATCGTGGACGACCCAATATTGTCCTAAATTTTCACGAGGAAAACCCATGCGTCCTATCCAACAAAAAATCCGTCGGACCCGTTTCCGTCTAGCCCACCTGCTGTCCGTTGCGATCCCAATCGCTCTTTCCTTGTGTGGTTCGGGGGTATTGGCTCAACAAAACAGGCAGCAACCACCGACCCAGCAACCACCGACGCAAAACGGAAAAGGAGTCGCAGCAACTCCCGCCTCGTCCACCAGAAAAGTCTCGGACGACCCTAACCTCGCTCCAAAAATCGTGGCAACCGTCAACGGAATGCCGATTTCGCTCGATGATCTTGCGGCTCAGTGCAAACTTCGCTTCGGTGAAGATGTCCTCGAAGATATCATCAACAAAACACTGATCTTGCAAGCCTGCGAAACGCAAAAGATTTTCATCTCGCAAAAGGACATCGATGAAGAGATTTCCAGAACCGCTGGCAAATTCAAGCTTTCCACGGCAATGTACCTCAAGCTAATCCAAGACGAACGAGGTATTTCGCCAGAGCAATATGCTTCCGACGTCATTTGGCCAATGCTGGCTCTGCGTTCGCTTTCACGAGGGCAGATCAAGGTTACTCCCCAAGAAATTGACCGGGCATACCAAAGCGAGTTCGGCCCCAAGGTCCAAGTTCGAGGGCTCTTTTGCTCCGATCTTCCAAAAATCACCCAATTGCAGAAAGAAGCAACCAGCAACCCTGAGAGCTTCAAGACCCTCGCAAAGAACCACAGCGAAGACCCAAGCAGCGCTAGCGTCGAAGGGCTATTGCCTCCGATTCGTCGCTTTAGTGGCGACGAAGAACTGGAAAAGATCGCCTTCAGCTTACAACCCAACCAAGTCTCACAGGTTTTCACCGCAGGCGAGATGCACGTCGTCCTGCAATGCGTTCGTCATCTAGAACCAACCAATCCGCCTTCGGCCCAAATGAAAGAGATCCAAGATCGAATTAAGGTCGAAATCGAGGACCACAAACTTCGCAGCACCGCCGAAACCGTCTACAAATCGCTTCGTGATAATGCGGACGTCACCATCGTTAACGGCAATCCCCAACTCATGGCTCAGTACCCAGGTGTCGCCGCCATTGTCAAAGGTCAAGCGGTGCCTATGCAACGCTTTGACGAAGCCTGTGTCAAACGACATGGCGTCCAAATTCTCGAAGGCGAAATCAATCGCAAACTAATCGAAGGTGCGCTGATTCAATCGCGGTTCCAAGTAACGCAAGCGGATATCGATGCGGAAATCAAGCGAGCAGCGGACTACTACGGATACATGAATCAAGACGGAAGCCCCAACGTCGAAGAGTGGAAAAAGAGCGTATTATCCGAGGACAATATTACCTTCGAGATGTATGTCCATGATGCGATTTGGCCAAGTGTTGCCCTCAAAAAACTGGTCGCTGGCAAAGTGCAAGTTACCGACGAAGATCTTCGCCGAGGCTTTGACTCCAACTACGGACCACGAGCCGAAGTTCTCGCGTGTGTCCTTAGCAGCCAACGCACCGCCCAAGAAGTATGGGAGTTGGCAAGAAACAACGCGACCGAAAAGTTCTTCGGCGAACTCGCGAACCAATACTCCGTTGAGCCAAGCTCAAAAAGCAACTTCGGCAAAGTGCCACCACTTCGACGGCACGGCGGCCAACCCAACTTAGAAAAGGCGGCCTTCGATCTCAAGCCAGGTGACCTGTCCGGTATCATCGAAGTCAACGGACAATTTGTTATTCTCAAGAGCCAAGGCCTAACCACACCAGTCGTCAAAGACTTTAATGCAGTTAAGGATGAGCTGTACAAGGATATTCTCGAAAAGAAGCAACGCATCGCGATGGATAGCCATCTCTCGAAGATGATTGCCGACGCGCAAATCACGAACTACCTAACCAAGAAGACGCGATTGGGCGCGGCTGAAACCAAGGCTGCAATGGATACTCTCGAGAAGGCCGGCCCGCCAAACGGTGGCCTGCGCCGCTAAGCACATCGCATGTGTTTCACCCGTCAATTAGCCGTTGGGCGCTAGCCCCGGTTTCCTAGCGTGATCGACATTCGTCGAGAACCGCGGCTAACGCCGTGCGGCTCATTTGTTGATTGTGGGTCACTCTTGCCGAGAGTGACTTGGCACGGCCCTAACATCAGCGGTTTCAATCATGCAAACGCACCCAATCGAAAAACCCTCGCGACCCAAAGGAAGCCGACGTGCCTTCCCAAAATATCGCGAGACAGTCCTCAATATCATCCGCGTCTCTCAAAACGTTCCTAGCTTTCCTCTGGTGCGAAAGATGCAGCTTGGCGAACTCTCCGCCATTCGCAAAGCCTCCAACCCAAGAATCGCTTGGTCTACCCTCTTTGCGAAAGCCTATGGACTCGTCTGCCAGCGGCACCCGGAACTCCGAGAACTGTTCGTAAAATACCCAACCAAGCACTTGTACCTTCACCCCAAAAGCGTTGCCTCACTATCTGTCCATCGGCAGGACGAGGACGGCAATCATCGATTGATTTGGGGCCGATGGAATAGCCCCGAATCCTCATCGCTCTTGGAATTGCAGGAGCAGTTGGACGCGTTTTGCAATGCACCCATCGGAGACGTTTTCGGCGAAGGCCTATGGCTAGAACGCATGCCCTCGCTGCTGAGGCAATTCGTTTGGTGGTGGGTTACCAATTGGTCCGGTCGTCAACGAGCCAAACGCATTGGAACATTCAGCATCTCGAGCGTTGGCGGCCAAGGTGCGCTCAATGCACACCATCCGCTCATCACGACCTCTAGCTTGGCGTTCGGCCCCTTGGATGAAAACGGAAACTGCGAAGTGGTTCTGCTTTGCGATCACCGAACCCTCGACGGTGTGTTGGGAGCCAGAGCACTGCAAGAACTAGAAAAAACCCTCGCCGGACAACTTGTTGATGAACTGCGATCGCTTGCTCCTCGAATCGCAAGCGATGCAGCTTAGGGAATCCGCTGCGACTTCTCCGACTCGCCCCTTTCGGCAACGCTGTTGAGCATTTTTCGCTGCAGAAACCAAGCGTTTGCGTAGCGAAAGTCGTCAAGACTTTCGGCTGCATCGCCTAAACGACCGAAACGCTTGACGACTTTCGCTACATGCGATTACCGGGATGCGTATTCTTCTCGCCAATGCCCGTGAAGTAATACGCCGCGCCGATCAGAGAAACGCCGACCAATAGTCCCCGCAACACACCTGCCACAATCAACCCCGAAAACTCCGATGGCAAATTCGGCAACTCTCGAAACAGATTGTCGATGGCCATCTCTTGCACCCCGACTCCACCAGGCGTCAGGGGCAATGTTGCCGCTGCCATCGCCGGCGGAATTGCCATAAAGTGTTCCGCGATCGAAGGGGGAGCGGCGTAAAGCGAATTGGAAATCAAGACACAAGCTATCGTGAAGCAAACGTGCACCATCAAGCTCGCCCCCAAAAGCTCCAACACCAACATCGGTCGTCCCTGAAAAACCATACATGCATGTGCGACGCGATGAAGCGTATGACCCACGACTGGAATCCGATTGACCCATACGAGTGGAATACGATGCCCCAGTACCACAATCATTGCGAGCACGGTTAAGCCAACGCAAGTGAATGCCGCCGCTCCAAGCCAAATCCATTTCAACGTCGGAGACAAGCTAGGGGCAATCGAAAGCCCGATGCATGCCACCATGAGCAGTGCAAGCAAGCCGATCGCTCGATCCACCAAGACCGAAGCGACTACCTCGGCCCGTTTCTTCTCCGCTTTGCGAGCCGCCTCAATCGCCTTGAAGACGTCGCCACCCACAGAACCTACACTCACTAAATTCAAAAGCGTCCCTAGAAACCCAAGCCGAACCGCTTCCAGCAATGTGAATGAAACCCCGATCGCCTGAACCAAGATTTGCCAGCGCCAAAAAGAAAACAAATGGGCAATGAGAACGATCGCAAACGCTTGACCTAGCAAGAACCAGTTTTTGTCTTGCTCTACGAGTGCGTCCCAATTCTTCTTTGGGAACGTGCAGATCAACCAAACAACAATCCCAACTAGAATTGCAATCTTGGCAAAAGCAAAGCCACTCGAAACAAAGCTGGGTTGAGGTTTCATGCGAAAGAATTGTGCCTCGGACAGGTCTTGAAGGCCGAGGGCTCGACACACCCTTTGCCGGTGCCGAGAGGCACCGGACTTGCGGATAGAATCGTCATTAAATGCTAATTAGCCACGCACAGCAGCAGCCAGCTTGGGTGCATTCGAAGTGTTTTCCCAAGTGAATTCTGGTTCGGAACGACCGAAGTGACCACCTGCAGCAGTCTTGCGGTAGATCGGGCGTCGAAGATCCAAGTATTCAATGATTCCACGCGGCGTCAAATCGTAGAATGTCTGAACCACTTCGCAGATTCTTTCATCGCTGACCTTCCCCGAGCCTTGAGTATCCACGCGTACGCTCACGGGCTTGCTCACGCCAATCGCATAAGCAAGTTGGATTTCGCATCGGTCAGCAAGTCCGGCTGCGACGATGTTCTTCGCGATGTGGCGAGCCATATACGCTGCAGACCGGTCCACCTTCGTTGGGTCCTTGCCGCTGAACGCACCACCACCGTGTCGTCCCCATCCGCCGTAGGTATCGACGATGATCTTTCGCCCGGTGAGACCGCTGTCACCGTGAGGTCCACCGACCACAAAATTGCCAGTTGGGTTGATATGATAAGTGATGTCATCTTTGATCATCGCAGGTGGCAGGCACGGCTTGATGATCTTTTCGATAACGAATTCACGGATTTCCTTGTGCGTAACGCTCGGCGCATGCTGAGTCGAAACGACCACGTTATTGATTCCGATTGGAGTAAAGTCATCGTAGAGCACCGATACTTGGCTCTTCGAGTCTGGTCGCAGCCAGTTGACCTCTTTGTTGAAGCGAGCTTCGGTCAATCGATTGGTAATTCGGTGAGCCAACGCAATTGGGAGAGGCATTAGTTCCGCTGTATCGTTGCACGCGTATCCGAACATGAGGCCCTGGTCGCCCGCACCGATGTCTTTGTTGTCCGCGGAGCTGTCCACACCCATGGCGATGTCCGGGCTCTGGCGGTCCAAAGCAACCATGACATTGCAAGTCTTGCCAGAAATGCCTGTTTCATCATCGTCGTATCCGACATCGAGAATCGCTTGACGAACGATATCAGAGTAGTTCACGATCGCTTTGGTCGTGATTTCGCCGACAATCAGCGCCAGTCCAGTCGTCACAACGGTCTCACAAGCCACTCGGCTCATTGGATCTTGTGCCAAGAGAGCGTCCAACACGCTGTCGGAGATTTGGTCCGCCAGTTTGTCTGGGTGACCCATGGAAACAGATTCGCTCGTAAATAGGTATTTGCCCGAAGCCACCGAAACAACCTCCCTCGAATGGGATATCGAGAATGAAGTACTGAAATGAAAACTTGACGACCGGATAGTGTAACCAGCGTTTCGAATAGTTGAAGCCAAAACCAGAGCTAAAAGCGACTGCATATTCGTCAAATTCCGCAATTCTTGACGAATCCTTGAGTTTTGGGGAATCATTTCCGGAGCGATCACAAGCAAGATCCCATTCGCGAGCTAACTTTGCACAGCCAAAATAGATGCTCCTTCCCCGAAAAGCATGGGTTATACCCAAATCATGCAAACCACTACCAACCTAACCAACGACCCAACCTTCGCTTGTTCTGACGTGTGGGGAAATTGGTGGTCCGTTCCTGCGATCCGCTCGAAGGTTCTTGATGCCTTCGAACGCATCGTGATCTTGGGCTTATTTGGTAGCTTTTTTCAAGCATTGGTCGTTTCCATCGGAACCGCCCTGCGATTCGGGCAATCCATCGTGATTTCTGACTTCATGGTCTTGCTCACGGAAACCATGATGGTTGTGATGGTGTTGTTTCGACGCAGAACCCTAAACATCTCGCTACGACCAACCGACTGGGCTCTCGCCTTTTCGGCAACATGCCTGTCGTTGCTCGCACGTCCGTTCCCAGGGGATACACACGTACTAAGCCAGTTTGCGGTCTTTCTTACCATCCTCGGCGTATCGATTCAGCTCATTGCCAAATTCACGTTGGGCCGACGTTTTGGGGTGGTCGCTGCCAACCGAGGTCTGTGCATGTCCGGTCCCTATCGAATCGTCCGACACCCGATCTACATGGGATACATTGTCCTCCATACGGGATTCCTTTTGCTCAACCCACACATTTGGAACTTTTGCGTGTTCGCAGTTCTTTACTCCGTCCAGATCCCTCGTATCTTGGCCGAAGAACGCCTTCTCAGCCAAGATCCCGAGTACCAGAACTACATGCAAAAGGTTCGGTCTCGACTTCTCCCTGGCTTGTTTTAATTCGAGCGGCTGCATGAATAGCATCTTAGCACGACGCGCTAGCTAGTGAATCTCCTATCTGTTTCACTCCCTGGCTTGTTTTAATTCGAGCAGCTGCATGAATAGCATCTTAGCACGACGCGCTAGCTAGTGAATCTCCTATCTGTTTCACTAGCTTGCGCGTCGTGCTAAGGGGATTTATCTGGTATCGCTCCTAATCAAGGATAAAGAGCTAAATAACACGAGGCAATCGTTACGACGGAGTCGTCGCTCATTGCCTAAGAAAATCTTAAGATTTTGATGTGACTCTCGGACGTCTGGCCATCATCGATTCGGGCTTATTCGCATTCGTGGACGAATGATGAGCGTATCATCGCCGCTCATGAATTGACAACATCCCTCTTGAATCATAACCTGCAAACGCATGGTCCGTTGCAAGAAGCGCGTTGTTGCTTCTACTTCTGCTGATTCCAAATCGATGATCGTCAAGTTTTTGCATCGCATCAGCGGCGCTTCGTTCTTGCTCCACCAAATCTCCGCAGAGCTACCACTGTAGGTGACCACGGTTACTTGCTGTGCGCGGCCGCAGGCTTTGCGAACGGCAGATTCCTCTGGTTGTCCAAGCTCGATCCAGTTTTCTATGATGCCGGTATAATCGCGTTGCCAAAGATCCGGATCTTCCTCGGTGCTCAACCCTCGTCCAAATTCAAGGCGTTCGTGGGCGAACAAGGCGAACGCTATGAGTCTGGCCATCAATCGCCGATCGTTTTCCGACGGGTGCTGCGCTAAAGTCAGCGTGTGCGAAGCATAGTACCCCCGATCGATATCGCTGATTTCCAATTCCGCCTTGTAGACGGTCGCTTTGGTGGCCATAAACTTATTTGATTTCCAGCCGCTTCTTGATGTCGACGAGCGATAGCGTGTTCAAAACATGACTTGGAACAACTCCGGCGCGACGCGCTTGCGTGATGCCAAACTTCATCAGGTCCAAATTAGGAATGCTGTGAGCATCGGTATTGATCACAATCGTGACACCTGCCGCGATGGCTGCAGCAGTATTGATGTCGTTTAAGTCCAATCGGGAGGGGTTGGCATTGAGCTCTAGAAATTTGCGACGAGTCTTGGCTGCGTCGATCACGGCTGTCAAATCGACTTCGTAGGGTTCGCGTCGTGAGATGAGTCGACCTGTTGGGTGCGAAAATGCATCCACGTGCGGGTTTTCGAGAGCACCCAAAATACGTTGGGTGATCAGCTCGCGAGATTGACGCTGGCCGTAATGGATACTAGCGGTGACCCAATCGGCTTTCGCAAGGCATTCATCTGCGATGTCCATTCGGCCATCTTCCAGTATGTCGCATTCGACCCCTTTGAATATCCAAAAGTGGCCATCGGACTTGGCGTTGATTGCGTCGATTTCCTCCCACTGCTGTAGGAGTCGCGTCTCGTCAAGTCCGCGGGCCATGCTAACGCGTTTTGAGTGATCCGTAATCGCAATGTATTCAAGACCACGCGATCGAGCAGCAGCGGCCATTTCAAGAATCGTATTTTCGCCGTCGGTTGCGACCGTATGCATGTGCAAATCACCGCGAATATTCGACAACTCAATCAACTGAGCAAAGCGTTTTTGAATTGCCGGCTCGAACTCGCCTCGATCCTCTCGCATTTCGGGTGGAACCCACGGCATTCCGACCAGCTTGTAAATGGACTCTTCGTCTGCGCCAGCGAGCACTTTGGACTCGTCATCCGCATCGAAGACCCCATACTCGTTGATCTTCATCCCTTTGGATTTGGCGAGGCCGCGGATGTGAACGTTGTGTTCTTTGCTGCCGGTAAAATACTGAAGCGCGGCGCCCCAGGATTTCTCCGCGACCACGCGCAAGTCCACTTGGAAGGAATCGGTCACGCGAATACTCATCTTCGTGTCACCGCGAGCGATCGTTTCTTGAATGGCTGGGAAATTCGCAAAGTGGTCCATCACCGAATTGTTATCGTCGCTGATTACGAGAATGTCGAGATCGCCGATGGTCTCCTTGCCACGTCGATAGCTGCCGGCGAAGTCGAGTCGCTGGACCGCTGTGCACTTCGTCATGTGAGCTTTCAGTCTCTCTACCAAATCGTCCGCAACGTCAATGGTCAGTCGCAACGCTGCCTTCTCGGCGATTTGCATGTTCTGCAAAATGGACTGCTGGGTTTTTTCTCCAAAGCCTTTGAGCGAAGCTACCAATCCCGCTTCGCAGGCAGCCCGAAGCGTTGCCAAGTCAACAACCTGCAACTCTTGGAACATCTTCATCGCCTTTTTGGCGCCGACTCCAGGAACCATCATGATGTCTCTCAGCGTTGGCGGAACTTCCTTTCGCAGTTTATCTAACTGAGGCAAGTTCCCGGTTTTGACCAGCACTGCAGACTTTTCAGCCAACGTAGAACCAATACCATCGATCGCAGTCAAATCAGTACCGGCATGAATCATCTCGGCGACCGGTTCGCTCAAGTCGCGGATGGCTTTGGCTCCATTGCGATAAGCTCGAATGCGAAAGGCGTTTTCGCCAGAGAGTTCTAGCAGATCAGCCATCTCCTCGAAGACGGTTGCGATTTCGACGTTGGTGAACAAGCGTGAAGCTCCTATGCGATCACTTTTTCTTTAGAAACGGTACAGGCTTTAGCTCGACCTGCTTGACCGATTGCAAATACTCGAGTGTATCGGCTGCCTGTTCTTGACCGACTTGTGCATGGAAGTGCAGACTGAACCCATGCGGGCCACGAGCATCGATGAGAGCTGGCTGCAAAGTCAAGAATGCCTTCACTGCTTCTAGTTGCCCCATCATGGCTGCACAAAAAATATCGATTCGCGCGCTTCGTGACAACAGGTACTCCACAATGTCTTTTCGCCCCATGTGAGATGCTCCGCCCAAGGCCGACTCCCAATCACCACCCCCCCAATCCATGAACGAGTTGATCAGAGCTGGCTCACGCTCGAGTAGCTTCTTGACCATGTCGAGATCGGAGTGCGCAAAGAGGATAAAGTCCTGAACAAGTTGGCGATTGATTTGCGGTTTTTTCCAAGAGAGCGGAAATGACGGTGGCTCGTAATCTCGCTCGAATGGAGCTTCGACTGGAGCGGGCTTGGGCTTCGGCGCATTGGGATCATCTTGAGCGTAGCCTTTTGCGGTCATGCCGATCACTGCAGCGCCAGCCACAAAACCAAAACTGCGCCGAGTTACAGGTTTAAGCATCGTTAGTCCTCTTGCGTCGTGTCAAAACATCGTGTCAAAATCACTTCAATTCGAGAGCGATTATAGCAGTTCACAATTGGATTTATGCACCGAGCATGAAAAACGCAGCAAAGAGTCGCAGCAAAAGAGAAACATGAAACCATCGCCGCGTATTGCTTGGTTGGACCAATGGCTTTATCAAGCTATTTCTTTTCGTATCGTCTGCGGTGGTAAAGTTTTAGGCCTGCGATCGCGTGGTAGGCGCCGCCGCATTCAAGATCGATTCTTTCGCCTGCTTTTAACATAGCGCACAATCGCTCCGCGGCCTTTTCCATCCAAGGCTCTGCAAGTTCGCGGTCTTCTAATGCATAAGCTAGAAACTCAAACGTGTGTCCGGTCGCACTGATGCTCGCACTGAGGTCGCTTGTATTGCCCGGTCGAGCGGAATAATTGGTCGAAAACGAGCCGTCTGAGTTTTGAAATTTGCGAGCGCTGTCGACCGATGCTTCGACTACTTTTTTGGCCATTCCCCAGCCTTCATCGAAGAGACCGTTTTGCTTCTTACGATAGCGAACCGCATGCGCGAGTCCCATCAGTCGGTGCATGCCGCCGCAGGGGCTGTCCGATAAGTCTTGTTGCGATTCAAATCGAACCAGAGGCTCGAGCGTCCAAGTCTTCCCGTCGCTCGCTTGCCATTCGGTTTCGTTTGGAAAAAAATTGGTGAGTGCAATGAGAGTCCAGGAATACTCCTTGAATGGATTCTTGGGAACATCCCACTGCGACTGTCTCGCCCAGTCTTCCAGTGCAAGCGTTTGTTCATGGATGGTTATTTTGCGATTGAGCGAGAGTGGAATTTGGGAAAAATAGCCAAGCCATTGATCCGGGTGTCCTTGGCCGATGTAGCTTCCGGCTTCCACGCGAGCGAGAATGCCGGGACGTTTCGTCGCGGGTAGGATGGGTCCCGCTTGGATTTCCCATCCGTTCATGGTCCCACCGGACAGCAGAAAATCGACGGCCTTAACTTGCTTTCCATCGACCATCATGGTCAGTTCATCGCCGTAAGCGACGGCACCATGGACAACTTGCCAAGCACCATTTCGCTCTGCCGAAAGTTCTCGCTTTTCGAGATTGTTTCGCAGTGTTGCTTCGATCGTCTCGCGCAACGGTGTTGTCTCAACGTTTGTCGTCGAGGTTTGTTTGTCGGTTGCGATGACAATGCGATCACGACCATGGGGGAGAGTGTCTGGCGATTTCGTGTTTCGCGAGCAACTCGCGAAAGTCAGGATTCCGCAAAGGAGCAAAGTGAGAAGTTTAGAGAAATGAGACAACGGGTGTGACCTTATTGTTTTGAATCGAAAAAAGTGCACAACAAAGCGTTCGCGATTAGTCCTTTAACGGCCAGCCGCAGGCGTACCGTCAAGGGAACCCAGTACGCCTACGGCTGACTGTTAGACGAACTACTCTACTGCCGGCGATCTTCGGATTGAACGACGGCAAGCGTGGTTTCGAATAGTTCCGCTGAGATTTTAAATTGTGGGGTTTCCGAACGGTAGCGTTTGCAATGCTCCGTGATCAGTCGATACAAGAAGCGGAACAGGTTTCTCGGAGTATGAAGCGATTGCAGGGCGGTGATGAATCGTGACTCGGTCAGTTCGGATTCAAACAATTCCTTAGGGCTAGGTTTCGCGCCCGCGTTGGCGCAGGCTCGCATTCGAGCGGCAAGCAAGTCGTAGAGCGCTTCGCCAGTCCAGTCAAACGATTGAACGACGTTTTGTTTGTCGAGTCTCGCGCGTTCGTGAAATTCGCGAGACTCGCGATCGATATAGTACTGGAGTTCGCTCGGCAAAAGCAGTTTGATTCCAAAGTCATTGTGCTTGAGCAGTTTGTTGTCGAGCAATGGCCAAACCAGTTGCTTCATCCTTTCCGCTTGGCCATTGACCAAGTCCGGTTCGTCGACTCGATCCACGATCACAATCATGCCTGGGAAACCGAGAGAGCGTAGGAGCAGTTGGAGTTTTTCCAAAAGGGCATAGCGATCGTCGGAACGTTGCGAATGAGGTAGTGGTTGTTCGTCCAATTCCTTATCAGAGAATTGCATCAGTAGTTTGCGAAGTTGACCGCGATCACGCGGGATCACGCGCAGATTTTTACAGACTCGCATCGACATCCATTGGTGGCGAATCCATCGATAGGCATACATGCCCCAAGCCGACATGCACAAGAGAGGGAATAACCACAGAAGTGTTTTGGTTGTTACCGTCTCGGTGCTGTAAAGAAAGTAGCTAAGCCAAATCGCGAAGATACTGAGTACGATTCCAAGCGACAACGGAAGCCATGTGGAAGGGGAATAGAATCTCAAGCGTTTTCGGATCGACGCGAAGCGGTCGAGTAGGGTTCCCGATTTGGAGCGATCGTAGGCGGCCGTCAGTAAGAGCAGGTCGCGTCTTTGGCCGCGGTCCAAGCGATCGATGGCATCCTGGCGAACGTTGATGGCTGGCTGATTATGGGCGGCGGAGGTTTGAAGGATTCGGTCGACCAGTTGCGTTACGCCTTGACTGAGCATGGCATCCATGTGGTCCCAAAGGCGGAGGGACTGCAAAACGCGATCGGGATTCGTCTGATGCCGATGGGGAAGATGTTCTTCAAAGGGGCCGAGGTAGCTATTGAAATCGTCGAATTCGATTAAAAAGACCCGATTTTCGGGGTGCTGCTGGTTGTGCTCTGTGATATGACGAACCAGTTGTAGACGCATCGCGGTTTTCCCAGAGCCTTTTGGGCCGAAAACCACAGCCGTAGCGGGTTGTTTTGCATCGCCAACAACCTTGCTCCAGGATGGATGGAATGTGCCGGAAATGCAGAATTCCCGAAAAACAGAGTCGGTTTGGGCGTCCTCGTCCGAAAAGGGGTTGCGAGTTAGCTGGTGGTGTGCGAGGAATTCTTGTTCAGTCATGATTCCAATAGCATTGTCAAACATCAGCGAAAAACAAGGTCACACGAGGCGGCCAAACCGGTTTTGTTGCATGGGAATCCGCTAAAACGGTAGTAATAGGATAGAAATGAAAGCCTTTGAGTACAATAATGAGGCGAACCACGCTTACCTTCTAAGTTTGATGGGGGTTCCCCATACTCACCTCCCACCGAGTTTCCCGATTATGGCACGGATTATTCAAAACACCTGGTTCCAACCTGCTGCCGCGGAGGCACGAATTGGAAACTCGTCGCTCAAGCGGGGAACATGCCGAATTTTCGCGAGAACGCTTCGGGGCACCAGCATGCGTTGCGCGCGTACCATATTCTTTGGGATCGCAGTCGTTGGTAGTCTTTTTTTCACCCCGAACTTCGCGATTGCAGCCGACGACAAACCAGTAGCAAAAAAAGACCTCAAACGAGCGACACTTCCTGTTCAAGTAGCAAAGATCGATGCCTCGATGCAAGCGTCTTGGGAAGACAACAAAATCAAGCCGTCTCCGGTGGAAGATGAGGTGAAATGGTGCCGTCGCTTGTTTCTTGATTTGATCGGTCGAATTCCGAGCTATGACGAGTTTGCCGACTTTGCAAAGGACAAGTCTCCCGACAAGAAGTTCAGTCTCGTCAATCGACTGCTCAACGATGATCGATACACCGAAGAATATGCCAATCACTGGTCCTCGGTTTGGACCAATATTCTAATCGGGCGGAATGGCGGGATGGAAAACCGCAGCCTGACCAACCGAGAAGGTATGCAGAAATACCTCCGGGACAGTTTTGCTCAAAACAAGCCCTATAACGAGATGGTTATCGAGCTTGTGACTGCGACGGGAAGCACCAAACCGGGAACCGAGGGTTTTAATGGTGCTACTAATTTTCTAGCGATGAAGGTCAACGAGGAGAATGGGACTCAAGCCACGGCTGCTGTCTCTCGGATTTTTCTCGGACTACAAGTTCAATGCACTCAGTGCCACAATCATCCATTCAATCAATGGAAGCAGCAGAAGTTTTGGGAGTTCAATGCGTTTTTCCGTCAGTCGCGAGCTCTTCGTAGGTACGTATCAGGTTCCGTGAATCGCGACATCGATCACGCGGAAATCGTGAACGAAGACTTTGCGGGCGAAGGGCGTAGACCAGAGCAAGCCGAGATCTACTATCAGTTGCGAAACGGTTTGACCAAAGTAGCGTACCCGGCATTCGTGGATGGCACCGAGATTGGCAAGAGTGGCTATGTTAGTCAAGTTAATCGACGCAATGAGCTGGGAAAGTTGATGATGGAGAGTCCGTTCCTAGACAAGTCGATTGTCAATCGGATGTGGGCTCATTTCCTCGGTTATGGTTTTACCAAGCCGATCGACGATCTTGGTCCGCACAATCCAACGACACAGCCAGAGTTATTCGATGAGCTTTCTTCGGACTTCCGAGCTGCAAGCTATGACTTGAAGCAACTGATTGTCTGGATCACCATGTCCAAGCCTTATCAGTTGTCGTCGAAAATTACGAAAGACAACGCTTCGGATGAGCCTTCCTTGGGTGAGTCTCCCAAATTCTCCCACTTTTATACGCGTCAGATGAATGCAGAGCAGCTTTTTCAATCTTTGGCGGTTGCAACGCAAGCCAATCGCAAGGGAAACTTAGAGGAACAACAGAAGAAGCGTGAAGACTGGATGCGGCAGTTTGTCGTTGCATTTGGAACAGACGAGGGAGATGAAACGACGACATTCAACGGTTCAATACCGCAGAGTTTGATGTTGTTTAATGGCGATTTGATTCGCGAAGCGATCTCGACAGAGTCAGGTACTTGGCTCCACGCGATGACGCAGGTCAAGGGGCCCATTGCCGACAAGGTTCAGTACTTGTACATCGCAGGGCTTGGCCGGAAGGCGAAGCCGGAAGAAGTGAATGTCGCTCAACAGTTGCTTGCGGCTCGAAAAAATGATGTCGGCGGCATGTTGCAAGATATGTGGTGGGCCATCTTGAATAGCAATGAATTTATCTTCAATCATTGATGTTCGATTTGTTTCTGAATCATGATATTTCAAAACGGGTTTGATTTAACTGTAGTAAAAAAGGTAAATGATTATGTGGTCTAGATTTGCACCTCCGGTAGGGATGGACCGTCGGCACTTTTTGAGCCACATGGCTGGCGCGAGTGCACTGCTTGGTTCGTCGATGTCTTTGGGGCATTCGCTCCGAGTCCACGCGGACACGCTCAAGAAGAATCATAAGTCCTGTATTTTGCTTTGGATGGGTGGTGGCCCGTCAAGCATGGATATTTGGGATTTGAAGCCAGGTACAGACAATGGTGGGCCATTCAAAGCTATCTCGACCTCGGGCGACATGCAGATTTGCGAACATATGCCGTTGATGGCCAAGCAAATGCATCACATGAGCATCGTTCGGTCGATGAGCACACGCGAGGCGGATCACAATCGGGGTCGATACTACATGCATACGGGCTATGTTCCAGACGCCAATGTGGACTACCCGAGTTACGGCGCGGTCATGGCGCACGAGCTGGCTTCGCAGCGACCAGAACTTCAGATTCCACCGTTTGTATCGATAGGTGGGGCCAGCGAAGGACCAGGATTCTTAGGAATGTCATGGGCACCGCTTGGGGTTTCGAGCAATGGTCGAATTCGCAACTTGGAAATGAAGCTTGAGAATGATCGACTCACTCAACGACGAATCGCTTTGGAACTCATCGAGAATTCCTTTATCGCCCAAAATCGAGGTGCGGTACTTGAGGACCATCGTAAAGTTCAAGGCAAAACGTTCGATCTGATGACGAGCACTCAGATGAAAGCGTTCGATGTCGAAAAAGAGCCCGAAGAGACGAAAGAACGTTATGGAAAGAACAACTTCGGCCAAGGTTGTCTACTCGCTCGCCGATTGGTCGAGGCGGGTGTGCCGTTTGCGGAGGTGGACCTTGGGGGCTGGGACAATCACCAGGGCATTTTCCGAATTTTGGAAAATGATCGGCTGCCGGTTTTGGACAAAGCCATGAGTGCTTTGGTCGAAGACTTGTCGCAGCGAGGCCTATTAGAGGACACTTGTATCGTTTGGATGGGTGAGTTCGCTCGTACGCCGCGAATCAACGCGGACGCAGGGCGGGATCACTGGGCCAAAGCTTGGAGCGTCGTCGTCGGTGGCGGCAAATTCAAGGGAGGCAATGCGGTTGGCGCCACGAATGCGGATGGAACGGAAGTCGAGGGAGAGCCTTACTCCTCTGAGGATTTGATGGCTTCGGTTTGCCATGCTTTGGGAATTTCGTTGGAAACAACTTTCACCAGTCGGAATGGCCGGCCGATGAAAATAGCCAACAGCGGAAAAGTCATTAAGGGTCTTTTCGGATAATCCGTTTGAGCAGGCAGCCTCTCCATTCACCTAATGCAGACCAATCCCTCGGTGCATCGGAACTCATAACCGAACACCAAGCTGGAGTGTGGAGGTATTTGCGCGCGATTGGGTGCGATCAATCGCTCGCGGATGATTTGACTCAGGAGACCTTTTTTGCTGTTTTGCGTCGGCCATTTATTCAGGTCAATGCGAACGCAACGTCAAGTTACTTGAGGCGAGTTGCCTATCATTTGCTGGTTTCCTATCGGCGCCGGCAGAAAAAAATGAAGGTAACGAGCGACCTCGATCAACTGGACACACAGTGGCTCCGATGGGCTGGAGCGGACACCCGTGGCAATGAACTCGCTGATCGACTAGCAGAGTGCTTTGGTCGACTGACCGACCGAGCGCAATTGTCTTTGAAATTAAGATTCACCGAGGGGTCATCTCGGGAATCCATTGCAAAGGAGCTAGGCATCACAGAACATGGTGCGAAAAACTTAATGCAACGCGCTAAAGCACAACTAAAACTATGTTTGGACGAAAAGTTGAATCGTGAATAAACGACAAGCGGACGAATTTCAGGACGAACCGGGATTCCCGAATCCCAGCGACACCCTAATGGAGGTATTGCTCGCGAGCTTTTTCGAAAAAGAAGAAGCTCCGGATTTGCGTGCGCGAATTCATTCCTGTCTGAGCAAGTCATCCGTTCCCAATCCTCGCTGCACGACAGAGGAATATGATCAAGCAGTTCAATTGGCTGCCACGGACATAACCAACGGTTATGGGTCGATTATCCCCCCTCCTGTCAAACGGCCTGAAGTCATTTCCAATTTGGATGATGACGAATTTACTCCATGGCTTCGCCGCGGATTCTATGTTGTTGCCGCGTTGGCTGCGGCTGTGATTGCTGCTGTCTTTCTTCCTCATTCGGTTCAGTTTTGGGTGCAACCAGAGAACCCAAAGGCGACAGCGCCAGAGTTGGCATCTGCTACCCCTGCAACTGGCGCAGCCGCGTCAGGCACCCCCGCAACTGGCTCAACTGCGTCTGGGCACGGAGAGTCTGAGCACGGAGAGTCTGGGCACGGAGAGTCTGAGCACGGAGAGTCTGAGCACGGAGAAAGGATGGCAACCGCTTCCCCGTTGGAACCGATCCTAGATCATTTGGTTGTGCCCGCAGCACGGGAGCCTAAGGAATCGATCGCAGCGCAGTTCGAAACAGCAGACAGCTTGAACGCATCTCCTCGCTCTTCCGAGGAATCGATCGCAATCGCTGACGCTGAGTCGATGGACAACAAGGAAATCGTCGGGGTTATTGATAGTCAATTGAGTTTTCTATGGGACCGGGTGGGACTGACGACAAATCAAAATATGCAAGTTGATCTGTGGCTGGATCGAGCCGCGAATGCGATTATTGGGCGGCCGGCTACGAACGCCGAAAAACAAGTTTTTTACAGTAACAAAAGCGAGAATCGAATTGCAAAGTATGTGGACAGCCTGATTTCAAGCAATGAGTTTTCTCGATTCTGGTCCCTGCGACTTGCGGAACATTACTTGGGGCGAAAACTGCCGCCAACGCGCGATCTTTCTGGCGCAGAGAATGCGTTTCTCGAGTGGCTTCAGGATTCGCTTGCACAAAAAACATTCATTGGTGATATCGAGCAACAGTTGATCGATGGTCCAACGGTTGCAGATGACCATTCTTCGCGATCCGATCCAGCTTCGCTGTGGCTCATCGAAGTGATGGAAAAGACCTACAACAATCATCGTGAAACCTTCGATCAGTTGGTTCCGCCTGTGAAACGTCGTCAACCTCGTGAAGAATCCTTGATCGGAGTCTCGAGACAATTGATGCGTATTGCTGGAAATCCAGCTATGGTATGTGCGCAGTGCCACATGGACGAAGCAGCAAGTTCGGACATGAGAAACTACGTTTCTATGCCCAGTCAAAAGTTTGCCGCTGGAGCCAGTTCGTTTTGGTCGGTCCCTGCGAATTTTTCTGGCTTAACGATTGTTCATCCAACATTCGAACGGACCCTTAAGACGGATCCGCCCGTAGGATACTATTTTGAAGACGGGGATGGACGCATGAAATTGGCGGTAAGTGGTCCTCCGACACTTCGAAAGAGTGACTTGGCCAACAAAAGCTTGGGTGAATGGTTTCGTACCTCGTCCGAGCCACGGCGTGCCACTATTGAATTGGCGTGGGGGCAAATCTTCAAACAACCTTTAGTCCCTGCCATTGGTCTTTCCGAAGACGAGGGTTTGACGGAAAGAGTCGATCTTCGCGAGTTCCTTGCAAATCAAATGCAATTGCGGAAAGCGGACCTGGGTACGTTAGTGCGTTGGATTGTCTTTGCAAAGTCCTTTCGGTTGGAGGGAATGAAAACGGATGCACCTTGGTACATCAAATCCACGGAGCCGCAAATCGCTGATTCGCAACGAAGAATGCGACTGTTCGGAGGATTTTCAGGATATCAGTCAGCGGTCGCCGAGTCCGGTAAACTATCGCCAAGCAAGGTCGCGACCTGGTTGGATCAGAAGAGTGCTTTCCAAAAAGCAGAATCATCAACCTTGGCCCAAGCAGGTAGAGAACAGAAACCAAAAGTTGCACCGAAATCGAGCAAGATCGAATACAGTGAAGATCAAGTGCGATTCTTTATCTCGGTAGAGCAACCATACAGCCATCTCAAGGCTCTATCGCAGCGTTGGGCAAACAGCTCGATGTCTTGGCAAATGTTGTTAGAGCATGCTTATCTGGCGACGGATGCACGATTCCCTACGAAGGTTGAGCGCGACGAAGCGAACAAACTGTTCGAATCTTCGGGCAAGGATCGCGCTAAAGCGTTAGTGGTGATCGTCAACGGTAGACTGGGGAGTTGGTAGTTAGTTTTCCGTTTTCAGCTGGTGGTTACTAGTTACTAGTTGGCAGCCAACCTCCGTGGCTCACCTTGTCGCCGCGCATCAATGTGACCGATTATGGTATGCTGACGTTCTTGTCTGCAGCATTCCTGTATCTATCATGGGTCGAAACATCGAAAAGGCTCTTTATGTCGCGGGCTTTTTCACTGGCATTGATCTTGACGAATCTTGCCTCAGCCACGTTTTCATCAGATTTATCGGCGCAGGATTGGCCGATGAGAGGACAACCGGTAAACGAAAGTGGCAATTCGACTTGAACACTTTGGCCGAACGGCGGGCAAAGAACGCATACGCGAAGCGGCGATTGCTGACGGAGTCGCCGGTGTTCGATGGCGAGAGACTCTATTTCGTCATAGGGGCTGATCGAGAGGGAGGTGTTGAGCGTGGCGGCATTTACTGTATTGATCCCTTCGGCAGCGGTGATGTTAGCCCCGAAATCATCGTCGAAAACTCCTCGCAAAAAAACAAAAACTCAAAGTTAATTTGGGAGCATTCCGAGTTCGAGGGCAAGCAAGTGCATATCAGCACGGCCGGACTTTGTGTGACCCCGTCGTTTCTTTTCTCCGCAGATCTCGATGGAATCGTCAAGTGTTTCGACAAACGCTCGGGCAAATTGAATTGGAAGCATGATATGCAGGCGGCAGTTATTGGGACGCCCCTAGTTGTAGGCGATACACTCTACGTGGCAGACGAAGATGGCGATATCGAAGTGCTAAAAGCTAGTGCCGAGTATGAACTTATCTCCAGTATGAATCATTCCCACCCGATCGAATCCTCCCTCATCTATGCGGACGAAACACTTTTCGTCGTTACACGAGATAAGGTTTTCGCAATTGGAGAGTAGAGCCGACTCTTTCGTCGAATCCAAAGTAGCGAAACTACATTTCGCATGTCTAAGAGAGTGGCAGGGAAAAACACACCACGATTCGTAGCTGGATTCGTAAGAATTTAGCTAGTCCGGAATTCTTACGAATTCCGCTACGGTATGTTTCATCCTGCCGCTCGTCTAAGCGAGTGGATGGACAACCAACCCGGAAACGAGCTTCGGGTAAAAGTAGGTGCTTTTGGCTGGCATGCGTTCCTGATGAAGTGAAACGGATCGGATGTGTTCAATTGTCGCGGGCATGACCATGGCCGCGAGTGGATAGTCTAAATGTCCCTCGAGTTTTCCGTTCAGTCCATCAATAACCTCTTGGACGAGATGAACGTAGGTTGGTTTCGGGATGTCCGAAAGCCCAAGGAGATCTTCAAATACCAAGCGATGAAGAACGGCAACGCCAAGCTCTTGCCAGTCTTCCGAATGTTCGGCTGCGATGGCTGCCATTCGATCAGCGGCTTCTTGTTTGGCTGAAATTCGCGTCCATTCGTTGGAGGCTTTCGAGTAGATCGCCATGATCAGTTGTTCATCCAGTCGATCCATTTCCGCCCAAACAGCGCCTGTGCTTTCCGGGCCTGTTCCGACAATTTCGCAATCGAACCAACCGGAAAGTTTTTCGTGCAACTGGCTCGTGGTTAACTCCGGCACACCGTTGAGCAGTCTGTGCGTTGGCAGAACGATGAGACCGGGATCGCTCATGCTGACCAACATGGTCAGGACAAAGTTGGCGGGGTGCGCACTGGGCAACGGAGACTGGGCATTCAATTCGTCCCGATAGTTGCAAGCGGTCTCATAGCGATGGTGGCCATCTGCAACGAACATGTCTTTGTCGCTGACCATCGCCATGACTTGTTGGATGACTTTGACATCGCTCACGGGCCACATGCGATGCAAGACTCCTAAGTGATCCGTCGCTTCGATTCCATGAACACCTGCGATCTTTTGTTCCAATAGTTCTTGGATTTCGTTTTCTGGATCTGGGTACAGTCCAAAAATTTGGGATAAATTCGCTTGGGTAGCGCGCGTCAGACGCAATCGGTCATCTTTGGCTTTGGCATGAGTTTGTTCGTGAGGGTAGATGTTTCCTTCGCCAAACCGCTGAAGGCGAACGCGAGCCATAAATCCGCGGCGGGTCCATCTTTTTCCTGCGTAATCGAATTCTTGATGGTAGACATAAATCGCCGGGTCGGGCTCGGTTTGCAGAATCCCCTCGCTTCGCCAAGATCGATAAATTCTTGCGGCTCGCTGGTAAATCGCATTTTCGTCTTGGTCCTGATCTTCGCGCCGATTTAGCTCGAGGCGCAGAAAGTTGAATGGCGAAAGGCCATACAGATGGTTTTGCAACTCGGAGTCGACCACGTCATACGGTGGTGCAATACAGCTGGAAAGTGAACCAACCTGTGCCAAATTGTAGCGAAGACCGCGAAAAGCCTGGATTTCTGGCATGATGTGTTCAAGGATGGCAATGAAAAAAGCCCGGCTAGTGCCGGGCTGGAGTTGTTTGAAGCTACCCCGCTAGGACTCGAACCTAGAATAAAGGAACCAAAATCCCTTGTGTTGCCAATTACACCACGGAGCAATTATTTTTGTATCAAATTGGGAAAAATGCCCGACTTGATACGTCGAAGTGTATACGCTCTTTCTAAGCTTGACAACAGGAGTTTTTTCGAGGGTTATTTGCTATCGGGTTCGCCCTCGTTCCAAGGCTCTGCCTTGGAACGCACTGCTTTCGAGGCTCCGCCTCGCGTTAGAGGTGGATTTGTTTACTCAGGAGGCAGGGGTCCAATCGTACTCGTACTCAATGAAATGGTACTCGTACTCGTACTCGACTAACGTCTTTCGAGTACGAGTACCGCTTGTGCTGAGTACGAGTACGAAAAGCCAATTTTCCTCGCTGGCAAGCGTCAGGATTTTCGAAAATCGCAACTTCGAAAGGCGTGAGCGAGGGGCACGCCGCGGGCCCCTCGCTCACGTTTCGGGTTATGACTGGTAGTATTCACTTGCTGTTGGGCGTCAGTTCGATATCCAACCACACCAAATGGTGATCCGATGCATCCGCAAGTTTTGGATCACTTCCCTTGAGTTTCTCGCCCTTGGGCCAAAAAACGCCGCCGTTGATGACTTTGCAATTGGAAGAGGGCAATACAAAGTCGATACGTAAGTTGCCGGGTTCGTTATCGTTGAAATCGCCCGTGTCGTTGGCGGGGTTTCCTTTGTGCTTCACATTGGCCTTTCCCTGAGCCTGGGCCGCTTCCACGGCGCCTTGGCTTTCCGGCACGAAATCGGAGAGGACTCGCTTTGAACTGAGCAAATCGATGATTCCCTGCGAGATGCCACTGCCATCTTTGGGGTCGGAATTCAAATCTCCCAAAATAACAAACCGAGTATCCGCGGCTAACGGCCCGGATTTGCCTTTGTCGTCTACCAGATAGCTACCGTCGCTTGTGCCGCTGACGTAGTCCTTGATGAGTCGGATTTCGTCATGGTTGCGACATCCGTTGCGGTCCTCTGGGCCATCGAAAACGGGTGGCGTTGGGTGAGAAGCAATCACATGGAGCGTTGTGCCGTTGATCTCAATCGGAATATCCCAATGCGATTTGGAACTCAGTCGCAGTTGGTTCCAAACCTCATCCGAGTGAAAGAACTTTTCCTGGCCAGTTGCTTTATCCACGAGCTTCGGTCGCTTAGCGCCGGGCATTTGGCTCCACCGGAACATCTGAAAGCTTCTCACTTCTTTTTCTGCGATCGGGAATCGGCTAAAGACCGCCATACCGTATTGCCCGGGAAAGGCTCCGTACCCCCAACTGTCGTCGCTGTCCGCTGTTCGACCATTCAAATTGAGGTCCAAACCGGAAGGCACCCCTGTGTTGACTGGGGCCGTGAAAAGATTATTCAATGTGCTCGGCCCCGTCTTCCACGCGTTCGTCTGAGGCTTGAGGAAGTACATATCGCGCAACCATTTCGCTGCTTCGCCATCGGAGTAATCCACTTCGTTGGCAAGTAACACATCAGGCGCAACCAATTGAACAATCGTGGCGATTCGTTTAGCTTGCTCGTCTCCTGTCTTGAGATCACGTACAAGTTGTCCTTGTTCTTTCCGATTCAACGCGACATTGAATGTGGCGATTCGAATGCAACCTTTGGCTGGCGGCGGCGGAGCGATATCTGATTTTTCGTCGGCGATGAGGTTCGGGAGTGGCGAGCAAGTAGCAATGAGAGCAAGTGCCCAGTTGGCTGGCTTGCTCGAAAATCGAGGAGGCTGTTGCATTGGAAGATCGCGGTTGAAGTGGCATTGATGGAAAGTTGAGTGCGTATTGTAGCCCGCTTCAAGCCTGTTTTGCTATCTTTGGATTTCCAAAAAACGGATGCATCCTCAACTATCCGCGCACATGGAAACAATAGCAACCTTGAGAAACCCACCCAAACTAGGCTTTTGTGAGGGCTCTGCGGCGTGCGTGTGATCCTTGGTTTAGCACGCCAAGCATGTTGCGAACATTAGGCCCAAGGCCCACGTTCGCTGCGATGCAGGAGCCCGAGCTTGCGAAGGGGCAGCGACGGGTGGGCTTGTCCCACCGATGTCGAAAATGCTTGGCGTGCTACACGCAAGCTCAAGTGTTTCGAATAGTGCGTCCACTACTTCATCAACCGCAGCGGGCCAATGCCGATAATGGGCAGTCCTGTGACTCGTTTCGCATACTCTCGGTAGTCTTCACCGACGAAGCGGATCATTCGTTTATCCTTGAAGTAACTACCGGCGTAGATGTACGCTGTCCAAATGGCCGTTAATACCGCGTGGTCCAGTGTCATCGTTGGTGTAAACCAAATCAGGCCCAAGAAGCTCATGTAAATCGGGTGACGCATCCATCGGTAAGCGCCAGTCTCCAAGAACTCACGTTTAGGCGGCTTTTGCTGAATCAACCAGTACCACCATTGCGTCAGCCCGGTCTGATAAAGCATGCCTGTGATGTAAAGGCTATAAAACAACGCAACCCAGGAACCGTAAAAACCACACAGAATCGCAAACTCGGTGATGCCGGTTGCATGCCACAAGGTTGTCGAACACACTTCCCAATTGTGAAACATGAAAAGCAAAGTCAAGCAAGTCACGGAGCAGTGCAAGCAGCCGAGAAGGCCTGCTGGCATCCAGACTTTGATCCGTTTCTGAATTGGCGGTGCTAACAGCAGACTGTGCGGAATCGCAAATCCAATCGAAAGCAAAACGTCGATCCAAAACCAATGCGAACTCGAATGCGTACCACCGTACTTCAGAAACGTAAACAGTTGCACAACGGTCCACAGGAACAATACTTGACTTAAAACGCCAAAGGCGATACCGCAAAGGCGGCCTGCTATCTTAGTGTATGTCCGTTCTGTCCCTAACACCGCTAACCCAAGACTAGCCGCCACTGTCGAGGGCTTGCTTGGAACACTTGTACTCGAGTGCATCAGTCCTTTTTCTCCGCAATGAAATATCCATATTCCATGGCGCCGGAATCGTAGGCGTTTAAGATGGCGTCAAAATGGTCTAAAAACAAAACGTGATTGCTGCCAAGAATTTTGGCTAGATATCGCACACCGGTCTTTTCAACGCGTTTGCGACATATCTCCCAAGTCTTTTTCACTTGTTTGGTCCAAATCCCTTTGGCTGTTACGGTTAGTCCAGCTTCTTCGAACCAGCCAACGTAGTCGGATTGGCTTCCCAGCGAAGGACAAAACATGCCTTCGCATACACGTAAGGCTTGTTGCGAGTGAGCATCGCTCATTGGCAACGCGCCAGAGAGCCATGCCAGCAATGCAAATCGCCCCCCTGGCTTGATCCACGATGCTGCCTTTTTGAAGAACGCCGGCTTATCGAAAAGATGCTCAGTGCATTCGATACTCCAGACAACGTCCGCCGAGCCTTCGGGAAACTGAGTAGCCTCTGCGTCTTCGCATCGGAATTGCGGTCGAGGTTGCAGTCCCTTGATGGCTGCACTTGCGGTGGCCCATTGGCGTTGGACCGGACTGAGCGTCACCCCAGTTACTTGGCATTGCAGATTCTTCGCGAGCCAAATGCTGGAGCCACCCATCCCGCAACCGATGTCGTACACAACCGATTTGGGCTGAATTTTAGCTAGTCCCGCCAAAGTGGCCGTCAATTGAATTTGCGCTGCAGCCGGTGATTCGTCTGCCAACCAGTAGCCATGATGGATGTGCGGCCCCCAAAGCAATCGATAAAAAAGCGTACTCACGTCATAGTGATTCTTGATGACGGACTTCTTGATGTCTGGACACTCGATCATTACTCCGGTACCACCCAAATATCGCCATAGATAACAAGTTCGTCGGCGACCCCAACGGCGCCCAGCATTTTCGAATAAGGTTTGATTCCGTAATTGGATTGCAAAATCTTGAACGAGCCACGGTAGTGGTGCCATCCATCCTTGACTTCGAGATCACAAGGTATCTCGATTCGTCGCGTTTTTTCATGCAGAGTAAAATCGCCTACGAGTAGATATTCTGGAAGCTGACGTTTGCTCGTCGTGTTCTTAGGCCGAATGGTAACGTGTTCGAACTTGGCTGTCGTGTACTTCTTTACGTTTAGAATTTCAGCACCCAGCATGTTCTCGTTTACCTTTTTGCGGGTTGCCTCATCCACGGCGTTTTCGAGTGCCAAATACTTTTTCGCTTGAGGAGTGTCCGCATTGAACGATTGCATATCGAAAGTGAGTTTGCCCTCGCGGCCCTCTTTTTGAAACAACTCGCCGCTCGCTAGTTTGCCCTCGACCGCATGTTGGTGACCGACGACGCCAGACTTGTCAACAAAAATGTAGACGCGGCTGAAGTCGGTATTTACCTGGCCGGACGGCGGTCGCTCTTGAGCGCCGCAAACGCTTGCTATCGCGATAAAGCAAGCAAAGATTTGGGCTGTCAGCCGACCCAGTGAAAACTGATCAACCTTTCGCATCGTCGTAACTCCGTTTCCCGTGTACAATCCATCCATAGTTTCAATGGCTACGCGACCATCCTAACACGTACCACGACCTTAGGACTAGTCGAGCTCTCCAATTTCGAATCTCAGTGGAGGAACTACCTGCGAGATCGGTGCAGTTCGATGACAATTGTGACAGGCGATACCCACGATTAAAAACCTGCAAGATATCTCGATTCGTACTCGTGTTTCGGCCGCAACACGCTCATGTGGTGCCTTGTTCTCATTGTGTTTTGCGGAGAAATCATGAAGTCAAGAGTGCTAGTTCCTGAGCTCATGGACGATCCTGCTATCGATCCTGTCGAACATCGACGGGCACTCAACGGTCTACGCCGTATCAACAAGCTGTGCCAAACTGGCTCGCAATTAGCCAAAGAAATCCTCGCAATTGCCAAAAAGCATCAGCGTACTGAGATCAACATTTTGGACATAGGTTGCGGAAGTGGTGACGTTGCGTTCGACGTAGCTCGGCGACTTACCAGCCACCTACAATGCCATGTCACCGGT
The DNA here is from genome assembly GCA_026692905.1 of Planctomycetota bacterium. Taxonomy (GTDB): domain Bacteria; phylum Planctomycetota; class Planctomycetia; order Pirellulales; family Pirellulaceae; genus JBKCUI01. The sequence goes on from JAPLNL010000045.1 coordinate 58,827, forward strand.
TGGGACATCAGTCAGACGGCTGTGGACTGCGCCGCAGCCGACTGGACAAACCAAAAAAATCGCATGCCTGCGGAGAAGCGATCCAACATCGAAATTCACTTCCAGCAAGCCGACGTCTTTCAGCCGAGTGAATCCAAATTCGATATCGTCTATTGTTGCCTCTTTTTGCATCACTTCACGGAGCAGCAGGCCGTCCAAGTTCTGATGCGAATGCGGGAAATAGCTTCCCTTGGCGTTGTAGTAGATGACTTGATTCGGTCTCGAGCAGGTTACGCGCTGGCTCAGATCGGATGTCAGTTGTTGTCGCGTTCGCCAGTGGTCCATTTTGACGGACCACAATCGGTCCGTGCTGCCTTTACGGAAACCGAGGCCAAGAAATTGGCTACAGAGGCCGGTATGAATTCTTGCACGACTCGCAAGCATTGGCCAGAGCGATATCTATTGAGATGGGACGCCTAGCATGATCGCGGTCAAACCATCACGCTCGTTGTCCTTGATGGACATGGAAGCCATTGATTGGGACGTCGTCATACTCGGCGCAGGAGTTGCTGGTGCCGCTGCTGCGATTCTGGCTGCCCAGCACGGGCTTCAAACGCTGTTGGTGGAGTCGAAAAGTTTTCCTCGCGAGAAAGTATGTGGTGGCTGCCTAAATCTTCGCTCGCAAGCTTCGCTCGACCGACTTGGCGTCTCAAGTGAAATCAAGTCGGCCGGTGCCATTTCCATTCAATCGATGCGATTGCAGATCCTGGCGACCAATGTGCAATGGAAAGTGCCCACCATGGTGAGCGTTCGACGTTCGACGTTGGATACGATCCTGGTCGACCGCGCTATCGCAACCGGATCGCATTTCATCGATCGCACCACAGGCCATGTCTTGCCGACTTCTCTTGAGTCAAACAACGGACTGGGAACGGTTAGACTACAACAGGATGGCAACTCGGTCCTCGTTTCCACGAAGTGTATCCTAGTCGCGAGCGGATTGACCCGATCTTCGATTCGACAAGATGATCAATGGCCAGCCAAAATAGAAAGCGATTCTAGGATCGGCGTTCAGTGCTTGATCCCGGAACACCAAGCTGAATGCTTTGCGGATGGGCAGTTGCATATGCTGGTAGGAAAACGCGGGTACGTCGGCATCTGCAAGACCGACGGCGACTTGCTAGACATCGCCGCAGCTATCGATCCGGCTTGCATTCAGTCTATGGGTGGCATCCCGGAAGTGATCCGCACGATTTTATCTGAGTGCGGTCACAATGGAATCGAACTCCCCAGCAAAGAGCATTGGATGGCGACTCCTAGCTTAACGCGCTGTTCCAAGCGCGTTAGCGATCGAAACACGTTTTTGATCGGCGATGCGATAGGTTACGTAGAGCCATTTACCGGCGAGGGAATGTCATGGGCCTTGGCCAGCGCCGAAGCCGTGATGCCGATGGTTCTCGAAATCGCATCGAGCGGTTGGCAGGAGGGCATGGGCGATCGCTGGAACGATTGGGCTCTGCGCGAAAGAATACACAAACAACGAACATGCCGGTGGATTGCGAGCCAGATCAGATGGCCGCGCGGTGCGGCTTGGGTTTTACGGGCTTGCAATTGGCTTCCGCCTTTACGCGCCTCAATCATACGAAGGACAAGTCAATGAGTTTATTAAGCCTGGAAACACCGATGGTCCTCAAAGCGACCCATACCAAGATTCTTGGTTTGGGAACTGCAACACCAGAACATTCGATCGAGCAAGCGGACGCAGCCACCGTAGCCCAGCAGTTGAATCTGTCGGAGCGATGGAACAACGCACTCCCGGCTTTGTATCGCAAATCGGGTGTGCAGCGCCGCGGAAGCGTTTTGTTGGGGCCAGAAGGTCTTCCGGGTATCGATCGTCAGACATTTTACAAACCCGCTTCGGAAGCCCAACCGTATGGTCCTACGACATCGGATCGCATGAAAGTGTTTTCGGAATACGCGGGCCCAATGCTTCAGCGAGCCTGTTCCATAGCGATTGAAAATTCTGGAATCGCAACGAGCAGTATCACGCATTTGGTCAGCGTTTCCTGCACAGGTTTCTTTGCGCCGGGTGTCGATATCGCATTGATTGAAGCGCTGGGTCTGGACTCCAATATCCAGCGTACCCATGTCGGCTTTATGGGGTGCCACGGAGCCCTCAATGGCATTCGCGTCGCCAAAGCGATCGTCGATGCAACTCCCACCGCAGTGGTTCTGCTCGGTGCGGTAGAGTTGTGTAGCCTCCATCAGCAGTACACGGACGATGCACAGCAATTGGTTGCCAACTCATTGTTTGCCGACGGAGCAGCGGGACTTGTCGTAGGGGCCAACAACCAAAACGGAAACGGCCAAAACGCGAGTTACCAAACCAACGACTCACCATCGAAGTCGCTTTTGCAATGGACCGTGGTTTCCACGCTATCGAAATGGATCCCAAAAACAACTGACTTGATGAGTTGGACCATTGGCGACTATGGTTTTCGGATGACCTTGGATCCTCAAGTGCCTAGCATTGTTGAAGCAAACTTGGAGAGCGAGCTCAAGAGTTGGTTGGATGGCCAATCGCTCAGCATTGCGGACATCGATGCTTGGGCGATCCATCCCGGCGGCCCACGCATCATTCAAGCGGCCGGGGTAGCACTGGGCTTACCCGCAAAAGCTCTTGAGGGTTCGCAGTCGGTCCTGGCCAATTATGGAAACATGTCTTCTCCGACGGTTTTGTTTATCCTGGAAGAATTGTCGCGTCAGCAACCGGACGCAAATTACTGTATTTTGTTGGCTTTTGGACCTGGATTGTGCATCGAAGCGGTCTTGCTGAGGTCGGCAGGCGTTAACCATATCGTGTGACGAGGGTCATCTCATGGTTCAGACAAACGATCTGACGCCACGAACCCTGGCAAGCATCAGTTCCGAGTCCAAACACCATCGGCTAAATCAATAATCTCTGGTTGAATTGGCAGGGCTAGTCCAAACGTAACGGATGGGATCGCTAACGCGATCAGGAAACAAAAAAGAGTGGATGCAACGATCGACGCATTTCGTTTCCTGTTCATGGCTTTCCTTATTGGCTGTATTTCGTTTTGTACTTTTCGTTCAGCTGCGTATGCTTGCTGGTTAAATCGACCAATCGGCCTTGGATATAAGCCTTCACTATTTGTGTTGGTGTCTCCAGGATATTCCCATCGGTAACGATGAGCGTAGCATCTTTTCCTACCGTCAGTGACCCGATCCGATCGGCGACGCCAAAGATCTCCGCAGGCGAGAGAGTAATGGAACGAACCGCTTGATCCTCTGTCAAACCATATGCAGCAGCGGTCGCTGCATTATACGGCAGATTGCGAACACCCGAGGCACCAAATCGTCCGTCGCTGGCAATCGAGAACTGGATTCCAGCTTCTTGAAGTTGAGCAGGCAATGTGTACGCAGAATCGTAGGCTGCATCATGCCGGTTCGGTAGACGATAGACGCTGGCAACTACCACTGGGACCTTGGCTTCTTTGATCAAGTTGGCGCATTGCATGGCATCGGCCCCCCCCATCAAAATCAGCTTCAAATGGTATTGCTTTGCAAAAGCGATGGCTGTTTGAATCTGCTTGGTCGTGTTCGCTTGGACCAGCATAGGCGTTTTGCCCTCAACGACAGGGATCATCGACTCAAGCCGCAAATCGATCGGATGCTCCTTTGGGGCTTTGGTTCTCGCAACAGAATACGCCTTGACTTCTCGCATTAGATCATGGAAAGGTCCTAGGCGATCGCTGTCGCCACCTGATGCCTCTGCATCGCCGCCACCGCCTCCACGTCGACCTCGAGGGGCTGCGGAAAATCGAGGCCAAGTTGCTGCCATGGCAGCATCTGGCAACAGAGTCATCGATTCCCAAGTCCAACCGTCCAAAACCATAACCGCAGCACGGCCAGAGATCAGACCGCCATTGGGAGCCGTCACGGCCGTGAGTACCCCATTGGCACGCGCAACCGGAATCGCTTCGCTATCTGGATTGAAGGCCACGGCAGCCCGAACGTTCGGATTGAGATTGCCTATTTCGGTGGAGTCGATCGAAGCACGAATGGAATCGATTTCGACCAATCCGATACTAGAATACGATTCCATCAATCCTGGGTAGACATGCTGGCCTTTGCCCTCAATAACGTCTGTATCGCCAGGGAAGGAAAGGTTTACGCCGATCTCCGTGATCTTGCCATCCTTGAACAAGACGCATCCGTTTTGGATGGTCTCACCCGACACCGTGTGGACGGTCGCGTTGCGAATGATGATCGGACGCTTTTGCGGAGCGCCGGGAATTTGATCGGAGGCTGATAGGGCTGATGTTAGTAGACTGGATGTCATCAGGCCGGACGCAAGGAGTGCCCAAGTCAACGACGCTTTAAGTGAATGTTTGATTTTCATCGGAGTATGTTTTTACGTTTTAGGTTGTGTTTTGTTTGTTGTTTGCACAGGCCGGCAGCCTGTGCTACGCGGTAGGCTTTTAGTCTGCCGGTCGCTTAATTGTAGGTGCTATTCGTGTTCGTGTTCCGCATGATCCGATTCGTCGTGATGGTGATGACAAAACTCATCGTGATTCGGCCACAAGCGAGAAGGATCGTCGGCCAGCGAACTCTTTTCGCCCGACGCTTCGCCGCTGTCGAGGATCTTCTGAACCAACGACTTATGGAGGGCGAAGTCTCGTTTTCGCATCTCGGCGTCGGATTGGCGATCAAAGTACTTACGACCATCGATCCAAGTTTGTTCGCATCGAGCAAGTGTCGAAAGAGGCGAGCCGGTCCAGATTGCAATGTCCGCATGCTTGCCGACCTCTAGCGAGCCAACCTTCGAGTCGATGCGCAATTGCATTGCCGGATTGATCGTAACGAATTTCAAGGCTTCCGTCGGTTCGACGCCACCGTACTTGATCGCTTTGGCCGCTTCGTGATTCATGTGCCGTCCCAACTCTGCATCGTCCGAATTGAACGAGACATTGACCCCTTGCTTATGAAGTATCGCACCGTTGTAAGGAATGGCATCGTACACTTCCAACTTAAACGCCCACCAGTCGGAGAAAGTCGAAGCGGTACCACCATGCTTGGCGATCGCATCGGCAACTTTGTATCCCTCGAGAATGTGTTGCAAGGAGCCGATCTTGACGTTGTTTTCTTCGAGCAATCGGAGCAGACCGAGGATTTCGTCTTGTCGATAACTATGGCAATGAATCCAACGCTCACCTCGCAAAATTTCAGCAATGGCTTCGAGTTCAAGATCGCGGCGCGGAGGCAAACCCGAACGCTCTCTGTTCCAGCCCTTCCATGCTGCATCGTATTCTCGAGCGGAATTGAATCGGTCGCGAATCAATTGTTCGACCCCCATTCGGCTTTGCGGATAGCGAGTCTTAGGGCCTTCCCAATTGCTTTGCTTTACATTTTCGCCAAGTGCGAACTTGATCCCGGCTGGAGCATCTTCAAACTTCAAGTCCTCATAGGTGCCACCCCAACGCAATTTAACCACTTGGTTTTGGCCACCGATGGGATTGGCTGAACCGTGAAGAACGTTGGCGGTTGTTAGTCCACCTGCGAGTTGCCGATAGATGGTGATGTCACCTGCGTCGATGAAGTCGCCAATTCGGACTTCTGCCGTAACTGCCTGGGTCGATTCGTTGATTCCGCTGTCCGTAGCCATGTGCGAGTGGCAGTCGATCAAGCCTGGGCTGAGCTGCCACTTCGAAGCATCGATCACAGTCGCTCCGGCAGGCACCGCAAGGTCTTTGCCGATCTTGTGAATGAGTCCTTTGTGAACGATCAAGTCGGCGTCCTTAAGAACTCCTTCAGGACCGCTTGTCCAAATCGTTGTCTTCTGGAAGACAACGTAATCCGGTTGCTCAGGCAAACCATTTTTACCAAGGATTCCTGGTGGGTACATTGCGGTCGAGAGGACTGGCTTCGGCGACTTCTTTTCGTCCTTCTTTTCTTTGGATTTGTCGTCTGCATCTTTTTCTTTGGCGACATCCTTAACCTCTTCCGCCTTGCGAACGGCAGAAATCAATTGCTGCTGGCCATTGGGCCATTGGATGGTACCGATCAACATTTCTTTGGAGTCGGCATTGGGGGCTGGTAGCAGAGCGACGGACAAGTAACCGACGCCGGTCTCCCCTTCGATCAAGGAGTTAGCAGGAAACGTTGCGGATAGAGTCCGGTCTTCCCAACGCGGGGCTTTGAGCTTAGCGATTCCCTTCTCGGCTTTCTCACCCTTTTTCTTATCGTCGGGCTTCTTTGCCTCTGCCGCTGGTTCAGCAGGCTTGTCCGCTGGCTTATCAGCGGCATCTGTTTTTGGTGCCTCAGGCTTAGCCGCCTCTAGTGGCGGCGCGTCTGCTGGCACCGGCTTGTCCGTTGTCGTTTCAGGCTTGGCGTCTGATTTATCAGCAGGTTTGTCGGAGGCTGCGGCTTCTTTTTCCTTGGCTGGTTCTGGTTTTGGGGCGTCGAGCAGCGAAAGGCTGCCCGAGATCTTTTTGGTGGACTCAGCGAGGGTTAAAAATAGTTCCTTGGGACGAGCTTCCATGCCGACTGCTTGACTGACGGTTACTTGCCATTTGCCATCGACGGCCGTTTCCACTTTGTACGAACCAGCGGGACGTGTACCTCGCACCCATACTTCTTCGATTTTCGATTTTTCTTCCCATAGGTCGCCGTTGGTCACAATCAAGTTTGCCCATGCGCCTGGCTTGATGGAGCCGCATTCGTTCTCAACACCAAGAAGAGCTGCAGGAGCAGTTGTGATGGCTTGTATTGCAACCGTCTTGTCGAGTCCCCTAGCAATCGCCTTGCGAATTTGAGGAATGAGTTCACTTGGGTCACTAAGACCGTTGGACGTAAGTACAATCTTGACTCCAGCCTTGGCCAATCGACCTGGATTTTCTGGAGCCAATTCCCAGTGCGTGAGTTCTTCTAGTTCGGTATCGAGAGCTGCATCTGCTGTGGCTACATTGGGTGGCTTAGGAAAGTTCATCGGAACAATGATGGTGCGGTTCAATTTCGCGATCTTATCCAGCAGTTGGTACTCTTGACCGGAGCCCTTGAGGATAACGTTCAAGCCGAATTCTTTGCCGAAAGAATCCGCTCGCATCGCATACTGTTCGTTCAACGCATCGAACATGACCAGCTTGCCGTCGGCCATGTGCTTGCTCAAGGCTTCGAGGGCCGCGTTGGCCTCGGGCTTTTCGATTCCGATTTGTGATCGATAGGTTTGCCAAGCTTGGGTGTGCCATTGGGCATCGAGGAAGGACTGGCGAGCGATGGCGACGGCACCCATGGGGCTGCTAGGATAGGCATCGCGTCCACGTCGCGCGACGGTCAATCGCACGTGCATGGCCACATCACTTTTCAACAGAGCGTCGATAGCAGACTCATTGCTGGTCAGCAGGACCGCGCTGGTTCCTTTGATGATGCCATCGCGAGGAGCAACGAGTGCTGCCGTAATGCCAGCCTTACGAAGCTTGGACATGGTCGCTTCATTAGCCGTAATAACCTGCGCCATCGAGCGTTCGGGTGTGATTTCGGAGTTCCAGTGAGGCGTGCCTTTTCCGGCATCCGATGGAGGGACTTCCAATTCGATACCGGCGTCCACAAAACCGGCATAGATCGTCTTTCCGGCCATGTCGATGATTTCGGCATCGGCTGGCACAGTTACGTTGGTACCCACCTCCACGATTTTGCCATCGCGAACCAGAATTGTGGCTTTTTCAAGCGACTTGCCTGGCTCGGGAACCACGGTCGCGTTCTGGATCGCGACGACGTCGCTCTTGTGCTCCAGAACACCGACTTCAGGTTTTGTACCAGCAGTCTGCTGGGCCATGGAAATTCCAGAAAAAACCAAGATGCCGAGCGCAGAGGCCAAGCTTCGACCGAGTGCCGTTTTGTTCATTTCGTAATGTTCTTCAACGCGAAAATCGAGAAGTAATTTCAAGAGGAATAAATGAATTGTAATTTAGGAGAAACGATTATGCTCGCGAAATTCATTGGCCGTTGAGAAAGTAAGGCATTTTGCATTAGTCTGTCCCGTGTACAATTCAGTAGCGTAGGCTTTTGGCCCACTACTTTCAATATCTTTGCAATGCCAGCACCCTTAGATACCCATGGGAGGGCGAGGCTCCTGCCGAGCTTGCTACGCCAAGGTTCGGCAGGAGCCTCACCCTCCCGAGTAACAAACTGAGGGGTGAAGTCGAAGAGAACATGTTGAAAGCATTGGGCTTTTGGCCTGTGGAAAAGCATTCTCACAGGCTAGAAGCCTATGCCACTGCCCCCCACTGGCAATCCTCCACAGAACTGGTTCATGCAATGGGTGAGTTCCTCGCAAACGACGCAGAAGCCACCATCGACGAGCTGCGCAGGCAATACAACGAGCTGGCAGAATTGGCTGGCTCTTTGGCGCACGAAATCAAGAATCCGCTCTCCGTCATCCATATGAACTCCGATTTGCTCTGCGAAGAACTCGAAGAGAGCCAATGGCCCGGCCAACGTCGAGCGATTTCCAAAGTGGACATGATTCGGCAGCAATGCATTCGACTGGATAATTTACTGCGCGACTTTTTGAGATTCGCAAGAATGCGAGATTTGGAGATGACTCCAGGTTCGCTCAACGACCAAATCGAATCGGTACTGCGTTTGTATCAAGCCCAAGCTGACCGGTCCAAGATCCGACTCTTAAAATACCTCGATCCTAACCTTCCCAATATCAAGTTGCACAGCGACTCGCTACAGGCTGCACTGCTCAACCTGGTAAAGAATGCCCTCGAGGCAATGCCCGAGGGAGGCCAATTGGAGGTGCAAACTTACACCGTGCCCGGCGGCGTTGCTATGGACATGATCGACACCGGTTGCGGAATGGACGAAGTCACGGCGATGCGGATGTTCGAACCGTTTTATTCTACGAAACATGGTGGCTCGGGGCTCGGGCTGCCAACAGCTCGGAAGATCATCGAAGCTCACGGAGGCCGCATCGCCGTTCAAAGCGAAGTCGGGCGAGGCACCAAATTCGTCCTAGAGTTTCCGACTCCCATTCGAATTGCTATCTAAAACTAGTGATCTTGCGTCCTCCGCCCAGACTTTAGACACTCCCCAAACTGACATCGATGGGACGCGAGCAGGACGCTTGCAAGAACCGATCACATAAACAGAAGGATCTGTTGACATGATTCAACGAACACGGCAGTTGGCTCTACTTTGCTTTTTCCTGCTTTCGCAGATGATTTCGGTTTCCGTCGCCGGGGATTCTGCAGGGGACTGCGTCGCGATCGAATTCATGGCCGATGGTAACTCGCAATGCGCCGAAATGCATCGCTCTACCGAAGAAGCTATCAAGGACGGTTGGGTCGTGCGAAGAATCGATGTGAAACGCGAACCCCACATCGCTTTGCGTTGGCAGATCAGCAATGTTCCGACGACGGTTCTCGTTCGTAACGGCCGCGAAGTGGATCGTGTACTTGGTCCTGTTTCTTATTTTGAATTGCAAAAAAGACTGTCGGTAGCCTCGTCTGTCGACAGCATGCGAAGCAGTCAGGAACGTCGCCGAGATCGCATCGAAAACGAATCGCCCATGATCCGTGGCCAATCACAACTCAACGCAGTTCCCTCCTCGCCGCAACTCGCCTTTTCCAACGCTCCGTCCAATGGATCAAGAAATTCTTCCAACACTCTTTCGTCGATTCAGCGCGATCCACCTTCGTTAAGAAGCCCATCCGAAGCGCCAAGAATTCCCAGCGATCCACAGGGCGCAACGGTCCGCATACGGGTTGAAGAGCCTCGACATGAGTCCGTGGGTACCGGAACGATTATCGACTCAATCAACGGCGAAGCGTTAGTGCTCACCTGCGGTCACTTGTTCCGCGAGAACCAGGGGCAATCGAAAATCACCATTGAAACATTTCTAAACGGCCAGCTCCAAACCTATCCAGCTACGCTGGTCGATTTCCAAGCCAAGGACATGGACATAGGACTCATCGCGTTTCGTCCCAACGCGAGCATCCCAGTTGCAAGGCTCATTCCAAAGAACCGCGCACTGACCGAAGGGCAACCGGTCTTTAGTTGGGGTTGTGACCGCGGAGCACTACCATCGCGACGAGATTCGAAGATTACCAAACTGAATCGCTATTTGGGTACCGCGAATGTCGAAGTGGGTGGCGAACCCGTCGAGGGACGTAGCGGTGGCGGATTATTTGATGAGAACGGCGAGTTGATTGGAGTCTGTTACGCTGCCGATCCAGAGCTGAAAGAAGGACTCTACAGTGCTGCCGAAGTCGTCTATTTTGAACTCGCAAAATTGGGCCTGCAACGTCTATTCAATGACCGCGTTGATGCACTGCCCACGCCGTCCATTGCCAAAGCTGGAAATGTCTCGGACCCCAGACAAGACGCTTCGTTTGCACCCGAGCTTACCGTCATTCTGCGAGGTCTCGATGGCAAACAAGAACAGCTCAACATCCCTCAGCCAAGCCCCCAATTGCTCCAAGCGTTGAGAGAAAGCACGCGCCGGTAGCCCCAAGTGGGGCACTCTTGCCGAGAGTGACCGTGCGCTATCAATGTGGCCATCCAACTATTGTTTAAACGACTCGAACGTTGACCGACGACTGTTCGACGCTTTGGGATTAGCACGCCAAGCATGTTGCGAACTTGGGCTCAAGGCCCTGGTTCGCAGCGGACGGCACATGGAATATGCCTGCTACTGTTACTACGCGTTTTCAGCTACGAAGGATACGACTTCGTCGAGCCTGCTGGCACCACAAGCCAACATCACGACCCGGTCGAAGCCAAGCGCGCATCCGCACGAGTTGGGCATCCCCGATCGCATCGCATCGAGGAGGCGATTCTGAACTGGCAACGGTTTCTTGCCATCGCGCAGTCGTTGCTCATTTGCGAGGATCGAACGCGACTCCAACTGATCCGCGTCCATCAACTCATGGTATCCATTCGCAAGCTCAACACCGCGATAAAATGCTTCATAGCGTTCTGCTGTGCGCGGATCGGATTTGCAAACGCGTGCCAACGCCGCTTGAGAGGCAGGGAAGTGAGTCACCAAAACCGGAGTTTGCATTCCCAGCGTCCCTTGGACTCGATCTGAAAAGATCAAGTTGACCCAATCATCCCAATCCGTGGCCCATCGCTCGCTTTCCACTAAGCCTTGCTCGACAGCCCATTTTCCAAGTTCGCTCGCGTCCATCTCAAAAAGTGGCAAGCCGGTCGCGTTTCGAAACGCGTCTTCAAATCGAATCCGCTCCGCACTTTGTGTCCCCAATAACTCTACCAGCAATTGATCGAGCAACTGCAATCCGCCCTTGAGGTCAGCCCCCACGTCATACCACTCGGCCATGGTGAACTCAGGATTGTGAATCCGACCGCGTTCGTTGCCTCGAAATACAGGGCCAATTTGATAGATACTCCCGATTTCCGAACTCAGCAGTCGCTTCATCGATTGCTCTGGTGAAGTCTGTAGATACCAAGTGGATGTGGGCTCACCGGGCAATTGCATCTTGACCTCGATTGGGTCTAAGTGACGATCGATGATCGAATCACGCGAGAGGACTGGAGTCTGGACCTCGGTGAACTCGCGGCAGTCGAAAAATCGCCGAAGAAGCTGTAGAAGCTTTGCCCGCTTCTTAAGATTGGAGACCGAAGCGGCAGATTGCATATTGATCCGCGCCCCTAAAAGGCAACGCTGTAACGCATTTCGTAGCGAAACTCGTCAAGAGTTTCGGTCGTTTGGCCCTTGCAGCCGAAAGTCTTGACGACTTTCGTTACTCAAAAGGGCGAAGGAAGCAAAGTCAAAGTGAGTGAGGCTTACGCTGAGATTAGGTAGGCTTTACGTTGCCTTCTTGAGCTACGTCTTCTGGAGTTTCGTCGTACTTGGCTTCTGGCAAGAGTTGCGAAACAGGAGCGACCAAAAACTCGACTGCTGCCTCATCTGGATCGGCCTTGAGAATCGAATCACCCTTGATTTCTTTGACATTACCGGCATCAACGATTTGCTTGATGACAATACGTTCCAGAATCTGGTTCCGCAACGCATCCATTTGACCTGTTCGTTCCAACTTAGCGCGAACTTGTCGAACGGACAAATCGCTTTGGTCGGCGATGAGTTGGATCTCTTCTTCGTATTCTTTTTCGCTTGGCTCGATCGTGCAGTCTTCGGCAATCTTTTCCAAAACGAAGTGCTCTCGCAATGCACCTTGAGTCGACTCTTCGGTGTTGCGTCGGATATTGTTGATCACCGAGCGGATTTGATCGTCGGTGAATCCGTTACGTCGCAGATCGAGAACGCGTCTTTGCAGTTCACGTTCCGCTTGTTTGCGAACAAGAGCTGGTGGTAGGTCCCAATTGGCACCCTCAGTCAGCTTTTTGGTGATTTGTTCGCGGAGCAATTGGTTTTGATAGTATTCAGCTTGGCGTTCCAATTCGGATCGAACGAATGCACGCAATTCATCAGCGGAATCGAATCCGACCGATTCAAGAACAGCGGTTGTCAAGCCTTCGACGCTAACGCGACGGATTTCAACAATTTCGAATTCGACGTCGACGTCGACACCCTTGTATGCTTCGTTCAACGAAGTATCGAGGACCTTTACGGTCGTCTTCAACTTGTCGCCTTCTTTAGCACCGACAACGAGCTCACCGAAGTTCTCAATAATGCAGTCGGCCAAACTCAATCGCTTGCGAAGTGTGATCAACTCCTCTTCGAAACCGCTGATTTCACGCCCCTTGGAGCTGAAAGTCGCATTGACAACCAAGCGGTCACCCAATGCAGCTTCGCCATCGTAAGCTTCGCCTGGAGTGACGCGTTCCAAAGTTCGAGCCAATTGGTGGTCAACTTCCGCATCGGTCAGTTCATACACGGTCTTTTCCAGATCGAGTCCCTTCCAATTGGGAGTGTCGAATGCTGGCCTAACTTCGATTTTGAATTCGAAGGTAAAATCGCCGGTGTCAGGTAGCTTGACGGCTCCGAAATCCATATCTGGCTCGGAGATGGCGGAGAATTCGCCACCTTCGGTGATTTGCTGCAAGCTGTCCATCACCAAGCTGCTCTTTACTTGGTCAGCGACGGTTTTGCGGAACCGATTTTCGAGCAGTTTACGCGGAATCTTTCCTGCTCGGAAACCAGGTAGGTCAGCCTTTGGCGCAATTTCATCGTAGGCGGTTCGGAAATAACGATCCATTTCCGCGCGAGGAACGGTAACCACTACGTGCCGTTGGCAAGTGCTAGGCTGAGTGATCTTTACTACCAATTCCAACTTGGAATCTGGCGCCTTGGTTTCCACTGTCGACATGTCGGTTACAACGTCTTTAGGAGGTTAAAAAAAGGGCATAATCAAACAGAAAAAGCGGGTGATGGGATTCGAACCCACGACAACAACGTTGGCAACGTTGTGCTCTACCCCTGAGCTACACCCGCAAAAGAACCTGTTTCATTATGCCCGTTGCGTTTTTGGTTTCCGCTAGAAGTTTCAGTCGCTTTAGGGCAAGTGACTGCTGGACCACTTCTCAGTGACTCAGGGTTCTTCGGCGGGAGGCAGATTATAAGACCTAAGGCCGACTCTGCAAGAGCGTTATCGCTGCATTTCCAAAAACACGAGACATCATTTTCCAAAAGTCCTCTGGACGAGCACGTCAAAAATCCCCTATGGAATAGTCGAAAGTTCGTGATTTGATACACCAGTCCATGATTCGGGACAGTAAACGGAGCAATAATGACTAGCCAATCGGTTCGAATTTGTGGTTTTCTGTTTTTTCTCGTGCTTATTGCCACTCCGTCCTTGGTTTTCGCCGATGGCTGGACATGGGGCCCGTTTTCCAAAGCGGCTCCAACGCGGGATAACAGTCCTCTCTACACCTCCAAGCCATCCACCTCAAAATCCTGGCTTCCTAGCATGAAAATGCCAAAGATGCCTTGGTCCAAAAGCGGGCCTCGCGCCAGCTCTTACTCGCGATCCAATGCATCGACATGGGGGAAAATGAGCGCCACCTCCAAGCGATGGTGGAGCAAAACAACTGAATTACTCGACCCATATCCAGACCCAAAGCCTTCGACCTACGTCAGTAACTCCGATTCGAAGAAACCGAAGTCGAACTGGTTTACGGGTATGTTTCAGAAACAAGAATCGAACGAACCTAGAACCGCTAACGAATTCTTGCGACAAGAACCTCTGCGTTAGTTATGGAGTGTCTCCTGTCTTGTGCGATCAAATAGTGGGATAGGCTTCCAGCCTGTCAAGCTTAGAATGTCAGGCTGGAAGCCTATCCCACACGAAATTGACCTGCACGGAACAAACTCATGGCGATCTACTTTTCTCGAGGCGGCAAAGATTTAGTCCTCGGAATGAAAGACTATCTCGAAGCGATCGCTGCAACACTGGCCCAACGCCCAGCAGTTAAAAAAGTCCTTGCGGTCCCGCCTGACCACACTCGTTTGGACTCGCAAGCCGGTCCGATCATGCACGCGGTTCTCCAACTCCTCGGTGACAAGCTGACCGACGTCATGCCCGCTCTTGGAACGCATACTGCCATGAACGAGGCCGAACTCACCAAAATGTACGGTGACTTTCCTCGGGACTTGATCCGTATCCATCGCTTTCGAACCGAAGTCGATACGCTCGGTTATGTTGATTCCGAATTCGTCCATGAAGTGACCGAGGGGCTCTACGACAAGCCTTGGCCTGCTCAAGTCAATCAAATGATCTCGCGGGGAGATCACGACTTGATACTGTCCATAGGACAAGTTGTTCCGCACGAAGTCATCGGAATGGCCAACTACACCAAGAACATCTTTGTTGGCACTGGAGGCAGTGCCGGGATCGACGACAGCCATTACTTGAGCGCTCTCTACGGAATGGAGCGTGTCATGGGCCGATGCGATACTCCACTTCGGAAGCTGCTCAACCGCGGAGCGGATCTGTTTTTAACTAACCGACCTATTGTCTATGTTTTGACCGTTGTTGAGTCGACTCCAGATCATGGGCCTGTGGTTCGCGGTCTCTATGTAGGTGATGACCACTCGGTCTTTTATCGAGCAGGCGAATTATCGGCGCAAGTCAACTGCTTTCGCATACCGGAAGCGCCAAAGAAGATCGTCGTTTGGATGGACCCCAACAAGTACAAGAAGACTTGGGTGGCCAACAAAGCGATCTACCGTACACGCATGGCCATCGCGGACGGCGGCACACTCGTCATCATCGCGCCAGGTGTCGATCGCTTTGGTGAACACGACGATGTCGACAATCTGATTCGGCGCTATGGTTATCGCCCAACGCCAGAAGTGATCGAGTTGGTTGCCAAAAACGCTGACCTAAGAAGCAATTTGTCCGCAGCCGCTCACTTGATGCACGCATCCACCGAAAATCGATTTCAAGTGGAATACTGCCCCGGAAAACTCTCCAAAGAGGAAATCGAATCAGTGGGGTATGGCTATGGATCGCACGAAAGAGCTCGTGTGGAATACGCCATCGATGAGATCAACGATGGTTGGAACACCAGCCGAAGCGGCGAATCGTTTTACTTTATCCGCAACCCAGGCTTGGGCCTTTGGATGCATGAGAATCACCCTCATGCATTTCAAGGTTAGCCATGCGACTTTTCTTGGCACCACATCGTTGCCCAGGCTGCGAAATTCGCAAGCCACTTTGCTTCTGCTCGTTGATTCCAAAAATTGCACTCCAGACGCGCGTGATGATCCTCATGCATACCTGCGAAGAAGTGCTCACGACCAATACGGCAAGACTCGCCGCAAAAGCGCTGACCAATAGCGAAGTCCGTATTCACGGTCGACGCGACGAGCGGATGATTACCAGCGACTTTATTCAATCTGGGCGGACATCGTTGATACTCTACCCTAGTCCAATCTCAGTTGAACTCACTCCTGAGTTCGTATCGAAAATCGAATCACCGGTCCACTTAATTGTTCCGGATGCAAACTGGCGGCAGACAACGAAATTCGTTCGTCACGATCCTTCGATTAAAGGAATACAACACGTAAGGCTTCCGCCAGGTCCCCCCTCCGAGTATCACTTGCGGGTTCAACGCGATGTGCGGCACGTGTGCACGTTAGAAGCCATTGCCAGAGCTATCGGCATCCTCGAATCCGCCGCCGCGCAATCCAGTTTGGAAACGATAATGCGTATTTTGGTTGAGCGAACTCTTTGGTCTCGCGGTCGGCTCGCTGCCAGTGATTGCACGACGGCAGGCATTCCGGCTGAGGCCCTGTCGGGTTGAGGGATTTGAAAGTCACCTTCCCTCGGGGAGGGTCGGGCCTTCGGCCCGGGGAGGGTGAACTGACTTGCACAATCGTGGTTGGCGCTTCACCCCACCGCTGTAAACATGTTTCCAACAAGTTTACCTAAGCAATTCATTGCTCGGGAGGGTGAGGCTCCTGCCGAACCTTTGGACCGTTGGCTCGGCAGGAGCCTCGCCCTCCCTACAGGAGCCTCGCCCTCCCTAAGGTTTTCAATGAAATTTACTTTGCAAAGATGTTTACAGCGGTGACTTCACCCTCCCCTCGCTACGCTCGACCCTCCCAGCGGGAGGGTGTCTAGACCGGTCTCTCGCCCCTTTTGGCCAAAGCTACTAAGCACTTTGTAGCGAAACTCGTCAAGAGTTTCGGTCGTTTAGACGATGCAGCGGAAAGTCTTGACGACTTTCGCTACACGGACTGAACGAGCAACTCGCTAATCACCCGTGCAGGCTCAACGCCCGTCAATTTGGAATCGAGCCCTTGGAACTTGTAGCTAAACCGCGTGTGGTCGATGCCCAACTGATGCAGCATCGTTGCATGCAAATCATGTACTGAGACTCGATTCTCAACAGCATGGTAGCCCAATTCGTCCGTTGCACCGTAACTCATTCCTGGCTTAAAGCCGCCACCTGCGAGCCACATCGTGAAGCCAGCCAAGTGGTGATCACGGCCATTCCCTTGTGCCATCGGAGTACGTCCAAACTCAGAACCGAACACGACGATGGTGTCCTTGAGCATGTCCCGCTGCTTGAGGTCCATCAACAGCGCAGCAGCTCCGCGATCCACTTCCGCAGCCGTTCCAGCAATGTGCTCTTTCACACTGCCGTGGTGGTCCCAATCACGATGGTACAACTGGATAAACCCGACACCTCGCTCCGCCAATCGCCTTGCTAGTAAGCAATTCGATGCAAAGCTTCCATCTCCACCTTTCGTGCCGTACATCTCCAACACGTGCGCCGGCTCGTTGCTGATGTCCATCAAATCCGGAACGCTCGTTTGCATTTGAAAGGCCATTTCATATTGACTGATCCGAGTTTCAATTTCAGGATCACGAATGCGATCTGCCTCGATCCGATTCAAGGCCGAGACGGCGTCGACCAAGTCCCGTTGCTGCGATGGCGAGACACCACTCGGTCGGTCCACGTACAGTACCGGACTTCCCGTGCTCCGGAACTCGACCCCTTGAAATCGGCTCGGCAAGAAACCTGAATGCCATTGTCTCGCAGCAATCGGTTGGCTCTGACCGAACTTGCCCGTGGAAACCATCACAACGAATCCCGGCAAGTTTTGCGACTGAGCCCCGAGTCCGTACAACAACCAAGAGCCCATGGCAGGCCGCCCCGAGTTCATGGAGCCGGTGTTCATGAACGTGTGCGCTGGATCGTGATTGATGGCTTCGGTGTGCATTGAACGGATGATGCACAAATCGTCTGCGCACTTGCCCGCAAGCTCCGGCCATACCGTCGCAATCTCATGGCCCGATTCGCCCCATTTCTTAAAAGGGTGCTGCGGCGCAAAGCAATTGAGCTTGGCTCCCTGCAACTGAGCGATTTGCTGCCCTTTGGTAAAGGACTCGGGCATCGGCTGGCCATTCAGGTCGACCAGCTTCGGCTTGTTGTCAAACGTATCCAAGTGGCTCATGCCACCCGCCATGTAAAGCCATATCACTCGCTTCGCTTTGGGAACGTAGTGCAGCGTTTTGATCGCACCCATCATTCCCTGCGAATGGATTCCCGGCAAATCGTCCGCTCGCAACCCTTGGCTGCCGGACTGGCCAATCATATTGGCGAGCGCCATGGAACCGACACTCAAACCGGAACTACGCAGAAACGAACGCCGAGCAATAGAGGTTGGTATTAGCATAATGGGCCTCAGTTCCTTGTAATGGTCTCGTGAAGATTCAATATAGCCCGAGCCACGCTCGTCCACGCGGCTAGTTCGGTTCGGCTCAAATCCGCAGGGATCGGATAGTCTCCCACCGACAGCAACTTGTTCGCGGCTTCGGCATCGGTTGCGTATTCGGTGCGATGCTTGTTGAGCAACGAAATCAACAGCTGCGATTCGATGCTTGTAACTTTTCGGCAAAGGGAATCTCGAATGGCCCACTCGACGCGTTCCTCATCGGTTGATTTGCCACAACTCATTACGCGTTGAGCAAACGCGCGAGCTGATTCCACATAAATAGGATCGTTGAGCAGTACCAGCGCTTGTAGAGGTGTATTGGATCGAGTTCTCTCGGCGGTGCATTCCTCCCGTCCAGGCGCATCAAACGCCAACAGCGATGGATGGAGATACTGGCGTTGCCAATGCGTATACAAACCGCGACGATAAAGCTGCTCACCGACCCCTTTTTGCCATTCGCGTTTCGGGAAGTTCAAATAGTCCCAGTAGCCCTTTGGCTGAAACGGTCGCCCATTGTTGTTGCCAATTGTCTGAACCAACAACCCACTGATCGCCATCGCATTGTCCCTTACAAACTCGGCATCCAGACGCCATCTACCTTGATGCGACAGCCATTTGTTGTATGGGTCTTTTTCCGTTACACCCTCGTTCGGCTGCGAGGACAATTGGTACGTTTCCGACATGACCATCAACTTCACAAGTCGTTTGATGTCCCAACCTGAATTCATCAGCTCCATTGCAAGCGTGTCCAACAGTTCAGGATGCGTTGGCCAGTCTCCTTGCGCTCCAAGATCATCAAGCTTGCGAGACAGGCCATAGCCGTAAAATAGTTTCCAAAGTCGATTCACAACCACTCGCGAGGTCAATGGGTTATCCGAGGAAACAATCCACTTGGCCAGGTCCATTCGCGTGAGTCGTCCAGAAACGTCTGGCCGTTTGCCGAGCACGGCGGGAATACCCGGCTCGACGACTTCGCCTGACTCGTCCATCCAATTCCCCCGGGAGAGGACGCGTATCAACCTCGGCTCCACACGCTTGGTCACAAGTGTACGTGGAACTTTTTTGTCGATCGCATCGAGCTCTTTGTTCCATCGATCGAGCTGATCGCGATCGCCCTGCAACTCGGGTGCGATAGTCCGGTAGTGTTTCGCGATTTGTTCGCGTTGCGCCTCGGTTCGATCGGCTTGAGCGATCTTGAATAAGCTCTCGATTTCGACGGGCAGTCCAGCAGTCACACTAACTGGTCGGGGAGTATTGGTCGTCGAGATCCGAAATCGGCCGAGAGTATGCTTCGGATTGTCTAGGTTTTGTTTGAGCACCAACTTGAGTTGCTTTTGCTTGCTCGGCGGGGAGTTCGGAGCTATCTCGAATGCAGCATAGTTGGCTCGTCCAGCTTGCTCCATCACAGCCCAACCCCATGTGGGACCTTTCGCATCACGATCGATGGCGGCAGCGACGGCCCACTTGCCGTAGGGGTTGCCGCCAGCAGCTCCAACTTGTTCGTAGGTAGCGGTCGCGTTTTGAAGCGGGATCGATTCTGTAGCCGGTTCGGTAGCGGGCTGGTCCGGAGTCGCGGCTTTATCTTTATCGATGGGTGTTTGCCAAAACGCTTCGAACTCGCTTAGAACGAAGTTGCCGTTGCCGGCTCGGCCCGGACCTTTGTTGGGGAGAGAATCATGAGGTAAGACTTCGATTCGAATCGCCGTGAAATCGGGGAGGTCACTAAACAACAATTCGTAGGTGTCGGTGTCTGGATTTTTACCGCTTACCAAAATGGATAGATCGTCCTGCACCGCCAACTTGGCCCCGCTCGTCGACTTGGCGTCTTGCGGCTTCAGTGTTGTCCAAGCGACATACTGCGACTCCCATTTTGCCTGCGATTCTGCGAGTGCACCGGACGGTGTTTCCAAGAACTTACGAAGATCGGAAATCTTGGTGGACAGCTCATCCATACTTCGTTTTTGGCTTGGGCTTGGGACAGGCATTTCGGGCCCCCAAGGGTCAGTCTTGCTTCCCGCATCGTAAAGCCCTTTTTCTTGAATGTCCGCGAAGAAGGCTTCGAGCTGGTAGAACTCTTTGGTTGCAAACGGGTCAAATTTGTGGTCGTGGCATTCGCAACACCCAAAGGTCACGCCGAGCCACGCTCCGCTCACATTGCGAACGCGTTCTGATATGTACTTGGACAGATACTCCTTGGGTTGAGCCCCACCCTCGGCGCTCATCATGCCAAGTCGATTGTACCCCGAGGCAATGAGTTGTTCAGTGGTGGGGGCAGGGAACAAATCGCCGGCAAGATGTTCGATTGTCATTCGATCGAACGGTTTGTTGTTGTTGAATGCATCGATGACATAGTCGCGAAAGGGAGTCACCGGAACGGGTTGATCGCCGTGATACCCGACGCTGTCCGCATAGCGCACTAAGTCCAACCACCAGACCGCCATGCGTTCACCAAACTGCGGCGACTCGATCAAGTCATCGACCAGCTTTTCATAAGCCTGATCGGTAGGCTCGGTTGCAAAGCGTTCCACCCATTCCGGTTTCGGCGGTAGCCCGGTCAAGTCAAAGCAGAGTCTGCGAACCAAGGTGCGAGCATCTGCTTTAGGCGAGGGGGCAAGTTGTGCTTTGCGAAGCGCAGATTGGACATGCCCATCGATCGCGTTTTTTGCTTGTCGATCATCGTTGACATTGGGGATAGGAGTGTTTCGAATCGGTTGGAAGGCCCAATGCCCCTCCCATTTTGCTCCCTGTTCGATCCAGCGACGCAACAGCGCTCGTTCGTAATCCGAAACGTCTTTGCCAAATTCCGGTGGTGGCATCCGCGTGTCTTTGTCCGTCGACTCAATACGCCGGATCATTTCGCTGGCGTTTGGATCTCCGACAATGACCGGCCTAGGTTTGCCCGTATTGCCATGGAGCCCCTCCATGGTGTCGAGCCGAATTTCGGCTTCGCGTTTGTTTTTGTCGGGACCATGGCAAGAGAAGCAACGATCCGAAAGAATGGGTCGAATATCCCGATTGAATTCGACTCGGTCTGGCAGCGAGATGGGGTCGGCTGCCGTAGCCATGAGGACGGAAAAAAGAAAAATCGAGTTCATGATTGGGCTGTCACAGAAAGCAGCATGGAGGGGGACGGTCGCAGTCGCAACCAAAATAATCTGAAACGGATTATCGTTTAGATGCAGCCCCGAAGCAAGTCGTTGCAACGAAGTTGGTGAAGTGCGAGGATATTCCTTGTGCGACTTGATCCTGAAAGGATCGAAGACAATAGCCGGTGGTAAGCGAAGCGCCACCACCGGCACCCTGGCAATCTCAACGTCATGATCCCGAAGGGATCAAAGAACGAAAGTCGATCGACTTGCTGTGATCCCTTCAGGATCAATTGCGTGCACGTCAAGAAGACCGGTGGTGGCGCTTCGCTTACCACCGGCTATTTTCTTAAACCGCGTCGCGGTATTCCGTTCTGAGCCCAACTCGCACCGGTTTGACACGCCGGTTTGATCCAAAACGAAATTCATTCCAATTCGAGTTCGTATCGGAATCCCCGGTTCTCGACAACTGCACTGCTAAGACTCGCGGTTTTGCCATCTGCCGATAGAAGGTAAACAAAAGGCTTGTTTACTACACAGTCCAAGGGAGCTGGCAATTCCAAGTCTTGAAGCGTTTTTGGGAGCAATCCACCATTCTTGCCACTCCAGTCGCGGATGGATTCTATCGTTTGAATCATTCGAAGATGCTGCTGAAGCGACGCTGCAGCAATAACGAGTTTTAGAGGTGGCTCAAATGCAATCTTGACGGGTAGCTCATCGGCAAGCTCCTTCTCTCGACGCTCCCTAAGTTCGATCAACATTGGGATCGCGTGGTGAAAGTCCAAAAGCCCCCAGCTCATGCACTCATCCGTCAGCATTTGAGTGCGCATGTGCCAATAACGCACCCATACCTCTGAGTCGCTCATGGATTGCACCGGTCGCTCTTCGTTTTTCCAAATCGCCGGTAGTCGTTCTCGAGCCAGACTTGTCCATCCTTCGAATACACTCGCTTCAGAAAGCTCTCCCAAATCAGAATACGTCATGATTTTTTTCACCAAGGATTGCCACTGCGATTCCGTTGAAATGGAATCCAAGTCAGCGAGCTGCAGGATCGACTTCGGCCACATGAAAGCTTCTAGCTGCAAGGCTGGTTTTGTATCCACAAAAGGCGATGGCACCCCAGCAATATTCCAATACTGATTCTCCGACGCTGGATGCTGGATTAGCTCCTCGATCACCCCAATGATATTCGTCGCGTTTGCACTTTGTACGAGTTTGCAAACTTGGAAGGGCGTTTCGCCAACATGCTTCGAAAGTCCCAGGCCAATCGAAAGTTTATCCAATGCCTCGTCAACTCTCCCCTCCCGAAGATCGACTCGTGCCCTTACAGCAATGGCTTTTGCATAGATCCGTGTTTCTTGCACATCGGGAAGCAAAACGCTCATGAGCGGCTGCGTCCCCTCTCCGATTGGATACTCCCATCCAGCCCGTTCTCGGAATGCCGCGCGGCTAAGGTCACCAAAACCGATGGGCGTAAGCTTGATTATCTCTTCGGCGTCGAGCGACTTGAGCGGCATGCTCAAATAGTCCTTTGCATAAAACTTGCGAAGCGCTTCCTGCCTTTGCGTTGCCTCGAAATTCTGTCGCAAAATGATGGGGGCTGCGTTTCCGTGTTGAAGTCTTTCTTGTGTTGGAAACAACTTGCTTGCAGTGCTACCAACCGCGATTTTTGGGCGGACAATGATAGTCCTAAACGCAACGTTGGTACCTGGCGGGTCCATCGTGGGCATACCGCCGGTGAAGTCACTGACTTCTTGAGCTGCGCCGCTTTGTATTGCTATCGCAAATGCGATTGCAGTGGCGGCAAAGATAGGTAGGAAGTTTGACGGAAACATGTGCACTCTCGATTGATTGAAGGAAAGGTGGTGTTTTTGCATTAATGAGCCGTTTGGCGCTAGCCCCGGTTTTCCAATTGCTCGACATTCGTCGAGAACCGAGGCTAGAGCTAAAAGTCTTAAGTCTCTTCCATTTGCTTGAAGCAAACTGAGCCTGAGGCGCTAGCCGATTTCCAGAGGCGTGGCTCGGCTAACGCCTCAGGCTCAATAGAAGTCGAATAAGAATACCTGAAGGAACTTCCGGTTTCTTGCACTAGCACCCAACGGCTATTGGTTTCTTTCACTCGAAGACTCATGTTCTATTTACAAAGAAGAAGCTTTGGAACGAACGGCGAGCGGCTTCGTTTCGGCCGCGTCCATGCCCGGATTCCATTCGCTTGGGCCGCCAAGCGAAGCAAGGCCCTGCTTTTCGATATCCTCCCAACGAGACCAAGACGCGGCTGTCAGAACGCCACGCGGTCTAAGCGAAATCTCCAATTGAGATTCCGATTCGAACTTTTCGATACCGCGATCGATTGTCTCAACCGCAGTATTGCGTGTCGGCGATGATGGTTCTAAGCCAGCAAATCTGCCCTCCCCAGAAGGAGCCCCGATGTTGAATGTCATGATTGCAAAGCAGGCCGCAGCAGACAGCATCGAACTGAGCATGGAGTACGAAACCGTCTGTTTCAACAGTCTCTTTCTTTCGCTTGCTTGTGCTGTTTGAAAAAAGAGCCTGTCGCGTTCCTGGCTAGATAGCCGTGGTCGACATGCGGCAAGCCTGCTTTCGATATTGTTACTTGGTTCCATCATGTGCTCCGGAGTGAGGTCGTTTTTCGGAAAGTTGATTGCGCAATTGGCTCAGCGCTTGTTCGAAACGTCGATGCGTCGTGGCAATCGAATGGCCGGTTATGTTTGAAATCTCAGCTAGGGTCAGTTCTCCCCAAACCCTGGCGATCACGATCTCTCGAAGTTCTTCGGATAGGGTGTCGACGGCATTGCGAAGCTCCGCATCCTCGAGCGATTGCGATGCCGAAACATTATGATTCTCTGTTTTCGCAACGACACTTTCGCGTTGTTGTCGACGTTTCGTGCGGCGAGCTTCTTCTCGAACCAAATTCATAGCCACGGCGAACAGCCAGGGTGCAGTCCGTTCGGGCGGCCGTGTTTGCTGAGCCAGTCGGCAGAACGCTTCTTGCACAATATCGTCCGGATTTGCGCACCGACGTCGCAGCCAGGCCGCAAGCGGCCCCGCCCATCTATCGATAGAAATCGCAAGTTCTTCCGACCGTATCGCCACAGTAACTTCGTCTTTCCAACTGCTTTGTGTCTTGTGCGGGTTTGACGCTCGTGTAGAGAATAATGCCGACAGGGCATTGTTTTTTCACGACTTCCGCAAATTTCTTTTCTGTTAGAGGCGAAAATGGTCGCCAATCTGCGTTAGGGGCTTGGCTTGCGACGTCCCCCGAATCGGCTATCATTTTTTATCCATGACCGCATACTCGATTGGGCTGAAGCCCAATGTTTTCCTTGCTGCGTTGATTGAAAGAACAGGAATTGAGTCTTCTATGAGCGGCCACGAAATCTTGCCCATATCTCCAGATGCCATTGCCGCGAACGCCAAAGTTCGATTGGAGAACAGACTAGGTGAGAGTACGTTAAATTTACTCAACTCGGTTGGAGTCAGCGATTTGACTCACAAACTCTTTGAGATGGAAATGGAGCTAATGCGTTTAGAGCTCAGGAATGTCGAGCTTGAACGAGCATGGAAGCAGAGTGAAAAACAATTTGACGAAGTCCTTGAAGCAACAATGGATGGCGTTTGGAATTGGAGAATTCAAGAAGAACGAGTCAGTTATAGCGAGCAATGGTGTCGGCTATTGGGCTATGCCCCCCATGAAGTTACTGACCGAGTCGATTTCTTTTTTTCCTTGCTCCATCCGGAAGATTTTGCTCCAGTAGAAACAGCGATGCAAAATCATTTTGCAGGTCGGATCTCAGTTAAGCAATGCGAAGTTAGGCTGCGGACCAAATCCGGCAAGTATCAATGGTTCTTGGATCGTGGCAAAGTTGTGGAGTGGGATGATAATGGCAAGCCCCTTCGTATGGTTGGTACGATCACATCTATTTCGGATCGCAAAGAAGCAGAGCAAGCGTTGACGGCAAGTGAGCGCGAACTGAGATTGATCGCGAACAATGTTCCGGGGCCTCTCTCTCGAGTCGATCGAAATCAGCGTTATCTATTTGTCAACGATGTTTATCAGAGTATTTTCGGCAAACAGCGATTTGAGATCGTTGGGAAAACGATGGCGGAAATACCTTTGAATCCCAGTTTCGCTTTCAGTCGGGTGAGGAGCACTTCACACTGATGAACTACATTCCCGAATTCGACGAACAGAGGAATGTTCAAGGTTTCATCATCGTCGGAGTAAATATCACCGAACGCAGAAAAGTAGAGAAAACTCTTCAAGATAGTGAACGTGAACTCAGGCTGATTGCAAATAACATTCCTGGTCCTGTTTCTCGCGTGGATAGGGACCTTCGGTATTTGTTCGTCAATAATTATTACCATCGCTTTTCGGGCATTCCAACCGAACAAATGCTGGGGAGAACAATCGCCGAAGTCATTCCGAAAAGCACTTACCAATCTGCTGAGCCATACATTCGGAGAGCTTTGGCAGGCGAACACGTATCGTTTGAGACCACGATTATATTTCCTTCAGGCGAAACCGAGATTGGGTTGGTCTACTATGTTCCGGACTTAGATACCAATGGCGAAGTAAATGGATTCGTAATCATCGGATTGGACATTTCGGATCGCAAAAAAGCGGAAGCAGACAAGGAGGAAGCGCTGAATCGAATTCAGAAATTCGCGAGCCGCTTGCCAGGCGCACTCTACCAGTTCCGTATGAAACCCGACGGCACAACGCACTTTCCATACGCAAGTGAAAGATTGACGAGCATTCTAGGTCTAGACGAAGATTACCTCGACAAAAATCCGACGGACGTTTTTGCGAAAAGACATTTTGATGACCATGAAACGATCGTCAATTCCATTCGTAGATCAGCAGAGCAACTGACTCCTTGGAGCTTAGAATTTCGCATTATTCAGCGAGATGGATCAATCCATTGGATTTCTGGCAATTCGATTCCTGAGCGAGAAGAAGATGGCTCCACTTTATGGCATGGCTATATCACAGACATCACGGATCGAAAACAGGCTGAGTTCGAATTGCAAATTGCCACGGAAAAACTTGAGCAAGCGCAGGCTGTGGCGCGCACAGGAAACTGGTCGTTCAATGTTGCGACCGGGCAAACGCATTGGTCCAAACAAATGTATACCATCTTTGGCAGAGCACCCGATTTGGGGGCTTTGCATTATCCCGAAGTGTATGAGGCGTTTCATTCTGACGACGTACCTGTACTGAATTCTGCGGTTCTCGAAACGATGAATTCGGGTACTCCGTATTCCTTGGTACAGCGAATCAAACACCAATCTGGCGGATATCGATTTGTTCGATGCGAAGGTCGAGCGAGCCGCGATGATGTTGGAAAGATAAACGAGTTGTTTGGAACCGTTACGGATGTGACGGAAGAAATGGAGCGAGGGGAAGCTCTGAAAGTTGCTCGCAAGCAGGCCGAAGTGGCCAATCGTGCCAAGAGCGAGTTTCTTGCCAACATGAGCCACGAAATACGTACACCGCTTACCGCCATTCTGGGATTCACCGAGGTGCTCCGGGATGAAGAAAAAAGGATTGCGACGGTCGGAAATTCGACAGAGCGGCCGGACGGCCATATCGATCGCTCTCAAACCATTGATACGATTACCAATGCAGGCAATCACCTTCTAGCAATTATCAATGATATTCTCGATTTGTCCAAGATCGAGGCCGACATGGCGACCTGCGAGAGCATCGATACTTCGCTCATCGATTTGCTGCGCGACATGGAAGGATTGGTCCGGCCCACTGCCAAAGGCAAAGGCATTGAATTGACAGTGAACTACCGATCGCTGATGCCGAATCGAATTTACAGTGATCCGGGTCGATTGCGCCAGATTCTTTGGAATTTGCTCGGCAATGCAATCAAGTTCACTGAGGAAGGCAAAATATCTCTCAATATCTCGATGGGTATTTCCGAGTCCAAGCCACTTTTAAAAATCGAAGTCGAAGACACGGGACGTGGCATTCCAGAAGATAAAATCGAAAGATTGTTCCAACCGTTTGTTCAGGCAGACAATTCCGTAACACGCACTCACGGTGGAACGGGGCTAGGTTTGCACATTAGTAAGCGTTTTGCCAATCTTATGGGAGGTGATGTAACGCTTGTTCGTTCCCAATTCGGTAGAGGCTCTTGTTTTCGGCTATCGATTCCTGTGGAGTTGCCCGACGGTTCATGTTGGGTTGATCAAAACTACTTACCCAAACCGATCGAGTCCAATCCTGCGACACAAGACGCTATACAACTGGATGGTCGTATCCTGCTGGCAGAAGATGGCATCGACAATCAAAAGCTTATTGCTTTTCATTTGCGCAAAGCGGGGGCGATTGTAGAAGTGGCGGAAAACGGACGAATCGCACTGGAAATGATTGACAACGCCATTACCAACGGTGAACCATTCGATCTTTTGCTTACCGACATTCAAATGCCTGAAATGGACGGATACGAACTGACTCAAACCCTGCGCGCGCGAGGTTCGCCCATGCCCATCGTGGCGTTGACCGCTCACGCATTGGTCGATGACCGACATAGGTGCATTCAAACAGGCTGCAATGATTATGAAAGCAAACCAATTGTCAGAGCAAAGCTTTTGGCTGTGTGCAAAAAATGGTTAACAAGCCCTCATGAAGGGCCATAGCGGCGCAGCGAGCTTTGAGTGTCGAACAATTGTCCCAATTGTTCCCGCCCTGCGTCTCCATCCCATATCTCAGCTTCAGGCAGATCTCTCGCGATCTGGCCTCCGCTTGTGTTGGAAGAGGTGGTCTTGGTTCTCACTCAAGAACAGTTGAAGACAACGTTGAAGACAACTGTTCTGCACTCCTTGTTCCTCAATTTTTCAAATGGCATTTGCTATACTGGAGCTAATCAACATTCGATAGCCTCTTAGCGGAATTCTGACGTGACGAAGATTTCGACGATCGATTCTAGAAACTATACCTTTCTCGGGACAACTCAAAGCCTTTGTCCGGAATGCCTGAGCGTGGTACCTGCCAAGATTATTGCGAGAGGTAAACGCGTCTATTTTCGCAAACGATGTCCAACACACGGGCTACGCGAAGATTTTATCTGTAGCGATCGACGATGGTACGATCGCTACGACTATGCGCTACCGCCCAAGCTTCCGAAAACGACCTTCGTAGAAGCGTCGCGCGGTTGCCCACTGGATTGCGGTTTGTGCACGGAACACGAACAGCATACCTGCGTTGCGGTTCTCGAAATCACCGACAACTGCAATCTCTCATGCCCATTGTGTTACGCCAACAGTCGCCCTGGCCTCAAGCACAAATCGATCGAACAAATTTTCGCCGCCATCGATGCGCTCGTTCGCGCCGAAGGCAAAGCGGATGTTTTGCAAATCTCAGGTGGAGAGCCTACAACGCATCCACAACTTGAGGAGATTCTAGACTACGCTCTCTCGAAGCCCATCGACTACATCATGATCAACACCAATGGCATCCGCTTTGCCAAAGATGTTGCTTTGGTCGAGCGAATCGGACAGCACGGCAATCGCGTAGAGATCTATTTGCAAATGGATGGCGTGTCCGACACGGTGCATACCACTTTGCGAGGTGAAGCACTTGCCGAAATCAAGTTCAAGGCGCTCGAAAACATCGGAAAGGCAGGCCTGCATGCGACCTTGGTTTGCGCTCTCCAAGCGGGAGTGAACGAGCATGAAATGGGAGACTTACTAAAGGTCGCCAGGGAACGGCCTTGGGTTAGCGGCCTCAGTCTTCAGCCTGCAACCTATAGCGGCAGGCATTTCTTGCCAGAGGAGTTGGAGCAGCGAATCACTACTCCCGACTGTATCGAACTGTTCTGCAATCAATCCGAAGGACTATATCGCGACGAAGATTTTTTTCCGCTTCCTTGCGCGCATCCCAATTGTCACGTTCTCTCTTTGGCATTCCGACATGAAGGAGAAATTGTGCCGCTAACCCGTTTCATCGATGCCAAAGTCAACTTGGATTTGCTGGCGAACGGGTTGTCGTTCACTCGCGATGAAGGCAAACGGCTCGTGCAACAATACTTGGCTCGGAACAATTGCTGCGGCCCATCCGGATGCTGTGACTCACCGAGTGTCCAGTCCGAGCTCCAGCTCAATAGCCAGCCGAGTGTTTCATTCAATAGCCTTCCTGTTCTGACCAGCACCAATCTCGAGTCGAAATCCGCCGAGGATCATTTTTTTGAACAAGCGTTGCAAAAGCAGATCGGTGGCGAGCAACTCTTTCGAATCACGATCACTTCCTTTCTTGATGCGTACAATTTCGATGTGCGACGTGTGATGAAGTGCTGCACGCATCATATTCTCCCGTCTGGCCATATCATTCCGTTTTGCGCCTACAACGTCTTGTACCGCAACGGCCATGTTCCGCTGCCTCCATTGCTACAACCTAATTTGTAGCTCACTGAGCCTGAGGCGCTAGCCGATTTCCTCCGGCGCGACTCGGCAAGCGCCTCGGGCTCAATGTGTTGCATATTCAAATCTGAATTAATCTTACAGGACGAAGAAGCCTGAGCAAGTAAAGGAGCTACGATGACGGTGACATGGCGCATGCTGTACGCAGTGGTGATGATCCTCGCGGTGGTGGCATCGTTTCGTCTCATGCAGACTCGTCAGAAGCGAATGCAACTGACTCGTTCGCAACGCTACCTCATCGGAATAGCTGCGTTCTTGGGCTCGATGCTGGGGGCGAAGGCTCCGTTTCTTGGGGACGCAGGTTGGGATGGGGTTTACTCTGGAACCGTTTGGTTCGCAGACGGAAAAACGATCTTGGGCGGAATCGTAGGGGGCTATGCAGCAGTCGAACTAGCCAAATGGATTGGTAACATTCGGACTCGGACGGGCGATGCCTTCGCTTTACCCGTCGCGGTTGCCGTTGCAATCGGACGCGTTGGTTGTTTTGTGGCTGGTTGCTGCTACGGTCGAGTGACCGCGATGCCATGGGGGATACGTTTTCCACTTGCGCAGGACGCAGAAGGAATCGTTCGTCATCCAACTCAACTCTACGAATTGGCGTTTCACTCGGCGGCTGTTTTGGCATTGCTGGTGATGGATCGAAAACGTTGGTTCGTTGACAATCAACTCAAAGCGTATCTCATCGCGTACATGGTGTATCGATTCTTTTCGGAGTGGCTTCGACCGGAGTCGCCGGTATGGCTAAACTTGTCTGCGTACCAACTGTCGTCCGTAGTCATCGCTGCCATTTTGATTATGCTTTGGGTGCGAGACGGTCGGTATGGGGCGTCCATGAACGTTGAGTCGAACGTTGGAAAGGTTGTGGTCAATGAATAAACCAATGGTTGAACCTGCGGTATCGTCGGTGGCTTCATCGGTGGCAACCGCCAAATCTTGGCATATTGCTAGCCGTTGGCAGGAATTCGAGGGGGAGATGCGATCGGCCGTCTTGCGAGCCCTGTTGGTCGTCGTTTTTTATGCGATCCAACTCGTGCATTACCTGACGCTGCAGGCGATTGCCGAACCGGATCGGATTTTTCATCGTCACGTTACGATGGCGGCGATCGCGTGGCTCTTTCTGTCCATTTCGATTTTGATCGCGTTGCGAGGAGGCTTCATGCCGCCCATTCTCAAGTACATTTCGACTGCAATCGATTTGAGCTTGGTCACATTGCTCGCGTGGTTGAGTCACGGGCCAAGTAGTCCCTTGGTGCTTGTGTTGTTTTTGGTGCTAGCGATCTCGGCGCTTCGTTTTCGCATTGGTCTCATTTGGTTTGCGACGAGTGGTGCCATGGCAAGCTACATGTTGTTAGTTGGTTCCGCGGATACCAGTTGGTTTGATGCCGAGCACGTGACCCCACTGCTGACTCAAGCCATCACGTTATGCTCGATCGCAAGCACAGGAATGGTATTGGGGCAGATCGTGCGCACGCCGAGAAGGATGGCGGACGCGTTTTTGAGTAGGGTTGGCCAAGACCGGAACGGAGAAACAGCATGAATATCCCACCGGTGATTGTTACGCAAACATGTACTCATTGCGGAGCCCTTTCGCAAACGAAGAGCGGAAAGTGTTGGTTGTGTTTTGAGAGCATGAATACACCCAACCCCTTCGCCGTTTCGTCACCGACTTATTCGGAATCAGCTCCGTCGTCACCGATGTCCGCTTCGGATATTGTTTTTAGTTTTCTGCTTGGAATATGTGTTTTGTTGACGTTGTTGATTGGCATTGGACTTGCGGTCCAGGACGTTGGCATGTTGATTCCCTTTGCGATTTTGGTTGGACCAGCTTATTTGGTTACCGTCCTTCGAGGCTTCGTTACGACGCGGTCGGGGAATCCCAGGCCTGCTTCCCTGCTCTTGACCTTTGTGGTCTCTCTGTTGGTGACGGTGTCGATCGCGATCCTTTTGTTGCTTGGCACGATTATCGTGTTATTCCTCGTTTGCATTGGGCAGTTTCTAAAATGATAGGCTCCTAGTTTCGAATAACAGTGTCGAACAATTGTCTCAATTGTTCACGCCCTGCGTCTCCATCTCAAATAACAAAGACCGGCACTGCTGTTGTGATCTGGCGTACGTTTGTTTTGGACCAGAACGCATGTACTAACTTCAGAACAGTTGAGGACAACTGTTCTGCATTCCGCCCTACGCAAGCTCATCAAAACAGACTAGACCATGGCAGATCGCGACAGCCGTTCAACAGAAAGCATCGAATCAACGACACGGACGTTGAAGCCAATGTGGTCGCCTCTTTTCAACTTGGGGCTTGCCGCATCGGTTGGTTTGATAGCGGCATTGATCGCCTTTTCGTCAACCAACGACTTGCGAGACGGCGGCACGCTCATTGCTATCCCGATTTGCTTCCTTGTGTGGTTTATTGGAGACATCCTGCGTTGGCGTGGGCGATATCCAATGCGGTTGTTTTTGATGGTTCCCATTTTTGTCGCGGTGGGATGCGCGGTGTCCATCCGTTTTTTTCAGAAAGCAAATCAGCGTCGCATCGCTTGGAACTCGGTCGTGGATGCGGGAGCGAGTGTTAAGTTCGAGACGCTGAAAATGGGCAATTGGGTTCAATACGACGAAGGGATCTTTCTACCAGCATTTTTGGAAGATTGGTTTGGTAAGGCGTGCAGTTGGAAGCCCCGAATCTCGACGACTTGGCGCACTCGACCTCGAACGATTGCCCGTGTTTACGCTCAAGGTTAGCGATTCTAGAAACAAATCGAGGATTGATTTGGATGTGTTTTCGAAATTGGTGAATTCCAAGCAAGTAGAATACCCGGAGGTGTGGTTGCATGAACCGAGCGAGGAAACGGTGAAAGCACTGAAGGTTTTCAAAAGACCTTTTTATCTTCGACTCTCTGGAGTGCTTTCCGAAGAGTCGATGCAACATCTTCAAGCGGATAGTCCAGTCCAATTCGTCATCTTGAGCTTGAATGATCCGCCCGGTGAAACGAGTTGGCTTAACTTTCTGTCGTCGTGTCCCAATTGTGTCGTAATGGCTATCTCGCCAGTTTCAGCGGCGAGCCTGCGAACGATAGATCCAGAGAAGCCACTTGGCAAACTGAGTTTCCAGAGCGGTTGTTTGGAAGACGACGCGATCTTAGAATTGGCAAAATTATCCAAGGTGAGATACGTGAGTATAGTGTCGAGGGACATCATAGGTTCGCAAGCCTCAATTGATGCGATGTGCATGTCGCCCGTTTCGATGGAATTGGCGCGAGTAAGTCTGACTGCTGAGTCTGTTCAGTTGTTGGTTGATAACTTAGCCAGAACAAAACTGGACTTGTTTATCTCACGCATCGATTCGCACTCTTTTCTACGGCTTGCCGAAGTGAAATCCCTTCAGAGAATTCACCTGGGCTTTGAGTTAACGGAGCAAGATATCCAGGCAATCACGTTGTTTCCCGCCGATATCGAAATCATGATAGGCCCAAACACCAACAAGAGCCAAGTTCAGCAAATCAATGAAGCCATCAAGAATCGTAAGGCGCGATAGTGTCGAACAATTGCGTCAATTGTTCACGCCCTGCGTCCCCATCGCAAAGCACAAAGCTCGGCACTGCTTTTGTGATCTGGTGTACGTTTGTAGTGGACCAGCACGCGTGTACTAACTTCAGAACAGTTGAGGACAACTGTTCTACACTCTTTTGTCCTTACTCATCGCCTAACCATAAATCGATCCCTAATATAAAACACGGCTACGGTGCTGGGACTGATGCATGAGGTTCTAATGGGAAATGTAGACTTTGGCAACAATCGACTTATCGATTGAGGGGATGGCGATTGACTCGCTAAGCATGTCTAAGCGTGTTGCAGAGGTGTGATTCGGATGCGGAGGACTTGGCGTGGTGTCGCCTGGGACACCGAGAACTGGTATTTGCCGATCTTGGTCTTTGCACCCACTTTGGGGATTGTGCCAAGCGAGGAAAGTAGCAGACCTGCGACGGTTTCATACTCCTCCGACTCAGGCAAAAGCAGGGCCATTTGACGATTCGCGGCGGACACTTCCATCACGCCAGCGATACTAAAACCGCCGTCTGGATCCTCCACAAACATCGGCAGGGCTTCATCCACATCGAGTTCGTCCGCGATTTCACCGACGATCTCTTCCAACGCATCTTCGATAGTCGCTACCCCCAGCGTTTGCTGGAACTCATCCACGACGATCGCCATGTGACTTCGTCGGAGCAGGAAATCTTTCAGCAGTTCGTCGATTTGTCTGGTTGCAGGGATCATCCAGGTCTCTCGCAAAATCCGTCGCAATATCGTTACATCGCGAGGCTGTTCTGGATTTTGCAACAGCGTCATCAAATCCTTGACGTAGAGAATGCCGACGATATTGTCCAGCGAGTCTTCGTAGACCGGCATGCGAGTTCGGCCTGAAGCGACAACCGCCTCGGTAACTTGTTGCCAGTGCCAATTCATGTCGATCGCATCGATCTGGCTTCGAGGTGTCATGATTTGAGAAACCTGACCTTCGTCCAAGTTCATTACGCCCGTAATCATTTCTCGCATGGAGCGAGTCACAAGGCCATCGCGCTCACCAGCCATGATCATCTTACGAACTTCGTCTTCGAGTGACTCTTCCTCCATTCGATCTTCGACGCGGCGATCGCTCAAGCGATGACCGACAGCCAGGAAGAGATGCTCCAACGCTCGAAAGGGACGAGAGAGCACATTGATCGCGTGCCAATACCACCATGTGTGATAGAGCAGTACGGACGCGCTGTTGCGAGCGATAATCTTGGGGATCCACGAGTAGACACAGGCCAATACCGCCGCCGCGAGGATACTGATCGAGAGCAACTGATAAATCGAAATCGGATTCTGCGAATTGGAAAGCCCCCAATGGAGCCGGATCGACAGCCAAGTCCCGGCGGAGATAAGCGCGATGCTGCTACCGAGAATGAACAGATAATTGCAGGCGGTTTGCGCCTCGTCTTGTTCGTCGAGGATTTTGCCAAAGCGTTCTCGGTTTCCCCGGAGTCGACAATAGGCTTCCAATGCACGGCCACGAAAATGAAGTAGCAAATGGCTACCAAAGCCGCCGATTGCTGCCGCGACCAGACCAAGCAAAGAGAGTACCAAGCAGCCCGTGTTTTGCATTGTTATTTCAAAGAATTGAAATCGTTAGCCTCACCCAGTGCAAGGCATATCCCACGCGTCTATTGTAGATCAATTGCTCTCCATTGTTCACCAATGGGCCGAAACTTTTGGCAAGCACCTCGTTTAACAGTCTCCGGAGGTGTACGGTCAATGAAATCAGAAATTGCCCTCGTTCCAGGGCTCTGCCTTGGAATGCACTGCGGGGACACGAAGATCGTGGTCATTTGCAACCCGAACAACCCGACCGGAACAACGATTCCGCTTGCCCAAATTGTTGCTGTGGCGGACGCTATTCCAAAAGATGCGTTGCTCTTAGTGGAGCAATTCGAGAGCTTGAGCCCGCAGGGATCGGATCACCCTTTGCGTCTTGGCTGCTCCTTCGACATCGTTACGCACGATACACTCGCCGACTTCTTGTTCGAGCATTCGAGCTGCTGCCAAAATGGATTCGACCGCATGCCAACGGGAATTGCTTATTGATTCCGTCTGCGTGTTCGACGGAGCGACTGCCGCAGACGGTGTGCTACCTTGCTGAACGATTTTCTTAATTTCCTGGAACAGGGGATCGTTCAGGTAGTCCTCGACTGGAGAGAATAACGGAGGAACAACGGCCGGGGGGGCGGTTTCCTGCTGCGATTTTGGAACAGCTTCCTGAGGAGGAAGTTGCTGAATCGAAACGCCAAAGGCACACAGCAGACCAAGGCTCGCCGTGCCTAGTCCCAATTGGAATAGGGGGTGGGACAATCCTCGTCTCCGAAGTTTTGAAGTGGTCATGGTGGCTCGGTCTCGCTTCGAATCGTGGAACAAGAAGTCAGGAAGCCCACAAATTGCTGGGATTCTCAAAACGTGGCAGCAAATTGTAGCAAAAACGGTCGTTTTGATTTCGGCGATTCGGCCCGCGCTCGGTCGCTTCGGGAAAGCGAGGCTCCTGCCGAGCTTGCGACGCTCTTGTTCGGCAGGAGCCTCCCCGTCCCGAGTAACAAATTTGATGATTCGCAATTTATTCTTGCAACGCTTCCGGTTATAAAGAGGTAGTCTTTTCTTTTCGTCTTTTGTTTGGGGCCGATCATGAATCGCTGCCGGTTTTCTTTTTTGAGTCTAAATGCCCTTGCTTTCGGAATCGCTATTTCCCTTGCAGCGCTTTTGGGGAACGCGAATTCAGCATTCGCACAGACCAAGAGAACGGTGCTGGATGCCACACGTGCTCTCGATGCCCCATTAGATAAAGACCTTGAATGGGTTACTGCGTTTCTCGAGTCTAGCATCGCTAAAAACGAAACCGATGCGATGGCAAATTGCGTGCTGTCGATCATTCAGTTTCGTAAGCAGGAGTTTGAAAATGCATTAAAGTCGATCGAACGATCGAACTCGGGTGAGAAAGCGAAAATCACTCGTGCGACAACTGGCAGAATTCAGTTGCTGTGCGCTATCAACTTGGACGATGGACCGACCGCAACAAAACTGTTCCAGGACTTGCTGAATGCTTGCCAGCGTGAAACAGCGACGATTGCTTTGCGAAAGACCTTTTGTGAGTGGATGGGTGAAATCATCGGAAGTTTGGATTCGGTCGAAGCAAAGTCGCCGATCGATATTGAGTTGCTTGCAAAAGCAAAAAAATCGCTCCTGGGAATTGCTGAAACAAAACTTAGCCAAGCGTTCGAGAGTCAATACACGCGATCTCATTCCCGAGCTGACGAAATTCGCAAAATGCTCGAGCGTTACGGTGAATTGGGTGACGCTGGAATGCAGGAATTGGACACAAGCATGTCAGCGGAAATTGAGAAGTTAGAGGAGATACTTGCGGCATCGGTCAAGGAGTCTCGCGAAATATCCAGCGAGAACCAAGCCTTAGCCAAATCGCTTCGGCTTGAGATGGGTAATTTACGCGAGCAGATTCGACGCATCGAAGTGGAACGAGTCAGCAATGGTCCTGGTATGCCAGCTCCTATGTTCCCCCCTCAAGGACCACCAGTCCCACCCAATCGCAATGCGATTTATGTCGATCCCTATTACATTCAAACCGTCACAGAGTATGTCAACAATCAGCCAGTCACTCAGCAAATTCAAACGCGTCGAGACTCACGCGACATTGAATCCGAGAGAAATTCCATCTACCAGACACAACTTTCGTTTTATCAAACACAGTTGAATACCTATAACCAAATGATGTCTTTGTATAGTCAGTACCAGAAGAATCTCGCGGAATGGAAGAAAAGCGAGGAGCAACGTCGAAACAAACTTGCGGATCAACGCAGGGAACTTGAGTCGCAGATTGGGCAGGTCAAAACCAAGCTTGATGAAATAGAAGACATCAAAAAAGGAAACGCAGGTGGGAACGCGGACCTGAGGAAATCGATCGCGCCGATCAAGTCGGAATTGGAACTCGTTCGTTTGGTGCTCAATGCCGGCAAGGCAGGTAAGCCATACATTGCGCTTCGGCCTCGAACCCTCGACCCTTGGCTGATTACCGAAGAAAAGAATCGGTTGCTGAAGCTCTTCGCAGATGCGAACTAAAAAACGTTGACGCCTATTTGGCGTTCGAAGGAGTAAGCAAGTGTTTTAGCCTGCGTGAGATTTTCTCCATCAACACTTCCAAACATCCTGGCGATGTGGCAGCGATTATTTCTTGGTATATCTCGTAGCCGTAAGCACTCGCAGGTGGAATGTAACCCGGTTGCCAATCGTTGGTGAGTGTCGTCACGATGACAGGATGGTCGGCAAACCGTTCGCGGATCGTGAGCTGGAAGATTTGGTACAACTCACCTGGAACAAAGACCCAAATCGAATCGCCCAAAATGCCCAGTCGCACCATGATGGGGTATGTGCTCCCCGGCACCAAGTTGGTTAATCGGTTGAGTTGCCGCGTGCGCTGTTCGACTTGAGCTCTGCAATCACGTACTCGAAGTTGGTCATTGGATGCATGGGCAAGCGATTCTTCGGCAAGCCAATGTTCTCGCTCTGCGGTTGTCTGTTCGACAGTCGGAAGATCATGTCGATAGGGGAGATCGACAACCATTTGCTCCCAGTGCCAATCGTCAGCGCGAACAACGGCGTCGCCCGAAATGGGGCCATGTTTCCAGGTGCCGATTGCGGTTCCTGAGATAACAGGTCCCATATAACGGTACTCGGTCCCCGCTTGTGGCAAAGTGGTCAGGGTGGAAAGCACTGCGTAACCCACTTGTCGGCCATTGCGATCCGCGATGGTCGTATCGCCAACGAATCCCTCGCGTGGACCGAGATCGCCAGATGCTCCTTGCAAAAACAGACACACCCCTCCTTCTGACTGTTCTATGACTTCGCGCATGGCGCCGACCCAATCGGGACTGATCAGCGTGTTATCCCATGCCAAAGTGGTAGGATGGCAAGCGTAGTTTACGACGGTTGCTAGGATGGTTCCTGAAGCATTAGCGATTCTGGCCAGTAAGAGTGTGTCGTCGGCCCGACCTGCTGGATTGAAGCCACAAACAAATCGCGAACGCTCTTCATCGAAGTAGTCGCGGTGGGCCGCCAGATTGCAGCGCCCGTTTGCATAGACGATTGTTGCTGGCGCGACTCGGAGTTGGGCTTCGCGAGCAAGTTCCGCGATTCGTACTGCCAAGTCATCGAGGTACGGACCTAGCAGTTCGCCACCGGGGAGATCGCTTCGAGTGCGCGACATCCATCCAGCGCCATGCGTGTGCGACAGTGTGATCATGATGCTCTCGTATCCGACGTTGGTCGCATCCTGGATCAATTGTCGAATTTTTCGCAGTTCCTGTGAATCGAGAATGCAATGATCGAGTGACACAATGATTTGCGGCTCGCCGGTCGATGGTGCATCGGGTTCTAGCCAAAGCAACGTCGCTTCGAGCGGCCGATGGACTCCCGTCGCGCGGTCATGCAAGGCTGCTCCCCACATACGATGGTAGATACCGACAGGCGGCGTGATGTCGCATCGCGAGATGGCTGCCCGACAGCGTGATTGTGGTGTTCTAACGACCTTCATTCTCGTCTCCAAAGAGAGTGCCTTGCGGATTCAAAAGTGCCCAGCACATCGTATCGACGGCCATGACCGCGGCGAACAGAAAAAGAATCAAGTTCCAATTGCCCGTCTGGGCGACCAGCCAACCGGCCGTTACCGGAAACAATGCTGCTCCCATATTGCCAAACATGTTCATCGTACTGAAGACAGTAGCCACATGTCGCCCTCCGAAACCGATTGCCACGGTGTAGCCGCTAACACCGCCAAACGTTGCGCAAAAAGCGCCGACGGTAATCAATGCGATGCTGAAATTGACATCTTGAACGAAGTAGGACGCGACGATGAGCAACGAGCAACTCCCCATCCCCAAAACGGCGATGCCTTGCCGACTGAGTCGCTGGTTGCCTGTTCGCTTCAATAGCCAATCGGAAAAAAATCCTCCCGTCAAACTGCCAAGCACTCCTCCGATACCGGCTACCGTGGTGAGAATTCCCGAACCCAACAGAGACACATCACGCGTCTTTTGCAAGAATGTCGGAAACCAAGTCATGAAGAAAACCATCCCTGCGGCGCGAAAGAACTGCTGTCCACATAGCAGCGCCAACGGCCAACTGTGGAACATGACCGACCAATCGACTTTGGATGGAACGTCGCGAATCCCATCAATCGCAGGTAGTTTCCGCAGCGGTATTACCCATAGAAACGCCGCAGTCCATAGGATGCCCGGGATCGCATAAGCTGCCAGCAATAGTCGCCAGCGATCCAGATGGGTGGCCTCGCTCCAAGTCGACAACGACTCGAGGAAAGTCGCGGTAAGAACCGGTGCGATCGCGCCCCCAATCGTCATTCCGCAAGCTAATAATCCCGTAGCCCGCGCGCACTCCGTCTCCGGAAAGATTCGACCGATTGCTTTTGCCGCACAAGGAAACGCGCCGGCCTGGGCAGCACCCATCAAACTCCACATCACCAACAACGAGTAGAAATCGGTTGCCAATGAAGTCAACAGCGTGGCCAGGGACCAAACGACACTGTAAATGGCCAAAGCACGGCGACTTCCCAACCGATCCGCCAGAGAGCCGCTGGGAATCTGCATTAGGCCATAGGATAAATACCAAGCCGATTGAATCCACCCCATCTCTCGTGCAAGATCCGCAAACTGCAGATCACCGGCAATCTCCGCCGCCGGAACACTGAGGGCCGCTCGCTGGATATAGGCAATCGCCGCGGATGCGCACAAGAACGCCAGCACGTGATAGCGACCTTGGTGGACTTCGCGGTCGTCCATTGAAACGGTTGTCATGCCAAGCCTTTAACTCGCGTTGAGTCTTTGTTGCATAAGTGCGAATAGGCGATCGACTTCAGCGATCGTCTCACAATCTGGCTGCCAACCGTACGGCTGGAGCTGGAGCGTGTTCTGAAAGAGGCCACGTTTCTTCAGTAAGTATTTTTCAATGGATAAGAAACCATCGAGTCCACCTTGAAGCTGCAAATACACGAGCGCACTGATCGGCAAAGACAGTTCGTAAATACGTCGTTCGTCGCCGACTTTTAGGGCACGCCACAATGCGACGATACCATCCAGCAAATCCGTGCCGGGCATCGTGCCGACAATACCGCGACGGTAGCAATCGACAAGATTGATTCCACCTGATCCTTCAAAGATACGTGCTTGATGCTTCGTCGCATCCCGCAGCTTCGAAAGGTTTGGACCGAGCGGACTGGCTTCCGGTTTGAAGAAGATTCGTCGCTCACCGAACTCATCGAGGAGTTTTAGATATACGCCTAGATCAATCGAAGCACCGACGTAGTTCGATGCATCCTGAACGACAAGCGGAATCGAAATACTGCGTGCAATCGACGCAAAGTAATCTGCCGTTGCTGCACTGCTGAGAGCGGTTGCCACCGGCGGGATCGCCATAACCGCATTGGCCCCCAGCGACTCCGCATGTTGAGCGAAGTCGCAAGCCTCAGCATTGCTTTCCGCTCCGACGCTGATCACCACAAAGCCGCGCCCCTTAACCGACTGACAAACACGCATCGCGAGTTCCTTGCGGCCGCGATAACCGAGCCGTAACGTCTCGCTAACCATCGCGCAAACAACGCCATCTGCGCCAGTCGAAAACGCCCAGTCGATCTCGCTTTCGAGCGTGGCCACGTCGATTGCAAAGTTTTCGGTAAAAGGCGTTTGCAGAACAGGGAGCACACCATTCAGGTCGGCAGTGGTCGCCAAAGTCATTTGTTTTCTCGTGAGAGTAAAAGGTCTTGGTTTTTATGTTCAAGCCGCGCCGCCACGGGTCAAGCTCAGGGAATTGAAAACCTATGCACAAGACAGCGACCGATTTGCCTAGCAACTTGGACACATCTTTGAAATGCCTTGTCCCATAAATGCCTTCTGGAGGGTGAGGCTCCTGCCGAACCTTTGCACCGTTGGCTCGGCAGGAGCCTCGCCCTCCCTAAGGTTTTCGATGGAATTGACTTTGCAAAGATGTTTACAGGGGTGGCCTTACCCTCCCTAGCAACGAATTGGTTGGATAAACTTGTTGGAAACTTGTCACCAATCGCCAACTGCCCCGTCTCGATAGAAGACTCGCTGTAACAACTCTTGCTCGAAAGGGTGCTTTCGGACTTCTTCCTCGTTGATCGTGATACCCAAGCCTGGTTTCTCATTAGGAGTGACGGTCCGCGTCTTTGGATCGACCACGAATCCTTCTTCGACAACGTCGCTGCGCCAAGGTACATCATTGTGGACGGACTCGCAAATGATATAGCTTGGTTGGGAGAACCCAAACTCGATGGACGCGGCGGTACTAACTGGTCCTTGAGGATTATGCGGAGCCAGTGCGATACGATACGCATCTGCCAACGCCGCCACTCGACGAGCTTCCGTGAATCCGCCGCAATGGGTAATGTCCAGCTGACAAATCTCGCAGCCCCGAGCGACAAAGAGATCTCGGAACGCTGCCAAGTGAGTGACCCGTTCGCCGGTTGCGATGGGGGTGGTCACGGCTGCGTTGATCGCGGCTAACCCCTCGATACTCTCCGGCCAACAAGGCTCTTCCAAGAAATACAACCCATACGGATCGAGGGCCTTGGCGAACTGCATCCCCATCGCTGGAGATGGTCGTGCATGACAATCGACCATAATATCGATATCCTCGCCGACCGCATCGCGCATCGCTGCAACGCATGCCACTGCGGCCTTGATTGGCTTCATGCCTTCAATCGGCATGGTCGGAGGAACAGCCATCGACTTAAACGCAGAGAAACCATCGGCCACGGCTTGTTGAGCCAATTCACCAAATCGCTTCGCATTGTCGACGGGAGTCTCATAAAAGCTCTCCATCGAACCTCCGCCTAAATGGCAATACAGGCGGATATGGTCTCGCACAGGACCGCCCCACAGTTTGTGACAAGGTACGCCGTGCAGCTTTCCAGCGATGTCCCACAATGCAATGTCGATGCCGGCGATTGCCGTTGATCGGACGATTCCGTTGCCATGCCAGAAGTGCTGCCGCCACATCATTTGCCACAGACGCTCGATGCAGGTCGGGTCTTCTCCGATCAGCAGTTGCGACAAGTCTTCGATCGCGCCGACAACACTGCGGGTATGCCACTCGAGAGTTGCTTCGCCCCAGCCATACAAACCGGGTTGGTCCGTGACCACTTTAACAAACACCCAATTTCGCATCCGAGCATGGCAGACGAGTGTTTCTATACGAGTGATCTTCATGCGTGGTCGCCGCGCCCTATAAATCGCTAGGAAAACTATTTTCGATTCGACTTAGTTCTGTTTGTACTGCACCCAAAGCCCGAGCGGAACGAAAGTCACATCGCGCATGCTAGGGAACTAACTATCCAATTCACTAGCTTGCGCGTCGTGCTAAGTATTTTGAAACCCGTCGACCCCTTACATCCGTCGACCCCTTACACCCACCGTTTACGTTGGCAACTCGAGCAAGCGAGCCATTCGGTGAAAGTCGCTGTGGGTTTCGATAAACCGAACCTTGGTAACCAGCGTCTCGGGGTCGACTAGCTTTTCAAACGGGACATACGATAGATTGAACTGACCGCCAACAGAAATCATCACGCCGTTCAGCTTTTCTTCGATGAGAGCTCGATAGGCGCCAACGCCG
Organism: Planctomycetota bacterium; assembly: GCA_026692905.1. Lineage (GTDB taxonomy): Bacteria > Planctomycetota > Planctomycetia > Pirellulales > Pirellulaceae > JBKCUI01. The sequence continues at coordinate 101,757 of JAPLNL010000045.1, forward strand.
ATCTGCGATCCCAACATCACATCAAAGGCGGTAGGGATGCAGCAGCGGGACTCGTACCCAAGCTGAATGCCATTGATCTTGCGAGTCTTGCCGGTTTTCTTTTTGTAGGCTTCGCTCAACATCGCGGCAAACGCCTTGCCGATCGCAATGCTCGAAATGGCGATGTGCCCGTGATCGTCGCGGGTGATGCCTTCGAGGTATGAATTTGGGAGGTACTCGGCGAGGCCTTCGGCAATAACGATGACCCCGTAATTGCGTCCCGCCTTTTCGCGTGCGAGCATGGTCGCAACCATTTTGTCCACAACCGCATCCAGGTTCATCACGGTTCGGGTCTTGACAGTCCCATCTGGTTGCGTGGTCGTTTCGGTGTTTCGCATCGGACCGACGATATCTTCGACACTCAGGACCATGCTAGCATCGCCTGCGATCGCTGCGCCGTAGGCAAGCCAGCCAGCGGAGCGTCCCATGGCCTCGCACAAGAAATACGCCTGGCCCGCCGATGCGTCGCGATTCAAATTGCGGATTTCGTTTGCAAGCGTTTCGGCGGCGCTGAAATAGCCAAATGTGAAATCGATGCCTGGATAATCATTGTCAATCGTTTTTGGCAAGTGGATAACCGGCATCCGCACCTGGTCGGCAGGCAACGTATCTTGGTAAAGTTTCATTTTGTTGGCCGTTTTGAGCGTGTCATCGCCACCAATGCTGACCAGCGCATCGACACCTAACGATCGCAATGCCGAGTACACGCGATGCAGCGGTGCAGACTTCTCTGGATCGCGCAAGTGAGCGGGGCTTGAGACCGCTTTACCAGGGTTGGAGCGGGCTGTCCCGATCATGATTCCCGGCTCCGTTCTGGAAAACTCCAGTCGATCTTGAGTCAGTTTCAAGTACTGTTTGCCTTCGACGAGTGGTGTTTTGGGGTCGAAGTCGATCAGATTGGAATAGCCATGTTTGATGCCAATTACCTCAACGCCGGCATTCAAAAGAGTAAAAGCCGCAGATGTAATTACAGAATTCGCAGCTGGAGCCGGTCCACCGGCAAACAAAATCGCCACTCGCTTGATAGCAGTCATTCAAATTCGCTCTCAATAATGAAATACTCAGGAAAACAAAGATCGAGTCGGCGAAGATTGTAGCTACCTCCTAAGGAATGTCCAACGGTCAGGCAATCCTGGCAATCTAGATAAGGGAATCTCGATTTTCGGTTTGTGCGATGATCAAAACACAGATGCTAACCCAAGTGGGCGTGATGAATGAATCGCGGGCACCCAGAATACCGAATGTAACGGCTGTTGCGATGATTCCGAGCGCAACATCCCTGGTGAGATTTGGAGTAGTAAATGTCCGCGACCCGAAAAAAGCGAACGAATGAAAAATGCATTGTCCACGCATTGAATCAAGGCGCGCTTCGTCGTTCATTTGCCTTCGTCCTCGGTCTTGGTTTCTCAGCAGCGTTCATTGAGTCCGAATCTTTCGCACAATTCGCTTCTGGAGACTTGCCCGCCTCACCATGGTCCAATCGGGGCGAAAACCTCCAGGGACGTCGAGCTGACGATACGAGTCGTGCCTCCAACACACGACTACGCCAACCTTCTTCAAACCAAAACGAAGCCGCCATCGATTTGCGGGCAGCCGAGACTTCTATTGGGGAAGCCTCTCGCCCAGCGCCAGTCATCCTGATGGGCCCGATGGCACCGACCGGCCATGTTCCGTCGCAGTCGCTCAACTTGGATCGTGGTTCGTCGCAACCGGCAGATGAGCCCCACTACAAATCGCAACCGCAGTCGTTCAACTTGGATCGCTCGGACGCGTCGATCCGCAATTCCCGAACACCCATCAAATTGCGAAACACATCGCTATCGACCAACACTCTGAATGATCCAAATCAAACGACCGCCTTGCCTTCCCTCGCGTTGACCCAGAAAAAGCCAATCGGCGCACAATCCGATTGGCACCGCGTGCAGGCAGGCGGTATTGTTCTAGCAGCCGAAGATGCTGGCTTTGCCGATAGTCAAGTCCAAGACTTCAGCGAAAGCACAGTCGCTGCGCAACCTCAAGTCAGCCGGCGCATCGGAGCAGGTTTGCCTGACCGGGACGACGGCGTATCCAACAATCCGCTACCCTCGCAAATGGCTTCAGCCAAGTCCTCGATGGGTCGCGAACAGCCCATTCAATTGACATCGCCAAGCCCGATTATCGAAAAGGAAGTCATCGAACCCGACTTGGATCAGCAAACGCTGTCGCAATCCTCGCCAATGAAACCCAATGCTGCGTCGACTCGATCTCGCAGCGAGGCGGTCCTACAAATTGAGGCTCCAATCAAAGTAGCTGCAACTGCTCCTTTGACACCAGAGACGCTCATCGCCAGCAACCCCAATACGTTTCCCGTGGTAAAAGCTCCCGCTGCCGCTCCAGAATCGACGAGTGGCTCAACGACCAACGCTTCATTGGCGGTCGATGAGTACCAGATGAAGAAGTTTGCATTGGCGCAGCGAGTCAGCCATGAGTTGCTCTCGAACACCCCAAACGTTTCTGCACGGGCTCCAGAAGCTCTCGAGTCTTTGCCAGGCTGGCAGTCGGTTGAGCGAGAACTCAAACAACGACTCGAGCGCTGCGATACGCTGCTGAAACGCGGTGTTGTGCTGAGCGCTCGCGAAGAAGCAAGCCAGGGGCTGCTCCGACTGTATCGAACCATGGACCTACATCGAGGTAGTCTCTACAGCGAAATCGCTTTCGAAAAAGCCCTAGTCGCTTTCCGCGAAGAGCAGGATTTCCAAAAGAACATTCGATCTGGACAAGGGGTTAGCGTTCAAGCCGTCGTCGACACCCACGCAACAGAAGCGTTGAAAAATCGACCGCTTGAATCCACGTCACCCGACATGGCTGCCATGCACTACCGTTGGTACACCCGTTATCAATTGCTAATAGCCTCCGACGGGCACCCATGGGCAGCGGACCTGCTCTATGCCTATGGTAAGACCCTTGAAAAAGAAGCGGAACTCAATCCAGCACGTACGGTCATGCTTCGTAGTCAAGCCGTCGTCTGCTATCAAGCAGCAACCCAAATCACACCAGCTCAAAGCGATGCAGCAAACCAGTTGGGCTACGCGCTTATTCACCTGGACCGAATGGATGATGCCTACGCGGCCCTGACTACGTCCATTCAAAACAAACCGAACGCAAACGCTTGGAACAATCTCGCTGAAGTCTTTCGCCGACTGGGAAAGCCTGCAGAAGCGGAGTATGCGGTCCAGCAAGCGAGTGCCCTGGAAAATGCGTCGCCTCAATACACGGCTCAGAACCCAGAAATCACAGAAGTTGATCCGGCTGTTTTTGCAAAATATAGCCCCGCACCAACCATGGTCGGTCCTTCGCAGAACTTTCCGGCGAACAACATGCAACCCAATGTACCAAACGGAAACGTTCCGAATGTTCCAGTAGCAAAATCCAGTAAGAGTATCTTCTCGAAAATTTTCCGATAATGAAAATTAAGAATCAAATTCTCAAATTCGCGTTGATGCTTGCTGCAACTTCGTTTTGTTCCCGCATGGGCGACTGCTTTATCGGCTCCGCACAGGCGCAATTGATGAATGCAAGGATCGCCTCGGCTCCGTCTCCGTACGGATACGAAAGCGGAGCAACGCAGGCATGCGGCTGCGGCGCGGTCGCTGGTTGTCGCACATGCGGAGGCTGCGGTCGCATTCCTGCTGCAGTACAGATGTGCCCGCCTCAACAACCGACAGGTGTAACTTCCGGTGCGTGCAAGCCATGCATCTCCGGCATCGACTGCGCGCAAGATCCCTACGGCGAGAAGCGTTGGCGCGATGCGCGCCCCATCGACTTCGAACCCTTGTGGCATGGCGAATACATCGGCCCTGTTCGGTTGCCGTCCTTGCTAGAGTATCGGGTTCGCATCAATGACGAAGTCACTTTTACCTATATTCCTAATCGTCAGAAAACGATAGAGGAATACAAACTGATGGTCGGCGACGAAATCAGTCTCGATTCCATTTCGGATAGCAGCATCCGACAAGCAAAAGTCCCTGTCCAACCGGACGGCACCATCATTGTGCCTCTGCTCAAGGCACCCGTCGCCGCGTCAGGGAAAACCATCCAAGCACTTCGAAAGGACCTCGAACTTGCTTACAAGCAATACATTGTCTCTCCTGCCATCGATATTCTTCCAGTCAAAGTGAATACCGCTGTCGAGGATCTCAAAGACGCCGTCAATGGTCCCTTCGCAGCAGGCGGCCGCGCTTTGGCGAGTGTGGTCAACCCCGATGGAAAAGTCCAATTGATTGGGATTGGTAGCGTGTTCATCTTGGGAATGACAATCGATGAAATAAAACGCGAAGTCAATCTGCGATACCGCGAAACCTATGTTGGTATCGATGTCGAACCCCGATTGACCAGGACCGCATCGCATGTCTGTTTTGTTTTCGGTGAAGTCGTCAAGCCGGGCCGTTTTGAGATGGACCGCCCAACCTCAGTCACCCAAATCATCGCTCAGGCCGAAGGCCCGAAGAACGGTGCCAACATGCGACAAGTCGTCATCCTCAGACGGGCAGAGGATTGGCGATTGGTCTCGACGATGCTCGATCTCCAAGGTGCACACCTTGGCAAACGTCCGAATCCATCCGATGAAATTTGGCTTCGAGACGGCGATACGGTTCTTATCGTCAAGAGACCGATCAAACGAGTGGACGACGCCATCCAACTACTGTTTACCGACGGATTGTACCGCGTAGTCCCATTCCAAGGACTTTCAATTCAGCGACAATAACACAACAAGGTGAGCCGCAGGAAAAAATAGACGCCGACTCGTTGCTGGATTCGCAAGAATTCAGCTGGTTTTGAATTCTTACGAATTCAGCTACGGTAGTTTTCAATCTGCCGCTCGCCTACTTTTGTTGGCTGTGTCTAAAATGCTCAAGTTCGCTGTCGTAACTTTCCCTTTCCTGGTCTGCATCAATGAGTCCTAAATACGAAGTCGTTCGAGTTGAAGATCGTCGTCAACGCAAGGAGTTTATCGATTTCCTTTGGAAGCTACATAAAAACGATCCAAATTGGATACCTCCTCTTCGAATGAACCAGGAGGAGTTGGTCAATTTTCGACGACACCCATTCTACGAAAATGCGAAATGCCGCACTTTTCTGGTTAGGAAGGACGGGGAGGTCGCGGGCCGAATCGCAGCAATTATCAACTACGGACACAACAAACGTTACGGTGAAAAACGCGGGTTTTTCGGCTTTTTCGATTGCATCGATGATCAAGAGGCCGCCAACTTGCTATTTACCGAAGCAAGTCGGTATCTGAAAAGCGAAGGGATGGATGATGTCCGAGGACCATGCAACCCGTCCCTGAATTACGAACTTGGGACGCTCGTTGAGGGTTTCGACACTCCACCAACGTTCATGATGACCTACAACTGGCCGTACTACGACAAGTTGATTACCAACTTTGGCTTTAAAAAGGTTCAGGATCTCTATGCCTACGAAGGCAACATCGAGATGCTCAAAACCATCGACCCCAAGCTCCAATTTGTCATCGATGAAGTCAAACGCCGCTTCAATGTCGTCGTTCGCCCTGCCAACAAAAAAAAGTTTGGTCAGGAAGTCGCCCTTTTCTTGAAAATCTACAACGAAGCTTTGCAAGGCACCTGGGGCTTCGTCCCATTGACTGACGCCGAATGTGCCAGCCTCGGCGCCTCCTTGAAACTCCTCATCGATCCCGCCATGACCTCGATTGTCGAGGTCGATGGCAAACCGGTCGCCATCGGGTTGACTTTGCCAGACTACAATCCACTAATTAAAAAAATCAACGGAAGACTGTTTCCGTTTGGATTCCTCACGCTCTTGTTTGGACGAAAGAAAATCAAGAAGGTTCGAGTGATGAGCACCAATGTTGTTCCCGAATACCAGCGTTGGGGCCTTGGGCTGGTCGTTTTGGAGCGAATGCTTCCGGATTGCATCGAGCACGGCATTACCGATGCCGAATTCTCGTGGGTGTTGGAAAGCAACCATCTCTCGAGAGGGTCGCTCGAACGAGCCGGAACGACGCGAACGAAAACCTACCGCCTTTATGATCGTTCCTTGAGCGATATCCAGGCGTGACTCACACAACAAGCAAAAACAAACGCAAATTTCGAGATTTGTGTTTTAAGGCGAGCGGCGGGTACGATATGCCTACCACAACGCGCAATCTTGTGAATTTTGCATCCATTTCACTAGCTTGCGCGTCGTGCTAAGGCAGCCTACATGCTGCTGTTCGCCTGATTAGGACCCCTTATCGCCGATGCGACCCATGCAAAGCTTTGTTATAGTGCAGGGATACGCAAGCGGCGGAATGAAAACTACCGTAGCTGGATTCGCCAGAATTCAGGACTTACTGAATTCTGGCGAACCCAGCTACGAAGTGCGGCACACCAACTGAATCCTCTAAGCAGTTTCAATCGAACAGGGAAGAAATGAAAGATACACTTGCAGTGATTCTCGCGGGTGGCAAAGGAACACGTCTTGAACCACTGACTCGCGATCGTGCAAAGCCCGCAGTCCCTTTTGGCGGCAACTATCGAATCATCGATTTTGTGCTTTCCAATTGCTTGAACAGCGGACTGCGAAAGATGCTTGTCCTGACCCAATACAAAGCGATGAGTCTGGACCGTCATATCAACCTCGGCTGGCGCGACTTCTTTTGCCGTGAACTTGATGAGTTTATCGATATCGTGCCGCCGCAACAGCGCATCGACGAAAACTGGTACCAGGGAACGGCCGATGCGGTCTATCAGAACATTTATGCGATCGAAAAAGAACGCCCCAAGTACTTGATCATCTTGGCCGGCGATCATATCTACAAGATGAATTATCATTCGATGATTCAATACCACAAAGAGATGCAAGCCGACTTGACCATCGGCGCCCTTCGAGTCAATTGCGAAGAAGCCAAAGAATTTGGTGTGATGCAAATCGATTCGGACCAACGCATCGTCGGCTTCCAAGAGAAACCGGCCAACCCTCGCCAAATCCCAAACGATCCTGGGCACGCGCTCGCCTCGATGGGAATCTACGTGTTCAACACTCGGTTCCTTTTCGAACAGCTTTGCCACGACGCCAATGACCCAAAGAGCCATCACGACTTCGGCAAAAACATTATTCCGTCGATCATCGATCGACATCGCGTTTTTGCGTTTCCATTCAAAGACGAAAACCGAAAGAACGATGCTTACTGGCGCGACGTGGGAACGCTCGATGCGTTCTACGAGGCCAACATGGACCTCGTCGGCATCGATCCTCTGCTAAATCTCTACGACGAAAGCTGGCCCATCCGAACTCAACAAAAGAATTTGCCGCCGCCCAAGTTTGTGTTTGGTTCAAGAGGCGAGGGGGACCGTTGCGGATTAGCTTTGGACTCCATCGTTTGTGCCGGAACTATTGTGAGCGGAGGACGGGTCGAACGAAGTATTCTAGGTACCGGCGTTCGCGTAAACTCATACGCTCAAATCTCTGACAGCATTCTGTTTGAGGGAGTCGAAGTCGGCCGTGGTGCCAAAATTCGCAATGCAATCATCGACAAAGGGGTTTGCATTCCAGCCGGTTTTGAAATCGGCTACGACTTGGAATTGGACAAGAGCCGCGGCTTTACTATTTCGAACAACGGCATCGTGACAGTTGCCAAAACGGAAGACCTCTCTGCGTTATCGATGAAGCCGAACGTGAGTCCGTATCGAGCCGACTCCCCCATTGACGAAATTTCCCCTCCGAAAGGTAAGAGTACACCAACGTATTCAAATTCAAAACTACTGCGAATTTCTGACTCCCAAGAGGATGCTCGACAATGACGACAACGCCGCTGCTGTATGTGCTGATGGGATTGCTCTTCGGTACGACCTTGCTCGCCCTGGGAATCGCCTTGGGCTTTTGGATGGGCAAGAAACAAACGACAAGCTTGGCCCAGCCTCTTGTTGAGCAGCAAATCGTGGCGGCATTGCGAAACATGGCAATTTGGACGAACGACTTTGCTGGCGACTTTACCCGTTATCAATCCACGATGCAGTCGTTGACCCGGGACGCTGCGGATTCGAAAAAGGTTCGTACCAAGGAAGAGGTTCAAAGCATTCTTGACAAGATCGTCCAAGCCAACAGCGAGCTACAGTCCCGGCTCGATTCCGCAGAAGTGAAGCTCGAATCTCAAACAAAACAACTCGCTGGCTATCTGACCGAAGCCCGAACGGATGGCTTGACCGGCCTTTCCAATCGAAAAGCTTTCGACCAAAAAATGGATGAATGCTTCGCGAAATGGCAACAGTCAAAGCAACCATTTACGCTCGCGTTGGTTGATATCGACCATTTCAAAAAGGTCAACGATACCTACGGACACCCAGCGGGTGATTTAGTGCTGCAAGAAATTTCGAAACAGCTCCAGGAACTCAGTAATGAAACGATTATGGTGGCAAGGTACGGCGGCGAAGAGTTTGGTTTGATCTTTGACGGTGATATTACCCATGCTGCGACCGTTATGGAAAAACTTCGGGTTGCTGTTGCTGCGAAACCCATCCAGGTGGAGGGGCACACCATCAAGCTCTCGATCAGTGCTGGCGTTGCAAATATCTTGAAAGAGGAACGCATTGGCAAGCTCGTTCGACGCTCCGATGAAGCTCTTTATGGCGCCAAAAAAGGTGGGCGAAATCGAGTCTTTGTCCACAACGGAATGCTCTGCGAGCTGTTTGGCAGACCAGGGCCGTCACTCAACGTGACCGAATCCCCTGAAGCACTCGCTGTCGAAACACCGCCAACATCGAACGAGCTGGAACACCGAGTTCTATCGCGACTCGATCGCATGATCACCCAAGAAGCGAACCACAAAGATTAGCCGACGGGCTTTACCGGGCGCTACAGAAAAGCCCAATTTACATTGAGCAGAATGCAAAACAGCGTTGCGCGTAACGGCGTAACGGCGGCAGTTCGTAGCTGCGGGGCTCGCCCCGCAGACGCGCCTATTGCCAGCCTTGGGTTGCGGCATGCATGATTTTTTCTTGTGTCGCATCTTCTCGGCGAAACTCGGCTGTCATCCGCCCCTCGCTCAATACCAGAATGCGGTCGCTAAGCGTGAGCAGTTCCGGCAACTCGCTCGAGGTGACGATCACTCCTAGGCCATCTTGGCAGAGTTTGTTGATGAGTCGATACAGTTCCGACTTTGCACCGACGTCGACCCCGCGCGTTGGATCGTCCAGAAGTAGAATCTTGGGTTGAGTCAACAGCCATCGGCCAACGATGCACTTCTGCTGATTGCCGCCGCTGAGACTCGTGATGGAAGACTCGAGACCTGCTGTTTTAACCTGCAGCTTGCTAACCATACTGGAACTCGCATCTTGTTCCAAGCTGCGGCTTAGCAATCCAGCTCGAATCGTATCTTTCAGCGAGCATATAGAAATGTTCTGCCCGACATTCATCGCAGGAAAGATTCCCAATCGCTTTCGATCTTCGGTGACCAACGCGATGCCCGCCTGGCAAGCGTCCATCGGGTGACTTGGACTATAAGGTTTCCCCTCGAGCAGCATCGCTCCTTGAACAGGTTGTTCCGACGCTCCGAATAAGCACTCCATCAGCTCGGTTCGGCCAGCGCCCATGAGTCCTGCTATCCCGAGAACTTCCCCGCGGCGAAGATGAAAACGAATATCTTTGAGTCGGTATCCGCGGGCATGTCCAGGCCATACGAGAGATAGATTCTTAACCTCAAGAATGATTTCGCTTGGTGCAGAACGCTCACTTAGTTCCAATGAATCGAGCTCGCGGCCTACCATCCACTTCGTGATTTCACTTGCATTGGTTTCGGCTGTCTCCAAGGTGCGAATGAAACAACCATCGCGCAGGACTGTGATTCGATTCGATAGCTGGAAGACTTCATCCATCTTGTGGGAAATGTAGAGAATGGTCGCCCCTCGCTCCCGCAGCTTTGCAATCACTCGATAGAGTCGTGCGACTTCGCTCTCCGTGAGAGCGCTGGTCGGTTCATCCATGATGAGGATTTGGCTCTTCAGACTCAGGGCCTTTGCGATTTCAACCAGTTGTTGGTCACCGACACGAAGACTACCCGCCAATGCCCGTGGATCGATATCGGTTTCAAGGTCCTCCAGAAGCTTCTTGGCTGCCAGCTCCATCTCGCGATCCGAACGCAGCCCCAGTGAGCTCCGGAGCTCGCGTCCGAGGAAGATATTTGCCGCGACCGAAAGTTGTTCGACCAGATTGAGTTCTTGGTGGATGATGCTGATGCTGGCGGATTCCGCATCGCGTGTCCCGCGGAATTGAGCCAATTGGCTAGAGACAAAAAGCTCCCCATCGTAGTCGCTGATCACCCCGGAGAGGATTTTCATGAGCGTGCTTTTGCCAGCTCCATTCTCACCGCAAATTGCGTGGAGTTCGCCTTGAGCAATATCAAAAGACACGTCCGAAAGAGCCCGCACTCCGGGGAATGTCTTGCCGATTTTTCTCAGCGAAACGATTGGATCAGCCACGCGCTTTTTGCTTCTCAGTTAAACCGTAAACGAATAGCCCAACGAGGACAGTGACGACCGTGATAGCCGCCTGCTTTTCCCCCCAAGTGCTCATCGCAATCAATCCTGCAAAGAGCGAGAGCGTGATCATCGCACAGACTCCAAGGGCGCCTGGAAAAAGTCTTCGCCCCGAGCCACGGAGTTGTTGCAGTTGGCTAAAGGTCACAGCCAGAACAACCACGATGCCAACGATTAAGCCTTCCCAAATATCGGCTCCAGATTTGATGATCTTCGAAACCGAGTCGATCACGATACGGAGAAATAGTGCCCCCAAAATCGTTCCAGTGACGGTCCCAATTCCACCTTGTAAGCTGCAACCGCCAACAACTGCGGCGGCAATAGCATTCAACTCGTGCCCGCGTCCTTGGTTCACCGGAGCGCATACTCCTTCGTTGGCAAGATAGAACACGCTGGCAAGACTGGCAGTCATCGCGCCAAAAACATAGGCAAACCATTTCAAGCGATCGGTACGAATCCCACTTAGTTTGGCCGCTTGTTCGTTGCCGCCCAATGCATAGATGTGGCGCCCAAGCACGGTTCGACTGAGAATCAACCAAGTCAGCGTCGCCAGCACCAAGAAGACCGCAACCCAGAGATAAACGTGTTTGGAATCTCGGAGCCAAGTGAAGAAAGGGTGGTCGATATTCACCTGCGCTTTTTTGCTGCTTTGGTAGGTCGAGGTTGTGTACTCGCAAAGGATGCGGGCCATCGATCGCAATCCTACCAACGTGGAAAGGGTTGCAACGAATGGCGGCAGCCGAACACTGGTGATCAGCCATGCGTGCAATGTGCCAACGAAAAACCCTGAGGTCAATCCCATCGCGATGCTCACAATAACAACCAAACTCTGCACGAAGATCCCGGCGCTGGCCATGTCCGTACGAACCGATTTACCTGCAGCATCAACCACGGTCGGAAACAAGTAGTTCCCCAATGGACCGTATTGCAGATAGATCATGCTGCAAGCGATCACGGTTCCGGAAAATGCGATCATCGAACCCGATGAAAGATCGATCCCACCCGAGACGATAACCATCATCGCGCCAAGCGCAAAGATTCCAAGCAACGCAGTTTGTCTGCCAATCTCGATGCTATTGGTATCCCATTGAAACCAATACGACCTGTTCGTGTCCGCACCAAGCGTTACGCCAATGATGGTGACAATGGCGATAACGAGAGCGATTTCGTTGGGACGGATGCCGAGCTTGGCAAGAAGGCCAGTGCGTGGATTCGTCATGAGCTCTTCAAATTGTATTTGGCGAGCCACTTCTTGAAGTCATCGAGTTTCATGAACTCAACCACTTTCGGATCGAAATCCTCTGCCTTGAGTGGAGACCCTTCGTTCGGCACAACCAGCCGTAGTCCGGTCGTGTAAATGTCAGCGTCGACACCCGTGTTGGGGAACATCTCTTTCTCGGCAGCAGTATTCTCCAAAACCATTGCCGTCAGCAATCGAACGGCTTGAAAGCCCATGTCGAATGGATTTTGTACCAACATCGCATCGATGTTGCCTTTTTCCATTTCTTGAATGGCCGCTTCCTGAGCATCAAATGTAACAACGGTCATGTCCTTCTTCACGCCGGCGGACTCTACCGTGCGGGCAATTGCAGGAGCGTTGTAGGCCCAAATCCCGACCAACGCAACAAGATCGCGGTGATTCGAAAGGGCGTTTCGTACGTTTTCTTGAGCGCGTGTTCGGTCGGTCTCGTCGCTGATCCGATCTTTTTCGGTAAAAGCAGTGCCGATTCCTTTTTTGAAACCATCCATTCGGCTTCGGGCATTGTCATTGTCGGTGTAGCCAGCGAACTGGGCGTACCCACCGGCGGTTTTCTCGCGACTTGCCAGGATTCCTGCCGCAGCTTTACCAAGCAACTCACCAGCCGTGACGTTATCGGTACCGATGTAATACTTGCGGTTCGCACGAAACTTGGTTCTCAGGAGGTCGCCGTCCACGGTGATTACATGCACACCCTTTTTGCGAAAGTTTTCCAGTTCTTCGGCGATGGATGGGTTGTCTGCAGAAATCGCGGAGAGGGCAAGGCCAGCCAAATCGGATTGGCTTGCAAGCTGTCGTAGACGATCGATTTGACCTTTGATTGAGCCATCAGGAACTTCCATCGAGGCGGATAGACCAGACTCGGCCAGTTTAAAATGCTTTTCTCCCTCTTGGAGTCCCTGTCTGCAAGCATCCCAAAACGGGTCGTCTGTATTGACCACGAAGACAATCCGGCGTTTGGCATTGGTGCTGGTGGTCGAGTTGCCAACCTTGCCAGAATCTTTCTTGGCCCCTTCGCAGCCAATGATCAACGTTGCCATTGCGATGAGTAAAAAGGCCGATAGCCATCGGCTGGGCAAGCCAAAGTGCTTAGAGAGTGAAAGCATCACGGTTTGCAATCCTTAGGGTAAAAATGGTCGGGTTAACGGCGTTTTCCAGTATGTAGTAGGATACTCATTGTCGTTTGGCATGCCAGTAGCCCGCCAGAGCCATGCGTTGAACTTCGTACTAAATCCAAATTGTCCAAGCCTCCCAACCCCTGAATTCCCATGAAATCACGATTTGGAATCGAACAGGCGATCTGCGAAGCATGGCCGATCGAGCTATGGGGGGAGTCAACCGTTATCGTCGCCGCCAGTGGAGGAGCAGACAGCACCGCGCTTCTTGAGGCAATACTTCGAATACGGCCCGACCCAGCTCGCACCCTTGTCGCTCACTTCAATCACGCGATGCGAGGGGCCGAAAGCGACGGCGACCAATCGTTTGTGGAATCGATCTCGGGGAGACTTGGTGTCAACTGCATTTCGAAGCGAGCGAATCCGGAAGAAGTATCCAAGCCGTCGGAAAGCAGCTTGCGAAAATTGCGACACCAGTTTCTGAAGGAGGTTGCGATAAGCCATAACGCAAGATGGATTGTGATGGGACATCAAGCGGACGATCAAGTGGAAACGTTCTTGCACCACTTACTGCGCGGTAGTGGACCAAGCGGCCTGTCAGGCATCCAAACTTTCCGCGCGATTGATGCGTTGGTCGATATCGTAAGACCGCTGCTTCGAGTCCACCGCTGTGAAATCTTGGATTATCTTCGAGATCGGAAACAGACTTATCGCGATGACAGTTCGAATGCGACGCTCGACTACACTCGCAATCGGATACGCAACGAGTTGTTGCCGAGCTTGCGAACGTTTGCCAATTCGCAATCGCTGGACGTTCGATTGCTGCAGGCCCGCGAGTTGATAGCCGAAGAGCATGCAGCGTTCGTTGAGTTGGCAGACCGATGGCTCGCCAGGATCGGATACGCTTCCGAAGAGTCTTTGGTTGCATCGGACGAGACGCAGAATGGTATCAAGCATTTCTCGGTACCGATACCGATGTGCCGCAATGAACCATGGCCGATCATTCGCGAAGCGCTAGTGATGATCTGGCATCGCATGAATTGGCCGATGCGGGAGATGAATCACAAGCATTGGCGGAAGCTGCAAACGATGATTGAGTTAGCATCTCAAACAACCCATCCCAAACGGCTGGAGTTGCCAGGACAAATCGTAGCGACCTGCCGCAAGGGAATGTTTCGATTAGAACGCGTTCAAAGCTAGTACGTCAAACTTATTCCGTACCTCGCCACAAGTCAGCACAAGAACGCGAACGAGGGCCTTGTGCCCTAGTTCGCAACATGCTTGGTGTGCTAAAACATACTGGAACCCGTCGTTTGCCCGATGGCTCATATCCTTTGCTCAATCTCGGAGAGATTGCAGAAAGTAGCAGTGGGTTTAGCGAAGCGACACCCACGGATACGTTACTACCGGCTAATATCTTTCAAGCCTTCAGCTTGATCTGGTTTGTTGCCCACCCCATTTAGGACAATCATTCGCGAACGATTTTTTAATTACCGCTTGTCGAGAAATTCGCGGTCCTCGTCACAAAGTTTTTCAATCGGGACTTCGACCGTTGCGCCATCTTTTTTTTGAAGCTTTACTCTGGCTCCATCAGAGTCCACGAATTGCGCTTCGATCTTGAACTTGCCGGACTTGTCTTTCCAGACTCGAAATGTCTCGATCTTTGCATTCTCATCGAACTCCGAAGCTTCAAGCTTGGCCAAGAACCCTTGGAGGGACTCTCGCTGCTTGGAAATAGTAATCGGAAGGTCCCTGAAGACAAATGGCTCGATCGTTTCCAGATCCTTCGTTCGCGAAACCGTAACAAAGATCTTCTGAGGTACTGATTTGGTAAAAACGTACTTGACTACATCCAGCTGAAGGGCGCTCGCTTGAGCGACATCGCTTGATTGGGTCTCTTGCCTTCGGCGTTTTAGCTCCGCCTGGATTGACGCCTCCGAATCCGAGCCTTTTGGATTCGTCGAGAAAAAGTACGCGTTTGGAGTGATGAAATTTCCGGATTCGGTTTGAGCGCTTGCGCTATACGTCGTAATACCGGCTTTCCTTGTTTCAATGCTCTCTTCCAGTTTCCACGCCAAATCCATCCTCATCTTACCGGCTTTCTCCGGGGTGTTTTCTTTGGTCGTTTTTGGCAGTGGCCCAAAGACGTGCAGCACGACTTCCGTTTGGTTGGCGTCTGTTTTGACGGATATAGGAACGACGGAAACGGTACCATCCGACTTGCGTTTAGGGGTGCGGAAATCTTCTAGATCAAACTCAAAGTGATATTTTTCTACCGGTGTGATGATGGCAAAACCCTCGACCGATTCCACTCGCTTTGCTCCCGAGTTCATTGGCAGCGGAAGCGGGGCAAGGTGCTGATCATTCCACCCGGTATACGCCAATCGCTCCGAGAGAAGGCAATCCGACGATGAACGATCGGGCCACATTGCGCTCTCTTTGCCCGAATCGAACTTAACACGAATTGCGGTTGAAAATGATAGTTTTACCGTTGGAACCTTGCCTTTGGAGTCACGCAACAACATTCCGAGCAGCAAATGATCCACCAACTTATTTGTTTTCTGAATTGGCCATCGCTTGAAATTCATACCCAAATCTCGAAGCATATTGGGGGACATTTTCCCGGCATCTTTCATGGACTGCATGTCTTTGAAATCAATGTGAAGTAAAGGGTGTGCTCGTTCTGTCACCACTCCCGGAAAGGGTACTGACTCCATGCTCCATAACTCCAATGTATTTCCAGCAAGGCTCGTTTTCGCCATCGGTTGTTGCCCGTTGCCCGTAGTCGATAACAAGCCAATCAACAAACTGCATGCGACCGCGATTCTAGACATGGATTCAATCTCCCGAGAGATGCTAAGTTGAGGGGGCGTGATGGGCAATCTAGACAGACTTTACGCATTCAGGAACCGGCAAGTTATCAATGAAAACTCATCTTAACCGCTTGAGTGGCGAAATCAACATGCACAAAATCTCAGAGAGATTTCAGAAAGTATCCTTAGGTTGAGCGAAGCGACACCCACGGATACGTTACGCTCTTGCAGTTCGATCCCGAAAGGATCATAGATGGGGAGGACTGAACGCCTTTTCGCAAAAGAATTCGATATCTGGCATCCCTTCAGGATGCTTGCGATCCCTCTAGGTCGCTATCCGGTGGTGTCGTCGCTACGCTCCTAAACCACCGCTAATGTCTTTCAAGCCTTGAGCTTGATCTGAAAACGATGGTTTACTTTCGCAAAAGCCTTAACGTCCCCTACATCGCACCTTCACACAAGCTTCATCCGTTGTTCGCTCTTCGTTCATTCTTGTTAAGAGATTTGGAAGATGTGATGAACTATCGAACGAACCTATGGACGGGTTTCCGTTGAACTCTAAAAAGATGTCTTCGCGATTGGCGAGTCATTTTGAGTTTGGACATTTACCTGGAGGTTATGATGGTTTTGAGAAATCGGTGGAATCGACGATTCAACGCCGCTATTGGTCGCACTGCGTTTACGCTCGTTGAGCTTTTGGTGGTGATTGCGATTATTGGGATCTTGGTCGGACTGTTGTTGCCAGCCGTACAAGCTGCACGCGAAGCAGCTAGACGTATGCAATGCGGCAATAACATGAAGCAAATTGGCTTGGCCTTTTTGAATCACGAATCGGCTTACGGGTTCTTGCCGAAAGGCCCCTACGATGGTGACCCAAGCTTGCCTGGTATGGTTTACAACGAACCGATCGGCGCGTACGAAAGCGGAACAACTTGCTGCAACGCTGCGCATCCAAACGGGTGGAGCCATTGGTTCAAGATTCTTCCGTACATCGAAGCATCCAATGTTTGGAATCTGGCTAGGTTCGATTTGCCACCGATTCACAGTGGCCGCCCAGCGAACTACAACGGCGAAGACGACGTGGCCCGAGCGCTCATTCCCTCGTACTTTTGCCCATCCCGACGTGGTCCGACTGGTTACGGAGCAGCGCTTCTCGGCCGATGCGATTACGCCGGTTGTGCAGGCTTCTATCAAGGCGAAGTGCATGAAAACTGGGGCGATATCCCTGCAGCTCCACTTGGAATGGCTCCTCGACGAAACGAACGTACTCCTGAAAATTTCGGTAATACCGGTGGTCGCAAGGGAGCTATTTGCTGGTCCGCCCAAGGTGCAAAACGCCGAATGGCCGACTTTACCGATGGTACTTCCAATTCGATCTCAGCCGCTGAAAAGCATATTCCGCCAACCCGACATGGTGCCGATGGTGGCGACAACGAACGATGGAACAATGCAGGATGGGACGAGTGCGTACTTCGTTTCCATTTCCCTCCGAAGTCCGATTTGGACAAGAAGCTTCCAGCGACTGGAACCGTATCCTCGTTCAACGATGGCACTACCAATGTTTGGCGACGCTACTTTGGTTCGTCCCACGCCGGCGGCCTAAACGCAACGTACGGTGACGGATCGGTTCACTTCGCTCCGTTTACGGTAGACGCTCAGGTTTGGATGAACCTTTGTATCATTGATGACGGCAATCCTGTTCAATCGGACCTCTAGGCAATACCAAGTTGATTTTGAAAACGGCGTGGGAGTTGTTCCCGCGCCGTGATGGGTATGTCGTTGAGGATGGTATGAGCTGAAGATCAAAGTCACTCTCGGCAAGAGTGATCCACTTGGTGGCCCTCTTGCCGAGAATGACCTTGTGCGTGTTAGGAAAGCAAAAATGAAACGTATTTACTTGGTCTTTATCGGTGTGTGTTTGTTGAGCGGTTGCGAATCGAGTTCGCCAAGTATTCAGTTACCGACAACGCCTCTCACCGAAGAGCAAAAGATTGCTATCGCAAAAGAGGATGCAGAGTCCTGTAACTGCGGTCGCTCTATCGATGCACAGGTTGCCTCAACAAACAATTGATGTTTTTGAATTTATTTTTTCCGTTTTTGAGCTTGGAGATTGGTTATGCGAACGGTACGACTATTGGTTCTTGCGTCGATGGGGATGGTTTTCTTGGGATGTGGCGGTAGTAACGAGATCGTTTTGCCAACGGATAAGC